>NZ_JAXHBX010000001.1:3882500-4357500 GCF_042466255.1 Rhizobium sp. R86522
TATCTCCCGAGATCATGTCCAGGGCGAACTGGCGGAGCTGGTCAAGGGTCATCGTGGGCGCCGGAGCGGCGAGGACATCACTTTGTTTAAATCCGTGGGCGCGGCGCTCGAGGATCTTGCCGGCGCGATCCTCGCTTACGAGACCGCCAGCCAGGACAGTGCAGCTTCGTGACACCTTCGCTTCCGCTTCTTCCGATCAGCGATCGTCTCGACCAGCTCGGCATGGCTCTCGCGCAGGGCAACCGGGCGGTGCTGTCGGCGCCCCCCGGCGCCGGCAAGACGACGATCGTTCCCTTGCATCTGCTTGGCCAGCCCTGGCGTGGCAACGGCCGGATCATCCTGCTGGAGCCTCGGCGACTTGCCGCACGGGCGGCCGCGTCCCGAATGGCCGGGCTGCTCGACGAAGCCGTCGGCGAGACCGTTGGATACAGGATGCGGCTGGACAACCGGATCAGTGGCCGGACGCGCATCGAGGTGGTCACGGAAGGCGTCTTCGTGCGCATGATCCTCGACGACCCGGAATTGACCGGTGTGTCCACCGTCCTTTTCGACGAGTTCCACGAACGGTCGCTGGACGCCGATCTCGGACTGGCGCTGGCGCTCGATGCCCAATCGGCGCTCAGGCCGGATCTGCGGATCGTCGTGATGTCGGCAACACTGGATATCGAGCGCATCGGGCAGTTGCTTGAAGATCCACCTGTCATCATCAGTGAGGGGCGAAGCTTTCCGGTCGAGATCCGCCACCGGGACCGCTCGGGCGACGAGCGGATTGAAGATGCGGTCACCGCGACCATTTTGAAGACGCTGTCGGACGAAACGGGATCGATCCTCGTCTTTCTGCCGGGACAGGCGGAGATCCGGCGGACAGTCGAGCGGCTTGAAAACAGGATCGGGCAGGATGTCGTCATCACACCTCTCTATGGCGTGCTGAGCCAGGCGGACCAGGACGCGGCGATTCGTCCGGCGGCACCGGGCAAACGCAAGGTCGTGCTGTCGACATCGATCGCGGAGACCTCGATCACCATCGACGGTGTGCGCGTGGTCATCGACAGCGGGTTGCAGCGGCTTCCCGTGTTTGAAGCATCGACAGGGATCACGCGTCTCGAAACGGTCCGGGTGTCCCGAGCTTCCGCCGACCAGCGGGCCGGTCGCGCGGGGCGAACGGAACCGGGGATTGCGATCCGGCTCTGGCATGCTGGACAAACAGCAGCCCTTCCTGCCTTCACGCCACCTGAAATCCTGTCGAGCGACCTTTCCGGCCTTGCGCTGGATCTTGCCCATTGGGGGGTTGCGGATCCAGGCCAGCTCCTTCTCATCGACATGCCGCCTGAGGCTGCCCTCAAGGAGGCGCGCCAGTTGCTGATCGGGCTCGGGGCGCTCGACGAAAAGCTGCAGTTGACCGCCAAGGGGCGACGCATGCGGGATTTCGGACTGCCACCCCGGCTGTCTGCCATGGTGCTTGGCGCGTCCGAGCATGGCGAAGCCCAAGCCGCCGCAGAGTTGGCGGTTCTCCTCACCGAACAGGGACTGGGCGGCAATGATCTCGATCTCGATGAGCGGCTGAGGCAGTTCCGCCGGGATCGCGGCGAGCGGGCCCGCAATGCCCGCAATCTCGCACAGAGGCTGTCGTCCGGCCTCAATCACCGTGAGGAAGGCAATATAGCGCCTGTTTCCGCCGGCGCCCTGCTCATCCACGCCTTCCCGGACAGGATCGCGCGCCAAAGGGGTGGGCGCGGCCGGTTCGTCATGGCCAATGGCCGGGGAGCAGAGATCCCCGCATCGGAACGCCTGGCGGGTGCCGAGCTGCTTGTCATCGCCGATCTGACCGGCAAGGCGGCGCAGGGGCGTGTGCTCGCAGCAGCCGAAACCTCACACGGCGACATCGAGACACTTCTCCCCAAGGCCATCACGACGTCGGAGGAAAGCGGCTTCGATACCGCGAGCCGCCAGGTGCGGGCACGACGGGTGACGCGACTGGGCGCGATCATCTTCGACGAACACCCCCTGCCGAAGCCAAAGGGAGAGAATGCTGCCAGAGCACTTGCCGAAGGGGTCCGCCTTCTGGGTGTCGCCGCCCTGCCCTTCTCGAAGGCGGCGGCCCAGTTGCGACAGAGGCTCGGCTTTCTTTACCGAAGCCTCGGCGAGCCATGGCCGGATACCAGCGATAACGGTCTCATTGCGAGGCTGGACGACTGGTTCGTGCCCTTCCAGTCGGGCGTGACGAGCTTTCAGGAGATCGGTGCCGGCAGCCTGCATGACGGACTGATGGCGCTGGTCCCTGGAGGATCGCAGCGGGAGCTCGACCGGCTCGTCCCGACGCATTTCACCGCGCCGACCGGACAATCCCATCCGATCCGCTACGAGGGCGATGAGCCTGTCCTGCAGATCCGGGTGCAGGAGCTTTTCGGGTTGAAGACGCACCCCACGATCGGCGGCGGCAAATTGCCACTGCTTCTGGAGTTGACCTCGCCCGCCCATCGACCCATTCAGACAACACGGGATCTTCCGGGGTTCTGGACCGGATCGTGGAAGGATGTGCGCGCCGACATGCGTGGTCGCTATCCGAAGCATCCCTGGCCAGAGGACCCTGCTGCGGCAGATCCCACGACACGAGCGAAACCCCGCGGAACCTGATGGCGCGGCAGAACAGGGAATAGTGATGACCATGGATCTGGCAGCCAAATTCGGTCCGAGCAGCCGGCGCCTGCGTCTCGAAACCCTGGTGAAGCTCCGCTGGGTGGCCGTAGCGGGGCAATTGCTGACCATTCTGGTCGTGGCGCTCTGGTTCGAATTTCCCCTGCCGCTCGTGACATGTCTGGGGCTGATCGCCGCACTGGCTGCGGCCAATTCGTTGATGTCGGTGGCCTTCCCGCCCACCTACCGCCTGGAGCCGGCGGCAGCCTTTGCGGTGCTTGCGCTGGATCTCTTCCAAATGGGTGCGCTGCTCTTCATCACCGGCGGGCTCAACAACCCGTTTGCGCCGCTGATCTGCATTCCCGTCATCATCTCCTTTGCGTCGCAGCCGAGCCGTCACTCGATCGCGCTTTTTGTAACCGCGCTCGCCTTCATCACCCTGCTTGCGTTCACACCCTATCCCCTGCCCTGGTTCGAGGGTCGCACGCTCGAGGTGCACCCGCTTCTGCAGCTCGGCATGTGGAGCTCTATTGTCTCGATGACGGCCTTTGCCGCCTTTTATGCCTATCGCGTCTCCCAAGAAGCGACCCTGCTTGCCGACGCCCTGACCGCGACCGAACTCATCCTGCAGCGGGAAAAGCATTTGCATCAGCTCGATGGTCTCGCAGCAGCGGCTGCGCATGAACTGGGTACACCGCTGGCAACGATCAGCGTGGTAGCCAAGGAGATGGAGCGGGATCTTGGTCAGGACGAGCGCTACCGGGAGGATGTGCAGCTGCTGCGTAGCCAGAGCGAGCGCTGCCGCGACATCCTGCGCCGCCTGACCTCGCTCGCCACGGAAGGCGAAGCCCACATGCGCGAGCTGCCGCTCTCCTCGATGATGGAGGAGGTCATTGCGCCGCATCGGGAATTCGGGGTGAAGGTTGAGCTGATCGAGCTGTCCGACCGGGCACTCGAGCCGGTCGGGACCCGCAATCCCGCCATTCTCTATGGTCTCGGCAACCTGCTCGAGAATGCGGTCGATTATGCCAAGTCCAAAGTCATGGTCAGCGTGGAGCATACAGCCGCCGAGGTAACCGTCACGATCGAGGACGACGGAGCCGGTTTCTCCGCGGGGGTCTTGCAAAGAATTGGCGAGCCCTATGTTACAAGCAGGCAGAATGAAACGCGCGCCGGGGGTCTCGGCCTTGGGCTGTTCATCGCAAAGACACTGCTCGAACGGTCCGGAGCCAGCCTGCGCTTCGAAAATCGCAGCCCGGAAGGGTCCGGGGCGCGCGTCATGGTGATCTGGCCCCGTGAATACATGGAATTGGACACGTCGTTATGACTTTACCTGTAGGGTCTTGGCACGCATAAGGTCGGCAGCGAAGTTTTTGGAACAGTCGCAGGAACGAGAAGATGGCAGACGCAGCATCACAGGTCGCAAAACCAGCCGCCGGCACGCAAGCAGCGGGCAGTCACGATCTCGGCCCTGACCCTTCGCTGCTGATCGTCGATGACGATGCGCCGTTTCTGCGTCGCCTGGCGCGCGCCATGGAAAGCCGCGGCTTCACGGTGGAGCTCGCCGGCTCCGTCGCCGAGGGCATGGCGAAAGTCAAGGAAGCAGCACCTGCCTATGCCGTGGTCGATCTGCGGTTGGGTGACGGAACCGGGCTCGACGTCATCGAGGCGATCCGGGAGCGCCGTTCCGACACACGGATCATCGTGCTGACAGGTTATGGCAATATCGCCACGGCCGTTACCGCGGTCAAACTCGGGGCGCTCGACTATCTGGCGAAGCCCGCAGACGCCGACGATGTCTATCTGGCACTGACCCAACGACCAGGCGAGAAGGCCGAGATCCCCGAAAACCCGATGTCGGCCGACCGGATCCGCTGGGAGCATATCCAGCGCGTCTATGAGAGCTGCGAGAGGAATGTCTCCGAGACAGCTCGTCGCCTCAACATGCATCGCCGGACACTGCAGCGCATACTGGCCAAACGCGCCCCGAAGTAATCAGACAGACTTGAGCTGGGCCGCCCATTCCGCGGCCATGAGCCTCTGGGCGGCAGTCCTCGAAAAATCGAGGGTAACCGACTTCCGCGTTGCAGGCGGAAGGCGGTGCTCGGGAGCGTCCCGCAACAGGTGGCCCGAATACCCATCCGATAGAAAGAGGCCGCAGTCTTCCGGGAAGATCTCGAGAGGCACACCGGCGTGGGTGGCAAAAAACAATCGGTCGCAGTAGCGACGATAATCCGGCCATTTCCGGTCGACGCGAAAGTCCTCGACCGAGGATTTGATCTCGACGATCCAGATCTCGCCCTTGTCTGAAAGGGCGATCAGGTCAGCACGACGTCCATTGGAGAGCGTCAGTTCCGGCAGGATGGCAAAACGCATCTCCGCCAGAAGGATCTGGACACCACGCCGAATCATCATGGCGCGATCCGACTGCCGCCCGTCGATTAAGGGGTTGTTTACTGCGACAGAGACTAAGGTCATGGACAACTCCGCTCCGCACGCTCAAGTCTGTTGCAAAAAAGCAATGCGGAGTCATTTTGCAGCGCCGAAGACATTCGGCGGAAGTACGGCACTTGCGTCGCCGAGATTAATTCAAAATAAACCATAATCAAAGATGGTCACAAGACCGTCTCTCAGCCATCACCCACGAGCTTTATCATGCGCTTCCGCAACATCTTGACCGCGCTTGGCCTGGTTATGTCCCTAGGCCTCGCGGGCTGCACAACGACGACCGGCGACAAGGCCGAAGTGGCCGAAACCACCAAGGTCGAGATCTTCAGCGACACCTATGGTTCGGTAACGGATGCAGGTTATGCCCTGCCGGCGATTCCGATCCAGAAAGTCGACAAGAAGTTTCACCGACAAATTGTCGATTATGCGACCAAGGAAAAACCCGGCACGGTCGTTGTCAACACGCGCGAGCGCTTCCTCTATTACGTGCTGCCGCGCGGCAAAGCGGTCCGTTATGGGATCGGCGTCGGCAAGCAGGGTTTTGCTTGGCAGGGTGAGGCCTATATCGCCTGGAAGCAGGCCTGGCCGACCTGGCATCCGCCGAAGGAAATGGCGGAACGGAAGCCCGAAGTCGCCAAGTATGTCGAAAAGGGCATGGAACCCGGCCTGCGCAACCCGCTCGGCGCCCGCGCCATGTATCTCTTCAACGAGAAGGGACAGGACACGCTGTTCCGCCTGCACGGCACGCCGGAATGGGCATCGATCGGAACGGCTGCTTCGTCGGGCTGCATCCGCATGATGAACCAGGACGTGATCGACCTCTACAACCGCGTCAAGCCGGGCCGGAACTCCAAGGTCGTGGTTCAGCAGTAAGCTGCACAGAAGCAGAATACGAAAAGCCCCGCCGGAGCGATCCGGCGGGGCTTTTTCTTATCGGCAAAGGCCGGCTGTCAGGCCGCAGACTTTGCCTTCAGCTCGATGCGGCGACGATGGAGAACAGGTTCGGTGTAGCCGTTCGGTTGCTCCCTGCCCTTCAGCACGAGGTCAAGCGCCGCCTGGAAGGCAACCGAGCCGTCGTAATCCTTCGCCATCGGCACATAGACCGGGTCAGTGGCATTCTGGTCGTCGACAACCATCGCCATGCGCTTCAGCGTCTCGACGACCTGTTCTTCCGTTACCACGCCGTGATGCAGCCAGTTTGCCATGTGCTGGGCGGAGATGCGGAGCGTTGCGCGATCCTCCATCAGACCGACATTGTTGATGTCCGGCACCTTGGAGCAGCCGACGCCCTGGTCGATCCAGCGGACGACATAGCCGAGAATACCCTGGGCATTGTTGTCGAGTTCCCGCTGGATTTCTTCCGGGGTCCAGTTCGGACGCGTCGCGACCGGAACCGACAGAATATCCGACAGCTTGGCGCGCGAGCGGGACTTCAGGCTTTCCTGAACGCCCGCGACATTGACACTGTGATAGTGTGTGGCGTGCAGCGTTGCTGCCGTCGGCGACGGAACCCAGGCCGTGTTGGCCCCGGCCTTCGGATGGGCAATTTTCTGCTCCAGCATGGCCGC
The DNA here is from genome assembly GCF_042466255.1 of Rhizobium sp. R86522. Lineage (NCBI taxonomy): Bacteria > Pseudomonadati > Pseudomonadota > Alphaproteobacteria > Hyphomicrobiales > Rhizobiaceae > Rhizobium > Rhizobium sp. R86522. The sequence continues at coordinate 3,889,151 of NZ_JAXHBX010000001.1, forward strand.
CATCAGATCCGGCATGGCCCACATGCCCTTGCCGATCTGGGCATTGCCGGACAGGCCGCATTCAAGGCCAATATCGACGTTCCAGTTTTCATAGGCTGCGATCCAGGCGGCCTGCTTCATGTCGCCCTTGCGGATCATCGGGCCCGCTTCCATCGAAGTGTGAATTTCGTCGCCCGTGCGATCGAGGAAGCCGGTGTTGATGAAGACGACGCGGTCTCGGGCCGCGCGAATGCACTCCTTGAGATTGACGGTGGTGCGGCGCTCCTCGTCCATGATCCCCATCTTGATCGTGTTGGGAGCCATGCCGACGAGTTCCTCGACGCGGGAGAAGATCTCGCAGGCGAAGGCGACCTCTTCTGGACCATGCATCTTCGGCTTCACGACATACATCGAGCCTGCGCGGGAGTTCTTCCGGCGGCCATTCGGGCCGATGTCATGCAGCGCGACGAGAGCGGTGATCGCGGCATCCAGGATGCCTTCCGGCACCTCATGGCCGTCCCTGTCGGTGATCGCGGGATTGGTCATGAGGTGACCGACATTGCGGATGAGCATCAGAGATCGGCCCGGCAGTGTCACCTCACCGCCGTCAACGCCGGTCAGTTCGAGGTCATTGTTCAGGGAACGGGTGAAGGTCTTGCCGCCCTTCGTAACTTCCTCCGTCAGGTCACCCTTCATCAGGCCGAGCCAGTTGGAATAGACGGCGATCTTGTCCTCGGCGTCGACGGCCGCGACCGAATCCTCGCAGTCCATGATGGTGGTGAGTGCCAATTCAAGCCCGACATCGGCGATGCCGGCGGGGTCGTCCTTGCCGATCAGGCTGTCTGGATCGACGAAGACGAGGGTGTGCAGGCCATTGGTGCGGAAATAGAGGCGGTATGCCTTTTCGCTCTCACGCTTGAAGCCGACATATTGGTCGGGACTGGAAAGGCCTGTCCGGCCGCTGGCGGTCTCGACGAAGAGCGCGCCGTTTTCAAAGTCGAAGCCTGTAACGTCAGCCCAGCTGCCGCCGGCGAGCGGCAGGCTCCGGTCGAGAAAGGACTTCGCCCACGCCACGACCTTGCCACCGCGAACCGGATTGTAGCCCTTGCCCTTGTCCGCGCCATCAGCCTCGGAAATCGCATCCGTGCCGTAAAGCGCGTCGTAAAGCGAACCCCAGCGGGCATTGGCGGCGTTCAGCGCATAACGCGCGTTCATGACCGGCACGACGAGCTGCGGACCGGCGATCGACGAAATCTCCGGATCGACATTGGCCGTCTCGATCTTGAAGTCGGGGCCCTCGGGCAGGAGATAGCCGATTTCACGCAGGAAGCTTTCATAGGCGGCGAGATCGGCGGGCGCGCCGTTCTTGCGATACCAGGCGTCAATCTGGGCCTGCAGGTCATCCCGCTTGGCGAGCAAGGCGCGGTTTTTCGGCGCCAAGTCGTGAACGATCCGGGAGAAGCCGGCGAAGAAGGCATCGGCCTCGACTTGCGTTCCCGGGATCGCCTGGGTCACGATGAAATCGTAGAGGCGCTTGTCGATCGAAAGGCCGTGAGCTTCAATAGATGTCATGACGTCATTCCTCTTACTGGACTGGCTTTGGCACGCAGCATGGCTGAAACCGATTAGCAGTCAATCCGTCACAAATAAGAAATATTGTTTCCAAAATCGAAAGTCAGCCGCGTGCAGTCCTGGGGCGACCCGAGGCCGTCGCCGTGATCCGCGCTTCCACGAGCTTGCGGCGTCCCTCGATCTCAGGTGCATCGAGCTCCTCCCGGATGATCAGCACGACATCCACAGCACCACTGGCTTCGGCCCTTGCACGCGCGAGTTCGGTCGCCCTTGTCCTCGCCCTTTCCAGGGCAACGGCTTCATCCGTCGCCCGCTCGCTGTCGCCGCCGCCGGTGATCATGAAAAGCCCCTCCTCCGGCGATCCGACAGTGACGGAAACACTGCTGCGCACCTGCCCGACGACAGCGCCGACGGCATTGGCCACATCGGCATCCGCAGGCACGGCGACATCGGAAGCCAGCATCTCGGCGATCGCCGGGTAGTAGACGCCGGCCGAGGCACCGAGGCCGATCAATGGCCGGTCGAGCGAGAGGTTGAAGCGGGCGATACCCGCCTGTCGCTTGAGCGCGCGATCGATCAGCACCGATTTCGCAGGCTCGATGTCGGCAAGGCCATCTTCGGCAAGCGCTGCGGAGAGAATGACTTCGGCCGACTGGCGCGTCAGGCGATCAACGATCAACTGGGCAAGCACTTCCGGCGATGACGCGATCGGCTGGCCAGAACCATCCTTCTGTCGGATCGCCAGCGCCATGCCGAGTTCGGCCGCCTTGCGATCCCATTGGCCCTGACGCCCAAGGACATGCATGGCGTCGGATGGCGTGAGCCCACAGAGATGCACGAGGCCACGGGCGACGAGACGGTCGAGTGTCGCCTTCTGCTGGGTGAAGCTGATCAGCTGGTCCAGGGGAAGCGGCACGCTGCCGATCTTTTGAAAGAGTGCTGCCTCCTGCGGCTGGAGACCGGCCGCCAGATGATCCGGGACGCCGGTGCGGACCGCGAAGCGCCCATCGTGACGTCCGAGATGTGGCGCGCGGAGCTGGCGCTCGAGTACGTCAGTGATGGACGCTCCATGCAGGGCTGCCGCAAGGCTCAAGGGGACAAGGCGGCGTGGGCCGAGGTCGATCTTCGCCGCAAGGCCCCGGTCGTCAAAGCGGACTTCCGAATCGCCTCCAAGGCCAAAGGTGCGCATGGCGACTGCTTCCACCATGGTTCGGTAACCGCCGACGACGGCGCCATCCTGATCAAGCCGCGGCTGACCGGCCTCCATGACGGCGACGTCGGTCGTCGTGCCACCGATATCGGACACGACGGCATCATCAAGGCCGGTCAGGTGGCGTGCGCCGACGAGGCTCGCGGCGGGACCGGAGAGAATGGTCTCGATCGGTCGCAACCGAGCTTCGGCTGCCGAGATCAACGCGCCGTCACCACGCACGACCATCAGTGGCGCATGGATGCCGCGCTCCCCGAGATAGCGCTCGGCAGAGCCGATCAACCGGTCGATCATCGAGACCAGGCGGGCATTGAGAAGGGTTGTCAGTGCCCGTCTTGGCCCGCCGAGCTTGGAGGAAAGCTCGTGGCTGCAGGTGACGGGCAGGCCGGAATGCCGGCGAATGATCTCGCGCGCCCGCTGCTCGTGCGCCGGATTGCGAACCGCAAAATAACCGGCGATCGCGAAGGATGAGACATTGGCCGAAAGCTCGGGCAGTGCTGCTTCCAGCGCCGCCTGGTCGAAAAGTGTCTCGGTGCCATGAACGTCATGACCGCCGGCAATGAAGAGGACCGGATCATTGCCAAGCGCATCGGCCAGGCCATCGCGCTTCATATCGTCTGGCCCGAACCCGATCATGATCAGACCGGCGCGGCCGCCCTGCCCTTCCACCAGCGCATTGGTCGCGAGCGTCGTCGACAACGAGACGAGGCCGATCGCCGAGGGATCAATTGCTGATTCGGCAAGCACGCTTTCAAGCGCGCCGGAAATGCCGATCGACAGGTCGTGCCGGGTGGTGAGCGACTTCGCCTTGGCGACGATCCCATGCGTCTCGCTGTAGATCACGGCGTCCGTGTAGGTGCCGCCGGTATCGATGCCCAGCATGTAATCGGATGTCACGCAGTCTTCCCCATCTTCCCCGCCACTACGGCGACGCATCCCTTATGGCACAGGGCTTAGTGCGATTTCCAGCGAGGGAGCGGCAGGAACACGCCGCATTACGGCTTGCGCGGCGTGACCCGCATCGGCAGGCCGCCAGCTGGCTGGGTGGTAAGCTTCTGAACCGGCCAGGGTTTCGTCTGCGGCGTCGTCGCGAAACGATATCGCTGCATCAGCACCGCGAGCGCGATCACGGCTTCCTGTAACGCAAAGGTGGCGCCGATGCAGACGCGTGGACCGGCGCCAAATGGCAGATACTGAAAGCGGCCGATCTTCTCGCGCTCCCATGGCAGAAAGCGGGAGGGGTCAAAGATCCGTGGCTTGTCCCAGTAAAGCTCGTGGCGATGCAGCGTCCAGGGCATGACAAGGACAGTGGCGCCCTTCGCAATCTCGACGGTCTCGCCACTGGGCGCCGTATAGCGATCGTCGGCGATCGCATCGCGGTTGATTGAGGGCGCCGGCGGATAGAGCCGCATCGCCTCTTCGAAAGAGGCTCGCACATGCGGCATCTGCTCAAGCCAATCGACCGGATCGGCGCCGGACGCTATGACCTCATCGATTTCCCGCTCCATTGCGTCCATGACATCCGGACAGTGGGCCACGCAATACAAGGTCCAGGCCAGGGCACGCGCCGTCGTCTCGTGCCCGGCCCCGATGAAGGTCAGGATATTGTCCTCGATCTCTTCCGAGGTCAGACCGTCAGGTCCTTCCAGCTCGAGAAGCAATGTCAAGAAATCGTCCGGTGCGTTCTCCCGATCCGTCTTGATGATGGCCCGGCGGTGATCCATCGTCCGTCGCACGAGTTCGCGGAACTTGCGCAAGACGCCGAGACCCCGGATTTGGGTCAGGCGCGGGATCCATCTCGGAGCTTTCAACAAGTCCAGCGGATCGATCCGTCCCATGCTGTGCAGGAGATCGTCGACATCCTTGGCGAAATCGCCCTGTTCGGAGACGATCCCGCCGGAGAAGAGAGTTTCGGAAAGGATCGCATAAGTCAGTTCGGTCATGTCGACGGCGATATCGCGGACGACGCCCTCGGTCCCCGCTTCGTAACGTTCAAGAAAAAGTTCGCTCTGCTCGCGCATCTGGCGGGCGAAGCCGCGGGCATGGCGAGGAGTGAAGACCGGCGCCATGGCCTTGCGCGAGCGTTTCCACACGGGACCTTCGGCCGTCAGTAGGCCATCGCGCAGAATGGGGCGCAGGACAAGCTGGCGGATCTCGGACATCTCGTAATTCGAGGCGTTGTCGACGAGCACATGGCGGATCAGACCTGGGTCATTGGCAATGATGGTGGTCTGGCCAAAAAAGCGAGTGACGATCCAGGGCCAAGTGTAGGACGGCTGCCCCCAAAGTTCGAGCGGGTTCCTCAGCACTGTGCGGATGATTTCCAGTCGGCTGGGCGGGACCGTCCGCGGCACAGGCGCCGGCGGCTCGAAAGTCGATTTGCGCAGACTGGCGTCCATGTGATGCTCCCTCGAAGGGTTGGAGCCCCCCTGAAGGAATTAGAGCAGGGACTCCAACTCGTCCAGCCGATCATTGATCAGCCAGCCGTAATAGTTTTCTTCCGGCCAATTCGCCGCACCGCTCACCCGCTTTGCCGCCAGAGCACGGGCCCGCTGCTGCGAGCCGCCAATGTTGAAAAGCGTCGCCGTAACACCCGGGTTCCCCGAGATATCGACATCTGCGATCTGTCTGTAGTCGTCAATCGACTTGCGGATGACCGCTGCCATGAAGGCGAGCGAGATGTCGGGATCCATGATCGCCTTGTAGACGCCCGCCGCGTCGTTCTCGTCGAGCCGGGCATAGCCGGACTTCTGATGCACGAGATCCGACAGCATGAGGGCCGTCAAAGGATTGATTTGCCCCAGACCAAAGGTCTGACCCGCATAGAAGGGCTGGAAGAACACGGCGCTGAAGCGATTGTTCGGATAGGACTTGCCGCCGACGGATTTGCCGCGGAAGCGATCCTGCCACACATCTTCGCGGCAGGTCCAGAGACGGTAGGAGTCAGAATAGCCGTTGCATTCGGCAAATTCCGGCCGGCCGACGAAGTCGGCAATGCTCTCGTCCTTGTAGCCGAATCGGAAGCTGTTGCCGGCGTAAGACGCGGCCTTCACGTAATAGCTCTGGAGGCTGTCATAGGCGTCGACATTGTAGGTGTGCTCGCCGACGATGGCACCCACCATATGGATGGGCGCAATGCCATAGGCGGCGGCCGTCTTCTTGAGCTTGCCCACCAGCTTCGAGTCCGTCTTCAGGAGATCGCGGACCTTTTCATATTTCAGATCGAAGCTGGTCTTGCCCGCTTTGGTACGCCGCACGGAGGCGCCGGGAATGGCCGGCTGTTCGGCATTGCGATTTCCCGAGGGGACCTTGTCGTCAGCAAGCGACACTGCGGGCACAAGCCCGGCGAGCGTAATGGCGACGATGAGATTTCTTGCAATAGTAAGCACGATGCGCGGCCCCTGGACATTTGTCCTCGAACGGATTGCCAGCGCATTCGCGGGCAGCGTCCGACTGCGGCCCTCCTTACATAAGAGGCACCTGTATTGTCGATATGGGCCGCTTTCACTTTCCCGGCACGCCGGGGGCGAAAGCGACCCATAGATGCACAAAGATCACAGGATGTAGCGGCTAAGGTCCGTGTTGGCGGCGAGATCGCCGACATGCTCCTGCACATAAGCCGAGTCGATCATCACTTCCGAGCCACCGCGGTCCGGTGCATGGAAGGAAATCTCGTCGAGCACCCGCTCCATCACCGTCTGCAGGCGACGGGCACCGATGTTCTCAACCGTTTCGTTGAGCTGAACCGCGACATCGGCGAGAGCATCGATCGCATCCTCGGTGAAGTCGAGATTGAGCTCCTCGGTTGCCATCAGCGCCTTGTACTGGCGGATCAGGCTCGCTTCGGTCTCTGTCAGGATGCGGCGGAAATCTTCCTTGGTCAGCGGCTTCAGCTCGACGCGGATCGGCAGGCGGCCCTGAAGCTCCGGCAGAAGGTCGGAGGGCTTGGACACATGAAATGCGCCAGACGCGATGAAGAGGATGTGGTCGGTCTTCACCGGACCGTATTTGGTCGCGACCGTCGTCCCTTCGACCAGCGGCAGGAGGTCACGCTGCACGCCTTCGCGCGAAACGCCTGCACCCATGGCACCCTCGCGGGCGGCGATCTTGTCGATTTCGTCGAGGAAGACGATGCCGTCATTCTCGACGGAACGCAGCGCTTCGCGCTGGATGACTTCGTTGTCGATCAGCTTGTCGGACTCGTCGCGGATCAGGTCGGCATAGGATGCCTTGACGGTGGTCCGGACCTTCTTGGTACGGTTACCCATGGCCTTGCCGAACATTTCCGACAGGTTGAGGATGCCGATGTTGGCACCGGGCATGCCGGGAACTTCGAAGCCGGGCGCGCCGGAGCCGCTGTCGGCCACTTCGATATCGATTTCCTTGTCATCGAGCTCGCCGTTGCGGAGCTTCTTGCGGAAGCTGTCCCGTGTAGCCGGAGATGCCGTGGCGCCGACCAGGGCATCGAGCACGCGCTCTTCGGCCAGCTGATGCGCCTTGGCCTGCACTTCCAGACGCTTCTTGTCGCGGATGAGTGCGATGCCGATCTCGACCAGATCGCGGATGATCTGCTCGACATCGCGGCCGACATAACCGACTTCGGTGAACTTTGTCGCCTCCACCTTGATGAAGGGCGCGCCGGCGAGCTTGGCCAGGCGGCGGGAGATTTCCGTCTTGCCGACGCCGGTCGGTCCGATCATCAGGATATTCTTCGGCATCACCTCGTCGCGCAGATCTTCTGATAGCTGCTGGCGGCGCCAGCGGTTGCGCAAGGCGATCGCGACCGCGCGCTTGGCGTCATGCTGACCTATGATATGGCGGTCGAGCTCGGAAACGATCTCGCGCGGGGAGAAATTGGTCATTTCAGGTTGCTCCTCACGATGCCGCGGACCCGCGCATCGTCTCTTGGTGTGGAATTCGATCGGCAGCCGTCAGTCGGCGTCGAGGGTTTCGACCACCATGTTGTTGTTGGTGTAGACGCAGATCTCGCCGGCGATGGTGAGCGCACGTCTGGCGATGTCCTCGGCCGAGCGATCGGTATCCATCAGGGCGCGGGCAGCCGCATAGGCGAAGTTGCCGCCGGAGCCGATGGCGATGGTGCCGTGTTCGGGTTCCAACACATCACCATTGCCGGTGATCGCGAGCGTGATCGACTTGTCGGCCACCAGCATCATGGCTTCGAGATTGCGCAGATACTTGTCGGTGCGCCAGTCCTTGGCGAGCTCGACGGCGGCGCGCATCAGCTGGCCGGGATATTGCTCGAGTTTCTTTTCGAGACGATCGAGCAGCGTAAAGGCATCGGCTGTTGCGCCGGCAAAGCCGGCGATCACATCGCCGCCTTTGCCGATGCGGCGGACCTTGCGGGCATTGCCCTTCATCACGGTCTGGCCAAGGCTGACCTGTCCGTCACCGGCCATCACCACCTTGCCGTCCTTGCGTACGGTAACAATCGTTGTCATCAATCACCTGTCACCCGCCTCTGCGGGCCTTGTGGAACGGGCTTTGAGGCCCGGTTTGTCGGTTCCTATGTAAGTGGGCTTTCAACGATTGCAATCTGCGGCAAAAGCTCCAGCGCCGCCTTGCGGCAGCGCAATGTAACTTCTGGATATTTCACCGCCCTGCTGTTATGGGAGGGCCGAGATCCTCATGGAGCAGCCAAATGGCAGAGCGTAAAGGCGAAGTTTCCCGCAAAACCAACGAAACCTCGGTCTCGGTTTCCGTCCATATTGACGGCACCGGCACGGGCAAGATTTCGACCGGCGTGGGCTTCTTCGATCACATGCTCGACCAGCTCTGCCGCCATTCGCTGATCGACATGGATATCGATGTGAAGGGCGACCTGCATATCGACGATCACCATACCGTCGAGGATACGGGCATTGCGCTCGGTCAGGCCATTTCCAAGGCGCTCGGCGACCGCAAGGGCATCACGCGCTATGCCTCGATCGACCTTGCCATGGACGAGACGATGACCAAGGCGGCTATCGACGTCTCCGGCCGCCCGTTTCTGGTCTGGAACGTCAATTTCAGTGCGCCGAAGATCGGCACTTTCGACACCGAACTGGTGCGCGAATTCTTCCAGGCTCTCGCCCAGAACGCCGGGATCACGCTGCATGTGCTGAACCATTACGGCGCGAACAACCATCATATCGCCGAGACCTGCTTCAAGGCAGTCGCGCGCGCGCTTCGGACGGCAACGGAAGTCGATCCGCGGCAGGCAAACCGTATCCCCTCCACCAAGGGCACCCTGGTTTAAGGGGCAGTTTCCCGAGTGAGACTGCCACCTTGCTCCGGTTCGGACGTTGAAGCCGAACCGTCGAGCAGAAAGGACTGGAAGACATGCGTGTAGCTATCATCGACTACGGCTCGGGCAATCTGCGCTCGGCCACCAAGGCCTTTGAACGGGCCGCCCGCGAGGCCGGCCTTAACGCCGAAATCGAACTCACCGACAAGGCGGACCGTGTCGCCATCGCCGACCGAATCGTGCTTCCGGGTGTCGGGGCCTATGCCGACTGCCGCAAGGGGCTCGATGCCGTTCCCGGCATGCATGACGCGATTGCTGATGTCGTCGAGAAGAAGGGCCGCCCCTTCTTCGGTATCTGCGTCGGAATGCAGCTCATGTCGTCGCGTGGTCTTGAGAAGACCGTGACCGACGGCTTCGGCTGGATTGAAGGCGATGTCGTCGAAATGACGCCGTCCGATCCATCCCTCAAGATCCCGCAGATCGGCTGGAACACGCTCACACTCAACCGGCCACATCCGCTGTTCGACGGCATTCCGACGGGGTCGGACGGGCTGCACGCCTATTTCGTTCATTCCTATCACCTTGCTGCGCGCAAGCCCGAGGACGTGATTGCAACGACCGACTATGGTGGCGCGATGACCGCCTTTGTCGGGCGTGACAACATGGTCGGTGCGCAATTCCATCCCGAGAAAAGCCAGGCCCTCGGCCTGAAGCTCATCGCCAATTTCCTGACCTGGACGCCCTGAAGGGCACGGATACACTCAATGATCCTCTTTCCCGCCATCGACCTCAAGGACGGCCAGTGCGTACGCCTCAAGCTTGGCGATATGGACCAGGCCACCGTCTACAACCCCGATCCGGCAGCACAGGCGCGCGCCTTCGAAGACCAGGGCTTCGAATGGCTGCATGTCGTCGACTTGAACGGCGCCTTTGCCGGTGAAAGCGTCAATGGCGCTGCCGTTGATGCGATCCTGAAGGCGACGAAGAACCCGGTGCAGCTGGGCGGTGGCATTCGCACGCTCGACCATATCGAGAGCTGGCTGTCGCGTGGGCTGTCGCGGGTGATCCTCGGTACGGTTGCCGTGCGTGATCCGGCCCTCGTCATCGAAGCCTGCAAGCGTTTCCCGGGCAAGGTCGCCGTTGGTATCGATGCCAAGGTTGGCAAGGTTGCTGTCGAAGGCTGGGCGGAAGCCTCCGAACTCGGCGTGATCGAACTCGCGCAGCGTTTCGAAGGCGCAGGAGTCGCCGCAATCATCTATACCGATATCGACCGCGACGGGATCCTGACCGGCATCAACTGGGCCTCGACGCTGGAACTGGCCGCTGCCGTTTCGATCCCCGTGATTGCATCGGGTGGCCTCGCCTCGATCGAGGACATCAAGCGCATGCTCGAGCCGGATGCGCAAAAGCTCGAAGGTGCGATTTCCGGTCGCGCGCTTTATGATGGGCGCATCGACCCTGCGGAAGCGCTGGCGCTGATCAAGGCTGCGAGAGGCTGAGGACAAGACCATGACACTCAAGGCACGCGTGATCCCCTGTCTCGACGTCAAGGACGGCCGCGTCGTCAAGGGCGTCAACTTCGTCGATCTGATCGATGCCGGTGACCCGGTCGAGGCGGCCAAGGCCTACGATGCAGCCGGCGCCGACGAGCTCTGCTTTCTCGACATCACCGCATCCTCGGACAATCGCGACACGATCTTCGACGTCGTGGCCCAGACGGCCGATCATTGCTTCATGCCGCTGACGGTCGGCGGTGGTGTCCGTGCCGTTGCCGATATTCGCAAGCTGCTGCTGTGCGGCGCCGACAAGGTGTCGATCAATTCGGCAGCGGTGAAGAACCCCGATTTTGTGGCAGAAGCCGCCGACAAGTTCGGCAACCAGTGCATCGTCGTGTCGATCGATGCGAAGAAGGTTTCAGCTGCGGGCGAAACGGATCGCTGGGAGATCTTTACCCATGGCGGACGCCAGCCGACCGGGATCGATGCGGTGGAATTCGCGGTGAAGATGGTCGAGCGCGGGGCCGGCGAACTTCTGGTCACCTCGATGGACCGGGATGGAACGAAGAGCGGTTACGATATTGGCCTAACCCGTACGATCGCCGACAGCGTCCGCGTCCCCGTCATCGCCTCGGGCGGCGTCGGCAATCTCGATGATCTGGTCGCCGGCATCCGCGATGGTCACGCAACAGCGGTTCTCGCTGCCTCGATCTTCCACTTCGGCACCTATTCGATTGCAGAGGCCAAGGCCCATATGGCCGCAGCCGGCATCGCCATGCGTCTCGACTGACGCGGAAGGACCCGTGATGAGCAGTTTCACCCTTGCCGATCTCGAAGCCATTGTAGCCAGCCGGGCCCAGGCGGATCCAAGCCAATCCTGGACGGCAAAACTCGTGGCAGGCGGCCAGGACAAGGCTGCAAAAAAACTCGGCGAAGAGGCGATCGAGGCTGTGATGGCCGCAGTCAAACAAGACCGCGAGAACCTCGTCTACGAGAGCGCGGACCTCCTTTATCACCTGATGGTCGTATTGAAAATTGCGGACATCCCTTTACAAGCAGTAATGCAGGAACTTGAGCGCCGCACTGCTCAGACAGGCCTGAGCGAGAAGGCCAGTCGGCAGGATCCATGACGATAGCTATGCGGGACCCCGAAACGCCAGACGTCCTCGACCATTTCCAGGCGAACGGCTATTCCCCCTATCACTTCTTCGATTCCGAAGAATGGGCGCATTTCCGCGCCGATACGCCGCTGACCCTGACAGCTGACGAGGTTCACCGGCTCCGCTCGATCGATGATCCGATCGATCTCAATGAAGTCCGGCGGATCTATCTGTCGCTCTCGCGCCTGTTGTCTTCACATGTGGAATCCTCGCAGCTGTTGTTCGAGCAGCGCAACCGCTTCCTCAGCCTTTCCGACGTCTTCAAGACGCCGTTTGTGATCGGCATTGCCGGATCCGTTGCCGTGGGCAAATCGACGACCGCGCGTGTTCTGAAAGAACTTCTGGCGCGTTGGCCATCCAGCCCGAAGGTCGACCTCGTGACGACCGACGGCTTCCTGTATCCGAACGCGCATCTGGTGAAGAACGGCATCCTGAACCGCAAAGGCTTCCCGGAAAGCTACGACATCGGTGCGCTCCTGCGCTTCCTGTCGGCGATCAAGGCGGGACTGCCGAATGTCAAGGCGCCCAGCTATTCGCACTTGACCTATGACGTGCTGCCGAACGAGCACCGGGTGATCGACCGTCCGGATATCCTGATCTTCGAGGGCATCAATGTCCTTCAGTCGCGCAACCTTCCAGCCGATGGCAAGATCGTACCAATGGTCTCGGATTTCTTCGATTTTTCGATCTATATCGACGCGGACGAGGACGCGACCCACCGCTGGTATGTCGACCGCTTCATGAAACTGCGGCAAACCGCGTTCCGCGATCCTAACTCCTACTTCCATCGCTATGCGACCATCAGCGAGGACGAGGCCAAGGAGATCGCCGAGGGGCTCTGGACGAATATCAACCTGAAGAACCTCAGGGAAAACATCCTGCCGACCCGGCCACGCGCCGATCTGATCCTGCGCAAGGGTGACAATCACCTCGTCGAAACCGTGGCGCTGAGAAAACTGTAGGCGATCGATCGCCGGCTATGGATTGACCCGGCGCAGGGTCAGATTGATGCGCCCACCCGATTTCAGAAGGGTCGAGGTCCCGGGATAGATGCGGTCTACCCCGTGGAAGCAGAGGCGCCCCTCCCCTCCCAGCAAGAAAACGTCGCCGCTTTCCAGCTTCAGCGATTGGGTGCGATCGGTCCGTGCCAATCCCCCGATGCGAAACAGGCAGGTATTACCGAGAGAGATCGACAGCACCGGTGCGGCAAATTCCGTTTCGTCGCGGTCCTGATGCAGGCCCATCTTGGCGTCGTCGGCATAGAAATTGACGAGACAGGCCTCGGGGTCTTTCGGATAGCCTGAAAGCTCGCGCCAGAGATCAAGAAGAACGTCCGGGATTGCCGGCCAGGGCTCGCCCGTCATCGGGTGGGTTGACTGGTAGCGATAGCCGCGCTCCTTGTCCGTCACCCAGCCGAGCGGTCCGCAATTTGTCATCCGGACAGACATGGGCCTGCCGGAACCCGGCATGACCGGCACATAAAGCGGCGCTTCAGTGACGACGCCGCGAATGATCTCGACGAGGTTTTCCTGCTCTTCACGCGCCAGCCGGCCCGGCAGGTAACGAAGACCGGATGAAAGGCTGATCTCGGCTTTCGCTGCGGCCACGCTCAGTCCCCCGTCGGTTTTCCGCGCATCTTCTTCACATCCGAGCGGCCGGATTTCGCCTTGAGGCGCCGTTCGATCGAACCCTTGGTCGGTTTCGTCTTCTTGCGCGGCGGCGGCGGTGGCTTGGCGGCCTCGAGGAGCAATTCCTTCAACCGTTTCCGTGCATCTTCGCGATTGCGATCCTGGCTGCGGAAGCGGCTGGCCTCGATCATCAACACGCCTTCCTTGGACAGGCGTTTGCCGGCGAGCTTCGCCGCATTCTGCTTCACGCGGTCGTTCAGCGAGGGCGATCCGAGCAGGTTGAAGAAGAGCTGGACCGCAGTCGAAACCTTGTTGACGTTCTGGCCACCAGGGCCCCCGGCCAGCACGAACTGCTCCGTCAATTCCCAGCCGGCTATCGTGATGCGGTTGTTGATCTCGAGTGGTTCGCTTGCCATGTCATCGGTCTCTTGGTCAGGCCTCCATATCGGCCGTGACCGCAGCAAAGGCAAGCCGGAAGCAGAAGAGGCCCGGCAGCAAAGCTACCGGGCCTCCTTCATCTTCGGGAATTCAGTCGTTCATTCCGCCGCGAGGCGAATGCCCGGGGCCGCATCACGAACCTTGCCGTCGACATGAGCTTCGAACTTGGCGAAGTTGTCGATGAACATGCCGACCAGCTTCTTGGCCTGCGCGTCGTAGGCCGCACCATCGGCCCAAGTCGAACGCGGGTCGAGGATCTTGGTATCGACGCCATCAACGGCGACCGGAACCGCGAAACCGAAGTTCGCATCTGTGCGCATCTCGACCTTCTTCAATTCGCCGGTCAGTGCTGCGGTCAGCAGCGCGCGCGTCGCCTTGATCGGCATGCGATTACCGATCCCGTAGGCACCTCCGGTCCAGCCGGTGTTGACCAGCCAGCAATCGACCTGATGACGGGCGATCAGATCACGCAGCAGGTTGCCATATTCGGTCGGATGGCGCGGCATGAAGGGTGCGCCAAAGCATGTCGAGAAGGTCGCTTCCGGTTCGGTCACGCCCTTTTCAGTGCCGGCTACCTTTGCAGTATAGCCGGACAGGAAGTGGTACATGGCCTGTTCCGGCGTGAGCTTCGCGATCGGCGGCAACACGCCGAAGGCATCCGCCGTCAGCATGATGATCGTCTTCGGATGCGGCGCGATTCCGGTTTCCGACGCATTCGGGATGAAATGCAGCGGATAGGCGCAACGGGTGTTTTCCGTCAACGAGCCATCGTTGAAGTCAGGCACGCGGTTCTCGTCGAGAATGACGTTTTCCAGCACCGTGCCGAAACGCTTGGTCGTTGCGAAGATCTCCGGCTCGGCTTCGGCCGAGAGACGGATGGTCTTGGCGTAGCAGCCACCTTCGAAATTGAAGATACCGTTTTCGCCCCAGCCATGCTCGTCGTCACCGACCAGCGTGCGTTTTGGATCGGCCGAGAGCGTCGTCTTGCCGGTGCCGGACAGGCCGAAGAAGACAGCCGCATCGCCATCTGGACCGACATTTGCCGAGCAATGCATCGGCATGACGCCCTTCGCCGGCAGCAGGTAGTTGAGGACGGTAAAGACCGACTTCTTCATCTCGCCGGCGTAGGACGTGCCGCCGATGAGGACGATGCCATTGGTCAGGTCGCAGGCAATGACGGTTTCGGTGCGGCAGCCATGGCGGGCCGGATCGGCGCGGAAGCTCGGCAGATCGATGATGGTCAGCTTCGCCAGGAAACCTTCCAAGGCGTCACGCTCGGGACGAATCAGCAGATTGCGGATGAAGAGCGAGTGCCAGGCGAATTCGGTCACTACCCGCGTTGGCAAGGCGTTATCCGCGTCGGCGCCGCCGATCAGGTCCTGAACGAAAAGATCGCGGCCTTCGGCATGGGCCAGCATGTCCTGATGCAACACGGCGAAATGTTCCGGCGACATCGGCTTGTTGTTGTCCCACCAGATCTGGCCGTCGGTATTGCCGTCGCGGACGACGAACTTGTCCTTGGCAGAACGGCCGGTGTGCTGACCGGTCAGCGCACGAAGTGCACCATCTGCTGTCAGCTCCGCCTCGCCGCGACGGATCGCCTCTTCATAAAGAGCCGCTTCCAGGAAGTTGTAGCGAACGCTGGCAGCCTTCCCCAAGCCGATTTCCGCGATCCCCGCAGCCGGGTTCCTCACGCCGAATTCCTCCATGGTCCGCTTTCCTCTCACATGGGCCAGAACTTTGAATGAGCGAAACCTAAACGGCAGAGCAGTGAAATGCAAGGCAGCAGGGCGAAAAATATAATGATATCAATTATTTAATCGATTTAAAACGGAAAACACTCTTTTTAAATCGTTTAGTTCCGCTTCCATTCCGCCATCATCGGGGGCCGCGATGGACGGAAAACGGCGGACGAAACGAAATCCGCTGTCCCTGCCCCTTCCCCTCTGCCACAATTTGTTCCACCTTTATCCCCATATCGCACTGCCATGGAACCAGAGCTGGGCTGGACAGACCAGGAGCAGCGCAACGATGACGGAGACGTACCCTATGCAGACGATCGCCCTCGTGGATGACGACCGCAATATTCTGACTTCGGTTTCCATCGCACTCGAAGCGGAAGGCTATAAGGTCGAAACCTACACCGATGGCGCCTCGGCTCTTGACGGTCTTCTGGCCCGACCGCCACAGCTCGCCATCTTCGACATCAAGATGCCGCGCATGGATGGCATGGAGCTGCTGCGTCGCCTGCGCCAGAAGTCGGATATCCCGGTGATCTTCCTGACCTCGAAGGACGAGGAAATCGACGAGCTCTTCGGCTTGAAGATGGGCGCTGATGATTTCATCACCAAGCCCTTCTCGCAGCGCCTGCTGGTGGAGCGCGTGAAAGCGATCCTGCGACGGTCTGCAAGCCGCGAGAGCTTTGCTGCGGGTAACGGCCCTGCAAAGGGAAGCCCCGAGCAACAGGCCCGCACGCTGGAGCGCGGACAGCTGGTGATGGACCAGGAACGCCATACCTGCACCTGGAAGGGTGATCCGGTGACGCTGACCGTGACCGAATTCCTCATCCTGCAGTCGCTGGCGCAGCGCCCCGGCGTGGTCAAGAGCCGTGACGCCTTGATGGACGCGGCCTATGACGAGCAGGTCTATGTTGACGACCGCACGATCGACAGCCACATCAAGCGGCTGCGCAAGAAGTTCAAGATGGTCGATACCGACTTCGACATGATTGAAACGCTTTACGGTGTCGGCTACCGCTTCCGCGAAGCAGCGTAAGATCCCGCCGTAGCAGCCTTGATGGCTGACAGGACGGGCGAAAGGCAAAGGTTTGACCCAGCAGGTTGACGAGGGACATCTGGAGGAGACGGATTCCGGCTCCGAGCAGCGTCGGCTGTTCAGCCATCCCTTCACGCTCATCCGCCGGATCTTCGGCCACGCGCTGTTTTCCAGCCTGACGCGCCGGATCGTCTTCTTCAATCTCGCAGCGCTCATCGTGCTCGTCGGCGGCATCATGTATCTCAATCAGTTCCGCGAGGGACTGATCGATGCACGCGTCGAGAGCCTTCTGACGCAGGGCGAGATCATCGCGGCGGCCGTATCGGCTTCTGCCTCTGTCGATACGAACTCGATCACGATCGATCCGGAGAAACTGCTCGAACTGCAGGCCGGACAGAGCATCACGCCGGTTCCGAACGACGAAGATCTCGAGTTTCCGATCAATCCGGAACGCGTGGCACCGGTTCTTCGGCGCTTGATCTCCCCGACGCGCATCCGCGCCCGCCTCTTCGACGCCGATGCCAACCTGCTGCTTGATTCGCGGCATCTCTATTCGCGCGGCCAGGTTCTGCGCTTCGACCTGCCGCCGGTCGACAATGATTCCACCAGCTTTACCGACTGGATCACTCGCCTCTTCAACACGATCCTGCAGCCCGGCAATCTGCCGGTCTATCGGGAAGCGCCTGGCGGTGACGGCTCGATCTATCCGGAGGTCATGAACGCGCTGACCGGGGTTCGCGGTGCGGTCGTCCGCGTGACCGACCAGGGAGAATTGATCGTCTCTGTCGCAGTGCCGGTACAGCGCTCGCGTGCTGTCCTCGGTGTGCTCCTGCTATCAACCCAGGCCGGGGACATCGACAAGATCGTCCATGCGGAACGCCTCGCCATCCTGCGGGTGTTCGGGGTAGCGACCCTCGTCAACATCGTCGTTTCGCTGCTCTTGTCATCGACCATCGCAAACCCGCTGCGTCGCCTCTCGGCTGCCGCCATCCGTGTTCGCCGTGGCGCAAAGGAGCGTGAGGAAATCCCCGACTTCTCCATCCGACAGGATGAGATCGGCAACCTTTCCATCGCGCTGCGCGAAATGACGACAGCGCTCTACGATCGCATTGATGCGATCGAGAGTTTCGCTGCCGACGTCAGCCACGAGCTCAAGAACCCGCTGACCTCGCTGCGTTCGGCCGTCGAAACCCTGCCGCTCGCCAAGACAGACCAGTCCCGGCAGCGGCTTATGGATATCATCCAGCACGACGTCCGCCGTCTCGACCGTCTGATCAGCGACATCTCCGACGCCTCACGCCTCGACGCGGAACTGGCGCGCTCGGACGCAAAGCCTGTCGATCTCGGGGTGCTCGTTTCTAGCCTCGTCGACATCTCCAGGGAAATCCGCAGCGGCAAGAAGGCCGTTCAGATCGACTACGTGATCGATCAGAAACCCGGATCGAACCAGCATTTCGTGGTCCACGGGCACGACCTGCGTCTCGGACAAATCGTCACCAACCTGATCGAGAATGCACGGTCCTTCGTGCCAGAAGACAGCGGCCGGATCCTCGTCAAGCTGTCGCGCAATCGCACGCGGTGCCAGATCCAGGTGGAGGACAACGGGCCCGGCATTCAGGCCGAGGACATCGACCGCATCTTCGAGCGTTTCTATACCGACCGACCAGAGGGCGAGAGCTTCGGCCAGAATTCCGGTCTCGGACTTTCGATCAGCCGACAGATCGCCGAGGCCCATGGCGGCACCCTGCGGGCCGAAAACGTCGTGGACCCGGCATCGGGCCGCATCACCGGCGCCCGCTTCGTCCTGTCCCTGCCCGTAGAAACTGCGGCATGACGGGCGAGACCCACAACATCCACGCGACGGCGATCAGCGTCGATGGTCTCGGCTTGGCATTTGTCGGGACATCGGGCAGCGGCAAGTCGAGCCTTGCTTTCGATTGCCTCGCAGAAGCCAGGCTCGCCAATATCCCGGCTGCGCTAATCTCGGATGACCGTGTCATCATATCGCTTGAGAACGGCCAGGTCTTTGCCTCCTGCCCCGAACCGATCCGCGGTCTGATCGAACTCCGATACAGCGGTATCGTCTCCGTCGATCATGTGGACCGCGCCGAACTGAGCTATATTGTGCTGCCGGTCGGCGCGGATGAAAGACATCGGTTGCCGCCGGACGACGAGCAAGCCGAGCTTATCGCGGGACTTAGCCTTCCGGTCGTCAGGGTGCCGATGTGGAGCCGTTTTCCACTCAGCCTGATCTTGGCGCGTATTCGAACCCTTGCAGCGAACCGGCAATTTACACGCTGATTTGGCTTGCACTTCCCGCTTTGATCGACAAGATGGCGTCCTACTGATGGACGAAACGCCAATCTTGAGCTATTTGGCGAGAGTTGCGCTAAGGGGCAGTAGAGAATGATCGGACTTGTGCTTGTCACGCATGGCAAGCTGGCTGAAGAGTTTCACCACGCGGTGGAGCACGTCGTAGGCCCACAAAAATGCATCGAGACCGTCTCGATCGGCCCCGAAGATGACATGGATCAGCGTCGTCAGGACATTCTTGATGCCGTGTCACGTGCCGATGATGGCCATGGCGTAATCATCCTCACCGACATGTTCGGTGGTACGCCCTCGAACCTCGCGATCTCCGTGATGAACACCGGCCGGATCGAAGTGATCGCCGGGGTCAATCTGCCGATGCTGATCAAGCTTGCCGGCGTTCGCGGCGACAACGACATGGATCGCGCCCTCGTCGAGGCCTCCGAGGCTGGGCGCAAGTACATCAATGTTGCAAGCCGCGTCTTGAGTGGCAAATGACTGCGATGGCCGACCCGATCTCCCGCGATCTTTTGATCATCAACAAGCGTGGCCTCCATGCGCGCGCCTCCGCCAAATTCGTACAGACCGTCAGCGGCTTCGATGCGAGCGTCAGTGTCTCCAAGGATGGAACGACTGTCGGCGGCACCTCGATCATGGGTTTGATGATGCTGGCGGCAAGCCCGGGGTGCTCGATCTGCGTCTCGGCTTCGGGCAGTCAGGCCGAGGACGTCATGAACGCACTTGCCGCTCTGGTCGCGGACCGCTTTGGTGAAGAGATGTAAAGCATCGCGACATAAAGACATAAAGACTTCTTTATGTCAGATTGCGTTTGATGCGGTTCCCTGCTAGAAGACGACCAGCCCTGCAGCCAGATCTGCGGGAGAGCCAGTTAATCCATCCGCCATGAGATGCGGATCGGGTCGGATCCAGCCGGAGAATCCCATGAGCAAACATGACTATGTGATCGCTGATATCGGTCTTGCCGATTTCGGCCGCAAGGAAATCAGCATCGCTGAAACCGAAATGCCGGGCCTGATGGCCTGCCGCGAAGAATTCGGCGCGAGCCAGCCGCTGAAGGGTGCACGGATCACCGGTTCGCTGCATATGACGATCCAGACCGCTGTTCTGATCGAAACGCTCGTCGCGCTCGGTGCCGATGTCCGCTGGGCATCCTGCAACATCTTCTCCACCCAGGACCACGCCGCTGCAGCGATCGCCGCTGCCGGCATCCCGGTCTTTGCGATCAAGGGCGAGTCGCTCACCGATTACTGGGAATACACCGACAAGATCTTCCAGTGGACCGACGGCGGCTTCTCCAACATGATCCTCGATGATGGCGGCGATGCCACCATGTACATCCTGCTCGGCGCTCGCGCCGAAGCCGGCGAGGACGTTCTTTCCAATCCGCAGTCGGAAGAAGAAGAAATCCTGGTTGCGCAGATCAAGAAGCGTCTCGCCGCTTCGCCTGGCTGGTTCACCAAGCAGCGCGATGCGATCAAGGGTGTCACCGAAGAAACCACCACCGGCGTGCATCGCCTTTATGAACTCGCCAAGAAGGGCCTCCTCCCCTTCCCGGCCATCAACGTCAACGACTCGGTCACCAAGTCGAAGTTCGACAACAAGTATGGCTGCAAGGAATCGCTGGTCGACGGCATTCGCCGCGGTACCGACGTGATGATGGCCGGCAAGGTCGCTGTCGTCTGCGGTTACGGCGACGTCGGCAAGGGTTCGGCCGCCTCGCTGCGCGGCGCCGGCGCCCGCGTCAAGGTGACGGAAGTCGATCCGATCTGCGCCCTGCAGGCCGCCATGGACGGCTTTGAAGTGGTCACGCTGGAAGACGTGGTCTCCTCGGCCGACATCTTCATCACCACGACCGGCAACAAGGACGTCATCCGCATCGAGCATATGCGCGAGATGAAGGACATGGCGATCGTCGGCAATATCGGCCACTTCGACAACGAGATTCAGGTCGCTTCTCTGAAGAACCTGCGTTGGACGAACATCAAGCCGCAGGTCGACATGATCGAGTTCCCGAAGGGCAACCGCATGATTCTGCTGTCTGAGGGTCGTCTCTTGAACCTCGGAAATGCAACGGGTCACCCGTCCTTCGTGATGTCTGCGTCGTTCACCAACCAGGTTCTCGGCCAGATCGAACTCTTCGCCAAGACCGACGAGTACAAGCCGGGCGTCTACGTCCTGCCGAAGCACCTCGACGAAAAGGTCGCTCGCCTGCACCTCGAAAAGCTCGGCGTGAAGCTGACGACGCTCTCGGACGAACAGGCCGCCTATATCGGCGTCACGGCGCAGGGTCCGTTCAAGGCAGAACACTACCGCTATTAAAATATAGCTGGATAATATCTACATCTAGTGGGCGGCGCCTTGACAAAGGCGCCGCCTTCTTTTTTGGACGCTGGCCTTCCCGACCCTATCCATCGAAGGTATTGTTTTAGGACTTGATTCGTGAACTGCACGAGCGGTCCGCGAATACGGATGTCTTGTCGACGATGCGGCACATAATGAGACGGAGACAGACCGAGAATGTCGGTAGATCAACGCGCCCCGCGTCAGCGGGATACGGCTATGACGGCCGGTTTTTCGAGCCTCTGGCGGCCAGTTTCTGAGCAAAAACACGGGATGCTTCACGAGCTGTCCCATCGTCCCGCCTTGGCGATGAGAAGGCGTGTTCTGGCTTGCGGAAGTGCGCTCGCGAGCCTGTTTGCTCCGGGCCTTGCGTATGCGCAGGCGACGACCGCCATGCGCGGCTTCAACAGCATCGACGTCGCCGGATATGCGGTGCTTCTCGGTTCGGTTTCGGCCGCCCTGATCTTCGCGGCTGTTCTCTTGCGTCAACGCAACAAACTCGATGGCGAAGTGCGCGAACTGCGCTCCGCCTATTCGGACAGCCAGCAGAAGATCTCACGCTATCAGACGCTGATTGCCGACAAGAATCGCCGCACGGTGATCTGGGACGGTCACAACGGCCGCGCCGAGCTTCTCGGACAGCTCCCGGCGGAGACGGGTGCTCCCCAGCAGGATCCGGACTTTCTGGCGTTCGGACGCTGGCTGAAGCCTCATTCCGCCAGTGAGGTGGAGCGCGCAATCGAGGCACTCCGGCTGAACGCCAAGACTTTCGATCTCGTGGTCGAGACCCAGCGCGGAGACGTTCTGGAGGTTCAGGGCAACCTCTACGGTGGCCGCGCCTATGCGCATTTCGTGGCGCTGGACAATCTGCGTGCAGAACTCGCTGAACTCAAGATCGAACGCAACCGGTTGCGAAGCTCGATCGCGACCTTCGAATCGCTGCTCGATTCGATCGAACAGCCGGTCTGGCAGCGGGATAGCGACGGGCGTCTCGTCTGGGTGAACCAAGCCTATAGCGATGCCGTTGAATCCACGTCACCGCAACAGGCGGTGCAGGAAGGACGCGAGATCCTGGGCACTCTGACGCGTGAGAAGATCAAGGCTTCCGCAACGCCGGAATCACCGTTCCACGATACCGTTTCGACCGCCGTCCGCGGCGCACGCACCTTCTTCGACGTCGTCGATGTGCGGGGGCCTGGCGGCTCCTGCGGCATGGCAATCGACGTCTCCTCCTCCGAAACACTCAGGGAGGAACTTGCGCGGACGCTTAAGAGCCACGCCGATACGCTCGATCATCTCGCGACCCCGGTTGCGATCTTCGACGCTGATCGTCGCCTGCAGTTCTACAATCAGGCTTTCCTCCAGCTCTGGGGTCTCGAGACCAAGTTCCTTGAAAGCCGACCGGATCATGCCGAACTGCTCGACCGCTTGCGCGCCGCGCACAAGCTGCCGGAGCAGCTGAGCTGGAAAGCCTGGAAGGACAATTGCCTTTCTGTCTATCGGGCGCTCGAAACCCAGACCGACCTATGGCATCTGCCCAACGGCCAGACGCTGCGCGTGATCGCCTCGGCTCACCCGCAGGGCGGCGCGACCTGGGTCTTTGAAAACCTGACCGAACAATTCAATCTGGAAACCCGCTACAATACGCTGGTCCAGGTGCAGGGCGAAACCATCGACCATCTGTCGGAGGGTGTTGCCGTTTTCGGGCCCGATGGCCGGATTCAGCTCTCCAACCCCGCCTTCCGGGCACTCTGGGGCATCACCGAGACCCAGGCGGCGGTCGGCACGCATATCCGGCTGCTCGAAGCCGCCTGTGCGCCGTCCTATGACAAGCCGGACGGCTGGAAAGCCTACGGCAAGATGATCACCAGCTTCGAGGACGAACGTCCTTCCAGCCAGGGGACGCTCGAACTCTATTCCGGCCTCGTCCTCGACTATGCCGTGACGCCACTGCCCAACGCACAGACCATGCTGACCTTCGTCAACATGACGGACAGCGTCCGGGCGGAACGGGCCTTGAAGGAGAAGAATGAAGCGCTGCGGAAGGCCGACGAGCTGAAGAACGATTTCGTCCAGCACGTCTCCTACGAACTTCGCTCGCCGCTCACCAACATCATCGGCTTCACCGATCTTCTGAAGACACCGACGATCGGTCCGCTCAACGAGCGGCAGGCCGAATACATCGATCATATTTCGACGTCGTCGTCCGTCCTCCTGACCATCGTCAACGACATCCTAGATCTCGCGACCGTGGATGCCGGGATCATGCAGCTCGACTATTCAGAGATCGATCTGAGCGACCTGCTCGACGATGTCTCCATGCAGATGACCGATCGGCTCCAGGAGAGCAGCGTGACGCTGGAGATTGCTGCCCCTGCCCAGCTCGGCCACCTGATCGCAGACCGGCAGCGGTTGAAGCAGATCCTCATCAAGATCCTGACGAACGCCGTCAATTTCGCACCCGAAGGCAGCGTGGTTTCCATGAAATGCTGGCGCGACGGCACCGACTTCTCGTTCTCGGTGACTGACAGTGGCTGCGGCATGAGCGCCGATCTCCTGTCCTCGGCCTTCGATCGATTTTCGACGAGCGCCAAGGGTGGCAAGCGCAGCGGACCGGGCCTTGGTCTGTCGATCGTCCAGAGCTTCGTCAATCTCCACAAGGGAGACGTCAAGATCGAGAGCGAGCCAGGTCAGGGTACCACGGTTCATTGCCGCATCCCCAATGCCAGTATACCGCAGATGATCGCCGCCGCAGAATGAACTCCGAGCCGTCCACGCTTGTCGTTCACCTCGCCGATGATGCCGCCACGGCACTGTTCGGCGAGGATCTGTTGCTGGCACTTCAGGTCGGCGATTGTGTCGCGCTGGACGGCGATCTCGGGGCCGGCAAATCGAGTTTGAGCCGGGCATTCATACGCGCCCTGGCCGATGATCCCGATCTTGAAGTGCCCAGCCCGACATTCACGCTGGTTCAGAATTATGATCTCAGTATTCCCGTTGCCCACTTCGACCTTTACCGGCTCTCCGATCCGAGCGAACTGGATGAACTGGGGCTGGAAGAAGCCTTGGCCGATGGCATATGCCTCGTCGAGTGGCCGGGCAAGGCAGGCCGCGCGCTTCCTAGAACCCGGATCGAGATCGAGTTTCAATTCGCGTCCAATGGCGGGCGAAACCTGGTAATCCGCGCGCCAGAGGCAAAACTGGCCCGGCTTCGGCGCGTGGATGAAATCCGCCGCTTCCTGAAGAGATGCGGATACGGAGATGCCCATCGACGGCATTTGACGGGCGACGCTTCCAACCGGGCCTATGAGCACGTCTATCCTGCCGACGGCAGTGCCCGCCTCGTCCTGATGGATGCGCCCAAGCGGCCGAACGGTCCGCCGATCCGGGACGGCAAGCCCTATTCGCAGCTCGTGCATCTGGCCGAGGATGTGCGTCCCTTCGTGGCCATCGGACAGGCGCTGCGCGAGCGCGGCTTTGCCGCTCCCGAAGTCCTGGAACAGGATCTCGACGCAGGTCTGTTGCTTCTCGAAGATCTCGGCGAAGGCGGTGTTCTCGACGAACAGGGAAAGCCGATCGCTGACCGCTACCGTGCCAGTGCGGCTTGTCTGGCCGCCATTCATGACACGCCCTTCGATCGGGAGATCGTCATTGCGGGCGGGCATAAACACGTCATTCCCGATTTCGATCGCGCGGCGATGAAGTTCGAGGTGGAGCTGCTTCTTGACTGGCACCTGCCCTGGAAACGCAAGGGGCAACAGGCGACAGCGGAAGAACGTGCCAGCTATCTCGCCATCTGGGACCAACTGATCGACGAGTTGGCGGGCTCCGATACGTCCATCGTCATGCGTGACTTCCACTCGCCCAACATCATCTGGCGCGATGATCGCGAAGGGCATGACAGGGTCGGCCTTATCGATTTCCAGGATGCGATGATTGGCCCCTCGGCCTATGATCTCGTCTCGCTGGTCCAGGATGCGCGGGTGACGATCGAGCGGCCGCTTATGGACCAGCTGATGGCCGACTATCTTTCAGCGCGTGCCAGGAAAGCGGATTTCAACGAAGCCGCATTCCTGAAAAGCTGGGCGATCATGTCGGCGCAGCGCGCCTGCAAGTTGAACGGGCTCTGGGTGCGCCTCAAGGACCGGGACGGCAAGCCGGGCTATATGCGCCATCTTCCCCGCACACTCTGGCACTTGAGCGTTGCTTTTGAGCATCCTGTTCTCGCCCCCTTGCGGAACTGGTGCATAGAGGCTGGAATCGAGCTTCCCGAATCACCGGCCTGAGCAAATGATCATCAAGCAAGCCATGGTGCTCGCGGCCGGACTCGGTACGCGGATGCGCCCCATTACAGAGACGACCCCGAAGCCGCTGGTTCAGATCGGCGGAAAGCCGATGATCGACTATGTGCTCGACGCGCTTGTTGAAACCGGTGTCAAGACGGTCGTCGTCAACGTGCATCACCATGCCGATCAGATGGAGGCCCATCTCGCCGGGGAGACACGGGCCGAGATCCGGATCTCCGACGAACGGGAGCGGTTGATGGATTCGGGCGGTGGTCTGGCCAAGGGCCTCAAGCTGCTCGACCAAGACCAGCCGGCACTCGTCATGAATGCGGACCTGTTCTGGGTCGGAGAACGGGATGATGAGCCGCGCAATCTTGTCCGGCTGGCGCAACAGTTCGATCCCTCCCGGATGGACATTGCGATGCTCTGTGTCGAGCAGGAACGGACCAAGGGCCACAACGGCAAGAACGATTTCTCGATGGCGGATGACGGCAAGCTCACCCGCTATGTCTCGGGCGCACCGAACCCGGTCGTCTATGCCGGGGCCTTAGCGCTGATGCCGCATCTCTTCGACGATGCGCCGGATGGCCCCTTCAACCTCAACATCTATTTCGATCGTGCGATTGCCGCCTGTCGGCTATTCGGTACGGACCTTAATGGACAGTGGCTGACCGTCGGCACACCCGACGCGATCGCGCCTGCCGAAGCCGTGGTGGCCCGCTACGGCAGGGGCCTTTGAGATGGTGAGCAAGGCGCCGCGTCTGCTGACGATCCCTCCAGGCCGGCCCTTCCTCAGGACGCTGACGGAAGCGCTGCTCGACGGTCGTCTCACCGACGGTTTTCGCTATGACCCCGCCGATCCGCTTACGCTCGCAGGCGTCACTCTGCTGGTTCCCACCCGGCGCGCAGCCCGCGTGTTGCGGTCCGAGTTCGTCGATCTGCTCGGCGGACGCGCGGCGATCCTTCCCGATATTCGCACGCTGGGTGAAACCGACGACGACAGCGGCTTTTTCGACCTCGATGCGCCGCAGTTGATGGATCTCGCCCCGGCGGTGAGCGGGACCGTCATGCTTCTGGAACTCGCCCGGCTGATCCTGGCCTGGCGCAACCAGCTGCCCGACATCGTCCGGTCTATTCATTCGGATACGCCGCTCGTCGCGCCCGCGAGCCCGGCAGATGCCGTCTGGCTGGCTCGGGCCCTGGTCGAGCTGATCGAAGCGGCGGAAACCGAAGGCTGCGACTGGAAGGACCTCGAAAAGCTGCAATCGGCGGATTTCGGCTCCTGGTGGCAGCTGACGCTCGAGTTTCTGACGATCGCAACGGAGTTCTGGCCTGCACGGCTGCAGGAGCTGGTGCGGTCGTCTCCGGCACGCCACCGCGATGCGGTGCTGAGGGCAGAGGCCGAGCGCTTCCGCAGGCAGGGTTCGGCCGGCCCCGTCATCGTTGCGGGCTCCACCGGCTCGATCCCGGCAGCGGCCGAGCTCATTGCTGCGATTGCCGAACTCGACCAGGGGGTCGTGGTGCTGCCCGGGCTCGATCTCGACATGCCGGATGAGGACTGGGCGAAGCTCAACGACCGCGAGATCTCGGTGATCCGTCCAAGCCCTGCCGTGCGCGGGCATCCGCAATATGGCCTTGCACATCTGCTGCGGCATATGAAACTTGAACGCGCCGATGTTCAGGCTCTCGAAGCCTCCGATCCGGCGCTCCGGGATCGAGCCGAATTTCTGTCGCGTGCCATGGCGCCCGCCGAGGCGACCGACACCTGGAAGGCCTGGCGGCAGGATATCGACGATTCACGCCTGCTCGCGGCATTTCGCGATGTCGCCCTGATCGAGACGGCCAATGAGCGCGAAGAAGCAACGGCGATTGCAATTGCGCTCCGGCTGGGGCTCGAAGAGGTTTCCGACAATCCCGAAAGCCGGGTGGCGCTGATCACGCCCGATCGCGCGCTGGCGCGGCGTGTGATGTCCGAGCTCGCGCGGTTCGGGATCGAGGCGGATGATTCCGCGGGTACGCCGATGACCGGGACCCAGGCTGCGATGCTGACCCAGGTGGTGGCCGAGGCCTGCCTGCGTCCGGGTGACCCTGTGGCGATCGTCTCGCTCATCAAGCATCCGCTGGCACGCTTCGGCTTCACGGTCGAGGATATGCGCAAGGCCGCCGACGCGCTGGAACGCATCGCGCTGCGTGGCGGTCTGAAGAGCCTCGACCTTGCCGAGATGGAACCGTTGTTTGCGGAAGGGCTCGAAGCGCATCTGGCCGACCGTCACAAGCCGCAATGGCGCATCTCGATTGCATCACAAGAGATCGAGCTTGCTCGTCTGCTGGCGGGCCGGGTAGCCCAAGCGGTCGAGCCGCTCGTCTCGTCCGTCATACGGTCGACCGACGGGCGCGTGCTGTCGCAGAGATTGACCGTCAGCGATTGGGCAGAGCGCACGGGCCGCGTGCTGGAAGCCGTCACTGTCGACGAGCGGGGTGACCTTGCCGGTCTCTGGGGCGATGCGGCGGGCGAGGCTCTGGCGCGGCTTCTGGCCGAAGTTCTGGAGACGGACGGGCAGATCGAGGCGGACGGCCCGCAATGGGTTGATATCCTGACGGCGCTGATGGCCGGCCAGGCGGTCAAGCCACGCGCCATGCGGCATCCGCGCGTCTTCATCTTCGGGACGCTCGAAGCACGCCTGCAGAATGTCGACATGATGGTCATCGGCGGCATGAACGAGGGGAGCTGGCCCAGCCAGACCAAGAACAATCCCTTCCTCTCGCGCGTCATGAAGACCGAAGTCGGGCTTGAGCCACCCGAACGCCAGATCGGCCAGGTGGCGCATGACTTCCAGATGGCCTGCGGCACCCGCAAGCTGATCTTCTCGCGTTCGCTTCGCCAGGGGTCCGCGCCGACGGTTGCCTCGCGCTGGCTGCAGCGCCTGATGGCGCTCGGCGGGCCCGTGCTTGAAGACGAGATGCGAAAGCGCGGCCAGATCTATCGCCGTTACGCCGATCTCATCGACCAAGGCGAAAACCAGGCACCGGCTCAGCGCCCCGCGCCACGGCCGCGCGCCGAACTGCAGCCACGCTCCTTCAGTTTTTCCGAAGTCGGACGCTTCCGGCGCGATCCCTACTCGATCTATGCGCGGCGAATCCTGCGTCTCGATCCCGTCGATCCCTTCAACCAAGATCCGGGGGCGGCCGAGCGTGGAACTCTCTATCACCGTATCGTCGAGCGGTTTATCCGCGAGGATCATGACCCGGCCCGGCTGGACGCGCTCGATATCCTGCACCGGATCACCGATGAGGAGTTCCTGACGGAGGCTCTGCCGCTGCACATCGATATCGTCTGGCGGCAGCGCTTCTACAGTGTCGCCTCGGCCTTTCTCAGCTGGGAGCGGCAGCAGAGACCGGAAATCAAGCGCTCGCTGACGGAAGTCAGAGGCAATGTGCAGCTTCGCCCTGTTGATATCACCATTAGCGGGATAGCGGACCGGATCGATATCCGAGGCGGCGGCTTTGCCGATATCATCGACTACAAGACGGGCCTCAACCCGAGCGCCAATCAGGCGCGCAGCCTGCTTGACCCACAATTGGCGCTGGAGGCGGCGGCCCTTCTCCAAGGCGCCTTCAAGCCTGCCGGTGACGTGAAACCTCTCAATCTTGTCTATGTACGCCTGAGACCTGGCGATCGCTTTTCGGCAGACCAGGTGAACAACGAAATGGCAACGCGGGGCGACAGCAAGAAGTCTGCGCTTGAGCTTGCCACGCAATCGGTCGACGAGCTCGGCCGTTTCGTCCAGGCGCTGCAGAGCGGCGAGCGCGGTTACGTCTCCCGTCTGATCCCGGCTGAACAGAACGCCTATGGCGGCGAATACGACCATCTGGCGCGAGTTGCGGAGTGGTCGACGGCGGAAGCCGAGGAAGGAGCCGGCGATGAGTGATCAGCGCTTTGCCCTGGACGAGCTACCGACCGGCAGCGATCCGGCCACCTGGCTCGGCTGGACGACGCTCGCCCAGTCAAAAGCATCCCATCCCGGCCAGTCGGCCTGGGTGTCGGCGAATGCCGGCTCCGGCAAGACGCATGTGCTGACGCAGCGGGTGATCCGGCTTCTGCTGGCCGGCGCCCGCCCCTCGTCCATCCTCTGCCTCACCTATACCAAGGCCGCCGCCTCCGAAATGTCGAACCGCGTCTTCGAGCGCCTCGCGGAATGGGCAACGCTGGATGACCTCGAACTTGCCAAACGGATTGCGGCCATCGAGCAGAAGGAGCCGGATCGGGCGACGCTCGCGGCCGCACGGCGGCTGTTCGCCAAGGCTCTGGAAACGCCCGGTGGGCTGAAGATCCAGACGATCCACGCCTTCTGCGAAGCGTTGCTGCACCAGTTTCCACTCGAAGCCAATGTCGCCGGGCATTTCAACGTCCTCGACGATCGCGCCGCGGTCACCGTTCTGGCGGAAGCGCGACGATCGCTGCTGACGGCCACGTCGACGGAGAATGATGCAGCTCTCGCCGAAGCCTTCTCGCAGGTCTTGAGCATTGCCGATGAAAGCGGGCTCGAAGGCTTGATTGCCGATACCGTCGCCAACCGCCATGCTGTCAGAGACTTCCGGCAGCGGGCGGAACGGACAGGAGGCCTTGATGCGACCCTGCGGAAAGGCCTCGGCATCGGTCCGCTGGAGAGCGAGACCAGCCGCGCCGAGGATTACTGGCCGCTTGCCGGTTTGTCCGGCGGCAATTTCAGTCGCTACATCCAGCTTGCCCTCGAAAAGGGCGGCGAGAAAGTGCGGGCTGTCGCGGAAGTGCTGGAACGGGCGCTGGTGGAAGCCGATCCGCTGGAGCGAGCGAAGCTTCTGGACCAGGCTTTCCTGACGGCACAGGAAGCGCCAAAGGCCGACAGCTCGCTGATTGCCGCCGCCATGACCAAGGTCGCGCCTGATCTCAAGGATGCTGTCATCGCAGCCCGGGATCATGTGGTCGCCATGCGGGACCGGCTGCGCATTTTCCGCATGTACGAGGCGACGCGATCGGCGCTGACGCTCGCCGTGCGTCTCGACACGGACTACGAGGAACTGAAGAAGCGGCGTTCGCAGCTCGATTTCGAGGATCTGATCGTGCGAACCGCGCGGCTTCTGACGCGCGGCGATGTCGGCGCCTGGGTGCATTACAAGCTGGACCAGGGCATCGACCATATCCTCGTCGACGAAGCGCAGGATACGAGCCCAGTGCAATGGGATGTCATCCGGTCGCTGCGCGAAGACTTCTTTACCGGTTTGAGTGCCCGGCCGGGGATCCGCACCTTCTTTGCGGTTGGGGACGAGAAGCAGTCGATCTATTCCTTCCAGGGGGCGCGCCCGGAGCAGTTCTCGCAGGAAGCGCGCCAGACCGAGCGGGCGGTCACGGAAAGCGGGCAGAACTTCAACACGGTGCGTCTGCCGCTCTCCTTCCGCTCGACGCAATCGGTGCTTGCGGCCGTCGACCAGGTCTTCAGCCTGCCGGAAAACAGCCGGGGCCTCAGTGCCGGCGGGGACCCCGTCATCCACCAATCGAGCCGCATCGGACATCCGGGGACCGTCGATGTCTGGGACATGATTGCGGCGGAGAAGCAGGAGAAAGACGAGGACTGGACCGCCCCCTTCGATGCGACGCCGGAAAGCGCACCTTCGGCAATTCTCGCACGACGCGTGGCGCATCAGATCAGCCAGATCGTCGGACGGGAAACGATTATCGAGAAGGGCAACAAGCGGCTGATCCGCCCAGGCGACATTCTCGTGCTCGTGCGCAAGCGCGATGGTTTCGTCAATGCGCTGACACGCGCGCTGAAACGCCCGTATAACGTACCGGTCGCCGGTGCAGACCGCCTGAAGCTGACAAGCCATATTGCCGTGCAGGACATGCTGGCGCTTGGGCGTTTCCTGCTGCTGCCCGGAGACGATCTGTCGCTCGCTTCGCTCCTGAAGAGCCCGCTCTTCAACCATTGCGAAGACGACTTGATGCAGCTTGCTGCCGAGCGGCCGGAAGCGCAGAGCCTCTGGGCGAGACTGACAGAGCAGGCTGAGACGGATACAGCCTGGAAGAAGACCTACGACCGGCTCACACTGTTTCTCGAACAGGCGCGGGAGTACTCCGTCCATGATTTCTATGCCCGGGTGCTCAGCGTTCATGGTGGTCGAAGGGCCTATCTTGGGCGCCTAGGCTCCGAGGTCAGCGACATCATCGACGAGTTCCTGACCTTTGCCCTCTCCTTCGAGACCAGCGGATTGCCCGGCTTGCAATCCTTCGTTTCGACGCTCGAGATGGAAGCGCCTGAGGTCAAGCGCGAACAGGACAAGGAGCGCAACGAAGTCCGGATCATGACGGTTCATGCCTCGAAGGGACTTGAGGCGCCAATCGTCTTCCTGATCGATGGCGGCTCGAAGCCCTTCAATTCGAACCATGTGGCAAAGCTCAGGATCATCGGGACGGCTGAAGGCATGCCCTTCCCGATCTGGGTGCCGTCGAAGTCGCTCGGCAATTCGATCTCCGCTGCCGACATGGATCGGCGCAAGGATCAGGCCGAGGAGGAATATCGCCGGCTGCTCTATGTCGCGATGACCCGCGCTGCCGACCGTCTGATCGTCGGTGGTTATCGCGGCGTGCAGGACACGGGCGAGATCTGGCACAAGATGATCGCGCGGGCGCTGAGCGCCGACGAAACGCGCTGCAAACAGGTCGAATTCACCGGGCCGGATGGCAGCTGGGCCGGATTGCGCTGGTCTCTCGGCGAGGCAGAGCATGATCTGCCGGTGACCGAAGAGGGCGCCGAAAGCGAGGAGAGCCACAGCCTTCCCTCGACGCTCTGGAAGCCGCTGCCGCCACCGATCAGCCTACCGAGACCGCTCAGCCCATCGGGTGCCGGCAGCATCGTCATCGACGAAGACGAGGATGCGTTGACGGCCTCTGCGCTGTTCTCGACGACGGAAAAGGCGGATCTCGCTCTGCAGCGCGGGCGGCTCATCCATAGGATGCTGCAGAATTTGCCGGGCGTTCCGGAGGGTGACCGCCGTGAGGCAGCTGAGCGTTATGCAGAACGTGCTGCCCGGTTCTGGCCGGCAGAGCAGCGACAGAGACTGGTCTCTACTGTGATCACCGTTCTCGAAGACGAGGCGCTTCGCCCGCTGTTCGATACCGGCAGTCGCGCGGAAGTTTCGGTCATGGGCACGATGCGGCTGAAGGGAGAATTGCGTGCGGTCTCCGGCCGGATCGACCGCATGACCGTGCTTGCCGACCGGGTGATCATCGCCGACTACAAGACCAACCGGAATCCACCACTGGAGGCGGCCCAATGCCCCCTCTCCCATCGGGTGCAGCTCGCCATCTATCGCGAGATCCTGCAGCCGCTCTATCCTGGCAAACAGGTCGACTGCTGGCTGATCTACACCGAAAACGGCAGCCTCATTCCCCTCGATGACAGCCTTCTTCAGCGGTCCCTTGCCGACCTCGAAACATCATGAGATACCGCATATTGAAATTGCTGCCGCGCGGCATCACATATCTAGTCAATTCCGTATTTATGAAGGGAGAGCCCCATGGCTACCGTTAAAGTCGACAAGTCCAATTTCCAGGCCGAGGTTCTCGACGCTTCCGAACCAGTTGTCGTGGATTTCTGGGCTGAATGGTGCGGCCCGTGCAAGATGATTGCCCCGAGCCTCGAAGAAATCTCCAACGAACTCGCCGGCAAGGTGAAGATCGCCAAGCTCAACATCGATGAAAACCCGGAACTGGCTGCCCAGTTCGGTGTTCGCTCGATCCCGACGCTTGCCGTCTTCAAGGGTGGTGAAGTGGCCGATATCAAGGTGGGTGCGGCTCCGAAGACTGCGCTTTCCAGCTGGATCGCCGGCGCGGCATAAGCCTTTCGCCATTGATTGAATAAAGGAAAAGCCCGGTTACAGCCGGGCTTTTTTCATTTGGGGATGGTGCCGTTTTCGGCGAGCACATTGCCCGCCAGATAAAGCGAGCCGCCGATCATGATGCGGGGCGGAACGCCATCTTCACTGCGTTCGCGGATTGCGTCCAGCGCCTGGCCAAGCGACTCCATCGGAAGGGCCTTCAAACCAGCCTCAGCTGCCGACTGGGCAAGTGCCACCGGGTCGAGGCCAACGTCAGAGCCCGTTATCGGGACAGTGTAGACGTTATGGGCGATATCCACGAAAGCGCGGAAGAAGCCGATCGGATCCTTGGTGTTGATCATGCCGATGACCAGATGCAGCGGTCGCGCCTGGCGTTCTTCCATGGATGCCATGGCCTCCGCGATCACTTCGCCTGCGCCGGGATTGTGGCCTCCGTCGAGCCAGATTTCAGCGCCGGCCGGCGCACGCTCCACCAGCCGACCCTCGGTGAGCTTCTGCAGGCGGCCCGGCCATTCGACCGACAGCATGGCCTTTTCGGCGATCTCTTCGGTGACGGAGTAGCCGGCTGCCTTGACCGCACGGATGGCGGTTGCGGCATTGCCGATCTGGTGCCGACCCGGCAGACGCGGCAGCGGCAGGTCCATCAGACCGAATTCGTCCTGGTAGACGAGCCGTCCGAATTCTTCGTACGCCAGGAAATCCTGGGCGAAGACGGTGAGAGGACAGCCGAGGCGTTCGGCCGTGCTGATCAGCACATCCTTGGCGCCGTCGAACTCCTGGTGTCCAATCACCACGGGGACGCCGCGCTTCATGATTCCGGCCTTTTCGGCGGCGATCAGTTCGACGCGATCGCCGAGATAGGCCTGATGATCGAGCGAGATCGGCTGAATGATGCAGACAGCCGGCTTTTCGACGACATTGGTGGCGTCGAAGCGGCCGCCAAGACCGACCTCCAGCACGACGACGTCGGCAGGCTGTTCGGAAAAGAGAATGAATGTCACCGCCGTCAGGATCTCGAAGACGGTGATCGGTTTGCCGCCGTTTGCCTCGGCAACGCGGCGCAGAGCATCGGCAAACAGTTCATCGTCGACGATCTGACCGGGGCCACCCTTTACGCCGATGCGATAGCGCTCATGCCAGCGCACCAGATGCGGCGAGGTGTGGACGTGGACGGACAGGCACTGGGCCTCCAGAAGCGCCCGGCAAAAAGCCGAGGCCGACCCCTTGCCGTTTGTGCCGGCCACATGAATGACCGGCGGCAGCTTCAGATGCGGGTTACCCAGAACCTCAAGGAGGCGGCGGATACGGTCGAGCGACAGATCGTAGCCCTTGGGGTGCAGCCCCATGAGTTTTTCGATCTCGGCATCGGCCTGGCTGACGATGGGGGCTGTCATCACTTTCGTTCCGCGACCGCGGCCTCACAGAAAACGCGGCTCAGGCCGAGGCCTTCTCGACCGGCTCTGCCACCTTCGCAGGGACCGCCGTGTCGTTGGCAGGGCGCTTGGTCATAATCTTCAGGACGCGCGCGAGCGTGTCAGGAATGTCGTGACGCTTGACGACCATGTCGACCATGCCGTGTTCCAGCAGGTATTCCGAGGTCTGGAAGCCTTCAGGCAGCTTCTCGCGGATCGTCTGCTCGATAACGCGCTTGCCGGCAAAGCAGATCTCGGCACCCGGTTCGGCAATGTGGAGGTCGCCCAGCATGGCGTAAGATGCCGTTACGCCGCCCGTAGTCGGGTTGGTGAGGACGACGATGTAGGGCTGGCCGGCTTCCTTCAGCATGTCGACGGCAACCGTGGTGCGCGGCAGCTGCATCAGCGAGAGGATACCCTCCTGCATGCGGGCGCCACCCGAAGCCGGGAACATGACCAGCGGGCACTTTTCCTTGATGGCGCGTTCGAAGGCCTTCACGATCGCTTCGCCAGCGGCAATGCCGAGCGAACCGCCCATGAAGTTGAACTCGTGGACGACGGCAACGAGCTTCAGGCCCTGCACCGTGCCGACGCCGGCAACGATCGTGTCTTCCTGATCCGTCTTCACGCGGCTGTCACGAAGACGGTCGGTGTATTTCTTGGAATCGCGGAACTTCAGCGGATCCTGCGCGACTTTCGGCTGCGGCAGGGCTTCGAACTGGCCTCCGTCGAAGAGATCGATCAGGCGCGACTTCGCCGGCATCTTCATGTGATAGCCGGAAGCCGGGATCACCCACTTGTTCTCTTCCAGGTCCTTATGGAAGACCATCTCGCCCGTTTCCGGGCACTTGATCCAGAGATTTTCCGGAACTTCGCGGCGACCCAGCATGGAATTGATGCGCGGGCGCACATAGTTGGTGATCCAGTTCACGCGGCTTACTCCTGATATTTAAAGCCCATATGGGATGCTTATTCGGCAGCAGCAAGGCGTGCAGACCGCACGCCGGTTGCCAGTCCGCGCACCAGCGTGGCGACGGCCTGAACCGTATCCGCCGTCGCTTTGCCATCGGCTGTGAGATTTGTAGCAACCTGATTGACGATCGCGGTCCCAACCACGACGCCATCGGCATTGGCGCCGATCAGGCGGGCATGCTCGGCGGTCTTGACGCCGAAGCCGACGCAGATCGGCAGGTCTGTATGCGCCTTGATGCGCTGGACGGCACCGGCAACACGCGAGGGATCCGGCAGTGCCGAACCGGTGATGCCGTTCATCGAGACGTAATACACGAAGCCCGAGGTGTTCTTGAGAACGGTGGGCAAACGCTTGTCGTCGGTTGTCGGGGTTGCCAGACGGATGAAGTTGATGTCCCGGCTACGGGCCGGGATGCAAAGTTCGTCATCCATTTCCGGCGGCAGATCGACAACGATCAGGCCATCGATGCCGGCAGCCAATGCGTCGTCGAGGAAACGCTCGACGCCATAGACGTAGATCGGGTTGTAGTAACCCATCATGACGATCGGCGTTTCGTTGTCCGTCTTGCGGAATTCACGCGCCAGATCGAGCGTGCGAACGAGGGTTTGGCCGGCTTTGAGGGCCCGCTGGCCGGCAAGCTGGATCGCCGGGCCATCGGCCATGGGATCCGAGAAGGGCATGCCGAGCTCGATAACGTCGGCGCCGGCTTCCGGCAGAGCCTTCATGATCGCGAGCGACGTGTCGTAGTCCGGATCGCCACCCATGAAATAGGTGACGAGAGCCGGGCGGCCTTCTGCTTTCAGTGCAGCGAAACGTTGGTCCATACGCGCAGTCATGATCAGAGCCCCATACCGAGAATCTTGCCGACAGTGAAGATATCCTTGTCGCCGCGGCCGCAGAGGTTCATCACAATGATCTGGTCCTTGTCCATCTTCGGGGCGCGCTTGACGACTTCGGCGAGCGCATGGCTCGGCTCGAGCGCCGGGATGATGCCTTCGGTGCGCGTCAGCAGCTGGAAGGCGGCGAGCGCCTCGTCGTCCCTGATCGGAACGTATTCGACGCGGCCCATATCCTTCAGCCAGGAATGCTCCGGGCCAATACCCGGATAATCGAGGCCGGCGGAGATCGAGTGACCTTCCTTGATCTGGCCGTCGCCGTCCTGCAGCAGATAGGTGCGGTTGCCATGCAGGACACCGGGCGTACCTGCGGTCAGCGAAGCGCAGTGCTCCTCGCCTTCGAGGCCCTTGCCACCGGCTTCGACGCCAACGATGCGGACACTCTCGTCATCCAGGAAGGGATGGAAGAGGCCGATCGCGTTCGAACCACCACCGACGGCAGCAATCAGCATGTCCGGCAGGCGGCCTTCCGCAGCCAGCATCTGCTCGCGCGTTTCGCGGCCGATGACCGACTGGAAGTCGCGGACCATTTCCGGATAGGGATGCGGGCCGGCGGCTGTGCCGATCATGTAATAGGTGTCGTCGACATTGGTGACCCAGTCGCGCAACGCCTCGTTCATTGCGTCCTTGAGGGTGCCATGGCCAGAGGTTACCGGCTTCACTTCGGCACCGAGCAGCTTCATGCGGAAAACGTTCGGCGCCTGGCGCTCGACGTCGGTCGCGCCCATGTAGACGACGCAAGGGATGCCGAAGCGAGCGGCGACCGTGGCAGAGGCCACACCATGCTGGCCGGCGCCGGTTTCAGCGATGATACGGGTCTTGCCCATGCGCTTGGCGAGCAGGATCTGGCCGAGGCAGTTGTTGATCTTGTGCGAACCGGTGTGGTTCAGCTCATCGCGCTTGAAGTAGATCTTTGCGCCACCGAGTTCTTCGGTCAGACGCTCGGCGAAATAGAGCGGGCTTGGGCGACCGGTATAATGGGTGTTGAGATGCGCCAGTTCGGCCTGGAATTCCGGATCCGTTTTCGCCTTTTCCCATTCCGCCTGCAGGTCCAGGATCAGCGGCATCAGCGTCTCGGCGACGAAACGGCCACCGAAGATGCCGAAGCGGCCGTCTTCGTCTGGACCTTCACGGAAGGAATTGGGTTTCGGTGACTGGTTCACTTGACACTCCCTGAAACCGGCTGTGCACGACTTGCCTCGGCAACGGCCGCAAAAAACTCATTCATTATCTGCAGATCCTTGACGCCCGGCGCAGATTCCACGCCAGAGGATACGTCGATTGCCCGTGCTCCGGTTTCCCGCAGGGCCTCTGCGATATTGGCCTTGTTGAGGCCTCCGGAAAGCATGTAATCGACGCTGTCGTCAAGCGAACGCAAGAGACGCCAATCGAAGGTGACGCCATTGCCGCCGGGCAAATCGGAGCCCACAGGCGGTTTGGCATCGAAGAGAAAACGATCAGCAATCCCGATATAGGGCTCGATACGCCTCAGGTCATCGGCATCGCGAATGGAAAATGCCTTCATAATCGGAAGACCGGTGACCGCCTTGACTGTCAGCAGCCGTTCCGGGCTTTCGTGGCCATGGAACTGCAGGATATCAGGACGCATAAGCGCAATAATCTCGTCGAGATCGTCATTGTCTGCATCGACTGTCACCGCGACGCTTTTCACCCGGCCGCGAACGCGGTCTGCGAGCACACCTGCGATATCAGGCTCGATGTTGCGCGGGCTCTTTTCAAAGAAAATGAAGCCGATATGGCTCGCGCCGCGGTCGGCCGCACGATCGACCGCCTCCGGCGTCTTCAGTCCGCAGATCTTGATATCGGGTCTCATGGCAGCGAAGTCGCACGAAATCAAAAAAGAGTCGAGCCAATTTGCGACAGAGGCTGAAAGGTCGCGGGGTCAATCAGTCGAAGTCTATAGCATGAAGGGCCGAGCCATGACGCTTCAGCCAGGACTTCGCTTCGTCCATGGGTGGGCAGAGCTCCTTGCAAAGTGCCCAGAAGGCCGGACCGTGGTTCATCTCCCGCAAATGCGCAACCTCGTGAGCAGCGAGATAGTCGATGACCAGAGGCGGCGCCATGACAATGCGCCAGGAAAAGCTCAGCTTGCCGTCCCAGGAACAGGATCCCCATCTGCTGCGGGTATCCTTCAGCGTCATGCTCTTGACTGGCTTGCCGACATTTCTGGCATGCAGAGCCACGAGGCGCTCGAGGTCATGGCGTGCTTCCTTCTTGAGGAAATCGGCGACGCGCCTCGGCAAATGGTCCTCAAGGCCGCTGACGCTGAGGACATGGCCAATCTCGCTGTCGATCGATTGGGTCAGGCCGCGCAACTGACCTGTATGGACGATACGATGGGGAATGCCTCGGAGTAGAATGTCTCCGCCATCCTCAATGGCGCCGACCGTTTTCTGGCGCTTGAGCTTGGTGCTGAGCCAGCCCTGGTGGCGATCGAGAAAGTCATCGATGTCCCGTTCGCGCAGCCCTGGCGGAATTGTCATCTTCAAAGCGCGCCCGCCGGGCTCGATCCTGAGCGTGATGCGGGTCGCGCGGCTGTTCTTTCTGATGGTCAGCGGAATGGACCGTCCATCCACGGCAATCGCCCGCTCCAGCTGGATCGCCGGGGCTCTCTGCGGTGTCAGCTTTTTCAGCAGGGGAAACATGCGTGTGTTCTAGCCGATTCGGGAGCTCTTCTTGCAACAAAAAAGGTCGGCGCACGAGCGCCGACCCCGGTTGCGACAGGATGGCTCGACCGGTCAGTTGCCGGTGAAACCCTGGGCGGGACCGCCCTCGCCTGAAGTCTTCATCTGCTGACGGTCGCGCATGAAGCGGTCGAACTCTTCCTGGTCCTTCGCCCGACGCAGTTCGCGGGCGTAGTTGTCGAATTCGGCACGCATCTCATCGAGACGGCGACGTTCTTCGTCGAGACGCTCGAGTTCGGTCTTGCGCCACTCGTCGAAGGCGACATTCCCGGTTGAGGCAGGCGCAGTATAGCTGTTGGAGCGGCACCAGGCGAAGGCACTATCCGCCTTCTGATTGGCTTCCCGCTTGAAGTTCTGAAACTTCTCGCCGAACAGGATATAGGCAAGCATGGCCAGACCGAGCGGCCAGAAGACCATGAAGCCGAGCACCATCAAGGCGACGGTTGCCGGAGTCCAATCCGGCCGAAGCAGTGCTGACTGGTTCATCATCGATAACCTCGTTTTGCGCGGACAGCGGAATGCCGTCCGATGGTTTCGATGTGGGAAATGCCGCCCTGCCCTTCAAGAAAGAAGCGGACCCAATCGGAGAACCGACTGAATCCGCTTCTTAAATTCGGAATGACGAAAATGTCAGAGAGCCTTGCCGCCCTTGATGACCCGCTTAACCGGAGTGGTGGTCTTGGCCTTCTTGCCGTGTGTGCGGGCGAATTCGACAATCCGCGGCGCGATTTCGCGACGGAAACGCGAGCCATTGAAGACGCCGTAGTGGCCAACGTCCGGCTGCATGTAGTGCAGGCGCATATCGTCGGGGATGTTGGTGCAGATCGTCTGCGCCGCCTTGGTCTGACCGAGACCCGAGATGTCGTCGTTTTCGCCTTCGACTGTCAAAAGCGCGACGTTGCGGATCGCTGTCGTGTCGACGCGCTTGTTGCGATGCATCATCTCACCCTTGGGCAGGGAGTGCTTGATGAACACCGTCTCGACGGTCTGAAGATAGAATTCCGCCGTGAGGTCCATGACCGCCAGATATTCATCGTAGAAGTCGCGGTGCTTCTCGGCCGGTTCCCCGTCGTTCTTGACGAGGTGCATGTAAAACTCCTTGTGCGCAATCATGTGCCGATCAAGGTTCATCGACATAAATCCCGAGAGCTGCAGGAAGCCCGGATAGACCTGACGCATGAAGCCGGGCTGCGGCCACGGCACCTGCATGATGACGTTGTCGCGGAACCATTCGAGCGGCTTGTCCTGGGCCAGTTGATTGACGGCCGTCGGGTTGATGCGCGTGTCGATGGGGCCACCCATGAGTGTCATCGAGGACGGTGCGCAGACGTCCCCCTCACCTTCCATGACGGCGACGGCGGCCAGCACGGGAACGGAGGGCTGACAGACCGCGACCACATGGGTGTCAGGACCGAGGTGATGAAGGATGTCGATGACGTAATCGATATAGTCGTCGAGATCGAAATCGCCTTCGGTCACCGGCACCATACGGGCATCGATCCAGTCGGTGATGTAAAGGTCCGCACTCGGCAGCAGTGCCTCTACCGTCCCACGGAGCAAGGTCGCGTAGTGGCCCGACATGGGTGCGACGATGAGGATGCGCGGACCCTTTTCGGTGCCGGCTGGAAGATGGCGCTTGAAATGGATCAGGTCGCAGAAAGGCTTGCGCCAGACGATTTCTTCCTCGACCGTGACGCTTTCATCCCCGATCCTGGTTGTCGGGAGGCCGAAGGCGGGCTTGCCGTAGCGGCGCGTCACACGTTCGAAAACTTCAAAGCCCGCTGAGAATGAACGCCCGACGACCGTATGGGACCAAGGGTTGAGCGGGTTTCTCCATGCCAGGTTCATCGCGTCCGCTGTTGCCCGGAATGGCGCCATGAATGCATGGTTCAGTTCATAGAGCTGATAGAACATGGGTTCTGTACCTTTTTGTCGGACCAGAGGGTCCGCGTTCATTCGCTACACTAACAGACTTTGTGCATCGCAAAAGCCCGGATTATCCCTCCTTTCGCAGCACATAAAGTCTCATGACTTCGGATGATGTTCGAAAAGCCTTAAGGTTCCCTCCCCTCGATGGGGTTAATCAACGATCACAGTGTTCACCCGAATTTGCAGCCGCGACCCTTTCCGAGGCTTGCGAATTGATGTTTGTTCCATCCGTCATCCCAAGACATGTGTGAAGGAACACCATGACCAGCAGCAATCACCGCCAGTCCGAATACAATGTGGACCCGATCTTTCTCGATCGATGGTCGCCGCGTGCCTTTGACGGAAGCACGATGCCGAAGGAAGATCTCCTGACCATCCTCGATGCCGCCCATTGGGCGCCGTCAGCGTTCAACTACCAGCCCTGGCGCTTCATCTACGCCCTGAAGGGAACACCTGAGTTCGACAAGTTTCTCGCTATCCTGATCGAGTTCAACCAGGGTTGGGCCAAGAATGCCGCGGCCCTCGTCTTCATCTTTTCCGACACGCTGAGCCGTCCGGCTGATGGTTCGGAGCCGAAGTCCTATCGCAGCCACAGTTTCGACGCGGGTGCTGCCTGGGGTCTGCTCTCGGTTCAGGCCATCAAGTCGGGCTATTTCGCCCACGCGATGACCGGCTTCGACTTCGATCGGGCCGTCTCCGAGCTGGGCGCGCCTGATGGTTTCCACATCAACGCAGCGGTGGCCATCGGCAAGCTGGGTGACAAGGAAGCGCTGCCGGAAGGTCTGCGTTCGAAGGAAACGCCGAATGGTCGCAAGGCTCTGGCTGAAGTGGCATTCGAGGGACGTTTCTGAGCCCGCGCATTCATGGTTTCACGTGAATCACGTTAACCATCTCAACAACGAAACCTGTTGATCAAGAAAAAGGGCCGCTCCTGAGGAGCGGCCCTTTTGACTTGCCATCTGCAGATCTCAGATGTCGAGGTTGGCGACGCTGAGCGCGTTGTCCTGAATGAACTCGCGGCGAGGTTCGACCTCGTCGCCCATGAGGCGCGAGAACAGGCCGTCGGCGTCGGTCGCGTCGTTGACCCGGACCTGAAGTAGAGAGCGTACGTTCGGATCGAGCGTGGTTTCCCATAGCTGCTCGGCATTCATTTCACCGAGACCCTTGTATCGCTGCATGGAAAGGCCCTTGCGGCCGGTTGCAAAGATCGAATCCAGAAGGGCGCGCGGGCCGGACATGTCGCTACGGCCGTCCTTACGGGTGAGAACCGGCGGTTCGGAGTAGATCTCGCGCAGGCGGGCGGACATCTGGTCCATGTGGCGAGCGTCCGCCGAACCTATGAGGGCCACATCTACGGCAGCGACTTCCTTGACGCCGCGGACCATACGCTCGAAGCGAAGGCCGCCTTCGTCGGTGACGAAACCTTGCCAGCCCCGTTCGGTGTCTTCGGCGATCATGTCGAGCCGGCTTGCGACAAGCGCTGCTGTCGCTTCCGCCTGCTGGCGGTTGCCCGTCAGCTCCGGGTTCAGCGCGCCGGCAATTGCTGCCTGCTCGATGACATTGCGGTTGTAGCGGGAATGCATGCCGTCGATGAGTGACCGCAGACGCAACGCGTCCTGGATCACGTCGCGCAGGTCCTGGCCGGCGCGGACTTCGCCATTGGCGAGCGTCAGCGTTGCCTCTTCGAGACCCATGGTGATCAGATAGTCTTCCAGCGCCTTCTCGTCCTTTAGGTACTGGACGGACTTGCCGCGCGAAACCTTATAGAGCGGCGGCTGGGCGATGTAGAGATGGCCGCGCTCGATCAATTCCGGCATCTGACGGAAGAAGAATGTCAGCAGAAGCGTTCTGATATGTGCGCCGTCGACGTCAGCATCGGTCATGATGATGATCTTGTGGTAGCGCAGCTTGTCGGCGTTGAACTCGTCCTTGCCGATGGATGTGCCGAGCGCTGTGATCAGCGTGCCGATTTCCTGGCTCGAGAGCATCTTGTCGAAGCGGGCGCGCTCGACGTTGAGGATCTTACCACGCAGCGGCAGGATCGCCTGGTTTTCGCGCGAACGGCCCTGCTTCGCGGAGCCACCTGCCGAGTCACCCTCGACGAGGAAGAGTTCGGATTTGGCCGGATCGCGCTCGGAGCAGTCGGCGAGCTTGCCGGGGAGAGAAGCGATATCGAGTGCGCCCTTGCGGCGGGTGAGTTCACGCGCCTTGCGGGCGGCTTCGCGGGCAACAGCGGCCTCGACCACCTTGCCGACCAGGATCTTGGCTTCCGTGGGGTGTTCCTCGAACCAGGTGCTGAGCGCTTCGTTGACGAGGTTTTCGACGACCGGGCGTACCTCGGACGAAACGAGCTTGTCTTTCGTCTGGGACGAGAACTTCGGATCCGGTACCTTTACCGAGAGGACAGCCGAAAGACCTTCGCGGCAGTCTTCACCCTGCAGCGACACCTTCTCCTTCTTGGTGATCCCCGAGCTATCCGCATAGGACGTCACCTGACGGGTCAGAGCGGCGCGGAAGCCGGCCATATGGGTGCCGCCGTCGCGTTGGGGAATGTTGTTGGTGAAGCAGAGCACATTCTCGTGGTAGCTGTCATTCCACCACATGGCGACTTCGACGGTGATCCCATCCTTCTCACCCTTGATGGCGACAGGCTTGTCGACGAGCGGCTTCTTGGAGCGATCGAGATAGCGGACAAAGGCTTCGAGACCGCCGTCATAGAGCATTTCTTCCTGGCGGATGTCGGACTTGCGCTTGTCGGTCAGAAGAATGCGGACACCGGAATTCAGGAAGGCGAGCTCGCGAAGGCGATGCTCGAGCGTTCCATAGTCGAAATCGACCTTGGTGAAGGTCTCGGTGCTCGGAAGGAAGGTGACTTCCGTTCCCGAACGGCCCTCATATTCACCGATCACCTTCAGCGGACCGTCGGCTACGCCATGGGTAAAAGTGATTTCATGCAGCTTGTTGTTGCGGCGGATCTTGAGGGTGAGTTTGACCGATAGCGCATTGACGACGGATACGCCGACGCCGTGCAGACCGCCGGAGACCTTGTAGGAATTCTGGTCGAACTTACCGCCGGCATGCAGCTGGGTCATGATGACCTCGGCAGCCGAAACGCCTTCGCCGGTGTGGATATCCGTCGGAATACCACGACCGTTGTCGGTTACCGTGACCGAACCATCCGCGTTCAAGGTGACCGTGACGATGTCAGCGTGACCAGCCAGGGCCTCATCGATCGCGTTGTCGACGACTTCATAAACCATGTGGTGAAGGCCCGAGCCGTCGTCTGTGTCACCGATATACATGCCGGGGCGCTTGCGGACGGCGTCCAGTCCCTTCAGAACCTTGATCGAGTCAGCGCCATATTCGGCCGGTGCATCATTTTCCGCGATCGGCAAGTCGGTCATTCAGCAATCTTTCCAGTCAATTCTCAAAGGCCCGGCTGATTCGAATCAGCAGCTTCAAGTGGCCCGACTATAGGGGTTTTGGCCTGAGTTCCAAAGGCGAGGGCGTTGTTTCTGGTGGATAGAGAGGGCTTTTCAACCCCTTCACGGCCGTTTTTTGGCGCCATCCAGAATATCCTGCATGTCTCGTATCACATCCGGGGAGAGCTGGCGAATCAGCTTCGAAAGATCGTTGGCGAAAGCCGTGTATTCCGGCTTCATGCCTGATGTGTCCACGACCACTCGTGGATCGGAACGGCCGGCCGTC
This sequence comes from Rhizobium sp. R86522, assembly GCF_042466255.1. Lineage (NCBI taxonomy): Bacteria > Pseudomonadati > Pseudomonadota > Alphaproteobacteria > Hyphomicrobiales > Rhizobiaceae > Rhizobium > Rhizobium sp. R86522. Next base: position 3,934,108 of record NZ_JAXHBX010000001.1, read on the forward strand.
GAGAAGAGCTCCTCCGCCTCGTCCCAGATAATGTTGAAATAGCCTGCAACGCGCTGGAGAAAGTCGAAATTTGGTAGGCCGCGCCGGCCGTGTTCGAGTGCCGAGAGATAGGCTGGAGAGACCCCGATCGCTGCGGCCATCTCCTTCTGAGAGACACCCTTGCGTTCCCGCAACTGCCGTAACGCGTCACCGAAAGGCGTCATCAGCGCTCCTGTCCGCGGCGGGAGAGCCGCACATAAAGAGCCCCCTCCCCGCCATGCTGACGTGCGGCAGGCTCGTAGGAGGAAATCAGGAAACGGAATTCCGGCAGGGAAAACCAGAGCGGCACCGCGCGCTTCAAGGCGCCTTCACTCCCCAGCGAGCTTCCCTTGCCAGTAATCACGAGGACATGGCGCAAACCCCGATCATGCGCCCGGATGAGGAAATCGAGCAGCATTCCATGCGCCTCACTCTGGATCAGTCCGTGCAGATCGATCCGAGCTTCAAGCGCCAGGTGACCGCGAGAGAGCTTGCGCTTGACCGGTTTTTCGAGGGGGTGGTGGATTCGGGGTGCGGACTTACGCTCAGGATCAGTGGCCGAGGTCGACGATGAGATGGCGGTCCGATTGAGAGCGGGCACGTCCTTCTCTTCTACCGGAGTCTCGAACTGATCTTCGAAACTCAGCAGGTCTTCCATACGTCCGGGCATCGGGCGGGTCGAACGCGCGACCTTGCCCCAGAGGATGCGATCTTCCGGATTGAGCTTTGGTCCACCCGACACTCAGACAAACCTCTCTGCCGCCTGCTTCGGGATGAGTATATAGAAGTCGGCTGCGTTGCGCACGGCCCCTGCCAACTCGCCCGCCTCATCTCCGGAGCCCGTAAAGATATCCCCGCGTGCAGGTCCGACGATTGCAGAACCGGTATCGAGCGCCAGCATGGTCCGCGCGAAATCGCGTCCGCCATCCATATGCGTCAATCCCTTGGCATGGATGAAGAAAGGAAATCCGAAAGTATGGATTTGGCGATCAACCGCGAGAGATCGGCCCGCAATCAGCGGTACCTTGGCGGCCGCAATCGGACCACGGGTGAGATCGTCAACCTCCGCCTCCCGGAAGAGGATGTAGGATCGGTTGTGCCAGAGGATCTCGTCGACGCGATCCGGATGAGCAGCGAGCCAGGCCCTGATCGACTGCATGGAGATATTGGCTTCCGGGATCTCCCCCCTATCGATCAGCAGGCGCCCAATGCCGGAGAAAGGATGACCGGCCTTGGCCGCATAGGTTATCCGACGCAGGCGTCCATCGGGATATCGCAACCGTGCAGCACCCTGGACATGGGCGAAGAACACATCGACCTTCGAGCGAGCCCAGGCGATTTCGAGCCCTCTGCCTTCGAGCCAGCCCCGATCAATGTCGCGGCGATCCGGATACGGCTTGAGGCCATTGTCTGTGCGTAGAGCGAATGCGTAACCGACTTCAAGGTCGGCGGTTCGGTTGGCGTCATCCACGTCCACGAGATCCAGAGGACGACGATAGAAGGGATGGCGGTATTCGTCATCGGGCCGATCGCTGACAGCGACTTCAGGCTCGTAGAATGCCGTGACCAGACCTGCGTTTTGGCCGTTGGGCTCGACCAGGAAGGGTCGCGTTCGCTGTTCGAAGAAAAGCCGCGCCTGAGCTGCGTTATCCGGACTGTGCGTCGATGCAGCGTCCAGCAGAGGCATCAGATCTTCGGCGGTCAGTCCCAAGGCACCTGGCTTATATGGTTTGACCGACTGCAGGTATCTCCTACAGTCGGTCAAGGCAGGCCAAAGGGATGACGGATCGTCGGATGACCAGCCGGGCAGATCATCGAAGGATGCCGGCCTCAGACGACAGGCGCTGAGATCGTTCATTGTTCTGCTTCGGTCGCGATCAGCTTCCAGTTCGGATCGCGCGAGCGCACATCGCGGGCGAAGGTCCACACGTCATTCACCTCGGACACCGCCTCGGCATCGCCATCAATGATGTCGCCCACCTTGTCGTAGGTGGCCGTGATCAACTGGCTGACGATGCGAACGGTCACCTGCTCCTCGTTCTCACGAGCGGATGCCTGGATGATGTCCGCCTTCTCGATGCCGACAAAAGTCGACTTCACGATCTCGCCGCGGCTCTCGCGATCGGCGATTGCGCTTTCGAAACCGTCGAAGACCTCGCGGGAGAGCAGTCCTTTCAAAGCCTTCCGGTCGCCATCGGCATAGGCCATGACGATCATCTCGTAAGCGATCTTGGCACCGTTCAGGAATTCCTTCGGGTTGAAGCTCGCGTCGTGGCGCAGAAGTTCGCGCAGCTGATCGTTCAGGGCTGTGCCGGCAGGCGCGTAGGCGTCCACGGCCACATAGCGATCTTCAGCGTTGCCATCCTCGCGGCGCGGAAGGGTGACAACCTTGCCATCGTCTCGCGCTGCACCCTTGGCCAGATCGCGCTGTGCGAACGGATCGAACGGCGGCTTTTCATGGCCCGTGCGTCGTCCAAGCACGCTACGGAGCTGAAAGAAGATCAGAACCGCCGCGACCAGGAAGAACAATGTAACGAAATCACTAGACCCCATGAATACCGCCAGGCTTGATTGAATTTGATTTTTCCTTCTCCCATATAGTCCGCAGCGCCGCATCATTCAAATGGCGCAATGCATTCTTTGCATCGAGTAAGCGCCGACTCTTGCGATATCCGGATCACAAAGGCGTTTGGAGCAGCCCATGCGCCTTCCCCTGGTGCTTTTTCTCATCGCACCGCTCATTGAAATCGCCAGCTTTATCCTGGTCGGGCAAGCCATCGGCGTGTTGCCGACCCTGGCGCTGATCATTCTGTCGGCATTCGCAGGTGTCATACTGCTTCGCTATCAGGGGGCGGGTATCCTGCGCCGATTGCAGAGCGAGGCGCAGCGAGGCATGGATCCCGGACGGGAACTGGTTCACGGTGCACTTCTGGTGGTGGCTGCCTTTCTTCTGATCGTGCCCGGCTTCTTTGGCGATATCATCGGAATTCTGCTCTTCCTACCCTTCGTTCGTGATCTCGCCTGGCGTCTGATCAAGCCGCGGCTCGTTGTCCGCAGCAGTTTTTCCGAGGCAGGTTTCAGGACGAGCCGCCCCAAAGACGAGAATGTGGTCGACCTCGGCGACGACGAGTATCAGCGTGAACCGGACCCGAACTCGCCTTGGCGGGATCCGCGGATCGGCCGCGACTGACGCTCCGCGGCACTGGCCGGCAGGGTTGTAAGCGCCAGTTTCAAATGTTAGATGGCCTTAGCAATTCATCTTCAAGGACACGCCCTATGGCCGACAACAATCAGGGAACGGCTTCTCCGTCCCTCAATATTCTCGCCCAGTACATCAAGGATCTTTCGTTTGAAAATCCGGGTGCACCCCGCTCGCTTCAAGCGCGCGACAAGGCGCCGGCCATCAACATAAACGTCAATGTCAATGCAAACCCGCTTTCCGACAACGACTTCGACGTCGTCCTGGCGCTGAATGCGGAAGCCAAGGATGGCGACAAGGTCGTGTTCGTGACCGAACTGATCTATGGCGGCGTCTTCCGCATCTCAGGCTTCCCGCAGGAACACATGCTGCCGGTTCTCTTCATCGAGTGCCCGCGCCTGCTCTTCCCCTTTGCCCGTCAGATCATCGCCGACGCGACCCGCAACGGCGGCTTCCCGCCGCTGATGATCGATCCGATCGACTTCGCCCAGATGTTCGCTCAGCGTGTTGCCGAAGAGCAGTCCCGCGCGAAGACGCAGTCGGTGCCGAACTGAGACAGCATTCTCTATCTGCCAAAGCAAAGGGCCCTTTTGGGCCCTTTTTTCATGCGTCGTATTTTGACCAGATCGCTTTGCCGCCAAGACGCCCGACGAGTTTGGCATGGCCTTCCACCTCGGCCGCAGAGAGACGTGGTGCAAGAGCACGCGGACGGTCGTAGCTGATCTCGATCACGTCATCGACTTCGCTCGTCTGGCTCCGGCGCGTGTCGATGGTCGTCAGACCCAGTGCTGCCTGCCGCCCGCCGAGCATCTCGATATAGACTTCGGCCAGCAGTTCGGAGTCGAGCAGAGCGCCGTGCTTCGTACGGTGCGAGTTGTCGATGCCGTATCGACGGCAGAGGGCGTCCAGCGAGTTCGGCCCCATCGGATGCTTGCGGCGTGCGAGCGCCAGCGTGTCGATCACCATATCGGACGGGACCGGTGCGAGGCTCAGGCGCTCGAACTCAGCGTTGATGAAACCCATGTCGAATGAGGCGTTGTGCGCGATCCACTTGGCGCCTTCAAAGAATTCCTGGAGCTCGGAAACGATCTCTGCGAAGACCGGCTTGTCCTTCAGAAATTCGTCGGTGATACCGTGCACCGCCAATGCATCGGGATGAACCTTTCGGTCGGCAGGGTTTATGTAGACATGAAAGGTGCGACCGGTTGGGAAATGGTTGAGCAATTCGATGCCACCGATTTCGATCACCCGGTCGGCCTTGTTGTCGAGCCCGGTCGTTTCCGTATCGAAAATGATCTCACGCATTGTCTGTCCGCTCCGCCTGTTCGCGTAGTCCTTTGACGATCGTTTTGACCTGCGCCCGCGCGCTGTCAATCCCGTGACCGGTATCAATGACGTAATCGGCCCTCGCACGCTTCTGGGCGTCCGGAACCTGCCTGGAGAGGATCAACTGGAACTTCTCTTCGGTCATCCCAGGCCGTGCCAGCACCCGCGCTCTCTGCATCTCGGGTTCGCAACTCACGACAACGATCCGGTCAACACGCTTTTCACCGCCGGTCTCGAACAACAAGGGAATGTCGAGCACGACAAAAGCATGGCCGAGTGCGCGTTGCTGCTCGAGAAAAGTCAATTCCCTGTTCCGCACCAGAGGATGCACGATCGCTTCGAGCTCTTTAAATTTAGCCGGATTCTTTGCCAGATTCGCCGACAGTTTGGCGCGATCGACAATGCCGTCGACAATGGTATCGGGGAAGATGCGTGCGACGGGCTCGACGGCTTCCGAGCGGTAGAGTTCGTGAACCACGCGATCCGCATCATTGACGGGCACACCTTCGTCGGCAAAGAGCGCAGCCGTTGTGGACTTGCCCATGCCGATCGAGCCTGTGAGCCCCACGATGATCATGCATGCGCCTCGATGTCGTCGAGCACGAGTTGGCGCAACTCAGCAGTCACTTCGGGCTTTTGTCCGAACCATCGTTCAAATCCAGGCACGGCCTGGTGCAGAAGCATGCCGAGACCATCGACCGTCGGCAGACCAATCTGCTCTGCCTGCTGAAGGAAGGGTGTCTTCAAAGGGACGTAGACGATATCGGTGACAAGGGCGTCGTTCTTCATCCTGTCAAAGGGAAGAAGGGGCGCAGCCGTGCCATCCATGCCCAAAGATGTCGTGTTCACGAACAGCCCGGCACCTTCCAGAAGGGAATTGAGGGCGTCCATGCCGTGCGCATGGAGCGGTGCCCCGAACCTGTCCACGAGTTCCCGGGCGCGATCGACCGTCCGGTTGACGACATGAACTTCTGAGATGCCGCGATCGCGAAGAGCCTGCAGAATGGCACGGCTGGCTCCCCCTGCTCCCAGAACCACGGCGCGATCGACCTTATCCCATCCCGGGTGCTGTGCATCGAGATTTGCAACAAAGCCGATGCCGTCGGTGTTCGTCGCGTGAAGCAAGCCGTCTTCACGCCAGAGCGTATTGGCTGCTCCGAGCTCTTCTGCCACCGGGTCAATCCGATCGACAAGTCTGCTCGCCGCCTCCTTGTGCGGGATCGTGATGTTGCCGCCCCGATAGGAACTGTCTGCGTCTTTGAGACGAAGCATGAAATCGCCAAAGTCCTCCGGGGCCACCGCAATCTTCTCATAGGTACCCGGCAGACCGTAGGATTGAAGCCAGTGCCCATGGATCACAGGCGAGCGAGAATGCTTGATTGGATAGCCGGCGACAAAAGCACGAGCAAAAGATGTTTCACGTGAATCACGCATGGTTAATCTCGTGCTGACGAAGGGCTGCGAGGAGAGGCAAAAGCGGTAGGCCGAGAATGGTGAAATAGTCGCCGGCGATGGCATCAAAGAGCTGAATGCCCTCCCCTTCGAGCTGATAGCAGCCGACGCTGGACAAGATCGACTTGCCGTTGCGCTCGATGTAGCCGTCCAGGAACTCATCTGAAAAGTCACGAACCTGCATGCAGGCTTTCGTCACGTCGCTCCAGATCAACTCGCCATCCCGAACCAGACAGACTGCGCTATTCAGGAAGTGTGCCTTGCCGCGCAGGCTGATCAAGGTCTGCCGTGCCTCATCCAGAGAAGCGGCCTTGTGAAAGATCTGGTTTCCGAGAGACATGGTCTGGTCGCAGCCGATGACGAAGGCGCCTGGAGCGCGCTCCGACACATCCACGGCCTTGGCCAGCGCCAGGTGCCGGGCAACCGATACCGGGTCTCGTCCTGCGAGCGGCAGATTTTCCTCGATCGCTCTTTCATCCACCGTCGCCGGGATCGCGATAAAGTCGAGGCCGGCATTTTTCAGAAGCATCTGGCGCGCCGTGCTGCCCGACGCGAGAATCAAGGGTGAGCCCATGCTGAGACCTTCGTGATGGTAGTGTCCTGAATTAGCGCGGCTTGGGACGCAGAGCAACAATCGCCGCCGCCGTCTCCTCGATCGACCGGCGCGTCACGTCGATCAGCGGCCAGTTGTTGCGCGCACACAGCGAACGGGCATATTTCAGCTCTTCCGTGATTGAGGCCCGGTCGACATACTCGCTGCGGTCATAGCCGGTTGTCGCGCCAAGGACCCGGTTCTCGCGAACCTGGGAAATCCGATCCGACGTGGCGATGAGACCAACGATCAGAGGCCGTGTTGCTTTCAGCAATCCGTCGGGCAGCGGAACGCCCGGGACGATCGGCAGGTTCGCGGTCTTGATGCCGCGGTTGGCGAGATAGATGCTCGTCGGGGTCTTGGAGGTGCGGCTGATGCCGATGATCACGACATCGGCCTGATCATAATCCTCCGGCGCCTGGCCATCGTCATGGTCCATGGTGAAATTCAACGCTTCAATGCGTGCGAAATATTCGGCGTTCAGAACATGCTGAGCACCGACGCGGCCGCGGGACGGCGCGCCCAGATAGTCCTGAAACTTCTCGATGATCGGGGCCAGCACGTTGACGCAGGGCAAGCCCAGTTCATGACATCCCGTTTCGACAAGTGCTGCGAGATCCTGGTCGACGATCGTGTAGAGCACGATACCGGGTTCGCGATCGAGCGCATCGATCAACGCCTTGATCTGTTTCTTGCTGCGGATCAGGGGATAAACATGCTCGATGGCATTTGAACCGCGAAATTGCGCGGCGGCTGCTCGGCCTGCCGAGATCAGAGTCTCCCCCGTTGAGTTAGAAATCAAGTGGAGATGGAAGAAGTTTTTCCGGTTCTCCACGTTCTTCACCGCACCCTGTTGATAGTCTGGGATAAACAGAGGCCACGGCGGGCGGGGCGGACCAGGGACGGGAAAAGTGCCGATTTATCCACAATTGGACCCCGAGAGGCTCTCGATTCCAGGGGGTTGTGAATTACGGTAATGACAGAAGATTGTTCTTCGCATTTCGACTCCTTCTCCTCCGTTAACCCGGATTCTGTCCGGATCGCAAATCCATGGAATCACGGGTTAATTTGCAGTTATCCCCATTATCCCAGAGCCGGAGCGAACTTGGTGGCCTCGACTATCGACTGAGATCCCGGATTGCGAACAAGCTGTGATCGTCGATTAATCCTTGATAGTCAGAGACTCTTAGAAATAGAAGAAGATTCAATATCTCTTTTCTTTTTTGAAAGGGCTTGAGCCTTGAGCACGCCGAACCGAAAAGTCCTCGACGTTCTGAATGGGAAAACGGTCACACCACCGCCCATCTGGCTCATGAGACAAGCAGGCCGTTATCTCCCGGAGTATCGGGAAACACGGAAGAAGGCCGGGAGCTTTCTCGATCTCTGTTACTCCCCCGAGTATGCGACGGAGGTAACCCTTCAGCCGATCCGCCGATATGGCTTTGATGCAGCCATCCTGTTTTCGGATATTCTGGTCATCCCGGATGCGCTTCATCGCAACGTGACCTTCACTGAAGGCCATGGTCCGCAGATGGACCCCATCGACACGGACGGCATACTGGCGCTTTCGCAGGAAGGCGTCCTGGATCACCTCAAGCCGGTCATGGAGACGGTTTCACGGCTGCGTGGGGCACTGCCCAACGAAACCACCCTGCTTGGCTTCTGTGGAGCTCCCTGGACGGTGGCGACCTACATGATCGCTGGACATGGCACACCCGACCAGGCGCCTGCCCGTCTCTTCGCCTATCGTCATCCGGAGGTTTTTGCCCGTCTCCTCGATTTTCTCGCCGATGTCTCCGCCGACTACCTCGTCGCGCAGATCGATGCCGGTGCAGACGCCGTGCAGATCTTCGATTCCTGGGCAGGTGTTCTGGGCGAGGCGGAATTCGAGGCTTTCGCCGTGCGGCCCGTTCGCCGCATCATCGACTCGGTCAAGTCGCGTCGTCCTCAGGCGAAGGTGATCGCCTTTGCCAAGGGCGCGGGGATCTTGTTGAAAAATTTTCGTGAGGTCACCCGTGCCGACGCCATCGGTCTCGATTGGTCGGTTCCGTTGAGCTTCGCTGTCGAGCTGCAGAAGGATGGTCCGGTTCAAGGCAATCTGGATCCGATGCGTGTCGTTGCTGGTGGCGCAGCGCTCAAGGACGGCATCGACGCGATCCTCCAGGCGCTCGGCCATGGACCGCTGATCTTCAATCTTGGCCACGGGATTACGCCGCAGGCTGATCCGGAGCATGTGACCGAACTCGTCGCCCAGGTTCGGAGTTTCGGCTAACCATGGAAAAGCAGATCGACGACAAGCCCGGGATGCGCGCAGCGAGAAAGGCTGCGTCCGCTCTCGTGTTTTTCGGGATCGTCGGTGCCGGTATCATGCTGGCCGGACCAGATCAGGCTTACCCCTGGATCAAAGCGCTGCATGTCATCGCGATCATCTCGTGGATGGCAGGCATGCTCTACCTGCCGCGACTGTTCATCTATCATTCGGACTGTGATCCATCGTCACAGCAGGCAAAAACGTTTGCCGTCATGGAAACCAGGCTGATGAAGGTGATCATGACGCCGGCGATGGTCGTTTCCTGGATTCTGGGATTGTATCTGGCCTGGCAGGTTTTTGCGTTCCAGGGTGGTTGGCTGCATGCCAAGATCGCAGCCGTTGTCGCATTGTCCGGCGTTCACGGCTATTTCGCCAAGGCTGTCAAATCGTTCGGGCGTGGCGAGTACGTGGGAACGCCGCGTTACTGGCGCATGATGAACGAGGCGCCTACCCTGCTGATGATCCTGATTGTGGTCCTTGCGGTCGTGAAGCCCTTCTGATCGCGGCGCGATCACGCATTATTTTCGGTGGTGCCGGCTTTTCGCTTGCGGTCGAATCCGCGAGTCGCTATTTTCGCGCTACTTCCTCCCTTGGCTTGCGTACTATTCAGTCATTTGCGGCTCTCGCGATCGTACCGAATTCCACCAGCTCGCCGTTCCCCTTGAAAATTCTATCTGACGTGGTCCCTCTTCATGGCTGAAATGAAGCTACAAGAACTCAAAAGCAAATCGCCGACCGATCTCCTGACCTTTGCTGAATCGCTCGAAGTTGAAAACGCGAGCACGATGCGCAAGCAGGAGCTGATGTTTGCGATCCTGAAGATGCTGGCGAGCCAGGATGTTGAGATCATCGGCGAAGGCGTGGTGGAAGTCCTGCAGGATGGCTTCGGTTTCCTGCGTTCGGCCAATGCGAACTATCTCCCAGGCCCTGACGATATCTACATTTCGCCCTCACAGATCCGCCGCTTCTCGCTGAAGACCGGTGATACCGTCGAGGGTCCAATCCGGGGACCGAAGGAAGGCGAACGCTATTTCGCGCTGCTGAAGGTCAACACGATCAATTTCGAGGATCCAGAAAAGATCCGCCACAAGGTGCATTTCGACAACCTGACGCCGCTCTATCCGAACGAGCGCTTCAAGATGGAACTCGATGTTCCGACGTCGAAGGACCTGTCTGCACGTGTCATCGATCTCGTGGCGCCACTCGGCAAGGGCCAGCGTGGCCTGATCGTCGCACCACCGCGCACCGGTAAGACGGTCATTCTCCAGAATATCGCGCATTCTATCACGGCCAACCATCCGGAATGTTATCTGATCGTCCTTCTGATCGACGAACGTCCGGAAGAAGTGACCGACATGCAGCGTTCGGTCCGCGGTGAAGTCGTGTCTTCGACCTTCGACGAGCCCGCGGTTCGTCACGTTCAGGTGGCAGAAATGGTCATCGAGAAGGCCAAGCGTCTTGTCGAACATGGCCGAGACGTCGTCATTCTGCTCGATTCCATCACGCGCCTCGGCCGCGCCTACAACACCGTTGTGCCGTCGTCCGGCAAAGTCTTGACCGGTGGTGTCGATGCCAATGCATTGCAGCGCCCGAAGCGCTTCTTCGGTGCAGCGCGCAACATCGAAGAAGGCGGTTCGCTGACGATCATCGCAACGGCACTGATCGACACTGGTAGCCGTATGGACGAAGTCATCTTTGAAGAGTTCAAGGGCACCGGTAACTCGGAAATCGTTCTCGATCGGAAGGTCGCGGACAAGCGCATCTTCCCGGCCATGGACATCCTCAAGTCCGGTACGCGTAAGGAAGATCTGTTGGTCCCGCGCCAGGATCTCCAGAAGATTTTCGTTCTGCGCCGTATTCTTGCGCCGATGGGCACGACCGATGCCATCGAATTCCTCATCGACAAGCTCAAGCAGACGAAGAACAACGGCGACTTCTTCGACTCGATGAACACCTGATGTGGTGCCGGTTTCGGCCGGCAGCCTCAGGCTTCGCCTGTGAGTGATCTCGTGACCGCTCGTTCCGATACGATTTGTGCTCTTGCGTCCGGCGGTTTACCCGCCGGCGTTGCTGTTATCAGGGTCAGTGGTCCTAGCAGCTTCGAAGCTGTCAGTCAGATGGTTGGCTCACTGCCCGAACCGCGCCTGGCAGCCTTGCGGACATTGCGGACCACGAGCGGTGAGTTTCTTGATCGGGGTCTTGTTCTCGTTTTCCCAGCACCCAATTCCTTCACCGGTGAGGACTGTGTGGAATTGCATCTGCATGGTGGCCGCGCCGTTGTGAACGCGGCACTTCGATCATTAGCCGGATTCAACGGGATTAGATTGGCCGAAGCCGGAGAGTTCTCGAAACGCGCGTTTGAAAACGGCAAGATGGATCTTGTCGAGGTCGAAGGTCTCGCCGATCTCCTTAGCGCCGAGACCGAGATGCAGAGAAGGCTTGCGGGTGAACAGGCCAATGGTCATCTGTCCGCTGTCTACGACGAATGGCGTGAGAAACTTGTATTCGTACGCGCCATGCTCGAAGCAGAACTGGACTTCAGTGACGAGGGCGACATTCCAGGTTCGGTGTCCGATCGTATCTGGGCCGACGTCGGCGAGCTAAAGTTACAGGTGGACCGGGCAATCGGCAATCTTCGGGCCGGCGAGATCATCCGTGATGGTTTCAAGGTGGCCCTTGCCGGCCTGCCGAATGCCGGGAAATCAAGCCTGATGAATGCGTTGGCGCAGCGCGACGTGGCAATTGTGACACCTGTAGCCGGTACGACGCGCGATGTTGTTCGCTGTGAACTGGACATCGACGGATACAAGTTTGAACTCTCCGATACTGCTGGTCTCAGAGACACAGACGATCTGGTTGAGCAGGAGGGGATCCGTCGTGCGTTCAGGACGATCAATGATGCAGACCTTGTTCTGCATTTAATCGATCTGTCCGAGCAACCGAAAGCGCAACCGATAGATTTCGACCGCCCCACACTGTGTATCGGGACGAAGAGCGACCTTGCCAGCAATCTAGTGCCTAACTCTGCTTGCGCTTTCCACGTTTCATCAGCGTCAGGAGAAGGGCTGGAAACCCTGAGGCTACGGCTGCTTGATGCGGTGCGTAGCCATACGCAGGTCGAGAGCCTTGCAATTCCCAGTCGTTTGAGGCATGCAGAGCGCCTTCGGCTCGCGTCGAGACATCTTGCGTCCGCGCTCGAGGGTAGTTCGTTGCCCCTCGAGATCCGTGCCGAAGAGCTGCGACTGGCGTCCGTCGAATTGGCGAGAGTGACCGGTCGAATCGATACCGAAACGCTTTTGGGTAAAATCTTCTCCGAATTCTGTGTCGGGAAGTGATTCACGTGAAACAGGCTGTACCGCGATCATGTCTGAGAGACATTTCGATGTAATTGTTGTTGGTGGCGGTCATGCCGGTACCGAAGCAGCCGCAGCGGCTGCACGCATGGGTGCAAAAACCGCGCTCGTGACCCACAAGGCTGAAACAATCGGCGTCATGTCCTGCAATCCGGCGATTGGCGGCTTAGGAAAAGGGCATCTTGTCCGTGAGATCGATGCGCTTGACGGCATTATGGGTCGCGCGGCGGACGAGGGCGGCATTCAGTTTCGTATGCTGAACCGGAGGAAGGGCCCGGCTGTTTGGGGGCCGCGCACGCAGGCGGATCGAAAGCTTTATCGACGGGCTGTTCAGCGTTTGCTCGCGGAGATTCCTAATCTCGACATCATCGAAGGTGGCGTGGTCGGATTTGTTCGTGACTCTACCGAAATAAATGGTGTGATCCTTGGTGACGGGCTGCAGCTTCGTGCTGCAGCAGTCGTCTTGACAACCGGTACCTTTCTCAACGGTCTGATCCACATCGGTGACAGAAAGATTGCTGCTGGCCGTGTTGGCGAGGCCCCTGCCCTGGGTGTCAGCGATGACTTGGCAGCGTTGGGCCTGAAGCTTGGTCGCCTCAAGACCGGGACCCCGGCGCGCCTCGATCGCAAAACGATCCGCTGGGACGAGCTTGAACTTCAGGAAGCGGATGAGAATCCCATCCCATTCTCATTCATGACGGAAACGGTAACGACGCCACAGATCGCTTGCGGTATCACGCGAACGACGACTGAAACCCATCGGATCATCCGGGAGAACATCGACCGCTCTGCCATGTATTCCGGCCAAATCGAAGGTGTCGGTCCGCGGTATTGTCCGTCCATTGAGGACAAGATCAATCGCTTCGGCGATCGTGATGGTCATCAGATCTTTCTCGAGCCGGAAGGATTGGATGACGACACCATCTATCCGAACGGAATCTCGACCTCGCTGCCGGAGGATGTCCAGGAGCTGTTCATACGGTCGATCCCAGGCCTCGAGAATGTCCGAATCCTCCAGCCCGGTTATGCCATCGAGTATGACTATGTCGATCCACAGCAGCTGGACCTATCTCTGGCAGTGAAAGGTATGAAGGGTTTGTATCTCGCTGGTCAGATCAATGGTACAACTGGTTATGAAGAGGCCGGGGCTCAAGGCTTGCTGGCAGGGATCAACGCAGCCCGGCTCGCGGCCGGTGAAAGCGGTTTCTCCTTCAGCCGTACGGATTCTTATATCGGCGTAATGATCGATGACCTGACATCGCGCGGCGTTGCAGAGCCCTATCGTATGTTTACCTCGCGGGCCGAGTATCGGTTGTCGTTGAGGGCTGACAATGCCGACATGCGGCTTACGCCCTATGGCATTGAGCTTGGTTGCGTATCTTCTGAACGGGCCAGAAAATTTGAGACTTATCGCGCTCAGCGGGAAGGGCTGTATGAACAGCTTGGAGCGCTTACCGCCTCGCCTAATGAGATGGCTATCGCCGGAGTTGCGATCAACCAGGATGGTCGTCGTCGTTCGGCTCGAGAGATCCTGTCCTATCCGGACATAAGCTGGGATCAGGTTGTTCAAGTCTGGCCCGAACTAAAGTCCACGGATGCGAAGATCGCAACCGCCGTCGAGATCGATTGCCTCTACCATGTCTACCTTGAAAGGCAGTCGGCGGATATCGAAGGCTTGCGGGCCGAGGAAGAGCGCGTGATTCCCGATGATTTCGACTATTCGGTGTTATCTGGTCTCTCTAATGAGCTGAAGGCCAAGTTGATTGCCAGAAAGCCCCGCAATATTGCCCAGGCAAGTCGGCTCGAAGGGATGACTCCTGCGGCTGTCGCTTTGCTTGTCGCCCACCTGCGCAAAACCCAAGTTAATAAATTGGCATCCTGATATGCAAAGAACGAAAAGTGCCCCTTATGGAATCGATGTTTCACGTGAAACGCAGGAGCGCCTTGATCGCTTTGCCAACCTCTTTCTGAAATGGGCTGCTAGAATCAATCTCATAGCGCCTTCGACGCTGGAACAGCTATGGACGCGGCATATTGCGGACTCGTTGCAACTCCGAAACATTGTGCCGACACCGGGCCAGTGGATCGATCTCGGAAGCGGCGGGGGATTTCCGGGTATCATCACGGCGATCACCCTGGCGGAAAGCCAAGCTGGATGGGTCGATCTCGTCGAAAGCAACAATAAGAAGTGTGGCTTCCTGCGGACGGCGATTTTGGAGACAGGCGCTCGGGCGTCCGTGTACCCTCTCCGGATCGAGGATGCCTCTTCGAAGCTTCCCGCGCCCGACTTCATATCCGCGCGTGCACTTGCCGAACTTGATTTGCTGTTCGCTTATGCCCATCCCTGGGCACTTGCCAATCCAAATCTGAAGTTGATTTTCCATAAAGGTCGGGATTACCAGTCCGAGATCGATAAAGCGCGTGGTCGCTGGGACTTCGATCTGGTAAAACATCAAAGCGTTGTCGAGGCAGATTCCGTGATCTTGGAGATCACCTCTCTGACGCGCAGGGTTTAACGGTTCGGGTGCCAAATGAGTCTCGAGAAAAACCGCATCATCACCATCGCCAACCAAAAGGGTGGCGTGGGCAAGACCACGACAGCGATCAACCTGGCGACAGCCCTGGCGGCGATCGGAGAGCGTGTGCTCATCGTTGACCTGGACCCGCAGGGAAATGCCAGTACCGGCCTCGGTATCGACCGTCGTGACCGGCGCCTGTCTTCCTACGATGTGCTGATCGGGACCCATTCGGTCAGCGAAGCGGTCCTCGAAACGGCTGTGCCGAACCTCTCGATCGTCCCATCAACGATGGACCTGCTCGGTTTCGAAATGGAAATCTCGCAGCAGGCGGATCGGGTCTTTCGTCTGAGAAGAGCCCTCAACCAGGATGATGCGCGCGCTTATAGCTATGTGCTGCTCGACTGCCCGCCCTCGTTCAACCTTTTGACGATGAATGCCATGGCGGCGGCGCATTCGGTTCTGGTGCCTTTGCAGTGCGAGTTCTTTGCGCTCGAAGGTCTCAGCCAGCTGCTCGACACCATCAACCAAGTGCGTCAGACGGTGAATCCGACCCTCGATATCCAGGGAATCGTCCTGACGATGTTCGATTCCCGCAATAATCTCGCGCAACAGGTGGTCAGCGATGTCCGCGAGCATCTCGGCGAGAAGGTTTACGCGACGCTCATTCCGAGAAATGTGCGGGTCTCCGAAGCGCCATCGTATGGTAAGCCGGCTATCCTTTATGATCTCAAATGCGCCGGCAGCCAGGCCTATCTGCAGCTGGCTTCGGAAGTCATTCAGCGCGAGCGGCAGCGCAAAGCCGCCTAATCTTCGTACAAGGGTGTGAGTATGAGCGAAGACGTATCGAAACGGCGCCTCGGGCGTGGACTTGCAGCGCTGATCGGCGAGATGGATCAGCCAGTTCCCGTCGGCGAGGCGCGCCCGACCGTTAGCGCGGACCGGACCGTTCCGATCGAATTCGTGGCCCGTAGCCCGAAGAACCCTCGCCGGTATTTCGACGAGGCCGAACTTCAGGATCTGGCCGGATCCATTCGCCAGCACGGGATCGTTCAACCTGTCGTCGTACGGACCACGAGCAGCGATCGCTACGAAATCATTGCTGGCGAACGTCGCTGGCGCGCGGCACAACTCGCCGGCCTCGTTGAGATCCCCGTCATCGTTCGCGATGTCGATGACCGGACAGCACTTGAACTGGCGATCGTCGAAAACGTTCAGCGCGCCGATCTCAATCCGCTGGAAGAAGCTCTTGGCTACGAGCAGCTCATCGCCGAACATGGCTATACCCAGAATGATCTGGGTGAGATCATCGGCAAGAGCCGCAGCCATGTTGCCAACAGTCTTCGACTGTTGAAACTCCCTGATCCGGTTCGGGACATGCTGGCTGATGGCAGCCTCTCAGCGGGTCATGCGCGCGCGCTTGTGTCCACTCCGGATCCCCTCGTTCTTGCCAAGACGATCGCCCAGAAGGGGCTTTCCGTTCGCGATGCCGAGAAGCTGGCGCAGAACCATATCAAGGCACAGCAGTCCCCTGCGCCCGCGGATGTGCGTGAATCCAAGGATTCCGATACCATCGCCCTGGAGCGCAGCCTCTCAGATCGCCTCGGATTATCCGTGTCGATCAACCACAAGGGCGGCGGCGGTCAGTTGAAGATCAATTACAAGACGCTCGATCAGCTCGAAGAGATCTGCCGCTTGCTCGAAGCACGCTGATCAGGCGCGGCGATTCCTTCGAGCTGACTGAAGCGTTGTCGCAAGAAGCGTCTGGATTGCCAGATTGTCTTCAAGCTGCGCGTTCTGCCGGCTTTGGAGGATCGCGGTGTTCAGTCTTGCGCTTTCCCGGGCCAGCTCAGAACTGTTCCAGTTCCGTAACGCTTTCTCGATTATCGGTTTGCGCTTGAAGTGAATTCCCCGCCCATGCGTCTGCATGGCCTGCGAAGCCTGCTGCTGGCGCTCTTCCATCTCGAGGCGCATGGTTTCCAGCAGCTGCATCTGTTTCATCGTGCCCTGCAGGACGAGGAAGACAGCGGTCTTGGAGGCAATGACCTTCTGGACGGCATGGAGAAATCCATCAGGATCGCCTGACAAAACGGCATCGACCACTTCGTCAGTCGATACTGCGCTCGCATCGCCAACGATCTCGAGCACATGGTTCTCGTCGATCAACTCGTCCTTCATGCAGTAGATGACCAGCTTCTGTATTTCATTGCGAGACGCAATCCGATCGCCACCAATCGATTCCAGCAGAAGTTCGCGTGCTGCCGGCGTAATGCGCAAATTGGCAGCCGCCAGTTCCGCGTCGATCAGGCTATTCAGTGCTCGTGCATCATCCTGGTAGCAGGCGATGCAGGCGATGCTGCGCTCTCCCTCGGCGACCTTGCGAAGTGCTGACCCCTTCTTGAGGTCACCGGCTTCGATCAGAAGATAGCTGCCCTCGGGTGGATGTGCCGCGAGATGCGCCAAACCGTCGACTAACTGTTTCTCGTTGGCGGCGCCTCGAACCCAAATCAGCTTCTCACCGCCGAACAGCCCGAAGGCGTTGACCTCGTCGATGAGGCGACCCGGATCAGATTGGATGTCGGAGGCATCCAGACGGATCAGTGCAAAGCCGTCGTTGAGATCAACACCGGTTGTCTTTGCAACCTGTGAGGCGCGCTCTGCAACGAGTCCACGATCAGGCCCGTAGATAACGAACATCCGATAGTGCCTGGCCGATTTGGCCAGGAACCCTTCGAATTCATGCGATTTGACCTCAACCATGGCCGCAGATCAGCGACCGAGAGCCATGGCAAGATCGGCATAGATGATTTCAGCAAGCTCGCGGGCGGCCCGTGTCTCCGCGTCACGCACGGCACGGAGCTTTGCGAACTCCTGCCGCGGATAATCGAAGAGAGCTACCCCCGAACGACGGCCTGTCTTCAGCACCGTGTCGTCCGATATCCGCTTCAGCGTATAAGTGCCCATGACGACGGCTCGACCCGAGTTTGCCGTATCGGAGGTTTCATCGAGAAGAATACCCTCGACACCACCGCTGACAGTCAGGTCGACCCGATATTCCGGGGTCTTCGTTTCGTCACCGCCGCTGGTCAAGAAGATCAATCGGTTGCGCGTCTCGAGGCCGATGCGGCTGGTCGCTTCGGAATAGGCGATCGCAGCCAATGCGCCGCGGGTTTCGCCATTGGTGTCCTGATAGAGCGGACGAGCCTGGCAGCCCGCCATCAGCAGAGCCGTGCCGATCAGAACCGAGCGCCGAAGCAGCTTGGAAGGCTTGAATTCAGAGGACAATGTTCACGATCCTTAGCGGGACAACGATGATCTTCTTCGGGGCCTGGCCATTGAGAACGGCTTTGACGGCGTCGAGCGCCAGAACGGCTTCCTGGACGGCATTCTGGTCTGCGTCGCGCGCGATTGTCAATTCGGCACGCTTCTTACCATTGATCTGCACCGGCAGAACGATCTCGTTTTCGGCGACCAGCGCCTCGTCGAACTGAGGCCAGTCTGTCTTGGCGATCAGGCCGTCATTTCCGAGAACTGACCAGCATTCCTCGGCGAGATGCGGGGTCATTGGAGCGATTAGGTGCACCAGGATCTCTGCTGCGTTGCGGGCAGCGGCCAGGTATGCTGCATCTCCCTGCCCTGCCGCAACATTCGTCAGCGGTGCAGCCAGCGCATTGACCAGTTCGTAGATGCGCGCAATCGCCTTGTTGAAGGCCAGCTTGTCGAGGTCACCCTGGACAGCCTTCAAGGTCTTGTGCGCCGCCTGCGAGATTACCAGTCCGTCGCCGTCCTTAGCCGGATTCGAAGGTACGGACTTCAACCGCTCGGCAGCTTCCGAGACGAGACGCCAGACGCGTTGAACGAAGCGGTGCGCGCCTTCGACGCCCGATTCCGACCAGATGACGTCACGATCTGGAGGCGAGTCTGAGAGAACGAAGAAGCGGGCGGTATCGGCGCCGTAGGAGCCGATGATGTCATCGGGATCGACGACATTCTTCTTCGACTTCGACATCTTTTCGATCGAGCCGATCCTGGCTTCCTGACCATTGCTGAGCAGGAACGCGCGACGTGCACCATCGGTCTCTTCGATACGCAGATCTGCCGGGGCGACCCACTCGCGCTGCAGACCTTCGCCGATGCTGTAGGTTTCGTGCACGACCATGCCCTGGGTGAAGAGGCCCTTGAAGGGTTCCTTCAGATCGAGATGACCGGTTTCGCGCATGGCGCGCGTGAAGAAGCGCGAATAGAGCAGGTGCAGGATCGCGTGCTCAATGCCGCCGATATACTGGTCGACCGGCAGCCAGCGGTTGGCAACGGCGGGATCCGTCGGATTGTCTTCCCAGGGTGCCGTGAAACGCGCGAAATACCAGCTCGAATCGACGAAGGTATCCATGGTGTCCGTCTCGCGACGGGCGTCTTTGCCGCAGTGGGGGCAGGCAACGTGTCGCCAGGTCGCGTGACGGTCGAGAGGATTGCCCGGCTTGTCGAAGCTGACGTCGTCAGGCAGCTTCACCGGCAAATCCTTCTTCGGGACCGGCACGACGCCGCAGTCATCGCAATGGATGACCGGGATCGGGCAGCCCCAATAGCGCTGGCGGGAGATACCCCAGTCGCGCAGGCGGAAATTGACCTTGCGTTCGCCCTGCGGCGTGCCGTTGAGCTGCTGGGACGAAAGGCGGTTTGCGACGTCTTCGAAGGCTTCCGCTGTGGAGAGCCCATCCAGGAAGCGCGAATTGATCATCACGCCGTCATCGGTGAACGCGGTGTCGCCGACTGCAAAGCTTGCGGCGTCACCATCCCTCGGCATAACGACCGGGACGACGGGCAGGTCATACTTGCGGGCGAAATCGAGGTCGCGCTGGTCGCCGGAGGGGCAGCCGAAGATCGCGCCCGTGCCGTATTCCATGAGCACGAAGTTCGCGACATAGACCGGCAGCTCCCAGTTCGCATCGAGCGGGTGCTTCACGCGGATACCGGTGTCGATACCCTTCTTCTCGGCCGTCTCCAGCGCTGCGAGCGACGTGCCTGCATGGCGGCATTCCTGGCAGAAGGCGTCTACGGCTGCGTCGCGCGCGGCGGCTTCCTTGGCCAAGGGGTGATCAGCGGCGATTGCCAGGAAAGATGCGCCAAAGAGGGTATCGGGCCGGGTGGTGTAAACGGTCACTTCGCCGGCTTCGCTGCCGGAGGCGACTTCCCAGCGGATGGCCATGCCTTCCGAGCGGCCAATCCAGTTCTTCTGCATCAACCGGACCTTTTCCGGCCAGTTATCGAGTTCGTCGAGCGCGTCGAGCAGGTCCTGGCTGAAGTCGGTGATCTTGAAGAACCACTGGGTCAGTTCCCGCTGTTCGACCAGCGCGCCGGAGCGCCATCCACGGCCATCGATGACCTGCTCATTGGCGAGCACGGTCATGTCTTCCGGGTCCCAGTTGACCTTGGAGTTCTTTCGATAGACCAGGCCCTTTTCCAGGAAGTCCAGGAAGAGGTGCTGCTGGCGATGGTAGTAGTCGACGTCACAGGTCGCGAATTCGCGCGACCAGTCGAGCGACAGGCCCATGGACTTCAGCTGACCGCGCATGGTCGCGATGTTCTCATAGGTCCAGGCCTTGGGGTGGACCTTGTTCTTCATCGCGGCATTTTCCGCCGGCATGCCGAAGGCGTCCCAGCCCATCGGATGCAGCACATTGTAGCCCCGTGCCCTTTTGTAGCGTGCGACGACATCGCCCATCGCATAGTTGCGGACATGGCCCATATGGATGCGTCCCGACGGATAGGGGAACATCTCAAGCACGTAGTATTTCTCGCGCGGGTCGGCATTGTCGGTCTCGAAGACCTTGTCTTCGGACCATTTCGCCTGCCAACGGGGCTCGGCGTCGCGCGGATTGTAACGTTCGGTAGCCATGGATCGCATTTCCGGGAATAGCATCAAAAAGAGAGGGCCGACCTTCATCATGAAACCGGCCAAGCGTCAAGTTTTTGAGGCATTCGCAAGGCCTTTCCCGCCAAGCGCTTGCCATGGCCGCAGCCTGCCTTTAACCCCTTGCCGAAAGATCTGATGACACCAGATATCGGGCAGATGAAAACGAGGGTTGGGCATGTCGGTTGAAGAGCGGCTCCAGGACGTCCGGGGCAAAATCGCTAAGGCTGCACAGGAGGCCGGTCGTGAGCCGGATTCGATTTCACTCGTCGCGGTTTCCAAGACCTTCGATGCCGAGCATATCCGCCCGACGATTGTCGAGGGTCAGCGGGTGTTCGGGGAAAACCGTGTGCAGGAAGCCCAGGGGAAATGGCCTGATCTGAAGGCGGAAACCCCTGATCTCGAACTGCATCTGATCGGCCCGCTTCAGTCGAACAAGGCAGCCGATGCTGTCGCGCTGTTCGATGTCATCGAGACAGTCGATCGCGAGAAGATCGCCCGAGCGCTCGCAGAGGAGACAAAGCGGCAGGGCCGGTCGATACGGTTTTACATCCAGGTCAACACCGGTCTCGAGCCTCAGAAGGCGGGGATTGCGCCCGATGATGTTGGGTCTTTTGTCGCGCTTTGCCGCGATGAACTTGCGATGCAAGTCGAGGGCCTCATGTGCATCCCGCCGGTCGATGAGAATCCCGGGCCACATTTCGCTCTGCTTACCAAACTCGCCGAAGAAAACGGGCTTTCGAAGCTGTCGATGGGCATGTCCGGCGATTTCGAGACCGCCATCGGCTTTGGAGCAACGAGCGTCAGAGTCGGATCGGCAATTTTTGGCACACGTTAAGTTGCCTTAGACCTTCGGCATAGCGCTTTGGTCTCTCTTTCCTCCTTCCTTCGTCGATCCTAAAATGATGCCAAAGGCGAAAGCCTCAAGCGTTGTCATGGGAGGATCGACATGCGCGAGAGCTATCAGGACATCTACGATTCCTGGACAGCAGATCCGGAGGGCTTCTGGGCCACGGCTGCGGAACAGGTTCATTGGTTCAAGGCGCCGGACGCGGTCTTCGACGCCTCACAAGGCACCTATGGTCGCTGGTTTCTCGGTGGAGAGACCAATACCTGCTACAATTGCATCGACCGTCATGTGGAAGCCGGGCGTGGTGCTGATACGGCCGTCATCTATGACAGTCCAATGACCGGTCAAACGGCACGTTACAGTTATGACCAGGTGCTGACGGAAGTCTCTGCGATAGCGGCCGTCTTGCGCAATCACGGCGTCGCGAAGGGCGATAGGGTCATCATCTACATGCCGATGATCCCGGAAGCCGTCTTCTCGATGCTTGCCTGCGCGCGTATCGGCGCCGTGCATTCCGTGGTCTTCGGCGGCTTTGCGGCGCATGAGCTCGCGACCCGCATCGACGATTCCGGCGCCAAAGTGGTTATCGGCGCGAGCTGCGGTCTCGAGCCTGGACGTATCGTCCCCTACAAGCCGATGCTCGACCAGGCAATCGACATGGCTAAGGTGAAGCCCGATTACTGCCTGATTTTGCAGCGCGACCAGTATCACGCGCCGCTCCGCTACGAGCATGGCGATGTCGATCTGGCCCAGGCGATCGAACAGGAAAAGATCAACGGCTCGTCTGTCGAATGCGTGCCGGTGGCCGCGACCGACCCGCTTTACGTTCTCTATACATCGGGAACGACCGGTCAGCCCAAGGGCGTGGTGCGCGATAATGGCGGCCATATGGTCGCTCTCAACTGGACCATGAAGAACATCTACGGCGTCAAGCCTGGAGAAGTCTTCTGGGCCGCCTCCGACATCGGATGGGTCGTCGGCCATTCCTACATTGTCTATGGTCCGCTCTTGGCCGGCAATGCCACCGTGATCTTCGAGGGCAAGCCGGTGGGCACGCCGGATGCCGGCACCTTCTGGCGTGTGGTGAGCGACCATGATGTGAAGGCGCTGTTCACGGCGCCGACGGCCTTCCGTGCGATCCGTCGTGACGACCCCGAGGGCGAACATGTCGCGCGCTATGACATCTCCGGTCTTCGCGCACTCTTCCTGGCCGGTGAGCGGGCCGATCCGGAAACGCTGAAATGGGCAGAACGGATCCTGAAAATTCCTGTCATCGACCATTGGTGGCAGACGGAAACAGGTTGGGCGATCGCCGCAAACCCGGCGGGCTTGGGGCTGCTTCCCGTGAAACACGGATCCCCGACCAAGGCCATGCCGGGTTACACGCTCGAAGTGCTCGACGACGCGGGACATCCGGTCGCTCCTGGCACGCTTGGAAACATCGTCGCGAAGCTTCCCCTTCCTCCGGGTTGTCTGGTTACCTTCTGGAATGCCGACGAGCGTTTTCGCGCCTCTTGCCTCGAAGAGTTTCCCGGCTACTACAAGACGGCGGATGCCGGCATCATTGACGAAGACGGCTATGTCTTCGTCATGGCGCGGACCGACGACATCATCAATTGCGCTGGTCACCGTCTCTCGACCGGTGCCATGGAAGAGGTCTGCGCCATGCATCCCGATGTGGCGGAATGCGCTGTTATCGGGATTGCCGACGAATTGAAGGGACAGATCCCCTGCGGCTTCCTGATCCTGAAGAAGAATGTGCATCGCGACCATGCTGTGATCGCCAAGGAAGTCGTTCAGTTGGTGCGTGACGAAATCGGGCCAGTGGCAGCTTTCAAGATGGTACTGATGGTCGATCGTCTGCCGAAGACGCGCTCGGGCAAGATCCTGCGTGGCACGATGCAGAAGATCGCCGACGGTCTGCCCTGGAAGATGCCCGCGACGATCGACGATCCTGCGATCCTCGACGAGATCACCGCCGTGTTGCAGGCGCATGGTCAGGTCCCGGCATCCACCAAAGCGGTTGCAAGCACCTGAACCATCAGGCGGGCAAGAAAAAACCCCGGCCGCCTTGGGCTGCCGGGGCGCATCGCTTGTACCGATCTCTGATCAGTACTGGTCGTCTTCGTCGTCATTCTTGCGGTCGGACTTGAGCGACTGCAGCTTGGCGAAGACGGCGTTGGCGTCGATTTCCTTCTCTTCTTCGCGCTCGTAGCCGAAGCCGAGGTTTTCAGTCTCGCTTGCAGACTGCAGAGTCGCGCCGAGTTCGGCAGCGGTCGGCAGCGGACGACCCTTCGATGCCTTTTCGACTTCGAGATCGAGGTCGATCTGGCTGCAGAGGCCAAGCGTGACCGGGTCCATCGGTGCGAGGTTGGCCGAGTTCCAGTGCGTGCGCTCGCGGATCTGCTCGATCGTCGACTTGGTGGTGCCGACGAGACGCGAGATCTGGGCGTCCTTCAGTTCCGGATGGTTGCGAACCAGCCAGAGGATGGCATTCGGACGATCCTGACGCTTCGAGACCGGCGTATAACGCGGGCCGCGGCGCTTCGAGTCGGGGACGCGGACCTTCGGCTCGGAAATCTTCAGCTTGTAGTTCACGTCCTTTTCAGCGCGTGCGATTTCGTCGCGCGAGAGCTGGCCGGTCGCAATCGGGTCGAGGCCCTTGATGCCCTGAGCTGCTTCGCCGTCTGCAATTGCCTTCACCTCGAGCGGGTGCAGCTTGCAGAACTGCGCGATCTGGTCGAATGACAGCGCGGTATTGTCGACGAGCCATACAGCGGTCGCCTTCGGCATGAGCAGTGTCTGGGCCATGGATACAATCCTTCTGAGGGTCCGCGCCGGTTGTCGCGGGCCGTGGGTTTAAACCACTATTTCCGGGAATTCGGCGTCCTTATAGCGATTATGTAACGAAATTGCAATTCGCGAAGTCACGAATGACCTTTGTCTAATTGCTGGCCATGTTGCACCTGCTATGAATGGCGGCGATAGGCCGGGGAGGACGGTCCTGGTCGCCATTAGTGGCCCGTCAACATGAGGAGGAGTTCATGTCAGCCAAAACCTATCCGGTGCTGAAATCGGCAAAAACCCGCGCCCTGATCGATGATGACAAATACCAGAAATGGTATCAGGAGAGCATCGAGGACCCCGAGAAGTTCTGGGGCAAACACGGCAAGCGGATCGACTGGTTCAAGCCGTATACGAAGGTCAAGAATACGTCCTTCAAGGGCAAGGTTCCCGTCAAGTGGTTCGAAGACGGCCTCACCAACGTCTCCTATAACTGCATCGACCGCCACCTCAAGACGCATGGCGAACAGACCGCCATCATCTGGGAAGGCGACAACCCCTATATCGACAAGAAGATCACCTATAACGAGCTCTACGAGCATGTTTGCCGTATGGCGAACGTCTTGAAGAAGCACGGCGTCAAGAAGGGTGATCGCGTCACCATCTACATGCCGATGATTCCGGAAGCGGCCTATGCAATGCTGGCCTGCGCCCGCATTGGTGCCATCCATTCGGTCGTCTTCGGCGGCTTCTCGCCGGAAGCACTCGCAGGCCGTATCGTCGACTGCGAATCAACCTTCGTGATTACCTGCGATGAGGGCGTTCGCGGCGGCAAGCCGGTGCCGCTCAAGGAAAACACCGACATCGCGATCGACATCGCCGCCAAGCAGTATGTCATCGTCAACAAGGTTCTGGTCGTGCGCCGCACCGGTGGCAAGATCGGCTGGGCACCGGGCCGCGACATCTGGCATCACCAGGAAGTGCATACGGTCAAGGCAGACTGCCCGCCGGTGAAGATGAAGGCAGAAGATCCGCTGTTCATCCTCTACACCTCCGGTTCAACGGGCAAGCCGAAGGGTGTCATGCACACCACGGGCGGTTACCTTGTCTATGCCTCGATGACGCATGAATATGTCTTCGACTATCACGATGGGGACGTCTACTGGTGTACGGCCGATGTCGGCTGGGTCACAGGGCACTCCTACATCGTATACGGGCCGCTTTCGAACTGCGCGACGACGCTGATGTTCGAAGGCATTCCGACCTTCCCCGATCAGGGACGGTTCTGGGAAGTGATCGAGAAGCACAAGGTCAACATCTTCTACACCGCCCCGACCGCGATCCGCTCGCTGATGGGTGCGGGTGACGATTTCGTCAAGCGTTCGGACCGTTCGTCGCTCCGTCTTTTGGGTTCCGTCGGCGAGCCGATCAATCCGGAAGCCTGGGAATGGTATTACAACGTCGTCGGCGAGCAGAAGTCGCCTGTTGTCGATACCTGGTGGCAGACCGAAACCGGCGGGATCATGATCACGCCGCTGCCGGGTGCGACCAATCTCAAGCCGGGTTCGGCAACCAAGCCATTCTTCGGGATCAAGCCTGAGCTTGTTGACAATGAAGGCAATGTTCTGGAGGGGGCGACCGACGGCAATCTCTGCATCACCGACAGCTGGCCTGGTCAGGCACGCTCCGTCTATGGCGACCACGACCGTTATGTGCAGACCTACTTCTCCACCTACAAGGGCAAGTACTTCACAGGTGACGGCTGCCGCCGGGACGAAGACGGCTATTACTGGATCACGGGCCGCGTCGACGACGTCCTGAACGTGTCCGGTCACCGCCTCGGAACGGCGGAAGTCGAATCGGCTCTGGTTTCGCACCACCTCGTTTCCGAAGCGGCCGTCGTCGGCTATCCGCACACTATCAAGGGCCAGGGCATCTATTGCTATGTCACCCTGATGTCGGGTCACGAGGGCAATGATGCGCTCAGAGCCGATCTGGTGAAGCATGTGCGGACGGAAATCGGTCCGATCGCGACGCCGGACAAGATCCAGTTTGCACCCGGTCTGCCGAAGACGCGCTCGGGCAAGATCATGCGCCGCATTCTGCGCAAGATCGCCGAGGACGATTTCGGCGCGCTTGGCGATACCTCGACGCTGGCCGATCCGGCTGTCGTGGACGACCTGATCGCGAACCGCCAGAACAAGATCGCCTGATCAAAACAGATCTCAATCAAAAGAGGGGCTTCCGCCGGGAGCCCCTTTTTCGTGTCAGTCATTTGGGCAGGGCCGCTTGCTTTTCGTCCGCCCGTTATAGGGTTCGACCAGACCTGCCTGTAGGAGAAGCTCCGCCGGTCGAGTGCCATTCGACAATTTGAGATCGGCGACTACGCGGCCGAAATACTTGTCGCCGGAGATTGCGGTCAACTGCACCATCCGCTCGCCCTCGACCAGGCTCGTGAGCTCGCTCTTCGCCTCAAGGGCCGCCTCACGAAAGGCGGGGCATTTCGACCCCAGCTCGGGCGCATCGATGCCGCGCAGGCGCACATAGGTGCTAACCTTGTGATCTGGCCAAGGCATTGCTTCCACAAGGACCGTGTCGCCATCGATGATCTTCACGACCTCGGCCGTAACAGGCCCTTCGATCTGGCGGCTGGATGCGCTTACCGGCGCTTCGGACGCCAGCATCAGGAAAACTGTCAAAGGAACAAGTGCTGATCGGAACATTCTAGGAATGTATTCCGACATTTGACCCAAATCAATGGGTAATTATTCCTCAAAAATCGATCGCGCGACCCTTGATCTCCCAATCTCCGAAGCGCGCTGGATCGGCACCACCGCGTCCGCCGATTTCGGGCGGCATCTGCTGAGCTTCCTCCTTCCGGCGTCGCTCCTCCGCTTCGGCGAGTGCCCGTTTCGCAGCCGGGCTCAGTTCACGCGGCTTTTCCTCGACACTGCCTTCGGCTTCACGATCTTCTGACATCACATCGTCCTTTGCTGAGACGGCATTTCATGCGCAAACATTGAAATTGGGGTCGGCGCTTTTTAAATCAACAGGCGAAAACGGCAACAGAATTGCCAAGAGCGCTGCTTTTAGAGGACCACGACATGAATACCATGCGGACTGCCATGCTGCTCGCCTTCATGACTGCCCTCTTCATGGGCGTCGGCTTCCTGATCGGAGGCAGAGGCGGTATGATGATTGCCTTCGTTGTCGCTGCGGGCATGAACTTCTTTTCCTATTGGAATTCTGACAAGATGGTGCTGCGCGCCTATCGCGCCCAGGAGGTCGATGAGCGGACGGCTCCCGAATTCTACGTCATGGTGCGGGATCTGGCGCGCAATGCGGGTCTGCCCATGCCGAAGGTCTATGTCTTCGACAACCCGCAGCCGAATGCCTTTGCGACAGGGCGCAATCCGCAGAATGCAGCCGTTGCTGCGTCCACCGGGCTGTTGCAGCGGCTCAGCCCGGAAGAGGTCGCAGGTGTCATGGCCCACGAGCTGGCCCATATCGAGAACCGCGACACGCTCACCATGACCATCACCGCCACACTGGCGGGTGCGATCTCGATGCTGTCGAACTTCGCCTTCCTGTTTTCCAGCGGGCGTGACGATCGCAACAATCCGCTCGGCTTTGTCGGTGTCCTCATCGCGATGATTGTTGCCCCGCTGGCTGCCATGCTGGTCCAGATGGCCATCAGCCGGACGCGCGAATATGCGGCCGACCGCCGCGGGGCGGAGATCTGCGGGCAGCCCCGCTGGCTCGCATCGGCCCTGCAGAAGATCGCCGGCGACGCGTCTCACATCGAGAACGTGGAGGCGGAGCGCAATCCGGCGACCGCCCATATGTTCATCATCAATCCCTTGAACGGTCAGCGGATGGACAATCTCTTTTCGACTCATCCCAACACGCGCAATCGCATCGAAGCGCTAATGGCCATGAGCGATATCCGGCCTGGGGGATCGACGCCGCCTGAGGCCCCTGTTAAGGCAACGCGAACTGCGCGTTCTGTTCCGACCACCGGTTGGGGACGCGGTAAAGCCGAACCACCCAAGGGACCATGGTCTTGAACGACACATCGACGGGCAAACCGAAAAGCAAGCACAATGGCAACAGGAAGCATGGAGATCATGCCTCTCGGCAGCCCTTGAAGCCGGGGCTCGAAGCCCGAATTGCCGCAAGCCGGATCCTGGCAGCGGTAATCGATCGGAAGACGTCGCTCGACGGCATGCTGGATTCAGAGCATGGCAATCCTGCATTTTTGCCGTTGAACGATGCCGATCGCGGCCTCGTGAAGGCCATCCTTCAGA
Organism: Rhizobium sp. R86522; assembly: GCF_042466255.1. Lineage (NCBI taxonomy): Bacteria > Pseudomonadati > Pseudomonadota > Alphaproteobacteria > Hyphomicrobiales > Rhizobiaceae > Rhizobium > Rhizobium sp. R86522. The sequence goes on from NZ_JAXHBX010000001.1 coordinate 3,962,727, forward strand.
GCGCACTGCGCCATCTGCCGCGGATCGAGGCGATAATTGCGGAACTGCTAGACACTCCGCTGCCGGACGGCGCCCGCTCCCTGCATCACCTTCTGATCGTGGCTGCGGCGCAGATGCTCTATCTCGATGTGCCCGATCATTCGGCTGTTGACCTTGCTGTGGAGCAGGCCAATGGCGATCCCAGAAGTCGTCGTTTCTCGAAGCTGGTAAATGCCATCTTGCGCCGCATCGGTCGTGAGAAGGCGGAGCTTCTCGCTGCCGTGGATGATCTTCCCTGTATGCCGGATTGGTTTATGGCGCGCCTGACGGCAGTCTATGGTGATCAGCGAGCACTTGCGATCGCTGCGTCCCAGCTGGAGTCCCCGACGATCGATTTGACCGTAAAGTCGGATGCAGCCGGCTGGGCTGCGCGGCTTGGCGGACAGGTTTTGCCGACCGGCAGTGTCCGTCTCGAGCGGTTTCGTGGATCGGTGACCGCACTCGAAGGTTTCGAGGATGGTGAGTGGTGGGTGCAGGATGCCGCCGCCGCGATTCCGGCAAAGTTGTTCGGTGATCTCACAGGAAAACGGGTTGCCGATCTTTGCGCCGCACCTGGCGGCAAGACGGCACAGTTGGTGCTCGCCGGCGGCGATGTTCTGGCCGTCGAGCAATCGAAGTCGCGCCTGAAGCGTCTGGAGTCCAATCTCCAGCGCCTGGGAGTTTCGGTCGAAATCCGGTGTGCGAACCTGCTCGACCTCGACGAGAACGAGACGTTCGATGCGATCCTGCTCGATACACCCTGTTCATCGACCGGCACGACGCGTCGCCACCCGGATGTTCTCTGGACGAAGAATGCGGCCGATATCGCCAAGCTCGCCGAGCTGCAGGAGAAGTTGCTGCGTCACGCCGTAACACTGTTGAAGCCGGGTGGCTGTCTGGTCTTTTCCAACTGCTCCATTGACCCTTCCGAAGGCGAAGAGATTGTTGCCCGGGTGTTGGCGGAGATCCCTGACCTGCGCCTGCAGCCGATCGATCCGGCCGACTGGCCCGGACTGGAAGCAGCGATCACCGCCAAGGGTGAATTCAGGACCACGCCCGACATGCTTCGAGAAAATGGCGGGCTTGATGGCTTCTACGCCGCGGTCATTGCTAAAACTTAACTAATATCTCAATAAACCTGTTGGGAAGTCTGCGTGAACGTGGACCGTTGCTCCGCATGACCGGGGCACGGCGATATGACTTGTCATTTCGTGCCCATCGCCAGGAGCCCGAAGGCCCTATCCCTTCGCATTGCTCGGGCTCGGACAACCGGAATGGCTGGATCATCATGATCTGGTGACAGGAACCATTATGCGAATCAATGATCGCGTCCGACTGATCTCGCTGCACGTCGCCGAAACCTGGCGACGCATGCGGCAGGCGGCTGCCATCGTTATGCCTTCGGCGGTGCAGCGCGGGGCTTTCCGCGTGAACCGAGTCGTCGTGGCACCGACAGATCTCAGGGCGATCGACTCGTTTGTGGCGGATGAGATCGTCAACGGGCGCTTTCCACTCGCCGGACGTGTTCTGGATACCGAGGGTCAATCTCCCTTCGAACTGGAGCTGCCGTCCGTCCAGTTTGCACGCCGCCTGCACGGTTTTGGCTGGCTGCGCCATATTCGCGCCGACAAGACGGCTGCCGCCTGCGACAACGCGCGATGGATCACGGACCAGTGGATCAGCCTGCATGGCGGCCGTAGCAAGGGTGTCGCCTGGGACAATGAGGTCGTGTCCCGGCGGATCATCAGCTGGCTTTCGCATTCACCGATCGTGCTGCACGAAGCCGATGCGGGCTTCTACCGTCGGTTCACGTCCTCACTTGGGCAGCAGGTGCGCCACCTTCAGCGCCGTGCTGATTCGATGCCCGACGGTCTCCCGCGCCTCAAGGCGCGCATCGCCATCGCCATGGCGTCGATCGCAGCCGAGGCGCGTCCGGCGGCAGTCCGCCGCGCGGGACGGTTGCTTGACCGGGAGCTTGAGCGGCAGGTTCTGGCGGATGGAAGCCATGTCTCGCGCAATCCGCAGGCCTCTGTCGATCTGCTTTTCGACCTTCTGCCTCTGCGCCAAAGCTATATCAATCTCGGTCATGAGGTTCCCGCCAAGCTTATTCCGGTCATCGACCGCATGTACCCGGCCGTGCGTTTCTTCCGCCACAGCAGCGGCGATTTGGCTCTGTTCAACGGTGCAAGTTCCTCGCTGGCCACCGATCTCATGAGTGTTCTCAGATATGACGAGACGGCTGGGCAGCCCTTCAAGGCCTTGCCGCATGGGGGCTATCAGCGGCTTTCCGGTGGTGACACGACGATCCTGGTCGACACAGGCAAACCCCTCTCGGCACGGCTTTCGAGCACGGCCCACGCCGGTTGTCTCTCGTTCGAATTGTCCTCCGGACGGAACCGTTTCCTCATCAATAGCGGCTCACCGCGCTTTGCAGGGGAGCGGCTCCGTCAATTGGCGCGTGCTACGGCTGCCCATAGCACCGTGTGCATTGGTGACGTTTCCTCGGCGCGGATCGCGCAGTCGTCCCGCCTCGGCACGATCATGCTGTCGGGCCCCTCCAAAATCGAGGTCGAACGACAGACCGGTCCCGATGGCAGTGACCGGCTGTCGGCACGGCACGACGGCTATGTGAAGCGTTTCGGTGTCCTGCATGAGCGAGAGATCCGGATCAACGAGCAGGGCACCAAGATCGCCGGGCGGGACCGCCTGCTGTTGCCGGACGGCCTGCCGACTCCCAATCTGCCGGGTGCAGAGGTCATTGCGCGTTTCCATGTTCATCCGACAATCACCGTCGAGCGTTCCGACGATCGGAAGATCAGGCTGGTGGCTCCTGATGGCGAGAGCTGGTCCTTCTCCATCCCGGTCGGCGAAATCGCCATTGGTGAAGATGTCTTCTTCGCCGATGTTTCGGGCATCCGTCCGTCGCAGCAGCTGGAGATCGTCTTCGAGGGGCCGGAAATACGCTGGTTTCTCGCGCATCACGCCTGATGGCGGGGATCTTGCGGTTTCCTCACAGGTGAAGCTGTGCTAGGCGGCGGCATCGCGCCCGCTGCCGCATTTCCGGGCGCCCGCCAGCTCGGAGTGAACCATGGCCGTCGTTTCCAAAAAGATCCCCGCCCCTGACCTCGTGCGCGTGCGTACCGCACTTCTCTCGGTGTCCGACAAGACCGGTATCGTCGAATTCGCGCAGGCGCTGCACCAGCGCGGCGTACGTCTTCTGTCGACTGGCGGCACCCACAAGGCTCTTGCTGCGGCCGGCTTGCCGGTCATCGACGTCTCCGAGATCACGGGCTTCCCCGAGATCATGGATGGCCGCGTCAAGACGCTGCATCCGCTGGTCCATGGTGGTCTGCTGTCGATCCGGGATGATGCAGAGCATGTCGAGGCGATGAAGGCGCATGGCATCGAAGCCATCGATCTCTCGGTGATCAACCTCTATCCCTTCGAGCAGGTTCGCGCGGCCGGTGGCGACTATCCGACCACCGTTGAAAACATCGACATTGGTGGACCGGCCATGATCCGCGCTTCGGCGAAGAACCACGCCTATGTCACGGTCGTCACCGATGCTGCCGACTATGCCGAGGTGATTGCCGCGCTCTCCGAAAATGACGGCCAGACGACCTATGCGCTGCGCCAACGGCTTGCGGCCAAAGCTTATGCCCGCACCGCTGCCTATGACACTGCGATCTCCAACTGGTTTGCAGAAGCGCTCGAGATCGAGATGCCTGCCTACCGGACCGTTGGCGGCGTCTTGAAGGAAAAGATGCGCTACGGCGAGAACCCGCATCAGAGCGCGGGCTTCTATGTCACCGGCGACCACCGTCCCGGTGTTGCGACCGCGACGCTGCTGCAGGGCAAGCAGCTTTCATACAACAACATCAACGATACGGATGCGGCGTTCGAACTCGTCGCCGAATTCCCGCCGGAAAACGGCCCGGCCTGCGCGATCATCAAGCATGCCAATCCTTGCGGCGTCGCGACAGGTTCAAGCCTGGTCGAGGCCTACAAGCGAGCGCTCGCCTGCGACAGCACCTCGGCGTTCGGCGGCATCATCGCGCTCAACCAGCTCCTCGATGCCGAGACCGCGCAGGAAATCGTCAAGCTCTTCACCGAAGTCATTATTGCGCCTGAAGTCACCGACGAGGCCAAGGCGATCATCGCCGCCAAGCCGAACCTGCGCTTGCTGACCACGGGCGCCCTGCCCGATCCGCGCGCCCGCGGCGTCATGGCCAAGACGGTCTCCGGTGGTCTGCTTGTCCAGAGCCGCGACAATGTCATGGTCGAGGATCTCGACCTCAAGGTGGTGACCAAGCGCGCGCCGACCGCCACCGAGCTCGAGGACATGAAGTTCGCCTTCAAGATCGCCAAGCACGTGAAGTCGAATGCCGTCATCTACGCCAAGGACGGCCAGACCGCCGGCATCGGCGCCGGCCAGATGAGCCGCGTCGATTCCGCCCGCATTGCAGCGCTGAAGGCCGAAGACGCTGCCAAGGCTCTCGGCCTTGCGGCACCGCTGACCAAGGGGTCGGCCGTTGCATCCGAGGCATTCTATCCCTTCGCTGACGGTCTTCTGGCAGCGATCGCAGCAGGTGCCACGGCTGTCATCCAGCCCGGTGGTTCGATGCGCGACGAAGAAGTGATTGCAGCCGCCGACGAGCACGGCGTGGCGATGGTCTTTACCGGCGTCCGTCACTTCCGCCATTGAGGAAGCCCGATCGCTGATGAAAACAAATGGCCGGTGGGGCGATCCACCGGCCTTTTTTTATAGGCTCGTCCCCTTGTCCGTTGCCGGGTAATTCGTCCTCAAGAGAAGGACGAGGCCGCCAATCAGAAAAACCAGCAGTGTGGCCATGCCGGCGCGTGGCGAGCCCGACCAGGCCGTTACCACCGAAAAGGAGAGCGTCGCGAGGAAGCTCGTCGCGCGACCTGACAAGGAGTAGATACCGAAATAACGGCCGGCTTCGTGCAGTTCGACGCTGCGGGCGAGATAGGAGCGCGACGAGGCCTGGACAGGGCCGAAGGACATGCCAATCAACAGGCCGTAGAGGACGTAGGCCTTTTCGGCGGGGGTGGCGAACAGTCCGTCGGTGCCTGTGATCGGCAGGCTCACCAGCCCGAAGAGGGTGAAGTCGACGCCGGTCGAGATGATCCCGAAGGTGGCAATGATCAGCAATCCTAAGCTCACCAGGACCACCACTTTGGAGCCGAGTGCCCTATCCACGCGACCGGCCACGAGGCAGCCGAAGATCGCGACGATGTTGAGGATGATCCCGTAGATGCCGATTTCCATCGTCGACCAGCCGAACATGGCTGCAGCGAAGACACCGCCCAGCACGAGAAGTCCGTTGACGCCGTCCTGATAGATCATACGGGCGATGAGGAAACGCAGGATATTGCTGCGGTGGCGTAATTCGCCAAGTGTCGAGCGGATCTCGCGAAGACCCGACCGGACGGCCGCTCCGAAAGCTTTGCCCTTCGCTGCATCCGGGGTGAAGAAGAACATCGGCAAGATGAAGATCAGATACCAGACCGCGGAAATCGGGCCGGTGATGCGAGCATCCTCGCCGGCTGCCGGGTCCAGCCCGAACAGCGGATCGAACCCGATCAGCGTCTTTCCGGTCGTCGGGTTGCCGGCAAGGAAGAGCACCACGAAGATCAGCACGATCATGCCGCCCATGTAGCCCATGCCCCAGGCAATGTTGGACACGCGCCCGACATCCTGCTGGCTGACGAGGCGCGGCATCATGGAATCATTGAAGACGATGGAAAACTCCGCTGCGATACTGGCGAGGATCATCAACAGCATCACGAGAGCGACGGGCGATCCCGGAGCGGCTGTCCAGAGAAGGGCGAGGCAGGCGATCTTGATCAGCGCGAAGAAGGCGATCCAGGGCTTCCTGGACCCGGACTCGTCGGCGATTGAACCGAGAATGGGTGCAAGGATGGCAATGATGACGCCGGAAATCGTCGCGGCATTGCTCCAGGCGGTCTGTGCGCTTACCGGATCATCGGTCATCCGCGAGACGAAATACGGACCGAAGATGAAGGTCGTGACTACGGTGAAGAAGGGCTGCGCTGCCCAGTCAAAAAACATCCAGCCACGGACACCCCTGTCGATGGGGCCGTGGCTGGTCTTCACGTCTTCACTTGTCGTCACAGGCATCCCCCAGAGGCTCTAAAGCCCCGGGACAGTGTCACCTCACGTGGTCCTGTGCAAGATCACCCAGAAGTCCGGCAGCGACCGCGAGCTTGGAAATGCTCGGTTCGCCGCTGTCGACGATCGATGCCAGTTCCTTGCCGATCCGCTCGACACGGTTCTTGTCCGTCGCGATCCATGCCTGAACCGGTTGTGGATCCTGGCCGTGGCTCGTCAGCGCCACACAGACGATCTGTCTGCGTGCCTGACCGATCCGGTCGAGGCTGCGCGTCAGGGCCAGACTGTCATAGTGGTCCGTCGTCTGGATCCGTCCGGCATTCTCGATGATGCGGCCGATACGGAAGGCCTCGGAGACAGCGAAGAAGCCGCGCATGGCTCCAGCGAAATCGGCGCCGGTTCGCTCGGCAATCTGCAGGATCTCGGGCAGCAGCTGCATGGTCTGCAGATTGACGACCTCAGCCGCCAGGGCTTGCGGTGCGCCGGCTTCGATGAGGGCGGCAATCTGGTCGTCGAAATGCTGTCGAAGGGCGGCCGGAACCGTCTTCTTGAACACGGGTGACGCCGAAGCCACCGCAGCCTTCAACTGCGTCACGGCATCGCCGATCGATCCCTTGACGAAGCCGGTATCGATCAGCAACCGGGTCATGGCCGCATAGATCTCCGAGATGATCGCGTAGAGCCTGTTCTGCGTCTGCCCCGGGATGCGGGCGTCCAGGGCGTCGATCTTGTCCCAGAGCGGCGTCAGACCGAGCGCCTCGCGGGTGACCAGTGCGGCCTTGACGACGGTGTCAGGAGAGCTCCCCGTCGCGTCGCAGACCGAAACGACAAAACCGGGGCCGCCTCGGTTGATGGCGTGGTTGGCAAGAACCGTCGCGATGATTTCACGGCGGAGGCGATGTGCAGCGATGTCGGTCGCAAAGGTATCGCGCATGGCGGCCGGGAAGTAATTGAACAGCGTCGCCTCGCAGTAACTGTCGTCCGGAAGATCCGACTCGATCAACTGATCGAAGAGCACGATCTTCGCATAGGAGAGAAGCACGCCGATTTCCGGTCGGGTCAGCGCCTTGCCCGAGACGTAGCGCTCTGCGACGCCTGCGGAATCCGGAAGTGTCTCGACCTTGCGGTTAAGGCGTCCCATGCCCTCGAGATAATCCATGAGCCGGCTCAGCTCTTCGCGGTTGCCGGCACCCTTGGCTTCAGTAAGTGAGATCGACAGCGACTGGAGATAGTTGTTGCGCAACACGAGATCTGCAACTTCGTCCGTCATCTCGGCGAGCAGCACATTGCGCTTCTCCCGTGGCAGACGCCCCTCCAGCATGGCCGGGCTCAGGGCGATCTTGATGTTGACCTCGACGTCCGAGGAATTCACCCCGGCCGAGTTGTCGATCGCATCGGAATTGCAGCGGCCACCATTCAAGGCGTAGGCGATACGGCCCTTCTGGGTCACACCCAGGTTGGCACCTTCGCCGATGACCTTGGCGCGGACATCCGCGGCGCTCACACGGATCGCATCATTGGCGCGATCACCGACCTCGGCGTCGGTCTCCGCCGCCGCCTTGATGTAGGTGCCGATGCCGCCGAACCAGAGGAGATCGACCGGCGCCTTCAAGATTGCCGTCATGATGTCCATCGGCGTGGCGGTGGTCGTTGCAAGGCCGATTGCCTCGGCCGCCTCCGGGGTGAGTTTCACGGATTTCTCTGCACGAGAGATGATCATCGCCCCGGCCGACAGGGTCGAGCGGTCATAGTCCTGCCAACTGGATCGCGGCAGGTTGAACATCCGCTTGCGTTCGGCAAACGAGATGGCCGGATCGGGATTGGGATCGATGAAGATGTCGCGATGGTCGAAGGCCGCGATCAGCCTGATCTGTTCCGACAGCAGCATGCCGTTGCCGAAGACGTCGCCCGACATGTCGCCGACGCCAGCCACGGTGAACGGCGTCTTCTGGATGTCGGTATCGATTTCACGGAAGTGACGCTTGACCGTTTCCCAGGCGCCGCGGGCGGTAATGCCCATCTTCTTGTGGTCGTATCCAGCAGAACCGCCAGAGGCGAAGGCATCGTCGAGCCAGAAGCCGGCTTCCTGAGCGAGGCCGTTCGCCGTGTCGGAGAAGGTCGCCGTGCCCTTGTCGGCGGCCACGACGAAATAGGGATCATCGCCATCCGGCCGGAGGGTCTCCGCTGGCGGAACGATCTCACCGGCAACGATGTTGTCGGTGATCGACAGGAGGGTGCGGATGTAGGTCTTGTAGGCTTCCGTGCCGGCTGCGAACCAGGCTTCGCGGTTGGTCGCAGGGGGGAGCTGTTTGGGGAAGAAGCCGCCCTTCGCACCGACCGGCACGATCACGGCATTCTTGACTTGCTGCGCCTTGACGAGGCCAAGCACTTCCGTGCGGTAGTCCTGCGCGCGATCCGACCAGCGCAGACCGCCTCTGGCGACCTTGCCGAAGCGCAGATGGACGCCTTCGACCTCGACGCCGTAGATGAAGATTTCGCGGAACGGACGCGGTTCGGGTAGGCCTTCCAGCTTGTGCGGATCGAACTTGAAGGCAAGCATCGGGCGATCGCTCTGTTGATAGCCCTTCTGGTAGAAGTTGGTTCTGAGTGTCGCCTCGATCGCATTGATGTAGCGACGCACGATGCGGTCTTCATCAAGGATCTTGACGTCGTTCAGCTTGCTTTCCAGCGCGTCAAGCAGTTCTGCGTGGCGGGTCTTGCGGCTTTTCTCAGCCAGCGAGACATCGAAGCGGTTCTTGAAGAGGGTCACCAGGTCGGCTGCGATGGCCGGGTGTTTGGTCAGCGTTTCCGCCATGTAGGTCAGGGGATAGACCGCGCCGGCCTGCCGGAGATAGGCGGCATAGGCCCTCAGTACCGATGCTTCGCGGGCAGTGACGCTTGCCGCCAGGATCAGGCGGTTGAATGCGTCGTTATCGACTGCACCCGTAAAGGCCGCAAGAAAGGCCTCTTCAACCTGTGTCGCATGCTGTTTGATGTCGAAGTTTATCCCGTCTGGAACCTGCAGTTCCATGTCGTGGAGAACGACAACACTCTGGTCGTCGTCGGAGCGACCGATGCCGATGTCGAAGGTGCGCTCGCTGATCACCCGGAAACCGAGGTTTTCAAGCAGAGGGACACGACGCGACAGGGGCAGATGATCACCCATGTGGAAGATCTTGAGATAGAGAAGCGGGCCGCGCTCGTCCGTCACCTGGTGGAATTCGAGCGACAGCGGGGCTCCTGCGATGCAGGCCTTGATGTGCTTGAGATCGCTGACCGCCTCTTCGGGGGTAAAGGCTTCCTCGAATGCCTGCCCCACTTCAAGCGTCGGCGCGCCTTTGCCGGCAAGGGCCGCGAACCGATCCGCCCAGCGAGCAGTGATCTGGCGAACCGCCTCTTCAAGCGTTGCTTGAGGGATCTGAGGAGTCGTCCCTTCGCGTCGGCCGATGATGATGTGCACGCGGGCCACGCCGCCTTCGGGGAAGGCCGGATAGAAGGCTGAAACATGCCCCTTGTAGACGGACTGGAAATAAAGGCCGATCTTCTCGCGGACCATGGAGTTGTAGTCTTCGCGGGGGACGTAAACGATCAGGGAGACGAAACGATCGAAATGGTCGATGCGCGGCAAGACGCGCACCCGCGGGCGTTCGGAGAGATCGTTGATCTGTTCGCAGAACTTTGCCAGCAGGTCGGGTGTGATCTGGAAGAGGTCGTCGCGGGGATAGTTTTCCAGCGTGTTCTGCAGCATGCGGCCGGAATGGCTACGAGGGTCGAAGTCGAAATGGGACACGACCTTCTCGACCTTGGCGCGCAAGAGCGGGATCTGATTGACCGAGCGCGTATAGGCGGTGGCTGTAAACAGGCCGACGATGCGGAGCTCGCCTGCGACCTTGCCGTTCGGTCCGAAGCGCTTGATGCCGACATAGTCCATGTAGGCGCGGCGGTGGACGACGGATTTGACATTCGCCTTGGTGACGATGAGGTAGTCGGGACCTTGCAGGAAGGCGAGGATCTCGGGGGTCGTCGTCACCTGGTTCTGCCCCTGGCGAAGCACGCGAACATCAGGGTCCGAGAGAATGCCGAGGCCGCTGCCCTTGTCGCGCTCAACGGTCGCTTCGGCTCCATCGCCCGAATAGGTGTATTCCCGCATGCCGAGGAAGGTGAAATTGTTGTTACGGAGCCACTCGATGAAGGCAACCGCCTCGTCGCGCTCGGCTTCGGTCCGTCCGGCAGACAGGTCCCGAAGCTCGGAAAGCGCTGTTTCCAGCAGATTCAGCATGGGCTTCCAGTCGGTCGCCGCCATCTTGACCTGCGCCAGCACGTTCTGGAGCCGCCCTATCAAATCGGCGGACTGCTCCGCTGAGAGCGGCGCCAGATGAAGTTGAATATAGCTGACCTTGATCGCACCTTCCGGATCCGAATCCGGGTTGGAGAGCGAGATGTCACCGCGCGGTGTCACGGCTAGGATAGGATGGACCGCCATATAGATGTCGCGATAGTGGCTGGTCACCTCGCCCATCAGCGAATCGTAGAGGAAGGACTTGTTATGGTCGACGATGGAGAGAACGCTGACCGGAATGCCGTTCGGGCTCACGCCCTCGATGGTATCGATGCTGATATGGGGTGTCGTGCGATCCCAACCCGCAATGTCACTTGCGGCTCTCGAGGCCGATCGTGCCAGCATGGACGCTTCGTAGCGATCCAGGTCGTCGTTGCTTGCCCTTCCGAATATGACTTTGGGCGATACATGGGCTCCGCCCTGTTCTCGCGCCATCTGCTCCGCATTTTCCAGCAACTCATCCCGCTTGCTGAACCCGGTCCTGCCCATGTACCCCTCCGTAAATCGCGCCTTTGCGCTTCATCTTCACGCAAATGGCTTGCAAAAGTATGTATGGAACAGGAATAGGAAAAAATCAGGCGAAAATATGCGGTCAAATTCGTAATATTCAGGAAATTTTTGTACCAGATGGTGTCTTTCCAGTTCGATTGCTGGCTTAGAAAGCGAATCACATAAAATGCGCGAATTCAGCAAGGGTGCAGTTATCGTCATTTCGAGCCATGTGGTCCGAGGATCCGTGGGCAACAGAGCCGCCGTGTTCGCCCTGGAAGTCCTGGGTCGGCCAGTCTGGGCACTTCCGACAATCGTGCTTCCCTGGCATCCGGGACATGGTCCGGCGACGCGTCTGCGATTTCCCGATGACGACTTCGACAGCGTGATCGATGACCTGATCAGGGCGCCCTGGCTCGGAGAGGTTTCCGCGATATTATCCGGATACTTCGGCAGCGCCCGCCAGCCGGCAGCCGTGGCTCGTCTCGTCGAAGCTGCAAAAGAAAAGAATCCGGATCTGATCTATGTGTGCGATCCCGTGATTGGCGATCTCGGAGGACTTTACGTGCCGGTCGAAACCGCAACGGCCATCCGAGAGCGGCTCATTCCGCTTGCCGATCTTGCGACACCCAATCGCTATGAACTGCAGTGGATGGCAGGACGCGAGCTGCCAAGCAACCAGGCGATCATAGAAGCGGCGGGCGATCTCGGACCGAAACGCATGCTGGTCACCTCCGCGGTGCCAATGATGGCCAAGGGAACAGGAAACCTCCTGCTCAGCGGTCGCTCGGCCCTGCTCGCCGAGCACCGGCTCATCGACAATCCGCCAAACGGCCTGGGCGATCTCCTGGCCGCCGTCTTTCTGGCGCGTCTTCTCGAAGGCATGGACGAAGAAAAAGCGCTGCAACTGGCGACGTCCAGTGTCTTCGAAATTCTGATGCAAACAGCCAAGCGCGGCGGTGACGAGCTGACTCTGGAGAGTGACGCCTCCAGCCTTTCGACCCCCATGGCCATGGTACAGATGCGCCGCCTCTTGCATCCCGCCGTGCGGAGGCCCGGTAGCGGCTCCTGATTTCCCAGGCAATTCTCTGGCGGCACTTGGTTGCCAGTGCCGTTCACGCGCTGTAATCGGTAGCGATGAGCCAATTTCCCTCCGCACTTCTCAACGGCTATCGCAACTTCATGAGCGGCCGGTATCACGATCAGCGTGACCGCTATCGCGTCCTTGCCGAGCAGGGGCAAAAGCCCAATACGCTGGTGATTGCGTGCTGCGATTCCCGGGCTGCGCCCGAGGTGATCTTCGATTCCATTCCGGGCGAGCTCTTCGTTGTCCGCAATGTTGCCAATATGGTGCCGCCCTACGAGCCGGACGGGCAGTACCACTCAACCTCGGCTGCCCTCGAATTCGCCGTCCAGGCCTTGCGTGTGCAGGACATCATCGTCATGGGCCACGGGCGATGCGGCGGTATTCGTGCAGCCCTTGATCCGAACGCCGAGCCACTCTCGCCGGGAGATTTCATCGGCAAGTGGATGAACCTCGTCGCGCCCGCTGCCGAGCAGATCCAGGGCAACTCCACCATGACGCCAGCCGAGCGCCAGACGGCCCTCGAGCGCATCTCCATCCGAAATTCGATTGCCAATCTGCGGACTTTCCCTTGCGTGAAGATCCTTGAGGAGCGCGGCAAGCTGCGCATCCACGGTGCCTGGTTCGACATCAGCAATGGGGAATTGTGGGTCATGGACCCGAAGACCAGGGACTTCGAACGGCTCGGTGCCGAGACCGGCAATTGATCAGCCTGTTATCGACTTTCACCTTTACCTGAAATGCGAAACGGCGGCCCGTGGCCGCCGTTTGCTTGTCGATTATTCGGCGTCGATCCGCGCGCCGATATAGGCAATTGCCTGCTGGTAGACGCTTGCGGCATTCCAACCCTGGATGGCGGCGTAGTTCGGCTCACCCTGCTGATAGCCGGCGCCTGGCTGCCAGCCATGGCCGCGCAAAAAGTTTGCGGTCGATGCGAGAGCGTCGGCGCGCGAACGGACCATGTCGATATGGCCATCGCCGTCACCGTCGACACCGAAGCGAATGACGTTGCGCGGCAGAAACTGTGTCTGGCCGATTTCGCCGTGGGCTGCGCCCTTGGCGTTCACATCGAGGTTGCCGGCCTGAACGAGTTCCAGCGCTGCGTAGAACTGGTCGGTGAAGAATGCGCTGCGGCGGCAATCGAAGGCGAGCGTGGCGACGGCCGAGAGGGTGTGCTCCTTGCCGAGGAAGGAGCCGAATCCGGTCTCCATGCCCCAGATGGCGATCAGCGGACCTGCCGGGACGCCATAACGCTTCTCAAGCCGTGCAAAGAGAGCCGCGTTGTTCTTCTTCATCGTCTTGCCGCGGTTGATGATAGTCTGTCCGCCGCGCTTCTGCATGAACTGATCGAAGGAGAGCTTGAAGCTCTTCTGACCGCGGTCTGCACTGATGGTGCTGCGGCTATAGTTGACCGCGGAGAAAACCTTATCGAGCATGCGCGGGCTGAAGCCCTGGGCAGCAGCCTGCTGCTTGAAAGCGGCGCTCCAATCTTCAAAGCCAGCGGAAGTGTTGCTGCAAGCAGCGGCGGCGGCGTGTTGCGTGCCGGCGAACAGCGCGACGACGGAAACGAGAGCCGCCGACAAAGTGGATGTCAGTCGCATTGATGCCTCATAACGGACTGTGGAGGGCGATTCGGCCGCACCATGCCAGTGAAAGATGACTTTGTCATCCGTCCAAAGCTAATGTAGGGCCGTGAAGGTCTCAAATCGGATCACTTTCAGCTGAAAGCGCCGTTCGAGGCTTCCCGTGTTCAATCGGGAAGCCTCTGCAGTAATAGATCAAGCGGCTGCGCGGGGCTTGATCAAGCCGCGATTGACGAGCAGCTCGGCAATCTGGATGGCGTTGAGGGCTGCACCCTTGCGCAGGTTGTCGGAGACGACCCACATGTTGAGACCGTTCTCAACCGTCGCATCCTCGCGGATACGGGAAATAAATGTGGCATCTTCTCCGGCGCATTCGACGGGCGTGATGTAGCCGCCGTTTTCATGCTTGTCGATGACAAGGCAGCCCGGAGCCTCGCGCAGGATGTCGCGGGCCTGATCGGCTGTGATCTCGTTCTCGAACTCGATGTTGACGGATTCCGAATGACCAATGAAGACCGGAACGCGCACGGCAGTGCAGGTCACCTTGATCTTCGGATCGAGCATCTTCTTCGTCTCGGCCAGAACCTTCCACTCTTCCTTCGTGTAGCCGTCTTCCATGAAGCTATCGATATGCGGGATGACGTTGAAGGCGATGCGCTTGGTGAACTTCTTCGACTCGACCGGATCGGCGACGAACACGGCGCGGGTCTGCGTGAACAGTTCGTCCATGCCTTCCTTGCCGGCGCCGGAAACCGACTGGTAGGTCGAGACGACGACGCGCTTGATCTTGGCGACATCATGCAGCGGCTTCAGAGCTACGACGAGCTGGGCGGTCGAGCAGTTCGGATTGGCGATGATGTTGCGCTTCTTGAAATCGACGATGGCGTCCGGATTGACTTCCGGAACGATCAGCGGAACGTCCGAATCGTAACGCCAGGCCGAGGAGTTGTCGATGACGACGCAGCCCTGCGCGCCGATCTTCGGCGACCACTTCTGGGAGATGGTGCCACCGGCCGACATCAGGCAAATGTCCGTGTCGGAGAAATCGTAATTGTCGAGGTTGGAAACCTTCAGGACCTTGTCACCGAAGGAGACTTCCGTGCCCTGCGAGCGCGCCGAGGCAAGTGCCACGACTTCCGATGCCGGAAAGCCGCGCTCGGAGAGGATGTTCAGCATTTCGCGCCCGACATTGCCGGTTGCGCCTACGACTGCAATCTTGAAACCCATGTCTATGCTCTCTTTCTGTCTCTCCTCGGGTGGTGAGGGGGAAGCTCGCGACGGGTGCGCAACCTTCCTTGTCCCCGGCCGTGCCGGGGAGAGAGCGGTGGCCGAAGACGTCAGACGGTTTTCGTCGTCGTTTTGGCCTTGGTCGTGGATGCAAGAGAAAGGCATGCGCCACCGGCAGCAGACTGCTGCAGGGGGTGGAAGACCGCAAAGGGTTGCCCGAAAGCGTGCATGGACCGAATTCCTCTTCGCGGCGAGGGATTACAAGGTTTTCAGCGCGAGTCAAGCCGACACACCCGCCGCTTCGGCGAAAAGCGAAGGTGTTGGGATCGATCGCAGTGTCACCGTTACACTCCGGCGCTTGTCTCGCCTGTCAGCACGTGGATAAACAAGCAGGTTGACCGGAGTAGTTGCATGAATCTCGAAATTCGCGACCTGATCCCTGACGACCTTCCGCAGGTGACTGCAATCTACGCAGACGCCGTGGTCAACGGAACCGCAAGCTATGAGCTCGTTTCGCCCGATCTCGAAGAGATGTCGGGGAGATTTGCCGCCCTCAAGGCCAAGGGCTATCCCTATCTCGCGGCGGTCGATGAAAAGGGATTGCTTGCAGGCTATGCCTATGCATCGGCCTTCAGAACCCGTCCGGCCTATCGATGGCTCGTCGAAGATTCCATCTATATCGCCCCTTCGGCTCGCGGTCGCGGTGTCGGGAAGGCTCTGCTGAGAGAACTGCTGATACGGTGCGAGGCGCTGGGTTTTCGCCAGATGATCGCGGTCATCGGCGGTGCGAGCGAGGCGTCCATGGCGGTGCATCGCAGTTGTGGCTTCGAACCCGCCGGACGCCTGGTCGGAACCGGCTTCAAGCATGGCCTGTGGCTCGATACGGTCTTCATGCAGAAGGTGCTGGGCGAGGGGAATTCGACCATGCCCGATCTGTCCAGCTATCCCGGCACGATGCCTTGATCGTCAGTCGAGGGCTTTCAACGCCTTGTCAAAAATCTTGAGGACCTGGCGAAGGTCGTGGCCGCGCTTCAGGATCCGGCCATCCGTTGCGATAACCGAAAATGCGCCCTGCTTGGCCGCAAGCTTCGGATTCTTTTCGATGCGGTAGAGCGGATATTCGCCTGACCTTTTGAAGACGGAAAAGACGGCTCGATCCTTGAGGTGATCGATCGCATAGTCGCGCCATTCACCCTCCCCGACCATGCGGCCATAGATCCAGAGGATCGCGTCCAGTTCGCGGCGATGGAACGTGACGGGAAGAGGGTCGAAGGATTGCCTGTATATGCCGAGATCGACTACGCCGGTGGCGCTTTTCTCGGCTCCCTCGTCTTCACGGCGCTGCCCTTCCGGCTGCTCTGTCATCAATGCTCCATGAGCTGCGATTCATGACGGCTGGGTGACAGTGTGCCTGACATGCCCGAAATTGCAAGCTTATCGGGGTCCCGCGACCATGGTCTCACCGTCCCCTGCTCAGGAATCGACTGAGCAGCAGCTCACGCAGCCGTGCGGCGATCGGCGACAGACGTTTGCCGCTCAGGGTGATCAGATGATAGGGCGTCACTTCGATTGGCGTATCGAGTTTCAGCGTGGTCAGGTCGCCGACGGGCGTCTGTCGACAGAGAAGATCGGCGACTTCACGCGACATGGGAGCGATCGCGTTGGACGAGGCGAGCATCGCGATCATGACCAGAAGAGATGTGGTGTTGACAATGTTGCGCGGAATGGGGGCGCCTTCTTCGATGAAGACATTCTCCACCGCCTGGCGCAGGGGGGTGCCGGGCGCCTGCATGACCCAGGGGAAATGGGCCATGTCCGAGATGTTGAGCCGGTCCACGTTGACCAGCGGATGAATGCGGTGCACGACGATCTCCACCTCTTCCATGGTCGCGCCGTCGACATGGAACTGTCGCGCGTCGATGCCGGCCGGGATGCGCCCGAGAACGAAGTCGTACTGGCCTGACAGAAGATCGCGGATCATCTCGCCGCTCGGTGCAACGTCGACATGTATGTCGACGGTGGAGGCTTCAGCCTTCAACGCGCGGATGGCGGGCACAACGTAACCGACCGCTCCGCCGGTGACGGCGCCGATCCTGACCTTGCCTGTCAGCCCGCGCTGGATGGCTTCCACCTCGCGGGCGGCTTCGCGCATTTCCTCCAGTACGTTCTGTGCACGGCGAGCAAGCGCACTGCCGACAGCTGTCGGCTCCATGCCTTTGGGCGTGCGGACGAAGATCGGTGACCCGACATAGCGTTCGATTTCGCCCAACATGCGGGAAGCCGCAGGCTGCGTCAGCGCAAGCTCCTGAGCGGCCAAGCTTAATTGCCCGAGCTCCGCGATCGAGCGGATGAGGTTCAGATGCTTTGGTTGCAATCGGTGGACATGAATTTCGGCCATAAAGGACATATCAACCATGGTATGCAGAAAGTCAAAATAATCATTTGATCGGTATATTGGCCACGATAAGACTCGCCACGGAGCTGGGGGCTGCCGCGTCAGCCGCTCGTTCTTGTTTCAGCGAGTGCCAGGAGGAGCTTGGCCTCGCACGGTATGACCAGGGAGGTTACCATGAAGAAACTTGGCGCCCTGATTGCGTCGCTCGCAATCGGCATCGCATCATTCGCGCCCGCGTCCTTCGCACAGGACAAGGGCATGGTCGGCATTTCGATGCCGACGAAGACGTCGACCCGCTGGATCTCCGATGGCGAGACCATGGAAAAGCTGTTCCAGGACGCTGGCTACACGCCGGACCTGCAGTTCGCTGACGACGACATTCCGAACCAGCTGGCCCAGATCGAAAACATGGTCACCAAGGGTGCCAAGGTTCTCGTGATCGGCGCCATCGACGGCACCACGCTCTCCGACATCCTGCAGAAGGCCGCCGATGCCGGCGTCAAGGTCATCGCTTATGACCGCCTGATCCGTGACTCGGGCAATGTCGACTACTACGCCACCTTCGACAACTTCCAGGTCGGCGTTCTCCAGGCAACCAGCCTCGTTGATGGCCTCAAGGCCAAGTTCCCGGACACCAAGCCGTGGAACGTCGAACTCTTCGGCGGTTCGCCTGACGACAACAACGCCTTCTTCTTCTACGACGGCGCCATGTCGGTTCTGCAGCCGCTCATCGACAGCGGCGACATCGTGATCAAGTCCGGCCAGCAGGGCATGGACCAGGTCGGTACGCTGCGTTGGGACGGCACCGTTGCCCAGGCTCGTATGGAAAACCTGCTGTCCTCGACCTACACCGAAGACAAGCTGCATGGCGCTCTGTCTCCTTATGACGGCCTCTCGATCGGCATCCTGTCTGCTCTCAAGGGCGTAGGCTACGGTTCGGGCGACATGGCGATGCCGGTTGTCACCGGTCAGGACGCCGAGCTGCCCTCGATCAAGTCGATGCTTGCCGACGAGCAGTACTCGACCGTCTTCAAGGACACCCGCGAACTCGCCAAGGTTGCCGTCTCGATGGTCGAAGCCATCATGGAAGGCAAGGAGCCCGAGATCAACGACAACGAGACCTACAACAATGGTGTTAAGGTCGTTCCGTCCTACCTGCTGAAGCCTGTCGCTCTCGACAAGTCGAATGCCAAGGACGTTCTCGTCGGCGCCGGTTACTACACCGCCGATCAGATCGACAACTGATCCTTCGGATCGCATCCGGGTCCGCGATCCGTCGCGGACCCCTTTTCTATACGCATTGAGGGAGCTCGCGCCTCCGGCTCGATCCAGATAGGATCGCTGGCTTGGTGCAGGAATTCTGTACATGGACAACATCATTCTCGAGATGCGCGGCATCACAAAGACATTCCCCGGCGTGAAAGCGCTGGACAATGTCAGCTTCAAGGTGCGCGAGGGGGAGATCCACGCGCTGGTCGGCGAAAATGGCGCCGGCAAGTCCACGCTGATGAAGGTCCTGAGCGGCGTCTATCCTGCGGGCACCTATGACGGCGATATCTATTACGACGGCGAAGTCCGTCGCTTCGGCCGTATTTCCGACAGCGAGGAACTCGGCATCATCATCATTCACCAGGAACTGGCACTCGTGCCGCTCCTGTCGATCGCCGAAAACATCTTTCTCGGCAACGAGATCGCCGACAAGGGCGTGATCCACTGGCCCCAGACCTTCGCGCGGACGAAAGAGTTGCTGGCGAAGGTTGGCCTGAAGGATTCTCCTTCCACCCGCATAACCGACATCGGTGTCGGCAAGCAGCAGCTGGTCGAAATCGCCAAGGCGCTGTCGAAGAAGGTCCGGTTGCTCATCCTCGACGAGCCGACCGCTTCTCTCAATGAAACGGATTCGGACGCGCTGCTGACGCTTCTGATGGAATTCCGCAAGCAGGGGATGACCTCGATCATCATCTCCCACAAGCTCAACGAGATCCGCAAGGTCGCCGACAAGATCACCATCATTCGTGACGGTGGCACTGTCGAAACGCTCGACTGTCACACGCAGGAAATCACCGAAGACCGGATCATCAAGGGGATGGTCGGCCGTGACATGGAAGACCGTTATCCGAAGCGCGATCCGAAAATCGGCGACATGCTTCTCGAAGTGAAGAACTGGAACGTCTTCCACCAGAACCACCGTGATCGTCAGTTCCTGCACGATATTGCCTTCAACGTTCGGGCGGGTGAGGTCGTCGGTATCGCCGGGCTCATGGGCGCCGGCCGCACCGAGACGGCGATGAGCATCTTCGGCAAGTCCTGGGGTCACAAGATCACCGGTGACGTCTGGATGCATGGCAAGCCGGTCGACGTCTCGACGATCCCGAAGGCGATCGATGCCGGACTTGCCTACGTGACCGAAGACCGCAAGCATCTCGGTCTGGTCCTTCAGAACAACATCAAGGAAAACACCACGCTCGCCAATCTCGACGGCGTTTCCAGCGGCACCGTCATCGACGATCGCAAGGAAGCCAAGGTGGCGGCCGACTATCGTCAGAAGCTTCGGATCCGCTCACATTCGATCTATCAGGAAGCCGTCAACTTGTCCGGCGGCAACCAGCAGAAGGTCGTGCTGTCGAAGTGGTTGTTCACCAACCCCGAGATCCTGATCCTCGACGAGCCGACCCGCGGCATCGACGTTGGCGCAAAATTCGAAATCTACACCATCATCAACCAGCTTGCCGCCGAAGGTAAGGGCATTCTGATGATCTCATCGGAAATGCCGGAACTGCTCGGCACCTGCGACCGCATCTACGTCATGAACGAAGGTCGCATCGTCGCGGAACTGTCCAAGGAAGAAGCAAGCCAAGAGTCCATCATGCGTGCCATCATGCGCTCTGGGGAGAAACACTAATGGCCATCGACACAAGAACCGAAACCCCCAAGGTCTCCGTGGGCGACTATCTGCGCAACAACATCCGCGAATACGGACTGCTGCTTGCACTCGTCGTCATCATGTTGCTGTTCCAGTTCCTGACCGACGGCGTTCTCTTCCGCCCGGTCAACATCACCAACCTGGTGCTGCAGAACTCGTTCATCGTCATCATGGCGCTCGGCATGTTGCTGATCATCGTGGCGGGGCATATCGATCTGTCGGTCGGCTCGATTGTCGCCTTCATCGGCGGCATATCGGCGATCATGCTGGTCAAATGGGGCTGGCATTTCTCCCTCGTCGTTCCGCTGTGTCTGATGCTCGGCGGCATCATGGGTGCCGCCCAGGGCTACTGGGTCGCCTATCAGAAGATCCCGTCCTTCATCGTGACGCTCGCCGGCATGCTGGTGTTCCGCGGTCTGACCTATGTGGTCCTGCAGGGACGCCCGATCGGTCCGTTCCCGAAGGAATTTACGCTGCTGTCGACCGGCTTCATCCCGGATTTCATGCCGCTGACGGATGTTGCGACGACGGGTATCGCCAACCATGTCGCGATCATCGTGGTCGTGCTGCTCGTTGCTCTCGCCATCTTTAACGGCATGAAGCACCGTCGCCTGAACGAAGAGCATGGCACGGAAAACGAACCCTTCGTCTTCTTCGCCGTGCAGATGGGCATCATCAGCGTTGTCGCGATCTTCCTCGGCTATCAGCTGGCGACCTATCGCGGTCTGCCGAACGTGCTCGTCGTCATGGGCATTCTGATTGCCCTCTATTCCTTCGTCACCACCCGCACGACCATTGGCCGTCGCATCTATGCGCTGGGCGGCAACGAGAAGGCCGCAAAGCTCTCCGGCATCAATACCGAACGCCTGGTGTTCCTGACCTTCGTCAACATGGGCGTTCTCGCAGCGCTCGCCGGCATGATCATTGCGGCGCGCCTCAATTCGGCGACGCCGAAAGCCGGTGTCGGCTTCGAACTCGACGTCATCGCGGCCTGCTTCATCGGCGGTGCTTCTGCATCCGGCGGCGTGGGCAAGATTACCGGTGCTGTCATCGGCGCCCTGATCATGGGTGTCATGAACAACGGCATGTCGATCATGGGTATCGGCATTGACTACCAGCAGCTCATCAAGGGCCTCGTGCTTTTGGCTGCTGTCTTCTTCGACGTTTACAACAAGAACAAAGCAGTCTGAGGATAGGCTTATGTTTCTCTCGCAATTGAAGGCTGGCGGCATCATTTGCCGCCAGGGTGAGGCTGCGCGCCTTGTCCCTGGATTTAACTCCACATACGAACTGGCCAAGGCGGCGATAGCCGCCGGGACCTCCGTGGCCGCCCTGATCGAAAAGCAGGGCCAAGGCGACACCGTCGACCTCGTCGCGCTTGCGGCCGAAGGCAAGCTCGATTGCCCGGTCCGTCATCCGGATCCGGCCCACATGTACCTGACCGGTACGGGTCTCACCCATACGGGTTCGGCATCTGCGCGAGACAACATGCATGCGGACACCGCCGGCATGAGCGACTCGATGAAGATGTTCCGCATGGGTCTGGAAGGCGGCAAGCCGAAGCCCGGCGAAACCGGCGTACAGCCCGAGTGGTTCTACAAGGGCAACGGTTTCAACGCTGTCGCACCCGGCGACGACCTCGTGTCGCCATCGTTCGCTCTCGATGGTGGTGAAGAACCCGAGATGGCCGGTTATTACATCATCGGCGACGATGGCACCGCGCATCGCCTGGGCTTCTCCGTCGCTAACGAATTTTCCGACCACGTGACCGAGAAGATCAACTATCTCTTCCTCGCCCACTCCAAGCTGCGTCCGGCCTCCTTTGGTCCGGAACTGCGCGTCGGCGCCCTACCTGACCACGTCGAAGGTACCTCGCGCATCGTGCGCGGTGGCCAGACCGTATGGGAGAAGCCGTTCCTCTCGGGTGAGGCAAACATGTCGCACACGATCGCGAACCTTGAATACCACCATTTCAAGTATGCGCTCTTCTGCCAGCCCGGCGACCTTCACATCCACATGTACGGCACGGCCACGCTTTCGGTCGCTGACGGGTTCGTCACGCAGGAAGGTGACGTGTTTGAAATCGAGTCGCCGCAATTCGGTCTTCCGCTGCGCAATCGCCTGGCAAAGGCTGCTGCAGAGACCGTCAAGGTGAAGATGCTCTGAGCGGATCGGCCCTCC
Organism: Rhizobium sp. R86522; assembly: GCF_042466255.1. Lineage (NCBI taxonomy): Bacteria > Pseudomonadati > Pseudomonadota > Alphaproteobacteria > Hyphomicrobiales > Rhizobiaceae > Rhizobium > Rhizobium sp. R86522. Next base: position 3,985,120 of record NZ_JAXHBX010000001.1, read on the forward strand.
GACCCGCCCATTCAACAGAGACAGGACGATAGCCATGAGCAAGTTCAAACCGGCGGCCTGGCCGCGCCAACTGAGATCGCAGCACTGGTATGGCGGCACGTCGCGTGACACCATCTACCACCGTGGCTGGATGAAGAACCAGGGTCACCCGCACGACCTGTTCGACGGTCGTCCCGTCATCGGTATTCTGAACACCTGGTCCGACCTCACCCCCTGCAATGGCCATCTGCGCGAATTGGCCGAAAAGGTGAAGGCCGGCGTTTGGGAAGCCGGCGGCTTCCCGGTCGAGATCCCGGTTTTCTCGGCGTCGGAAAATACCTTCCGCCCGACGGCCATGATGTATCGCAACCTTGCGGCGCTCGCCGTCGAGGAAGCCATGCGCGCGCAGCCGATCGATGGTGCGGTCCTGCTAGTCGGCTGTGACAAGACCACGCCGTCGCTGGTGATGGCTGCCGCTTCCACCGACCTTCCGTCGATCGTCGTGACTGGCGGTCCGATGCTGAACGGCTATTTCCGTGGTGAGCGCGTCGGATCCGGCACCCACCTCTGGAAGTTCTCCGAAGCCGTGAAGGCCGGCGAGATGACCCAGGAAGAATTCGTCGAAGCGGAAGCTTCGATGTCGCGTTCCAGTGGTACCTGCAACACCATGGGCACCGCCTCGACCATGGCCTCCATGGTTGAAGCGCTCGGCATGGCTCTGTCCGGCAATGCCGCGATCCCGGCCGTCGACAGCCGCCGCAAGGTGATGGCGCAGCTTTCGGGTCGTCGCATCGTGCAGATGGTCAAGGATGATCTGAAGCCTTCCGACATCATGACCAAGGAAGCCTTCGAAAACGCGATCCGCGTCAATGGCGCGATCGGTGGATCGACCAATGCCGTCATCCACATGCTCGCCATGGCGGGCCGTGTCGGCATCGATCTCACCCTCGACGACTGGGATCGCCTGGGCCGTGACGTACCGATGATCGTGAACCTCATGCCGTCGGGCAAATATCTGATGGAAGAGTTCTTCTATGCCGGTGGCCTGCCTGTCGTCATCAAGATGCTCGGTGAAGCCGGCAAGCTTCACAAGGACGCACTGACTGTCTCTGGCGAAAACATCTGGGACGAGGTCAAGGATGTCCGCAACTGGAACGAGGACGTCATCCTGCCGGTCGACAAGGCGCTGACCCAGCAGGGCGGTATCGTCGTCCTGCGTGGAAATCTCGCACCCAAGGGCTGCGTGCTGAAGCCGTCGGCTGCCTCTCAGCATCTGATGAAGCATCGCGGCCGTGCCGTGGTCTTCGAAGACATCGATGACTACAAGGCGAAAATCAACGACGAGGCGCTCGATATCGACGAAACCTGCGTCATGGTCCTCAAATACTGTGGTCCGCGTGGTTATCCGGGCATGGCCGAGGTCGGCAACATGGGCCTGCCGCCGAAAGTCCTGCGCAAGGGGATCACCGACATGGTCCGCATCTCCGATGCGCGCATGTCCGGTACCGCCTACGGCACTGTCCTGTTGCACACCTCGCCGGAAGCGGCGCGTGGTGGTCCGCTCGCGATCGTCAAGAACGGTGACTTCATCGAAGTCGATGTCGAAGCCCGTCGGGTGCATCTCGACATCTCGGACGAGGAAATGCAGCGGCGTCTGGCCGAATGGCGCCCGCCGGTCGAGCCGCCGGCCAGTGGTTATGCCAAGCTCTTCCACGATCACGTCGAGGGTGCCGATACCGGAGCAGACTTCGACTTCCTGAAGGGTTGCCGCGGTTCGCCGGTCGGCAAGGACGCACACTGAGGGATATCAAGATGGCAGAACGTATCCCGCTGGCGCTGGTCGGCATCGGCAAGATTGCCCGCGACCAACATATTCCGTCGATCGCAGGCGGTGACGACTTTGTCGTTGCCGTCGGCGTCAGCCGGCATGGCAAAGTCGACGGTGCGGAAAACTTCACCGATTTCGATGAGTTTCTCGCAGCGCGCCCGGATATCAAGGTCGTATCGCTCTGCACGCCGCCTGAAGTCCGCTTCGACATGGCAAAGGCTGCGATTGCTGCCGGTCGCCATGTGCTGATGGAAAAGCCGCCTGCAACCACACTCGGCGAAGCGGAGGCCCTTTCGGAGCTTGCCGCCAAGGCTGGCGTCACCTTGTTTGCCACCTGGCATTCGCGCTTTGCGCTCGGTGTTGAGCCTGCGAAGCAGTGGCTCGCAGACAAGGTCATCCAGTCGATCTCGATCGTCTGGAAGGAAGACGTGCGTCGCTGGCATCCCGGCCAGGCCTGGATCTGGGAACCGGGCGGCTTCGGCGTCTTCGATCCCGGTATCAACGCGCTTTCCATTCTGACCGAGATCGTCCCCGGGCATATCATGGTCGAGAAGTCGGTTCTTGAATTCCCTGAAAACAAGAAGCAGCCGATCGCCGCTTCCATCGCCATGCGGACCGTCGAAGGCGCGCCGGTTACGGCCGAATTCGACTGGCGACAGGAAGGCCCGCAGACGTGGGACATCACAGTCCAGACGAATGCCGGCGAGTTGCGTCTTTCAAAGGGCGGCTCGGAACTCTATATCGGGGGTAAGGAACAGGCGTCCGGCCCGGACCGCGAATATGCTGGAATCTACGAACGCTTCGCCCACCTCATCCGCTCCCGCCAGAGCGACACCGACTATCAGCCGCTGCGCATCGTGGCGGATTCGTTCCTTTGCGGGGAACGAAAAGTCGTCGCTCACTTCGAAGACTGACATCAAAAGGAGGCCCATCCCATGGCCTATACACCGACTGGAAAACACCTGATCGCCGGCAACTGGGTTGCCAGCACGGATACTTTCACCTCGTCGCCTGCCACGGGCTCCTCCCACACGTTTTCGAAGGGCACGCCTGCCCTGGTCGATCAGGCGGTCAAGGCCGCCGAAGAGGCCTTCGAAACCTATGCCTATTCGACGCGCGAAGAACGGGCCGCCTTCCTCGATGCCATCGCTGAGGAGATTGATGCACGCGGCGACGCGATCACCGAGATTGGCTCCCAGGAAACCGGCCTGCCGGAAGCCCGCCTGATCGGTGAGCGCGGCCGTACCACCGGCCAGCTTCGCCTGTTTGCCGCCCATATCCGCAAGGGTGATTATCTCGACCGCCGTCACGATGAAGCCCTGCCCGACCGCAAGCCGCTTCCGCGTGCGGACCTCAGAATGGTCCAGCGCCCGATCGGCCCGGTTGCCGTCTTCGGTGCCTCAAACTTTCCGCTTGCCTTCTCGACGGCTGGTGGTGATACGGCTGCAGCCCTCGCTGCCGGCTGCCCCGTCGTGGTCAAGGCGCATGATGCCCATCCGGGCACGGGTGAAATCGTGGCGTCTGCAATCGATGCTGCCATCAAGCGTTGTGGCGTGCATCCGGGCGTTTTCTCGCTCGTGCATGGCGGCAGCCGCGATGTCGGTCAGGCACTGGTCCAGCATCCGCTGATCAAGGCGGTCGGTTTCACCGGTTCGCTCGGTGGTGGTCGCGCACTCTTCGATCTCTGCGCCCAGCGCCCTGAACCGATCCCGTTCTTCGGCGAGCTCGGCTCGGTCAACCCGATGTTCATGTTGCCGAAGGCTGTTGCCACCCGTGGCGAAGCCATCGCCAAGGGCTGGGTCGGTTCGCTGACCATGGGTGCCGGCCAGTTCTGCACCAATCCGGGCATCGTTGTGCTGCTCAAGGGCGCCGACGCCGACAAGTTCGTCGAGACGGCAACCGAGGCCCTTTCGGGTGTCGGACCGCAGACCATGCTGACCGACGGAATCGCCAAGGCCTATCGTGACGGTGCCACTCGCATCGCTGGCACCGAGGGCGTGCGCTCAGTACTCACCTCGACCTGCGACCTGCGCAATGCCACCCCTTACCTGTTCCAGACCACCGCAAAGGACTGGCTCGACAATCACGTCCTCGGCGAGGAAGTCTTCGGACCGCTCGGTCTGATCGTCATCGCGGAAAGCGAAGACGAAATGGTTGCCATGGCCCGCAGCCTTTCCGGCCAGTTGACGGCATCTCTGCATGTTGACGCCGGTGACGAAGCGCTTGGCAAGCGGTTGATGCCGATCCTGGAGCGCAAGGCTGGCCGCGTGCTCGCCAACGGCTTCCCGACTGGTGTCGAAGTGGCCAACTCGATGGTCCACGGCGGCCCCTACCCGGCTTCCACGAACTTTGGCGCGACCTCGGTCGGTACGCTGTCGATCCGTCGCTTCCTGCGGCCGGTCTGCTACCAGGACATCCCGGCGGCGCTTCTGCCGACCGATCTCGCCTGAGGACATCCCGTGACTGCATCAGCCTTTGCCGCGCTCGTCGATTGGGGCACCAGCAACCTGCGTATCTGGCTCGTTGACAGCCAGGGCGCGGTCCTTGGTGAAAGGCAGTCACCCGAGGGAATGGGCAGCCTGGATAAGGCTGCCTATCCTACCGTGCTGGAAGGGCATCTTTCCGCACTCGGCGCGCCATCGGATCTCCCGGTGGTGGTCGCCGGCATGGCCGGTGCCCGCACCGGCTGGCGGGAAGCGCCCTATGTGGAAACGCCAGCACCCCTGGTCGGCCTGTTCCAGCATGCGGTCCAGCCGGAGGGCGTCAATCGCCCGGTCTATATCCTGCCTGGCGTCTGCCAGCGCGAGGGCGGTGCCTTTGACGTCATGCGCGGCGAGGAAACGCAGTTGGCCGGTGCCCTGGAGCAGGGCCTCGACAATGCCCTCTTCTGCCTGCCTGGAACCCATTCCAAATGGGCCTTGGTCGAGAACGGTCAGGTGAAACGCTTCTCGACCGTCATGACCGGTGAGCTGTTCAATCTGATTAGCCGGCAATCGATCCTGCGGCTTTCCGTTCCGGAAGACGGTGATGCGGAAGCCGATCCCGACATTTTCGACGCTGCTGTTGATCAGGCGCTGCAGCCAGGGTTTGCGCTGACCTCCGTGCTGTTTTCGATCCGTGCCGAAAGCCTGCTTGCTGGCCAAGGCGCAAAGGTCAATCCGGCAGCTCGTCTTTCTGGCCTTCTCATCGGTGCCGAGATCGCTGCCATCCGCGATGACCTTCTGCGCCACGGAAAGGCCTATCTGATCGGTACGGGCAAGTTAACTCGTCTTTATGCGCGCGCCATCACCAAGGCCGGCGGTGAGCCTGTACTGCTTGATGGCGGCCTGCTGGTACGCCGTGGCCTGCTCGCCTCGGCGCTTTCGCTTTTCGATCATGAATTCAAGGACTGAACGATGACTGCCTCCGTTGCCTGGCCCGCCCTTCGCCGCAACCTCGTTGCCATCCTGCGCGGCATCAAGCCGACCGAGATCGAGGCAACCGTCGATGTTCTCATCGAGGCTGGCTTCGAAGCGATCGAAGTGCCGCTGAATTCCCCTGATCCCTTCGTCTCGATCGAAAAGGCGCGCAAGCGCGCTCCCGCAAACGTGCTGATCGGCGCCGGCACCGTGCTCGAGGTTGCCCAGGTCGATCGCCTTCATGACGTCGGCGGAAATCTGCTCGTCACCCCGAATGTCGAACCCGACGTTATCAGGCGTGCCGTCGCCCATGGAATGGTCGCAATGCCGGGCGTGTTCACGCCGACCGAAGCGCTTCTCGCTGCCAAGTGTGGTGCTGCTGCGCTGAAGTTCTTCCCGGCAAGCGTTCTCGGACCAGGCGGTATTTCGGCGATCAAGGCCATCCTGCCACCGAATCTGCCGATCGGCGCGGTCGGCGGTGTTTCCGATTCCAACTTTGCCGATTACTGGAAAGTCGGCGTTCGTGCCTTCGGTCTTGGCTCCAGCCTGTACAAGCCGGGCGACGATGCCAAGCTGATTGGCGAGCGTGCGGCTAAAAGCGTGGAGGCCTACGACGCCCTGCAGGGCTAAGTGGGAACGACCTTATCTGCATTAAGAGCCCGTCCGCCTGCCGGACGGGCTTTTTTCGTTTCAACTTATGAATATCGCGTGTGACCGATATCACGCGTCAAATCAGATAAACGTGCAGCTGCCCAAATTTGAACATACCTGCGCCGCTTTTTGCGATATAGTATAACTAACTTGGTTGGCGCGGTGCGCCAAAAGGTCCGGTCTGGCGCATTGACCCCTTACCCCCAGCCCCCCAATGCTTCCGGGCCGGACCACACCAGGTTGTTTTCCCTCACAGCGTATTCGGCTTCACCATCATCATCGTCGCACCGACGATATGGGAGGGGTTTCCTTTTTCATCTGCCGTTTGCAGCAGGATCGCACAGCCGTCGCTCTTGTCGTCGCCCATGCGTCTGGCGGGCAGCGTGATGTCCAGGGGCTTCCCGTCCCACATGCCGACAGTCTGCACATCGGTCACGCTGTGCCAGTAGTCCAGGTTCTGTCCGGTGTTTTCACCCTTCAGGACCTCGACGGTCTGATGCTGGCGGAAGTAAACGACGACAACATTGGCCTTGCCGCGTCCGGCACCCACCGAAATCGTCAGTTGGTCGTCGTGCCGCGAGGCGCGGATGGGCACAAGCAGGCCCTTGCCGGCAGACTGGAGCTTCTGGAGGCGGCGGTCGATATCCGTTGCGTCGGTACCCTTCAGGTGCTCCCGACCGTTGAGAACCGCTTGGGGCGTGTAAACGCCGCTTCGGCCAAAGGCCTTCGCATAGGCATATTGCCGCTCGGTGTTCTCGGGCGTGGCAAGCGTATCGGCCCAACCGAGATAATTCCAGTAATCGACGTGATAGGAGAGTGCCACCACCTCGCCCTGGCGGACCAGTTTCTCGAAGGCGCGATCGGCAGGTGGGCATGAACGGCAGCCCTGCGAGGTGAAGAGCTCGACGACACCCTTAGGTTCGACAAATTCCTCGGCCGTACCTTGCCCCGGAAAGAGGAACAGGCTTGCGGCGGCGAGGGCCACCATTGCCCATGCCGTGACCCATGCCGTTGTCTTGTCAGAATTCTTGTGCCGCATGCTATCGAGATGCCTTCACTTGAGTGCAGCACTGATAGCGCCAAGAGCGCCATGCGGGAAGTCACGATGGGGTGAAACTTTCGGCACCGGCCGAGCGTGCTGGTGCAAAAGAGAAGGCCGCCGGTTTCCCGGCGGCCTCTCTTGGTTTTGTGCTTTAACCGATCAGGCGGCGAGATCGCGCAGAACGGTCTGCAGGATGCCACCATTGTTCATGTAGGTCACTTCGTCGAGCGTATCGATGCGGCAGAGCAGCGGTACGTCCTTCACGGTGCCGTCGGAGTAGGTGATCTTGGCGATCTTCTTCTCGCGCGGCTTGATGTCGCCTTCCAGGCCTTCGATCGTCACGATCTCGTCGCCCTTGAGGTTCAGCGAAGCCCAGGTGGTACCTTCTTCGAAGGTGAAGGGCACGACGCCCATGCCCACGAGGTTCGAGCGGTGGATGCGCTCGAAGGACTGGGCGATCACGGCCTTGACGCCGAGAAGGTTGGTGCCCTTGGCTGCCCAGTCGCGCGACGAACCGTTGCCGTATTCGACGCCGGCGAAGATGACGAGCGGAACGCCCTCTTCCTTGTACATCATGGCTGCATCATAGATCGACAGCTCTTCCTTGGACGGATAGTGGACGGTGTAGCCACCTTCCTTGCCGTTCGGGCCGAGCATGTGGTTGCGGATGCGGATGTTGGCGAAGGTGCCGCGCATCATGACTTCATGATTGCCGCGGCGTGTGCCGTACTGGTTGAAGTCCGCCACGCCGACGCCGTTGTCGGTCAGGTAGGCACCTGCCGGAGACGCTGCCTTGATCGAACCGGCCGGAGAGATGTGGTCGGTGGTGATCTTGTCGCCGAAGAGACCAAGGACGCGGGCGCCGTTGATGTTCTTCAGGCCCGAGCCAGTCTTGCCCATGCCGACGAAGTAAGGCGGGTTCTGGACATAGGTCGACTTGTCATCCCAGGCATAGGTCTGACCGGCGGGGACCTGAACGGCCTGCCAGTTTTCGTCGCCCTTGAAGACGTCGGCATACTTCGATTCGTAAAGTTCGCGCGTGACGTATTTCAGGATGAACTCCTGGATCTCGTGCGAGGTCGGCCAGATGTCCTTGAGGAAGACCGGGTTGCCGTTCTGGTCTTCACCGAGCGGCTCCGTGGTCAGGTCCTTCTGGACCGTGCCGGCAAGCGCGTAGGCAACGACCAGCGGCGGAGATGCCAGGTAGTTGGCCTGGACGTCAGGCGAGATGCGGCCTTCGAAGTTACGGTTACCCGAAAGTACGCCTGCGGTGATCAGGCCCTTGTCGTTGATCGTCTTCGAGATTGGCGCCGGCAACGGGCCGGAGTTGCCGATGCAAGTGGTGCAGCCGAAGCCGACGAGATTGAAGCCGAGGGCATCGAGTGAAGTCTGAAGGCCCGACTTGGCGAGATATTCGCCGACAACCTGAGATCCCGGCGCAAGCGAGGTTTTCACCCACGGCTTGGACTTCAGGCCCTTGGCAACGGCGTTGCGCGCGAGAAGGCCAGCTGCAATCAGCACGCTCGGGTTCGAGGTGTTGGTGCAGGAGGTGATTGCGGCAATCGCCACGTCGCCATGGCCCAGGTCGAAGTCCGTGCCTTCAACCGCGTAGCGGTTCGAGAGCTGGCCGGGCTTCTTGTAATCGCCTTCGAGCGCCGTTGCGAAGTTAGGAGCAATGGTTTCGAGCGGCAGGCGGCCTTCCGGACGCTTCGGGCCGGCCATGGACGGGACAACGTCGCCGAGATCGAGTTCCAGCGTGTCGGTGAAGACGAGATCCGAACCGTCGCTGTCACGCCACATGCCCTGAACCTTCGAATAGGCTTCGACGAGGGCGATACGGTCCTTGGTGCGGCCGGACATGGTCAGGTAGTTGATGGTTTCGCCATCAACCGGGAAGAAGCCGCAGGTCGCGCCGTATTCCGGACCCATGTTGCCGATCGTTGCACGGTCGGCGAGCGACATCGAATCAAGGCCGGGGCCGTAGAATTCGACGAACTTGGAGACGACGCCCTTCTTGCGCAGCATCTGCACGACGGTCAGAACGAGGTCGGTCGCGGTCACGCCTTCCTTGACCTTGCCGGTCAGCTTGAAGCCGATGACTTCAGGCAGCAGCATGGAGACCGGCTGGCCGAGCATGGCGGCTTCGGCTTCGATACCGCCAACACCCCAGCCGAGAACGCCGAGACCGTTGATCATCGTCGTGTGGCTGTCCGTGCCGACGCAGGTGTCCGGGTAGGCGGTGGTTTCGCCGTCCTCATCCTTGGTCCAGACGGTCTGGCCGAGGTATTCCAGATTGACCTGGTGACAGATGCCGGTGCCGGGCGGCACGACGCGGAAATTCTTGAACGCCTGCTGGCCCCACTTCAGGAAGCGGTAGCGCTCGCCGTTGCGCTCGTATTCGAGTTCGACGTTGCGGGCGAAAGCTGTCGGCGTGCCGAATTCGTCGACGATGACAGAGTGGTCGATGACGAGGTCGACCGGAACCAGCGGGTTGATCTTTTCCGGATCACCACCGAGATTGACCATGGCGTCGCGCATGGCAGCGAGGTCGACGACGGCGGGAACGCCGGTGAAGTCCTGCATCAGCACGCGGGCCGGGCGGTAGGCGATTTCTGCCTCGGTCAGGCCCTTGTTAGCAAGCCATTCGGCAACGGCCTGAATGTCCTTCTTGGTGACCGAACGGCCATCTTCGTTACGGAGAAGGTTCTCGAGAAGCACCTTCATCGAGTAAGGGAGCTTCGATACACCGGCAAGACCGTTCGCTTCGGCCTTCGGGATGCTGTAGTAGACATAGTCTTTGCCGTCGACGGTCAAGACCGACCGGCAATTGAAGCTGTCGAGAGATTTAGCCACGGATAGAAACCCCGCATATTCTGATAGCCAACACAATCGTGCGGACGCCTATGCACTTCATGCACATCAGGATGCGGGTACGACCATTTCCGCTGTCCGCACGTGAAAATCGCTCCTCGCGATATTCAAGTTCGGCACAAGGATGAACTTCACGCCGGCCGCTGGCGTGGTTGCAGGTCTTATAGATAATTTCTAAGAAAGGCGCCAGACCGACGAAGGACGAAAACGGAATTTTTTATGAGGCAGGCCTCATCCTGCCAGAAGGCGACCATGATCAGGTTCGAAGCCGAAAATCTCTCAGCGCGCCGTGGCGAGGATCTGATTTTCGTTAATGTTTCCTTTAAGTTGGCTCCAGGAGAAGCGATGGTTCTGACGGGCCGAAACGGCTCCGGAAAATCGACGCTTCTGCGCGTCATTGCCGGACTTCTTCGTCCGGAGACAGGCCGGGCGGTCTGTGTCTCCGACGCGGACGTAGAGGCCCGGCCCGCCGGAGAATTCAGCCATTACCTCGGCCATCGAAACGGCATGAAGCGCGAACTGACGGTCGCCGAGAACCTCGCCTTCTGGAAATCCTTCCTCGGCGATATCGGCGGAGGAGTGGGGCTCAGCGTGGAGGAGGCGGCTGCGGCCGTCGATCTTTCCGGCATCACGCATCTTCCGTACGGCTATCTTTCTGCCGGACAGCAGCGGCGCTTCGCCATGGCGCGGCTTCTTGTCGCGCATCGCCCGGTCTGGATCCTCGACGAGCCGACGGCTGCACTCGACCGCAAGGCGGACGCGATGTTCGAAGAGCTCGTGCGCCGTCACCGGCAGTCTGGCGGTATCGCACTTGCCGCAACCCATCAGCCGCTCGGGATGGAAGGAGCCCAGACCTTGGAGATGCTCGGCTTCGATGGCGTCGAATTGGAGTATTCCGCATGATGGCGCTTTTTCTCCGGGATCTGAAACTCTCCGTCCGTGCCGGCGGCGGCGCGATGATCGGTGTCCTGTTCTTCACCACGGTCGTTGCCGTCATCCCCTTCGGTGTGGGGCCGGATCTCAATCTGCTCTCGCGGATCGGACCTGCCATCGTCTGGATCGGGGCCCTGCTCTCTGCCCTGCTCGGCCTCGATCGGTTGTTCCAGGCCGAACGCGACGACGGGTCGCTCGACATTCTGCTGATGCAGGAAACACCGCTCGTGCTCACAGTGCTTGTCAAATGCCTGGCGCATTGGGTTGCGACCGGTCTGCCGCTCGTGATCGCCTCGCCCCTTCTCGGCCTTTTCATGAACATGGATGAGGTCGCCATCGGCGCCGTGATGCTGACACTGCTGGTCGGATCGCCGGCGATCACCTTCATCGGTGCGGCCGGTGCCGCGGTCGCCGTCGCCCTGCCCCGCGGTGGTCTGCTGGTGTCCATTCTCGTGCTGCCGCTTGCCGTCCCCGTGCTGATCTTCGGTGTCAGTGCCTCCTATGCGGCGGTGGAGGATCCTGCCCCTTTCCTGCCGCCCTTCATGTTCCTTTCGGCCATCACGCTTCTCTTTGCCGTGATCGGACCCGTGGGTGCGGCCGCCGCCTTGCGCAGTTCAGGCGATTGAGACAATTCGGCTTGACTAGGATCAATTGCAGGGCCGGCTGAGACAGGCTAGAACAAGGCATGACCGACAATAGCATCGCCCTGACCAAGATTATCGATCTCGCCAACCCGACGCGATTCCTCGCTTTTGTCGAGCGGGCCCTGCCGTGGTTCGTCGGCATTACCGCGCTCCTCTTTGTCGTGGGGCTATACCTTGGTTTCACGTCAGAGACGGACTACCAGCAGGGTGATACCGTGCGCATCATGTATGTGCATGTGCCTGCCGCTTGGCTCTCGATGATGTGTTATTCCGTGATGGCACTCTCGGCGATCGGCACGCTGGTCTGGCGTCATCCGCTGGCGGATGTCAGCCACAAGGCTGCTGCCCCCCTCGGGGCGGCCTTTACGCTGATTGCTCTCGTCACTGGTTCGCTGTGGGGCAAGCCCATGTGGGGCACCTGGTGGGTCTGGGATGCTCGCCTCACCTCGGTCTTCGTGCTGTTCCTGATGTATCTGGGCCTGATTGCGCTTAATCGATCCATGGACGACCCGTCCAAGGCTGCGCGTGTCAGCGCCGTCCTGATCCTGGTCGGCTTCGTCAACATCCCGATCATCAAGTTCTCGGTCGACTGGTGGAACACGCTGCACCAGCCGGCCAGCGTCATGCGCCTCGACGGTCCTACCATCCATCCCGAGTTTCTCTGGCCGCTCCTCGTCATGGCTCTGGCCTTCACCCTCCTCTTCTTCACGCTGCATCTGATGGCGATGCGCAACGAGATATGGCGCCGCCGTGTCGGCGCACAGCGCCGCATGGCAGCCCGTCAGGCTGGCCGGGAGCATCAGGCATGACGCACGCCTTCTACGTCATTGGATCTTATGTACTGACAGCTGCCATCTGTCTCAGCTTGGCCGTCTGGATCTATCTCGACGGTCGGGCCCGACAGGCGGAACTGAAAGCACTTGAAGGACAGGGCATTCGCCGCCGTTCGGCCTCTGCCGGACAGGACACGTCGGCATGACCGAGCGCAGCGAAACCGAAGTAGCCGGTTCCAAGGGGCGTGGGCGGTACTTCATTGCCGCCTTGCCGCTCGTCCTGTTTGCCGGTCTGGCTGCCGTCTTCATGACCCAGCTTCAATCCGGTCGCGACGTATCGGAGATCCCGTCGGCCCTGATTGGGACCAAGGCACCGGTACTCGATCTTGCCGCTCTTGAGGGCTCCGAGCTCCCAGCACTGACCACGGCCGCCATTTCCGGCAAGCTGACGCTGGTTAACGTGTTTGCCTCCTGGTGCGTGCCCTGCCGCCAGGAACACCCGATGCTGCTCGAACTCTCCAAGGACCCACGCGTCAATGTCGTCGGGATCAATTACAAGGACCGCAACGACAACGCGCTTCGGTTTCTTGGCGAACTCGGCAATCCCTACGATGCGATCGGGGTTGATCCAAATGGCAAGGCTGCCATCGATTGGGGCGTCTATGGCATTCCGGAAAGCTATCTCGTGGGACCCGATGGCATGATCCTCTACAAGAAGGTCGGTCCCTTCGATCCGGAGAGCTTCAAGACCCAGCTGATGCCTGCGATCGAAAAGGCCCTGGCCGGCAGCTGAGCCTCCTCGATCAGAGAGCTCCCTGCCATGTCTTCACCGCCTCGATCGGCCAAACCAGCATGACGACGTTGAGCGTCAGGTTGTCTCTGATGACGATGGCCGTCAGGATTTCGAACGCGATCGTGAGCACCACCGTCAGCCAGATCGGCGCGCGCACCGCAAAGAAGAAACCGGCGATCATCGCGACCATATCCATCCCCGAGTTCAGGATGCTGTCGCCGCTATAGCCGACCGCCATGGTGGCCGTCCGATAGCGGTCGATGACAAGAGGCGAGTTTTCCAGGATTTCCCAGCCGGCTTCGATCAACGCTGCGAGCGCGAGCTTTGCCGCGAGCGGCTTTTTGAGCAGCACGAGCCAGCCGAGGCCATAAAAGAGGAAGCCGTGAATGATGTGAGACGGAGTGTACCAGTCAAACAGATGCTGGGAGTTTCCAGGCGTGTTCACGCCTGCTTCGAAAAGCTTCACATAGCCGCATTCGCAGATCCAGAGCCGCCCCATCAGATACTGGGAGACAACCTGAACGAGGATGATGACGAAGGTCACCGCCAGCCAGAAACGCGTCGTCGAGTTCTCGCCCGCCTGGCTGGTCGTATCGGTCATTCCGCTTCCTTCTCTTCCAGCGAGTGCTTCATGATCAGCGGCATCTGGGCGAGCGTAAAGAGGATGGTGATCGGCATGGTGCCCCAGACCTTGAAGCTGACCCAGACATCATCCGAAAAATTGCGCCAGACGACCTCGTTCAGCACGGCGAGGAAGAGGAAGAAGATGCCCCAGCGGAGCGTCAGCTTCCGCCAGCCTTCAGCGTCCAGCTGGAAGGCAGCGTTGAAGACGTAACCCAGAAGCGAGGTGCCGAAGGCCAAGCCCCCGAGCAGAACGACGCCGAAGAGCGTGTTGACGATCGTCGGCTTCATCTTGATGAAGGTGTCGTCCTGGAGCCAGATCGACAGGCCGCCGAAGACCAGGACGACAATGCCCGAGACAAAGGGCATGACCGGCAGGTGCTTGAAGACGATCTTCGAAATGATCAGCGAGAGGATGGTTGCGGCCATGAAGAGGGCGGTCGCAATCAAGAGCGGCCCGCCGATCGCTGTCAGCTCCGGAAATGTCCGGGCCAGCCATTCGCCGCGCAGGTTGCCGAAGAAGAAGATCAGGAGCGGCCCGAGTTCGAGCGCCATCTTCAGCAGGGGATTCTGTTTCTCGGCCTTGGAGGCGTGGGTATCGGTGGATGTATCCGACATGATGTCGTTCCCTAAAGTTTCCGGCGCTCAGCGCGCGATGCCGGCAATGGCGCTGGCGAAGTCTTCCGCCTCGAATGGTTCGAGGTCGTCGATGCCTTCGCCGACGCCGATGAAATAGACGGGCAGCTTGTGCTTGGCGGCGATGGCGACAAGGATGCCGCCGCGCGCCGTGCCGTCGAGCTTGGTCATGATCAGGCCGTTGACGCCCGCCACGTTGCGGAAGATCTCGACCTGCTGCAGGGCGTTCTGGCCTGTCGTGGCATCCAGCGTCTGCAGCACGGTATGCGGCGCATCCGGATCCAGCTTGCCGAGAACGCGGACGATCTTTTCGAGTTCCGCCATAAGCTCCGTCTTGTTCTGCAGCCGGCCGGCGGTATCGATGATCAGGACATCGGATTTTTCCGCCTTGGCCTTCTCGAAGGCTTCATAGGCGAGGCCTGCGGCATCGGCGCCGAGCTTGGTGCCGATGAAGGTCGAGCCGGTGCGGTCTGCCCAGATTTTCAGCTGCTCGATGGCGGCCGCACGGAAGGTGTCACCGGCAGCAAGCATCACCCTCAGCCCCGAGCCCGACAGCTTGGCGGCCAGCTTGCCGATGGTCGTCGTCTTGCCGGTGCCGTTGACGCCGACAACGAGGATGACATGCGGCTTGTGGCTGAGATCGAGCGCCAGTGGCTTGGCGACCGGCTTCAGTACCTTGACGATCTCTGTCGCCATGATCTTGGTGACGTCTTCACCGGTCACATCCTTGCCATAGCGTTCGGAGGCCAGCGTGTCGGTGACGCGGAGCGCCGTTTCGACGCCGAGGTCGGCCTGGATCAATAGGTCTTCCAGCTCCTCCAGCGTCTCGTCATCCAGCTTGCGCTTTGTGAAGAGCGCGGTGATCTGGCTCGTCAGCTGCGAGGAGGTGCGGAAGAGGCCGGCCTTCAGGCGCTGGAACCAGCTCAGTTTCTCTGCCGGGGCAGGGGCTTCGGGTTCTGGCGCCCTGGTCTCAGCGGTGGCGAAACCCTTGGGCAGGACGGGGACAACTGGCTCCGATACAGAATCCGAGACGGCTGTGGATTCACCTTCTGCCTCTGGCTCGTCGGCCGTCACTGCCTGAGCTTCGGCCTCGTCTTCCTCGGCTTCGGCCTCGAGCAGGTCTAGCGGCACCATGGAGAGATCTTCGGGCGACAGATCGTCCGCCGGTCCGCCGGCCGTTTCCATCTCTTCTGCGAGAACCGGGTCCTTGGCCACGACTAAATCTTCGTCGCGATCTTTCGGCTCGCTTTCGGCCGAAATCGCAGCCTTCTCCTCGGCCGTCAGCTCCGCCGGCGCTACGGGCGTTTCTGCCGGCTTCTCCTTGCCGAAGGTGAAGACTTTCTTGATGAAGCCGAGGGCCATGGTCACTCTATTCCGTCTCTCATGCAGCCGCGTCAGCCGCTGCCGATACAATCGTCAGATGGCGACCGTTATGGCCGCCTATCGAGACCTCGACGAGGCTGCCGGGGTTCATGCCGGGCGCTGCAACGAGGGTGAAGTCTTCCGTATGCGCCATTTCGTTGCGCTCGACCAGCAGCTTCTGCCGGGTCCCGACACGCGAGGCGAGATGGATAGCCTGCAATTGATCGGCGACGGCCCGAAGGTCTGCGGCACGCGCCTTGACGAGTGCCCGGTCCAGCTGCGGCATGCGCGCTGCCGGCGTGCCAGGGCGGGGGCTGTAGGGAAAGACATGCAGGTGCGCGATGCCGATCTCCTCGGCAAGGCGCGCGGAGTTTGCTGCCATCTCCTCGGTCTCCGTCGGGAAACCGGCGATCACATCGGCACCTAAGGCAAAGCCGGGGCGCAGGCGCCGGACCTGTTCGGCAAAGGTAATGGCATCGGCGCGCGAATGCCGCCGCTTCATGCGCTTCAGGATCATGTCGTCGCCGTGCTGCAGCGACAGATGCAGATGCGGCATGAAACGCGGTTCCTCGGCGATCAGGTCGAAGAGATGGCCGTCGGCCTCGATGCTGTCGATCGAGGAGAGGCGCAGCCTAAGGATCTCCGGCACCTGCTTCAGGAGCGTCTTGGCAAGAAGGCCAAGCGTCGGATTGCCGGGCAGGTCGGCGCCATAACTCGTCGCATCGACGCCGGTCAGCACCACCTCGCGATAGCCGTTTTCGACGAGCTTGCGCGCCTGTTCGACGACGGCGCCCATCGGCACGGAGCGCGAATTGCCTCGGCCATAGGGGATGATGCAGAAGGTGCAGCGATGGTCGCAGCCATTCTGCACCTGCAGGAAACCGCGCACATGGCCGTCGATATGCGCCACCATCTGCGGTGCCGTTTCGGTCACGCTCATGATGTCGTTGACGGCCACCTTCGCTTCCGCCGAGACACCGAAATCCGGCAGGCGGCGGTAGTGCTCGGCCTTGAGCTTTTCCTCGTTGCCGAGGACAGCATCGACCTCGGGCATATCAGCGAAGTTTTGCGCTTCCGTCTGGGCAGCACAGCCGGTGACGATGATGCGGGCCTCAGGGTTCTCCCGACGTGCCCGGCGGATCGCCTGGCGGGCCTGGCGCACGGCTTCCGAGGTGACCGCACAGGTGTTGACGAGGATGGCATTGTTCAGCCCGGCCTTGGCCGCTTCCGCCTTCATGACCTCGGATTCATAGGTGTTGAGGCGACAGCCGAAGGTGATGACCTCGACAGAACCCTTTTGCACGGAAGTCACGGGGTGGCGGCCTCTGCATCGGCGCTCACATCGCGCTGCCAGCCGCCGGTCGTCGGATCAACCGTGCCCGACCATTCCCATTCGGCGGGACCGGTCATCACGACCTTGTCGTCTGGCCGCCAGTCGATGGTCAGCGTGCCGCGATTGGGGCTCGACGCCACCGTGATCGTGACCTCGCGCTCGGTGCGCCCTGTGCGAGCGGCGGATACGCCGGCGGCGCAGGCGGCAGACCCGCAGGCGAGCGTCAGGCCGGCGCCGCGTTCCCAGGTGCGTGTCACCATTGATGTCTTCGAGATGACCTGGGCCAGCGTGATATTGGCCTTTTCCGGGAAGATCGGATGGTTTTCCAAGAGCGGCCCGAAACGTTCCAGGTCATAGGTCATCGGGTCGCGATCGACCCAGAACACAGCATGCGGATTGCCCATCGACATGGCCGAGGGCGAATGCAGGATCGGCGCGTCGATCGGACCGATCTGCAGCTCGATGCGGCTGGTGTCGTGGAATTCTTCCGAGAGCGGGATCTTGTCCCAGGCAAAGACTGGCTTGCCCATGTCGACGGAGATCGTGCCATCCGCATGCTCTACGGCGTTCAGGATGCCGGCGATGGTCTGGAAGGTGAAGCTCTTGCGACCGGTTTCGCTGGCAAGCGCCTGCACCACACAGCGCGTGCCGTTGCCGCAGGCCTGGGCCTTCGAGCCGTCGCAATTCAGGATGTCGATATAGGCGTCGGTGCCGTCGAGCTTGGGATCATGGATCGCCATGATCTGGTCGAAGGCCGTCGCAGGGTCAGCGGCGAGCGCAATCGCGGCAGCCGGCGTCACCCTGTCGGTCCGACCGCGCATGTCGACGACCAGGATCTTGTTGCCAAGCCCGTTCATCCTCGCGAATTCGACCCGATCCGACATCGTCACTCCAGAAAGCTGCATTTCCAGCCTATATGGCGGAAATGCAGCCGAATTACCAGTAGAGCAGCCAAAACTGCACGACCATGGTCAACGCCAGCGCTTGGTCACATCAAGCCATTCCCGGGTCCGCGCTTCGGGATCGGCATTGAGTGTGATGTCGGTGACCACCGCCGCACTGTCTGCCCCCGCTGCAAAAACACCGGGTAGACGGTCAGGACGAAGACCACCGATCGCGACCAGGGGCAGGGGAGCGATCTTTTCCTTCCACGCTGTCAGCCGTTCCAAACCCTGCGGCGCCCAGGGCATCTTTTTCAGGATCGTCGGATAGACGGGGCCGAGGGCAACATAGTCCGGCTTGGCGGCGAGCGCCGTTTCGAGTTCCGCCTCGTCATGGGTCGAGAGGCCGAGTTTCAGGCCTGCGCTGCGGATCGCCGCGAGGTCTGCCGTTGCCAGATCCTCCTGGCCGAGATGCACGAAGTCGCAGGCCTCGTCGATGGCGATCTGCCAGTAGTCGTTGACGATGAGTTGGCAGCCATGATCAGCACAGCATTGCCGGGCGCGGCGGATGTGCTGGCGAAGCATACCTTCCTCGGCGTCCTTCATCCGCAACTGCACCAGCTTGACGCCCAGCGGCACCAGCCGTTCGATCCAGTCGGCGCTGTCGACGATCAGGTAGAAGGGATCGAGCTTCATGCGAAGACCCCCTTTCCGATCACAGGCGTTGACGGCACGGCCATGTCGCGCGGTTCGAGCATGCCTGCTTCATGAGCGATATGCCCAGCCTCGATGGCCTTGGCAAAGGCCTCTGCCATATCAGCGGGATCGCCGGCCGAGGCAACAGCGGTGTTGAGCAGCACGGCGTCATAGCCGAGTTCCATCACAACAGTCGCATGGGAGGGACGACCGATGCCGGCATCGACGATCAGCGGCACATCGGGAAATTCCGCCCGCATGGATTTGAGTGCCGGCAGATTCTGCGGCCCCATGGCGCTGCCGATCGGCGCGCACCAGGGCATCAGCACCCGGCAGCCGGCGGTGAGCAGCTTCTCGCCGACCACCAGATCGTCTGTGGTGTAGGGGAAAACCTCGAATCCCTCGGCAACAAGGATCTTTGCCGCTTCCACCAGTTCGAAAACATCGGGCTGCAGTGTGTCGTGATGGCCGATCACCTCGAGCTTGATCCAGTGGGTGCCAAAGACCTCGCGCGCCATCTTCGCCGTCAGCACCGCTTCGCGGGCGCTGTGGCAGCCGGCGGTGTTGGGCAGAACCCGAACGCCGAGATCGCGGATCAGCTGGAAGAAGGCCCCGCCCGCCTTGCCGCCTGCGGTTTCCCGGCGCAGCGAAACGGTGACGATCTCGGTCTTCGACCGCCGCACTGCTTCCGCAAGGATCGCGGGCGAGGGGTAGCGCGCGGTGCCGAGCAGCAGGCGCGACGAGACGGTCTTGCCATAGAGTTCGAGGGCCATGTCAACCTCCCTGCATGGGCGAAAGGATCTCGATCCGGTCGCCCTCCTTCAAGGGATGGGCGGCGCGCTCCTCGCGATGAACCAGGTCGCCATTGACGGCGGTTGCCAGCCAGTCGCCCTCGTAGTCGAGCTTGGCGAGGAGATCGGCGAGGTTGCCGGCATCGAGCTCCAGAGCTTCTCCGTTGACGGTGAGCTTCATGCGCTCCTCCTTCTCTCAGATGCGTTTGTGGTCGTGAGCCTGTCCGCCGCCTCACGCGCCAGTGCCGGCGCGAGCAGAAAGCCGTGGCGGTGCATGCCGGCCACTGCCAGGCCGTCTGAGGTTTTGATGAGGCGTGGCACATTGTCCGGGAAAGCCGGGCGGATGCCGGTGCCGGTTTCCACGATGCGCGCCTCGGCAAAGGCCGGGTGCAGCGCATAGGCGGTGTTCAGCAGCTCCATCATCGAGCGCGCCGTGATCGGTCCGTCATCGTCAGTCTCAATCATGGTCGCGCCCAGCATGAAAAGCCCGTTGCCGCGCGGTACTATGTAGAGGGGGTGGCGGGGATGCAGCAGACGCACGGGACGGGAGAGGGTGACGTCACCCGTCTCGAGATAGAGCATCTCGCCGCGCACACCGCGCAATCCGTCGATCTCACCGATCGCCTGTGGTCCCCGGCAATCCACGACGCTCGCATAGTCTCCCGTATCACCGGCCTCCTCCCCGAAGCGGAAGGAGACACCGAGCTGCCGCGCCGCCCGATAAAGACCCCGCAAGGCTTTGCGGGGATCGAGATGGGTCTCCTCTGAAAAGAACAGGCCGCTGCCGAAACGCCCAGCCAGATCCGGCTCAAGGTCGGCGATCTCTTCCTCGCCCAGCCAGCGATGGCCGCGCGTGCGGGCCGCAAAGCGCTTGAGATCGGCAAGATCGCGCGGATTGGCCAGCACGAGCGTGCCCCGGCGCTGGACGAGACCGGGCACGGCCTCGTCCCACCAGTCGGCAGCGGAAAGGCCTGATGTCAGCACGATCTCTTCCGCCGCCTCTCGCTCGCAATAGGGGGCGAGCATGCCGCCCGCCCAATGGGAGGCGCCAAGCCCGATATCGGCCCGGCGCTCCACGACCTCGACAGAGATACCCCTGCGTGCCAGTTCCAGCGCCGTCGCCAGCCCTGCAACACCGGCGCCTTTCACCAGAACGGTCATGACCGCTCCCCCGTTTCGAGTGCTTCGATCTCGTCCGCTGTCATGTAGAGATCGCCGCCGGCGCGGTATTTCTCCGCCATGGCGGTCAGGCCCTCCTTCTGCGCCTCGGCGCGGATGTCATGCGAGATGCGCATCGAGCAGAATTTCGGCCCGCACATCGAGCAGAAATGCGCCACCTTGTGCGCCTCTTTCGGAAGCGTCTCGTCGTGCATGGATCTTGCCGTTTCCGGGTCGAGTGACAGGTTGAACTGATCTTCCCAACGGAATTCGAAGCGGGCACGGGAAAGCGCATCGTCGCGCAGCTGTGCTGCCGGATGCCCCTTGGCGAGATCGGCGGCATGGGCGGCGATCTTGTAGGTGATGACGCCGATTTTCACGTCATTGCGGTCGGGCAGACCCAGATGCTCCTTCGGCGTGACGTAGCAGAGCATGGCCGTACCGAACCAGCCGATCATCGCCGCCCCGATGCCGGAGGTGATGTGGTCGTAACCGGGCGCGATATCCGTCGTCAGCGGTCCCAGCGTATAGAAGGGCGCCTCGCCGCAGGTCTTCAGCTGCTTGTCCATGTTTTCCTTGATCTTGTGCATCGGAACATGGCCGGGCCCTTCGATCATCACCTGGCAATCCTTGCCCCAAGCGATCTGCGTCAGCTCACCCAGCGTTTCGAGTTCGGCAAACTGGGCGGCATCATTGGCATCGGCAATCGAGCCCGGACGCAAGCCATCGCCCAGCGAAAAGGAGACATCGTAAGCGCGGCAGATGTCGCAGATTTCCTCGAAATGCTCGTAGAGGAAGCTCTCCTTGTGATGATGCAGACACCACTTGGCCATGATCGAACCGCCGCGCGATACGATGCCGGTCACGCGGTTGACGGTGAGCGGGATGTAATGCAGCCGCACGCCGGCATGGATGGTGAAATAGTCGACGCCCTGTTCGGCCTGCTCGATCAGCGTGTCGCGATAGACCTCCCAGGTCAGGTCCTCGGCAATGCCGCCGACCTTTTCCAGTGCCTGGTAGAGCGGCACGGTGCCGATCGGGACGGGCGAATTGCGGATGATCCAGTCGCGGATGTTGTGAATGTTGCGGCCGGTCGAGAGATCCATGACCGTATCGGCCCCCCAGCGGATCGCCCAGACCATCTTCTCGACTTCCTCGGCCATGGAAGAGGTGACGGCGGAATTGCCGATATTGGCGTTGATCTTCACCAGGAAATTCCGGCCGATGATCATCGGTTCGAGTTCGGGATGGTTGATGTTGGCGGGGATGATGGCCCTCCCTGAGGCGATCTCCTGGCGGACGAATTCCGGCGTGACGTGATCCGGGATAGCGGCGCCGAAGCTTTCACCGTCACGGACAAGCGCTTCCTTCGCTGCCTTGCGGCCGAGGTTTTCTCGGATCGCGACAAATTCCATTTCCGGCGTGATGATGCCGGCGCGGGCATAGGCGAGCTGTGTGACGGCCTTGCCGCCCGTTGCGCGAAGGGGTTGATGTTTCACGGGAAACACCGGGGTCATCTTGTCGGCAGAGACGAAGCCGTTGTCTTCGGGCTTGATCGCGCGGCCGTCATAGGCCTCGACATCGCCGCGAGCCTCGACCCAGGCCGTCCGGTGCCGCGAGAGGCCTTGATCGATGGCGATAGTGGCTTGCGGATCGGTATAGGGTCCCGATGCATCGTAGACATTGACCGGCGGTTCGCCGGAGGTCGGGTGCAGCGCGATCTGGCGCAGGGGTACGCGAATGTCCGGATGGATATTTCCGGGCAGGAAGATCTTGGTTGAGGCAGGGAGTGGCCCGGTGGTGACGTCGGGCCTGTCGAAATGCGGGGCAATGTTCATCATGGAGCTCCAAGTGTTCAGGTTGGAGACCCAGTCATGTCAGCCGGAATGATGGAAAGACGCCACGGGATTCGGGTTTTCGAATCGTCGTTTTGCAGCGCTCGCACCGTCCCTACGCCAGTATGAACTGGATCAGGTTCAACGGGTCACCGCGCTGCTTGTCCCTTGCGGTTGGCGTAGCGAAATCTCAGCCCCTTGTCGGGACACCCCTGGTGAATGCATTAAGTCTGGCCAAAAGCGGCCGGTCTGTCAACGCGGAAGGTGAGCCTCAGGCGCCGGCACGAGGCACCTCGAACTGCTGGCCGGGGCGCAATCCCTTGAAGCGCTCATTGCCAATGCCGGCCGCAGACATGGCCACGCCCAGTGCCTTCGGCGGATCGTCGATGCCTTCATTGGTCAGCTGGAACGTGCCGAAATGGTGGCCTATGCCGAAGGCCGCGCCGCTCAAGCGAAAGCCTTCGATCGCTTCTTCCGGGTTCTGGTGCTGTGCCTTCATGAACCAGCGCGGCTCGTAGGCCCCGATCGGCATGATGGCGATCCTGATGTCGCCATGCTTTTCACGGACTTCGCGATAATGCTTTCCTTCGGCATAGCCGGTATCGCCGATGTAATAGATCTTGCCGCCTGGCGTCTCGATGACGAAGGCAGCCCAGAGCGCCATGCGCCGGTCGCCCATACCGCGTGCCGACCAGTGATGGCAGGGCTCGCAATGGATGGCCACGCCCTTACCGATCTCGACCCGGTCACCCCAATCCATGACATCAGCCACCATGCCCGGCATGTCGTCGCGCATGATGGTGTCGTTGCCGAGGGGGGTGACGATGCGCGGATTGTCCCGTCTGAAGAGGCGCCTCAGCGTTGCAGTGTCGAGATGGTCGTAGTGATTGTGGGTGACGATCACGATGTCGATCTTTGGCAAGTCGTCGAAGGTGACGCCCGGCGGATTGTTGCGCTTCGGTCCGGCAAAGGAGACGGGGCTTGCGCGTTCCGACCAGACCGGGTCGGTCAGGATGTTCAAGCCGGCCGTCTGGATGAGAAGCGTCGCGTGGCCGACCATGGTGACGACGAGCCGTCTGCCTTCGACACGGGATTCCGGCTTCGCCGTTACGACATCGGCAGCCTGGGCCGGTCTTGGCCACTCGATCTTGCCGCCGCCGAACTGCCAGCGGAGCAGATCGGAGAAGCCACGCGGCTCTTCGCCGCCCGGGTTGAAGAACACCTTGCCGTCGAAATGGTCGGAGATCGGACCGGAATAATAGCGGTTGCCCGCATGTGCCTCGCGCAAGCCGAGACCTCCGAGTGTTGCGGCAACGAGGCCGAAGCCCGACCATTTGAGAAAGCTGCGTCTGTTCATGGCTTACCCATATGTGGTTTTGTCAATTCTACGGCAATAGCGCTGCCGCAGATTGCTGGATGCAGCGGATCTCCCGAAAAATCGGGGCTTTGCTTGACTTCCCGACCGTTTTCCTGTTTATCCGCCACAATCTGCGAAGAGACGAGCACTCCGAGCCGCCGACCGGGACCCGAACAGGTATAAAGAGATCCCGGAGGTCAACACCCGACAGCGCGTTGCGCCCTCGGGTGCTTTTTGGCTTTGCGTCTTGTTTTCCGCGCGGAGAAGACCGAGGTTTGGGGTTCCCCGAACCATGCAAGGAAGAGCCGATGTTTGAGAACCTCCAGGACCGTCTTGGCTCCATTCTGAATGGACTGACCGGCCGTGGCGCACTGTCCGAGGCGGATGTCTCGGCTGCTCTGCGCGAGGTCCGTCGTGCCCTTCTTGAGGCCGATGTTGCTCTCGAGGTGGTCCGCGCCTTCACCGACAAGGTTCGTGAAAAGGCTGTTGGCGCCTCGGTCCTGAAGTCGATCAAGCCCGGGCAGATGGTCGTCAAGATCGTCCATGACGAGCTGGTCGAGATGCTTGGCACCGAAGGTGTGTCGATCGACCTCAATGCCGCAGCTCCCGTTGTCATCATGATGGTCGGTCTGCAGGGCTCGGGTAAGACGACGACATCGGGCAAGATCGCCAAGCGGCTGACGGATCGTGACAAGAAGAAGGTCCTGATGGCCTCGCTCGACACGCGTCGTCCGGCCGCCCAGGAACAGCTGCGTCAGCTCGGCGTGCAGACCGGCATCGATACCCTGCCTGTTATCGCCGGCCAGTCGCCGACCGATATCGCGAGCCGCGCCGTCCAGGCCGCGAAGCTCGGCGGCCATGACGTGGTCATCCTCGACACCGCCGGCCGTACGCATATCGACGAGCCGCTGATGATGGAAATGGCCGAGATCAAGTCTCGCGCCAAGCCGCATGAAATCCTGCTGGTTGCCGACTCGCTGACCGGTCAGGACGCCGTCAATCTCGCCCGCAATTTTGATGAACGCGTCGGGATCACCGGCCTCGTTCTAACCCGCATGGACGGCGATGGCCGCGGCGGTGCGGCGCTCTCGATGCGCGCCGTCACCGGCAAGCCGATCAAGCTGATCGGTGTCGGCGAGAAGATGACGGAGCTCGACGAGTTCCATCCCCGCCGTATCGCCGACCGCATCCTTGGCATGGGCGACATCGTCTCGCTGGTCGAGAAGGCTGCCGAGAACATCGACGCGGACAAAGCCCGCGCCATGGCCGAGAAAATGGCCAAGGGCAAGTTCGACCTCAACGACCTCGCCGAGCAGATCAAGCAGATGCAGGCCATGGGCGGCATGGGCGGGATCATGGGCATGATGCCGGGCATGGCCGGCATGAAGGACAAGATCTCGGCCGCCGGCCTCGATGACAAGGTCTTCAAGCGCCAGCTCGCCATCATCTCCTCGATGACCAAGGCTGAGCGCGCCAATCCCGACGTTCTGAAACATTCCCGGAAGAAGCGCATCGCAGCCGGCTCCGGCACCGATGCCTCCGACATCAATAAACTGCTCAAGATGCATCGCCAGATGGCCGACATGATGAAAGCCATGGGCGGCAAGAAGGGCGGCGGCATGATGAAGCAGATGATGGGTGGTCTCGCTTCGAAGATGGGCCTCGGCGGCATGGGTGGCGGCATGGGCATGCCGGATCTGTCGAAGATGGATCCGAAGCAGCTCGAGGCGCTTGCCAAGCAGGCGGAAGCGGCCGGCATGAAGCCTGGCAGCTTGCCCGGTCTTGGTGCTGGTGGCCTGCCGGGTCTTGGGGGTCCGAAGCTTCCCGGCCTCGGCGGTGGCGGTTTCCCGGGCCTTCCAGGCCTGCCGAAGAAGAAGTGAGAGGGCGCCGATGATTGATCCGTCCGTCAAGGAACAGCTTTCCGGCTATCGCCAGTCGATCGACAATATCGATGCGGCGCTGGTCCACATGCTGGCGGAACGCTTCCGCTGCACCAAGGCCGTCGGCGTGCTGAAGGCCACACACGAATTGCCGCCCGCCGATCCGGCGCGCGAGGAATACCAGATTACCCGCCTGCGCCGTCTGGCTCAGGATGCCAATCTGGACCCGGATTTCGCCGAGAAGTTCCTGAACTTCATCATCAAGGAAGTCATCCGGCATCATGAAGCCATTGCCGCCGAACATGGCGGTGCAACCGAAAAGACCGCCTGACGGCGGCCTCAACAAGAACAGGGTTTGCTGCGGCGACCTGAACTAAACCTCAAGGAGTATTCACATGTCCCTCAAGATTCGTCTCGCCCGCGGTGGTTCCAAGAAGCGCCCCTACTACCAGATCGTCGTTGCCGACGCCCGCGCACCGCGCGACGGCCGCTTCCTCGACAAGGTCGGTTCCTGGAATCCGATGCTCGGCAAGGACAACGAAAAGCGCGTCGAGCTGGACGCAGACGCCATCAAGGCCTGGGTAGCCAAGGGCGCCCAGCCGACCGACCGCGTTCTGCGCTTCATGGCTGAAGCCGGTCTCGCCGAGCGCGCGACCCGCAGCAACCCGGACAAGGCAAAGCCGGGCAAGAAGGCTCAGGAGCGCGCTGCCGAGCGTGCCCAGAAGGCTGCTGACGCTGCTGCTGCCGCTTCGGAAGCTGCTGCAGAATAATCGGCATAAAGCCGTTTCCAGCGGGCGGTGGGTCATCCCACCGCCCGTTTTTGCGTTTTCTTTCCGGTCGCTTCCGCCTGATACCAAGTGTCAATGATAGGAACCGATAGGATGGCTTATTGTGGGTTTCTGGCTAGGCGCGGCGCGCCGGGCGATGCTGTCGCATCGGCCAAGCGGCGCAACAACGCCAGAGGCCCACAATAAGCCACCTTTGGTCGGCTTCCCGCCCGTTCTGGCGTCGTCGAGTTCCTTGACCGATGCGCCAGCATCGCTCTTCGGACCTCTCCTAGCCAGAAAGGGCGGTCGAGCCGATCCTATGGGTTCCTATCATCGACACTTGGTATAAAAGGAATGTCGAACCGAGGTGTGTGCAGGACCGTTCCCACTCATGAGCAAGCTTGAAAATCCGATACTGATGGCCGTGATCGGTGCCGCCCAAGGGCTCCGGGGCGAGGTGCGGGTCAAGACCTTCACCGAGGATCCGCTCGGTCTCGGTGACTATGGCGTCCTCTATGCGGCTGACGGGCGAAAATTCGAGATCCTCGAAATCCGTGACGGCAAGACGGTTGCCGTTGTGCGTTTCCGCGGGATCAACGATCGCAATGCCGCTGAAGCACTCAACGGCACCGAGCTTTTCGTCGATCGTGATGCGCTGCCGGATGACGATCTCGACGAGGACGAATTCTACTACGCCGATCTCGAAGGTCTCGAGGTCTATGATGCCGAGAACAATCACTATGGTGCTGTGACCGCCGTCTATGATTTCGGCGCCGGTGACCTGCTCGAGTTGAAGGGCCCCGGCAAGCGCCCCGTGCTTATTCCCTTTTCCGAAGCGGCCGTGCTCGAGATCGATCTCGAAGGCGGACGCCTGCTTGTCGATCCGATTGCAGCGGGCCTGAAGGATGATGGGGAAGAGAAGCCCTACGGCAATGCCGGCGGCAAGCCGCGGCCGAACAATGGCCGCTGACCGCGCCATGCCCTTCAAGGCCTCCATCCTGACGCTCTATCCGGACATGTTTCCCGGCCATCTCGGACTGGCCTTGGCGGGCCGGGCGCTGGAGCGGGGCGACTGGGCGATCGAAGCAGTCCAGATCCGCGAATTCGCCGAGGACAAACATCGCAGCGTAGACGATACGCCGTCGGGCGGTGGTGCCGGCATGGTGCTTCGGCCCGATGTGCTTGCGCGCGCGATTGATTCCATAGCCGACGATGGACGGCCGCGGCTGCTGATGAGCCCGCGCGGTCGTCCGCTGACGCAGGAACGTGTTCGGGAACTCGCTGAAGGCGAGGGCGTAGTCATCGTCTGCGGTCGTTTTGAAGGCGTCGATCAACGGGTTATCGATGCGCGCCAGCTCGAAGAAGTCTCGATCGGTGATTACATTCTTTCCGGCGGCGAGCCGGCAGCGCTGACGCTGCTGGATGCGGTGGTGCGCATTTTGCCCGGCGTGATGGGCAACCAACTGTCCGGCGTGCATGAAAGTTTCGAAGGCGGGCTGCTAGAACACCCCCAATACACGCGCCCCCAGGTCTTCGAGGGGCGGGAAATTCCCGAAGTGCTGACGTCGGGAAATCACGCAGCTATTGAAAAATGGCGCCATGAGCAGGCGGTGAAGCTTACCCGCGAACGGCGCCCTGACCTGCTGCCCAATCAGCCGGTCAAGAAGTAGTAGGCGGCAAGGCCAAGTCCGGCCGCCACGACCAGCCAGCGCAGCACGTTCTGCGGCACTTTCTTGGCCATCGCGACGCCTGCATAACCGCCCATCGCCACAGCGGGGATCATGATGGCCGCATGCAGCCAGGATAGTGCGCCTGCACTGGCGAAGATCACGATGGCGACGGCCGCGATAACGATCGACAGGAAGTTCTTCAGCGCGTTCAGCCGGTGATAGTCGCCGCCGCTTGCCAAGCCCAGCGAGGCGAGCATCATGATGCCCATTCCAGCGCCGAAGAAGCCACCGTAAAAGGATGTGACAGCCTGCATCACAAGACCCAGAGGGCTTGCGGGATGGCTTTCACCCTTGGACTTCGGCCTCAGCTTGGGGCCGGCTGCAAAAATAGCGGTCGCACCGAGCAGCAGCCAAGGGACCATGGAGCGGAAGGCCGGGTTCGACAGCGAGATCAGGAAGAGCGAACCGCCAACCGCTCCGACTGCCGAAACGATGCCGAGCACAATTGCGCCGCGCTTCATCTCCTTGAGCTCGGCGCGATAGGCAAGCGTAGAGGTGATATAGCCCGGAAACTGCGTGACCGATGAGGTCGCGTTGGCGCTGATCGGGGGAAGGCCGGCGAGGGTCAGCGCGCCGAAGGTCAGGAAGGTCCCACCGCCCGCAATGGCATTCACTGCTCCCGAAAGAAAGCCGGATGCGAAGAGCAGGGCGATCAGAGCCATAGACATGCGAACTATCTCCACCGTGATGAGGAGGACGTGATAGGAGGAGAGTTCCTGCGCCGCAAGGCTTCGCACGGGATCGGCCATGCAAAAATTCGCCGCGTTAGGGGTGACAAGCGGAGCGTCTTGGTGTATTGCCCGCCTCGGAAATGGGCTCTTCGCCCGTCTGCCACAACAAAGAACTGCGAATTCGCTCCGGCCCGTCAGGGTCAATATCCTCAGGCTCGTTCCAAGGGATCATCGTTGAGCGCTCTGGCTGTTTCAGAAGAAAACCGAGGTTAGACATGAACATCATTCAGCAGCTGGAAGCCGAACAGGCCGCCAAGATCGAAGCCAAGCGCAAGCTTCCGGAATTCTCCCCGGGCGACACGGTCCGCGTCAACGTTACCGTCAAGGAAGGCAACCGTACCCGCGTACAGGCCTATGAAGGCGTTTGCATCGCTCGTTCGGGCGGCGGCATCAACGAGAGCTTCACGGTTCGCAAGATCTCCTACGGCGAAGGCGTCGAGCGCGTATTCCCGGTCTACTCGCCGCTCGTCGAAAGCGTCGAAATCGTTCGCCGCGGTAAGGTCCGTCGCGCAAAGCTCTACTACCTGCGCGATCGTCGCGGCAAGTCGGCTCGTATCGTCGAGAACACCGGCACCCGCGCTCGCAAGCTGAACGACGCCGAACGCGCCGCCGTTGCCGAGGAAAAGGCACGTCTGGAAGCCGAGAAGGTCGCAGCAGCACAGGCACTGGCCGCCGAAAAGGCAGCAGCCGAAGCCGCTGAAAAGGCCGCTGCAGCTGCAGCAGCCGCAGAAGCTTCTGCCGAATAAGCAGCTGCCAGCATATCGCATGACGAAAGGCTCCGGTTTCCGGAGCCTTTTTTCGTTTGGGCGGTCTGTCAGAGACTGACGCTGATTGCGCCGCCGGCGACGATGACGCATGCCACCAGGCGCCGGAACGTCAGAGGCTCACCCAGCAGTAGCGCGCCGATCAGAACCGCGAAGACAACGCTCGTTTCGCGCACCGCCGTGACGAGGCCCGCCGGGGCATAGGCGTAGGCCACGACGACGAGGCCATAGGCGAACATGGCAACGACGCCTCCGCCGGCCGCCTTCCAGGTCAGCGGCGAGCGCAGGTCGATCACCAGGCCCCTGCGTGTCACGGCAAAGGCGATTGTGATCATGATGCCAAAGAGAAAGAGCACCCAGAGAGCATAGGCGATGGGTTGTTCGACCAGCTTCACGCCGCGCGAATCGACCGTCGAATAGCAGGCGATGATGAGGCCGGTCGTCAGCGCAAAGAGGATCGACGAAGTTGCAGCCCGGGTTTTGCCCAGCGAGAGGCTCATGATGCCGGTCGCGATCAGGATCACGCCCAGTGTTTGCCAGGGTCCCAGTACCTCACCAAAGAAGACGAGGCCACCCAGCGTGACAAGCAGAGGCACGGTGCCGCGAACGATGGGATAGACCTGGCCGAGCTCGCCATGCCTGTAGGCTGCGACCAGGAACAGGCTGTAACCCACCTGCAGACCTGCCGAGGCCAGGATATAGGGCCACGCGGCGGCGCCCGGGATGGCAACGGTAAAGAGTAGGGGAAGCGTGATGATGCTTCCGGTCAGGCTCATGACGGTGATCGACCAGAGTTGATCGGCTCCGGTCCTCAAGAACGCATTCCAGCTGGCGTGCAGGATCGCGGCGACGAGCGCCAGCCCAATGGCAACGGCACTCACGATCGCGACCGGCGGTGCGAGAGGGCGAATTCACTGATGTTCATGGGAGTTCCGCGGGCGGTATGTGACAGTTTTATGACATCGCGACGATAGCCGCTTCGCCTACCTTTGCAACGGGGCGCCAAAAAGAAACCGCCCGCTTTTCAGCGGACGGTCATTGGTGTCATCAGTCTGATGCCGACTTACTTGAAGCTGCGGATGTCGACGAAGTGGCCGGCAACGGCGGCTGCGGCTGCCATGGCCGGCGATACCAGGTGGGTACGGCCCTTGAAGCCCTGGCGTCCCTCGAAGTTGCGGTTCGAGGTCGAGGCGCAACGCTCGCCCGGCTTCAGGCGGTCGTCGTTCATGGCGAGGCACATGGAGCAGCCCGGCTCGCGCCAGTCGAAGCCGGCAGCCTTGAAGATCTTGTCGAGGCCTTCGGCTTCCGCCTGTTCCTTCACGAGGCCAGAGCCCGGAACGATCATGGCGGAAACAGTCGAGGCGACCGTCTTGCCTTCGACGACCTTGGCCACTTCGCGCAGGTCCTCGATGCGGCCATTGGTGCAGGAGCCGATGAAAACGCGATCAACCGCGATATCAGTGATCTTGGTGCCCGGCTTCAGGCCCATGTAGTCGAGTGCACGCCATTTGGAGGTGCGCTTGTTTTCATCCGCGATCTCATCCGGGTTGGGAACGACGCCTTCGACGGAGACGACGTCTTCCGGCGAGGAACCCCAGGAGACGATCGGCGGCAGGTTGGCAGCGTCGAGCACGACGACGCGATCGAAATGCGCGCCTTCGTCGGACTTCAGCGTCTTCCAGTAGGCAAGCGCCTGCTCGAGGGCTTCGCCCTTGGGCGCGCGCGGCTTGTCCTTGATGTATTCGAAGGTCTTTTCGTCAGGCGCGATGAGACCGGCGCGGGCACCGCCTTCGATCGTCATGTTGCAGACGGTCATACGGCCTTCCATCGACAGGGCTTCGATCGCTTCGCCGGCGAACTCGATGACGTGGCCGGTGCCGCCGGCCGTGCCGATCTCGCCGATGATGGCGAGGATGATGTCCTTGGCCGTGACGCCTTCGGGCAACTTCCCGTCGACGCGCACCAGCATGTTCTTCGCCTTCTTCTGGATCAGCGTCTGGGTGGCGAGCACGTGCTCGACCTCGGACGTGCCGATGCCATGCGCGAGTGCACCGAAAGCGCCATGCGTAGAGGTATGGCTGTCACCGCAGACGATGGTCATGCCCGGCAGGGTAAAGCCCTGTTCCGGACCGACAATGTGCACGATGCCCTGACGCTTGTCGGAAGCCGAGTAGTATTCGACGCCGAATTCGGCTGCGTTGGTGGCAAGCGCCTCGACCTGGATGCGGCTTTCCTCGTTCTTGATGCCGAGGTGGCGGTCCGGCGAGGTCGGGACATTGTGGTCGACGACTGCCAGCGTCTTCTGCGGGGCGCGGACCTTGCGGCCTGCCATGCGCAGACCTTCGAAGGCCTGCGGGCTCGTCACTTCATGCACGAGGTGACGGTCGATATAGAGAAGACAGGTGCCGTCGTCCTGACGATCGACGACGTGGTCGTCCCAGATCTTGTCGTAAAGGGTGCGAGGTGCGCTCATGGGTGAGTTCCATCCAGACTGAAGTAACGGGATTTCTTGAAGTGTGAGGTCTTATCGCGCCGGTTGTCCGGTCACAGGAGCTCAGCCGCGAAGGCTCGCAAGGGCCCCTTGAACGCGCGCGAAGAAGCGTGCCGGCAGACGCTTGTGGTCCTGCAGCACGATGAACTGGTTCGCGAGGCATCCGAATTTCGATCCCATGACCGGCGTCATACCAGTTTTCATGAATGTCGGCAATTGCTTCGAGTGCCCCATGACATGCGACTGTCATGAAGCTTTCTTGCAAGCATGATTGATCTTCGTCAGTATCGAACTCCATTCGGAACCGGCGCCATGAACGAAGAGATCCACCGCATCAAGACCGAACTCCTCGACAGCTTCGACGAGGAGCTGGAGCAGCAGCTGGAGGAGGATAGGCTTGACCAGCTCGTCGCCGACGGCATGTCCGAACCGATGATCGACCGGAAGATCTACTTTCGCGAACTCTTTCGCCTCCAGCATGAGTTGGTTCGCCTGCAGGACTGGGTTCAATACAAGAAGCTGAAAGTGGTCGTGCTGTTCGAGGGCCGTGATTCGGCTGGCAAGGGAGGCGCGATCAAACGCGTGACCCAGCGGCTCAACCCGCGCGTCTGCCGGGTCGTCGCCCTGCCGGCGCCGACCGAGCGCGAGCGCAGCCAATGGTACTTCCAGCGCTATGTGCAGCATCTGCCGATGGCGGGTGAAATGGTGCTGTTCGACCGCTCCTGGTACAATCGCGCCGGTGTCGAGCGGGTCATGGGTTTCTGCACGCCGGACGAGCTCGAAGAGTTCTTCCGCTCCGTCCCGGAATTCGAACGCATGCTGGTGCGCTCCGGCATCATCCTCGTCAAATACTGGTTCTCGATCACCGACGAGGAGCAGGAATTCCGCTTCCGGATGCGGATCAACGATCCCCTGAAGCAGTGGAAGCTCTCGCCGATGGATCTCGAAAGCCGGGTACACTGGGAAAGCTATACCCGCGCCAAGGAAGAGATGCTGGAGCGCACGCATATCCCGGAGGCACCCTGGTGGGTCGTCCAGGCCGTCGACAAGAAGAAGGCGCGTCTCAACATGATCGCGCATCTGCTGAAGCAAGTGCCTTACGAGCATGTGCCGAAGGAAACGATCGAGCTTCCCGCGCGGGTGCGCAATGAGGACTATATCCGCCATCCCGTGCCGGCGGACATGTATGTCCCTGAAACCTATTGACGGTTCATCCAGGCTGAAATTCGCGCGTCTGCTGAAAGAAAAGGTGGCTGAAGGCTGATGGGGGAAGCTGTCCCGTCGCTTCGAAATATTTCTGGAGCACCAGCAGGGAGATCTTGCGCTCGGTCTTTCGATCGCAGAACGAGGCAACATAGGCGTTGGCGTTCGCCACGATGTCCTGCGCCCAAAGCGGATCCCGTTCCAGCGCCGCAATCTTGTCTTCTAGGTCGCTGAAATCGGGGCGCACCTCGACGAAGTGGCGGTCAGGGATCAGGCCGCCTTCCATGAACCATGTCTCGTAGCGCCCCTTCGGCATCACGCAAACACTGCCGGAGGCCATGATCCATTTCAGGTTGGTGGCGACATCGAAGCCCTCGATGGACAGGATATAGCGATAACCCATCTGGTCCTGCGGGCTCAGAAATCCTTTTGACCTGAAGCCCTCCTTGGTGTCCCCGACATGGCCGACATCGGCAAACGCGCTCTCATGATGCCGGCGGAGCAGTTCGGAGCGCAGCGGATTGTTGAGCGCTCCGCGCCACACGGCCATGGGCTTCTTCTTCTCCCAGGGCGTGTCATCGTAGCACAGCCGGAAATGCCTGAGCTTGTCGAGGTTCAGAAGCACGGAGTTTCCGTTCTCCCCGTCAGTCGGGCGACTTTTGACAAGGCTTGGCGCGTTCGGAACCCAGGTCACGTCACCGAAGAGATAGTTGACCTTCAGTTGGGTGGGAAAGTAGCGCAGATACTCGTCCAGATCGAAGTAGTAGCGGCTCCGGCCTCGATCGACTGCATCAAGCCTCACACCCGGTTTTGCGGCACCGTGACCCAACTTGTTGCAGTAATTTGCGCGCCGAACGAGTTCATCGAGTTCCGGCGCGTCTTCCAGATCGCGCAGGATCGACTTGCTTCTTTGTAGAAACCACTCCCTCGGCAACGCGTGACGGGCAATTCCCGTCGCGTAATAGCGGACCCGGTTGATGGTCGTCGCTGTGCCGCCAAGTGAAGGGAGCCTCATCCGCGACGCTCCCTCATGCGCTGTTCAAAGCCTCGCAGGAGGATCGACAGGCCGATTGTGAGCACCAGATAGACATAGGCCACGATCGAATAGGTCTCGAAGAAGCGAAACGAGCCGGAGGCGTAGACCTTGCCCATCTGGGTGATGTCGGCAACCCCGAGGACCGAAACGAGGGATGAGTCCTTCACCATGGCCACGAAGTCGTTCGACAGAGGTGGGAAGATGACGCGGATCGCCTGAGGAAAGACCACCAGACGAAAGCGCTGGCCGCGGCTCAAGCCAAGCGCCTTGGCCGCCTCGATCTGACCCTTGTCGATCGACTGGATCCCGGCGCGGAAGATTTCGGCGATGAAGGCCGAATAGCCGATCATCAGCGCAATGATCGCACGCCACATCAGGGAGATGTCACGCACCACCATCGGCTCGGCAAGGCCCGCCGATACGAGGGGTGACGTTACGAGGTTGTAGAGTGCGACGAAGCCTGGCGCACCAACGAAGGCGATGTAGAAGAGCAAGACGATGATCGGAATGCCGCGCACGACTTCGACGTAGAAACGGGCGATCTGGCGCAGGACAAGGCTGTCCGACATTCCCATGAGTGCAATCAGCAGGCCAAGCGCCGTCGCCAGGGTAAAGCCGATCAGCGTGACGAAGATCGTCACCCAGAGCCCCTTGGCCACCGTGTTGAAGACCTGGGCATAGAGGTCGCTGACGAAGATGACGCCAGCAAGGGCTGCCGCCAGCACAAGGAAGGCGATCAGCCACCAGGGCCGATCGCCTTTCTGGTCACCCTGGGGAAGGGTCTGAAATGCCATCAGTCACCCGCCTTCAGGTCGCAGGCACGGACGCGGTTCATTCGCCCATCTTGTAGTCTAGGAACCACTTCTTGTTCAGCGTCTCGATGGTGCCGTCGGCCTTCATCGCGGCGATCGCAGCATTGACGGGAGCGACGAGTTCGGAGCCCTTCGGGAAGATGAAGCCGAAGTCTTCCGAACCGAGCGGGCCACCGACGAGCTTCAGCCCGCCATTCGAGGCATCGACATAGCCCTTGCCGGCGGTGCCGTCCGTCAGCACCACGTCGACGTCACCGGTCTTCAGTGCCTGGACGGTCGCGCCGAAGGTTTCGAACAGCTTGATGCGCGGGTTCTGCTCGTTGCCGTCGAGGATCTCATAAACGGCCGTGTAGAAGGGGGTCGTGCCCGGCTGTGCGCCAACAAGACCGTCTTCAACGGCGGCGAAGCTCTTGCCGTCGGTAAACCGGCTCTCGTCACCGCGAACCAGCATGAACTGCTCGGAGCGCATGTAAGGGTCGGAGAAATCGACCTTCTCCTTGCGGTCTTCCTTGATCGTGATGCCGGTCATGCCGATCTCAAACTGGTTGTCCGACACGGCCTGAATCATCGCATCCCAGGAGGTGTTCTGATACTCGACGGTGAAATTCAGCCGCTTGGCGATCTCGTTCATCGCATCATATTCCCAGCCGATCTGCTGACCCGATTTCGGGTCGACAAACTGCAGCGGCGGATAGGCATTTTCCGTCACCACGACGACCGTCTTGCCGCCGAGATCCGGCAGTTCGGTTGCATGGGCCGAAAGAGGCAGCAGGGCAAGAGCGGAGAGACCGGCAAGGACAGCGCGGCGAAACAGCATGGAAATCTCCCGAATTGTGGCAGCGCACAGTGTCACATCTTGTTCAGGGATGGCAAGAAGCGCCCATACAGGAGAGCATCTCCGGCTCCTTGTTCTTGTGGAGCAGATCTCGTGGCGGTTCTGTTTTACAGACTTCGGCTGAAAAAACTGCCTTCTACCTGCATCGGTCAGCAAGCGATATCAACGGATGGTCTTCCCTTGCTGTCTTTGAGGTTGAAACCATGATCAAGCAATCGGCCGTTCTTGCCGTTACCCTCAGCCTGTTTTCACCGCTGGCCCATCCCGCACCGGTTTTCGCTCAGGAGGCTGTGGTTGCCGCGGCCGACAAGGAGGCTCTGTTCACGAGCCCCGATCCAAAGCTGCATGCCAACAAGCAGGTCGTCTATCACATCATGCGGGACCTTCTGGAGGCCGGGCACTGGGACCAGGCCGACCGCTTTTTGACGGAGCGTTACATCCAGCACAATCCGAACGTCGCGTCGGGCCGGGATACCGTCGTCGCGTTTTTCACAGAGGTCCTGAAAGTCGAGAAGAAACCGATCCCCGAGAAGCTTTCGACCCCCGTGGCTTTCGTCACAGCCGAGGGCGATCTGGTGACCGTCGGCATCGTCCGTGAGGAGAAGGATCCCAAGGATCCGTCGAAGACCTACACCACTACATGGTACGACACCTGGCGGATCGTCGATGGCAAGGCCGACGAGCACTGGGATTCGGCCGTCAAACAGTGAACGGCAGACGGGCCGCCTCCTTCTCGGGAGGCGGCCCGTCTCATGTCGATCCGCAGTGTCTCACGTGAATCAGAAGGTTGTCGTCTTTGGATCCGGTCCGATACGGGCGCCCGCATCGTCGAGACCGTTTAACGTATCCAGATCTTCCGCCGACAATTTGAAGTCGAAGACCTTGAAGTTCTCGCTGATCCGCGACGGCGTGACCGATTTCGGAATGACCAC
The DNA here is from genome assembly GCF_042466255.1 of Rhizobium sp. R86522. Classification (NCBI taxonomy): domain Bacteria; kingdom Pseudomonadati; phylum Pseudomonadota; class Alphaproteobacteria; order Hyphomicrobiales; family Rhizobiaceae; genus Rhizobium; species Rhizobium sp. R86522. The sequence goes on from NZ_JAXHBX010000001.1 coordinate 4,021,883, forward strand.
AAGACCATTGTCGATGTGCCAGCGGATGATGACCTGAGCCGGCGTCCGACCGAGCTTGGTGGCGATATCAGCAATGGCAGAATGACCGAGCAGCTTGCCTTGGCCCAGCGGGCTCCAGGATTGCGTCGCAATGCCATGCTTCTCATGGAAGGCGCGCGCCTCGCGCTGCTGGAAGTCCGGATGAAGTTCGATCTGGTTGATGACCGGGGTTACGCCCGTCTCGGCGATGATCTTCTCGATGTGCTCCGGATAGAAGTTGGACACGCCGATGGACTTTGCGCGTCCTTCTTCCTTCAGCTTCACGAATGCCTTCCAGGTGTCGACGAAGAGGCCACGATGAGCCGAAGGCCAATGGATGAGATAGAGGTCGACATAATCGGTTCCCAGCCGCTTCAGGCTGGCATCGAAGGCTTTCAGCGTCTGGTCATAGCCTTGTTCGGTGTTCCAGAGCTTGGTCGTGAGATAGATTTCCGACCGGTCGATCCCGGACTGGCGGATGCCTTCGCCAACGCCCTCTTCATTTTCATAGACGGCGGCCGTGTCGACATGGCGATAGCCGGCCGAAAGCGCGGCCTTGACGGCCGGAGCCGCTTCGTCGTTCGGGGTCTGCCATACGCCCAGCCCCACCTGGGGAATGCGGGTGCCGTCGTTCAGGGCAATATGCGTCTGGTCTGTCATCAATATCTCCAGATGTGTCATTGGTTGCGCTTGGCGCGAAATCGTTGGCGGTCACGAAGAGGCGCAAAAAAAGCGCCGTCCGCCTTCCCGGTATTTAGGATGCTCCGCCATCGGTGAAAGGCCCGCTCCGCGCAAAAGCCCTTAATCTCCGTTCAAAGAACCTGAAGCGTGGTGCTGGGACCGAGATGAGGGAGCAGGCGCCGCATATCCCGAGGACTGATGGCGACGCAGCCCTCTGTCGGTGTGTAACCGGGTCTTGCGATGTGAAAGAAGATTGCAGAGCCACATCTGCGCTTGCGGCTTCGCAGGTTCCAGTCGAGCACGATGCAGACGTCATACAACTCGTCGGTCCGCTGCAGTGTTTCATGACTGGGTTTGAAGGGTGCGCGGACGGGGCGATTGTAATTCGGGTCGCCGACTGCGTCGCACCAGAGCATGTCGGATGATGATCGGCGCATGCTCAAGAGGGTGGAGGGCCAGGGCCCTCGGTCACCCCGGCGATAGGCAAAGAGCAGAGGCATGACCGCGATCGGTGTCGCGCCATCACCCTCACGCTTGCGACTGGTGCGGCCGCCGCGGCCGAGGGCCGCTCGAAAGGTCAATGATCCCGCCTGAAGAATAGCCTGTCTTTGATTGCCGGGAGCGGGGCGGACCAATAGTCGTTTGACTGCTGAGCGTGCGATTTTCGCTGCATTCCGCCTCTTGGTCACGACTTTTTGCCTTGTTCGTGAATATTGTTGTATTCATAGCCCTTAAACGGCTGCGAGTAAGGCTTACATCCGGTGTACTTGGGCAGCAAGACCCGAGCACGGGACCAATTCGGAAGGATAACGGATGACGACGCGGACCATTCTGCTTGTAGATGATGACGACGATCTGAGGCAGATCCTGGTCGAGCAGCTCTCGCTCTACGAAGAGTTTGCGCTCATGCAGGAAAGCAATGCGACCCGCGCCATGCAGACGGCAAAAGCCGCCCAGATCGATCTGATGATCATGGATGTCGGGCTGCCGGACATGGATGGCCGCGAAGCGGTCAAGCTCCTGCGCAAGGGCGGTTTCAAGTCTCCGGTGATCATGCTGACGGGTCACGACACGGATTCCGATACCATCCTCGGCCTCGAAGCGGGTGCCAATGATTATGTCACCAAACCCTTCCGCTTCGCCGTTTTGCTCGCCCGTATCCGCGCGCAATTGCGCCAGTTCGAGCAGAGCGAGGACGCGACGTTCGGGGTCGGTCCCTATCTCTTCAAGCCGAGCCAGAAACTGCTGACGACGGAGGACGGCAAGAAGATCCGGCTGACGGAAAAGGAATCCGCAATCATCCGCTATCTCTATCGCGCCGGCCAGAAAGTGGTGACGCGCGATGTTCTGCTCGAAGAGGTCTGGGGTTACAATTCCGGCGTGACGACCCATACGCTCGAAACCCATGTCTACCGGCTTCGCCAGAAGATCGAGCGCGATCCCTCGAATGCCGAAATCCTGGTCACCGAAAACGGCGGCTACAAGATCGTTCCTTGAACGACGGATCAGAATGCGACGGGGATGAAGGCGACCTCTGTGTCGTTTTCATCCCCGTTTTGCGTTATGGACTGACAGCGGGCGTATCGAGGATGCCCGATCGGACCAGGAAACGTCATGTCACTCAGCGACGATATCGAGCTTTTGTCGGCTCTGCCTCTCTTTTCCGGTCTGGACAAGGATCAGTTGCGGCTGATCGCTTTCGGTGCCGAGCACAGGCAGGTCGCAGCGGGTCAGGCTCTCTTCCGGGAAAAGGCGCCGGCAGAATGCGCCTATGTCGTCGTTCGCGGCGAGATCGAACTTTATGTCATCGGCCGTGATGGAAAGCCGCATCTGGAAGCTCGGGTCGGTCCCGGGATCATGTTGTCCGAGCTTGCCCTGATCACCATGGTGGAGCGCAAATACACTGCCGTTGCGGTCGAGGATGTCGACGTCATCAGGATCACCCGCACGCTCTTCCACCGACTGCTCGAGGAGTATCCGCAGATGGCGCGCCAGGTCGAGGGGCGTATCAAGCAGTCGCTTGCGGCTCTGATCGACGGGGCGGAAGCGCTCGCGCCGAAATTCTCCTGAATAGCCGACGTTATATCGCCTGCTATGGATTCTGGAAGCGGGCCGTCACCGGAACATGGTCCGAAGGCTGGTTCCAGCCACGCGCTTCCTTGAGGATATCGACGCGCGACAGAAGTGGCGCGAGATCCGCAGACGACCAGATGTGATCGAGACGGCGGCCTCGGTCCGCTGCGGCCCAATCCTTCGCCCGATAGCTCCACCAGGTGTAGAGCTTTTCCGAAGCCGGTAGGTGCTGGCGCATCAGGTCGACCCATTTGCCCTGACGCATGATGTCGAGCAAGCCTTCGGTCTCAACCGGCGTATGGCTGACGATCTTGAGCATCTGCTTGTGAGACCAGACATCGTGTTCGAGCGGCGCAATGTTGAGATCGCCGACCAGAATGGAGCCCGTGTTCGGTTCCGCCTCGGCGGACAGGGCCTTCATCTCTTCGATGAAGTCGAGCTTGTGCCCGAATTTCGGGTTGATCTCGCGGTTCGGCTCGTCGCCGCCGGCCGGCACATAGAAATTGTGCAGGCGGATCCTCCGTCCGGCCCATTCGAAGACTGCCGAGATGTGCCGGCTGTCGCCGACGCCGCAGTAATCCTGCCGGTGGTCCTCCGCCAAGGGCAGTTTCGAGCAGATTGCCACCCCGTGGTAGCCCTTCTGCCCATGGATCACGATGTTGGAATAGCCGAGTTCTGCGATCTCCGCTGCCGGGAACTGGTCGTTCTGGCACTTGATTTCCTGCAGGCACAGGATGTCCGGATTTTCACGCTTGAGGAAGTCCTGGACGATCGGCAGGCGCAGACGCACCGAGTTGATGTTCCAGGTCGTGATTGCGAGTGTCATCGTGGCCGCCTTGAATGTTCCCTTGGCTTCTTAAGGTGTTCGGGTGCCCATGAACAGGAAAAGGCGGCTGATCCCTTGCGATCTGCCGCCTTCTCCACAGGTCGAAACAGAATGTCTTAGCCGCCGCGCTTCTGGCCGTGGACTTCGGCATAGGGAATTTCAAACACGCTCGGGTCGAACTGCACGCCGTTCTGCACATTGAAGATCATCACCGACGTATCCTTCTTCTGCACATCGGTGATCGTCCACTGGCGCAGTTCGTAGGACTTCGGATCGAACATCAGGGTGATCGTCGAATCGCCGAAGATCGTCCGATCGCCGAGCACGATCGTTGTCAGGTCCGCTTCCTGCTTGACGTCGCGGACCATCTGGTTGCCGAGATCGATCCGGTTGGCGAGAAGCAGGCTGAGCGGCGTCTTGTTGAGCGGGTAGAGATCCCAGGTCTTCAGCTTGGTATTGCCGATGACGACATTTTTGCCATCGGAAATCACGCGCATCGGCGATGGCTGTTCATAGTTGAAGCGCAGCTTGCCCGGACGTTCGATGAAGAACTTGCCGCCTGTCTGCTCGCCCCGCGGACCGAACTGGACGAATTCGCCCATCATGGTGCTCACGCTCGAGAAATGGTCGGCGATCTGCTGGGCCGCGCCCGCCTGTGCGAAGGCGGGGAACGGCAGAGCGGCGCAAGCCATAATCGCGGCCGTACCCAGCACGAACTGGCGACGGCTGGCCAACATCGGGAGGCGGGCGCTGCGTTCCTTGATTTCTTTCATGCGATACTCCTTCATATGCTTTCGGTCTCGCCGAAAAAGGCGGCGGCTTCATGACCGTCATCGCCTGTGCCGCTGCGGCAACTCGTCCGCACGTCCGCTTGTTCCATCCCAGAACCGATTGGTGCCTACTCTTCGGTCGGCACCAGAATTTCGCGTTTCCCGGCATGGTTCGCAGGGCCGATGATGCCCTCTTTCTCCATGCGCTCGATCAGGGAGGCGGCACGGTTATAGCCGATGCCGAGACGACGTTGGACATAGGAGGTCGACGCCTTGCCGTCACGCAGCACGATGGCGACCGCCTGATCATAGGGGTCATCCGATTCGCCGAGGTTTCCGGTTCCAATAGGACCGCCGCCATCTTCGCCATCCTCGTCGTCGTCGACGGTGATCGCTTCGAGATATTGCGGTGACCCTTGTGTCTTGAGGTAAGCAACGATTTCTTCGACCTCATGGTCGGAGACAAAGGGGCCGTGGACGCGCTGGATGCGCCCGCCACCGGCCATGTAGAGCATGTCGCCCATGCCGAGTAGCTGTTCGGCCCCCTGTTCGCCGAGAATGGTCCGGCTGTCGATCTTCGACGTCACCTGGAAGGAAATACGGGTCGGGAAGTTGGCCTTGATCGTACCGGTGATGACGTCGACCGATGGGCGCTGGGTTGCCATGATCACGTGAATACCGGCTGCACGGGCCATCTGTGCAAGCCGCTGCACGGCGCCTTCGATGTCCTTGCCGGCCACCATCATCAGGTCGGCCATTTCGTCGATGATGACGACGATATAGGGCAGGGGCTGCAGGTCGAATTCTTCCGTCTCGTAGATCGCTTCGCCCGTCTGGCGGTCAAAGCCGGTCTGCACGGTGCGGGTCAGGACCTCGCCCTTTTCGAGCGCTTGGGCGACACGGGCGTTGAAGCCGTCGATGTTGCGAACGCCGATCTTCGACATCTTCTTGTAGCGCTCTTCCATCTCGCGGACGGTCCATTTGAGCGCAACCACGGCCTTCTTCGGATCCGTGACAACGGGAGAGAGAAGATGCGGGATGCCGTCATAGACGGAGAGTTCCAGCATCTTCGGATCGATCATGATCAGGCGGCACTGCTCCGGTGTCATCTTGTAGAGGAGCGACAGGATCATCGTGTTGATGGCGACCGACTTACCTGAACCGGTGGTGCCGGCGACGAGCAGATGCGGCATCTTGGCGAGATCGGCGATCACCGGTTCGCCGCCGATCGTCTTGCCGAGCGCCATGGCAAGCTTTGCCTTGTTGCCGTCGAAGTCGCGGGAGCCGATCAATTCACGCAGGTAAACGGTCTCGCGCGTCTGGTTGGGCAGTTCGATGCCGATCGCGTTGCGACCGGGGACCACGGCGACACGGGCGGCAATTGCGCTCATCGAACGTGCAATGTCGTCGGCAAGGCCGATGACGCGCGACGACTTGATGCCGGGTGCCGGCTCGAGCTCGTAGAGCGTGACGACCGGGCCTGGCCGGACATGGATGATCTCGCCCTTGACGCCGAAGTCGTCGAGAACACCCTCCAGCAGGCGGGCATTGTGCTCCAGTGCCTCGGCAGACAGCGTGGCGTCGCGTGTAATGGCGCGCGGCTCGGCCAAAAGATGGACGGACGGCAGCTGGAAACCTTCGGGACGCAGGAAGGATCCCTGCGCGTCGCGCTCCATGCGGGCGCCCGGCTTGGGCCGTGCTGCGGGTGCCGCAACGCGCGGCGAGGCTCCGGCAGCCTTTGCCGGCGCTGATCGCACGCCGTCGTCGGAAAGGATGCCGGCCGGCCGCGGCAGATCGTCGAGACCGAAATCGTCTTCGTCGTCATCGAAGTGTCCAGCCGACATGGGCGGCGGGGATACGATCGAGCGGCCGGTCGGGCGCAGAGGTGCGCCATCCAGGGAGGGTTCAACACGAGCATTGAGCGGTGGTGCCTTGGCGCGCACCGGCTCGTTGAGTGTCCCGAATTCGTCATCGTTGAAATCATAGGGCTGTTCGAAATCGCGCTCGCGACGATCGCTGGAGGTCAATCCGAACAGGCGTCGGACGCGGGCGCGCGTCGTGTACCAGTTGTGAGTTAGCGCACCCATGACAAGAGCGATCGGGCCTTCGCGTTCGTCGTCTTCCTCATCGTCTTCGAAGACGGGTGTCTTCGGCTTGGCGCGGACGAGCGGCGCGACCGGCTCCTCGTCATCCGCCGGCTCGACGGCCTTGCCGACGATGCCGGCCGCAAATAGCATCAGCCAGGTCGCCGGCAGGGCCAGTACCGCACCCAGGATCATGGCGAATGTCGACGTCGGATAGGCGCCGATGAAGAGTGCCGGAAAGCGCAGAATGAGATCGCCGAGCACGCCGCCTGTTCCACTCGGCAGGGGCCAGGTCTGCGGCGGCGGAAAACAGCCGACGGCGGCTGCCGCCACCAGGGCACCTGCAACCCAGGCACCGAGGCGGGCCGGGATGCGGGTCACTCGGCGTCCGCCGATGAGGGCGAAGGACCAGGCCATGACCGGCAGGAGCGCCAAAAGACTGCCGAGCCCGAAGAACTGCATCATCAGGTCGGCAAAGACTGCGCCGGACAGTCCGAGAATGTTCGTCGGCGGATTGTCCGTCGCATAGGAGAGGCTCGGATCCGAAACGTTCCAGGTGGCGAGCGCCGCAACTGCGAGCACGAGAAGAAGAAACAGACCAAAGCCGGTCAGTGCCAGGATCTGGCGCAGCAGGAAGGCTGACAACGCCGAGCGCGTCGAGTGCTCCGGAAGCGTTGCTGAATGGCTTCTGCTCATGGGGTCTCTGTCCGTCCTGTTGCCGGTGATCACATTGATCCCCGCCCAAGACGGAGATCGCCAGCTGCTAGACTACAGGATCGAGGGTTAATGCTGCATTAACCATGCGTGACAGGGAGCCGTCGTCAATTCCCGATAAAAAACGCCCGGGTGATGAGACCCGGGCGCTGCCGCATTTGAACCGCAAGGATCCGAGGGATCTTAGCTGTGGTAGGCAGCTTCGCCGTGCGAGGCGAGGTCGAGGCCTTCGCGTTCGGCTTCAACCGGCACACGCAGACCGACGATCAGATCGACCAGCTTGTAGAGGATGATCGAGCCAATGCCGCACCACAGAATGGTGACGACGACAGCATAGATCTGGGTCATGACCTGGCCGCCCATGGTAACGCCTTCAGCGTAGCCGATGCCGCCCAGCGAAGCCGATGCGAAGACGCCGGTTGCGATGGCACCAAAGAGGCCACCGATACCGTGAACGCCGAACACATCTGCGGTGTCGTCATAGCCGAACTTGTTCTTCACAACGGCGACGAAGAAGTAGCAGAGCGGCGATACCATGAGACCCATGACGATGGCGCCCATCGGGCCGGCGATGCCGGCTGCCGGGGTGATCGCAACGAGGCCGGAGATCATGCCGGAAGCTGCGCCGAGCATCGAAGCCTTGCCACGGGTGAAGGTTTCAACCAGGCACCAGGAGACGACAGCGGCTGCGGTTGCGATGAAGGTGTTGACGGTCGCCAGCATGGCGCCACCAGAGGCTTCGAGGTTGGAACCTGCGTTGAAGCCGAACCAGCCGACCCAGAGCATGGCTGCACCGACGAGCGTCAGCGTCATCGAATGCGGAGCCATCATGTCTTTGCCATAGCCCGTGCGCTTGCCCAGCATGATCGCACCGATCAGACCAGCCACGCCGGCATTGATGTGAACGACGGTGCCGCCAGCGAAGTCGAGTGCACCCCATCCGAAGATCAGGCCGTTGGCATCCCAGACCATGTGAGCGACCGGCAAGTAGACCACGGTGACCCAGAGCAGGCAGAAGAGCACAGCTGCGGAGAACTTGATGCGTTCCGCAAAGGCGCCGACGATGAGGGCCGGCGTGATGGCGGCGAACGTCATCTGGAACATGATGAAGATGTATTCCGGAATGACGGCATCAGAGAAGGTGGCTGCCGTGCTTTCCGGCGTGACGCCCGAGAGGAACAGCTTGGCGAAGCCGCCGAAATAGGCGTTTTCAGAGCCGCCAAATGCGAACGAGTAACCGTAGATCACCCAGGCGAGCATCACGGTCGAACCGATGACGGTGCACTGCATCAGAACCGAGAGCATGTTCTTGGCGCGAACCAGACCGCCATAGAACAGAGCCAGGCCCGGGATCAGCATGAACAGGACGAGGATGGTGCAGAGGAACATGAAGGCGGTGTCGCCCTTGTCCGGAACCGGAGCCGCAGCAACTGCTTCGGCTGCAGCAGGCGCTGCTTCCTGCGCGAAGGCGACAACCGGCGCCAGCACTGCTGCGGACGCGGCGCCAAGGCGCACGAGATTGGAATTCAGATTGGCAAATGACATCAGTAACAACTCCCCTTACAGCCGCTCTTACAGCGCTTCGGTATTGGTTTCGCCGGTGCGGATGCGCACGGCCTGATCGATCGAGTAGACAAAGATCTTCCCGTCGCCGATCTGGCCGGTCTTGGCGGACGAAGCGATGGCTTCGACGGCCTTGTCGGCAAGCTCGGACGAGACTGCGATCTCGATCTTCAGTTTCGGCAGAAAGCTGACGGCGTATTCGGTGCCGCGGTAGATTTCAGTGTGCCCCTTCTGGCGTCCATAGCCCTTGACCTCGGTCACGGTCAGGCCCTGGATCCCCACAGCCGTCAAGGCCTCGCGTACCTCGTCCAGCTTGAACGGCTTGATGATAGCCATCACAATCTTCATCTGGTTTCCCATCCTTTGCTTGTCCTCGGCTCGGAGCCGACTCTCCTTGCCGCCCGCAGCAACATTCGCGCAGCGACTGGTCAATGACATTCAAAAGGCGTGCCAGATTCAGAATTGCCTATAAGTTATTGAAATCTAAAGACTATGAAAAACGCAGCCAATAAACAGGCAAATGAATGCGCAATGGGCGCACATAAATTGTGCAGAATATCGCGATTGGCTTAAATCTAGTCATTTGCCCGTTTGCGGATCAACCCTTCCTGAGCCACCGAGGCAACCAGTCTTCCGTCACGTGTGAAGATGCTGCCGCGGGTCATGCCACGCGCGCCTGCCGCACTGGGGCTGTCCTGCGTGTAGAGCAGCCAGTCGTCCAGCCGGCACGGACGGTGGAACCACATGGCGTGGTCGAGGCTCGCGACCTGCAGTTCGGGGTCGAAGATTGAGGTGCCGTGCGCATAGAGCGAGGTGTCGAGCAGGGTCATGTCCGAGAGATAGGCAAGGATTGCCGCCTGATAGTGCCTGTCGTCGGGAACGAGGCCTGATGCGCGCACCCAGATATGGGCCTCCGGTTCCAGTTTCTCCCGGGACAGATAGTGGGTCAGCGATGTCGGGCGGATCTCGATCGGCCGTTCGCGGCCCCAGTATTTCTTCACCGTATCCGGTGCCTGGGCGAGGAAGGCGGCGCGAAACTCCGCTTCGCCCATCAGCTGTTCCGGTGCGGCGACGTTCGGGATCTTCACCTGGTGGTCAAAGCCCGGTTCCTCGATCTGGAAGGAGGCCGACATGGAAAAGATCGCCTTGCCATGCTGGATCGCGACAACGCGGCGGGTGGTGAAGGAAGAGCCGTCGCGGATGCGCTCGACCTGGTAGACGATCGGGATGGAGGGATCGCCTGGGCGCATGAAATAGGCATGGAGCGAATGGACGATGCGGTCGGGGTCGACGCAGCGCTGTGCCGCCATCAGGGCTTGTGCGATGACCAGGCCACCGAACACACGCTGCCAGCCGTTCTGCGGACTGCTGCCGCGAAACAGGTTTTCCTCCAGCTTTTCCAGATCGAGACGCTCGATCAGGTCTTGCATCGGTTTGGTCTGGCCTGATGGCTGCGACATATTGCATTGCTCCGCTTATAGGCACCCGTTCAAGGCTGATCTATATAGGTGTCATCAGGTCTACAAGAACAAAGGAATTTGCCATGCTGGATGTGCTCGTCGTCGGCGGTGGCTATGTCGGTCTTTCCGCTGCGGTCGCAATCAAGCAGGCGGCCCCGCATCTCGCCGTCGAGGTTGTCGAAGCGGCGCCCGAGGACGCGTGGAAGAAGGACCCGAGGGCCTCGGCGATCATTGCGGCTGCGACCAAGATGCTCGATGTTTTCGGGCTCTGGGACCAGATCGAGCCGGATGCGCAGCCGATCAACCGGATGATCGTGACAGATTCGAAAACGTCCGATCCCGTGCGCCCGGTCTTCCTGACCTTCGATGGTGCCGTCGAAGACGGTCAGCCCTTCGCGCACATGATTCCGAATGTCAGCATGGTCGCCGCGTTGCGCCAGGCCTGCGAGGAACGCGGTATAAGCATCCGGCATGGACTGCGGGCAACCGGCTTTCGCGATACCGGACCGAGTGCCGAACTGACGCTCTCGGATGGCAGCGTCGTTTCGTCACGCCTCGTCATTGCCTGCGATGGCGTGCGATCCAAGCTGCGCGATCTCGCCGGCATCAAGACCGTCACCTGGAAGTATGGCCAATCCGGCATCGTCACCACCGTGGAGCACGAGCGGCCGCATGACGGCGTGGCGGAGGAGCACTTCCTGCCGGCCGGTCCGTTTGCCATCCTGCCGCTGAAGGGTAACCGTTCGTCACTTGTCTGGACGGAGCGCACGGAAGATGCCGACAGGCTCGTCGCCTCCGACGACCTGCTGTTCGAGGCTGAGCTCGAGCGTCGCTTCGGCCACAAGCTCGGCACCATCCGTGCGACGCCGGACCGTCGGGCCTTCCCGCTCGGTCTGACCCTTGCCCGCGCCTTCATCGCGCCGCGTCTGGCGCTTGCCGGCGACGCGGCGCATGGCATCCATCCCATCTCCGGCCAGGGTCTCAATCTCGGCTTCAAGGACGTCGCGGCACTTGCGGAGACGATCGTCGAGGCCGACCGCCTGGGTCTCGATATCGGCTCGGTCAATGTGCTCGAGCGCTACCAGATCTGGCGGCGCTTCGACACGTTCCGCATGGGTGTCACAACGGATGTGTTGAACCGGCTGTTCTCGAACGATGTCACACCGATCCGGGTGCTGCGCGATTTCGGCCTTGGCGTCGTTGATCGTATCCCGGGCCTGAAGAACTATTTCATCCGCGAAGCTGCGGGCACATCCGGGCAAGCCGGGCCGCGCCTTCTAGGCGGCCAGAGCATCTGAGCGCTCATTTCCGGATCTGGTAAAGGGGCAGGCCCGCTCAGGCGGGCATCTCCAGCTTGCGGGCTTCCGAAACCAGCATGATCGGTATTCCGTCGCGGATGGGGTAGGCAAGACGCGCTTTCTCGGAGACGAGCTCGCTCTTCTCCCGGTCCCATTTCAGGGTGCCCTGCGTCAGAGGACAGACCAGAAGTTCGAGCATCTTCGGATCGATGAGGCTGGTCGGATTATCGGCCATGGGTCACTGCAACATGGTATCGGCATCACCGAAGGTCCGGGCGAGGACAATTTCGGTAATCGCAATCAGGGTCTCGGCACGCGTCTTGAGGTCGGGCGCCTCCAGAAGCGCCTGTTTTTCAGGCGGGCCAAACGGCGACATCATCGACAGGGAATTTACCAGCGTCAGGTTCGATGCCCGCTCGACGCTTTCCCAATCGGCTTCGAGCTTGTTCGCCTCCAGATAGGCCTTGAAGGCCGCCAGGAGGCCGGTACGGTTGACCTGTCCCTCGTCTTCCGCCGAACTCAGATCGGCGATGAAAGGTGCGATCTGGAAGCTGCGGAAGGGCTTGCTGGTCGTCACCTCGTCCATCAGCCGGAAACGGCACACCCCTGCCAGCGACACGATGTAGCGGCCATCGCCGGTTTCGTTGAAGGAGGTAATCCTGCCAAGGCAGCCGACGGGCGCCAGCTGTGGGCGCTCGGGCAGAATGTTGGCCTGGACCTCCGACATCGCCGGCTGAATCATGCCGATCAGTCGATTGCCGGAGAGTGCCGCATCCAGCATCGCGAGGTAACGCGGTTCAAAGACGTTGAGCGGCAGCTGACCACCCGGCAGCAGCAGCACACCGGAGATGGGGAAGACTGGGACCGTCTCGGGGAGGTCCGCAGCCGTCAGATATCGGGCATTTCCCACTTGCATCGAAGCACATCCTGTCCGGAAAATTCCGGCGTTCTTTCCTGCTTCTATCTGGGTCGCGCCGGCCAAAACTCAAGGCCGGCGGCGGCTCACGAAAAGAGGATCGACGAGAGTTTGCGCCGCGCCATGATGGTGGCCGGGTCTTTCGGCCCCCAGACCTCGAAGAATTGCAGCAGCTGTTTGCGCGCACCATCGTCCTCGAAGGTGCGGTCGCGCTTCATGATCAGCAGCAGATGTTCTGCGGCTTCCTCGCGGCGACCTTCGACATTGCGGATCTTGGCGAGCTTCAAGCGCGCCTCGTGATCGTCGGGGTTCAGCGACAGCGTGTGCTCCAGCGCCACGGGATCACCGAGCTTGCGTGCCTCGTCGATCTGATCCAGCCGCGTGAGAACGGCCTGGATTTCGGCGGCCTTGGCCAGATCTTCGGGCAACTGGCTGACCAGTTCACGGGCGCGCTGGTGCTGGTTGGCGCCGATCATGCATTCAGCGAGGCCGGCAATCGCCTTTGTGTTGTCGGGGTCGGCCTGGAGGATCGCGGCAAACAGCTGTGCGGCACCATCGATGTCTCCAGCTACAAGCAAGCCTGCGGCTTCTTCGAGCACGGCCGCGATCTCGGCTGCCTGATCGGCGCCGGCCGGACCTGCCACCTTGTCGATGAAGGCCTTCACCTGGCTCTCGGGCAGCGCGCCCATGAAGCCATCAGCCGGGCGCCCATTGACGAAGGCGACCACAGCGGGGATCGACTGGATGCCAAGCTGGCCGGCGACCGACGGATGGTCGTCGATGTTCATCTTGACGAGCTTGACGCGGCCACCAGCTTCGTTGACGGCCTTTTCGATGATGGGGGTCAACTGCTTGCACGGACCGCACCAGGGGGCCCAAAAATCGACGAGAACCGGCTGGTTGCGCGATTCGTCCATGACGTCGCGGGCGAAGTTCGCTGTCGTCGTGTCCTTGATCAGGTCACCTGCTGGGGGCGTGCCTTGAGGAGCGCCACCGAACTCCGCCTTGGCCGTCATGGTCTGGTTGCCGTAGCTGCCGTAAGGGTTGCCGTAGTCGCTCATTCTCGCATCTCCCGCCTGTTTCGCAGCCTTTGGGGAGGCTGCCGTCATTGCCGTTAAGATCGTATGTCAGCCCGAGACTTTCAAGACAAGCGGCGTGTGGCCGGTTGCCTCCATGAAGCGGATGAGGTCGTCCCGGCCGATCGAGGTCGTCGCGTCGTTGGAGAGCGGATGGCAATTGATGATGTCATGCTCCATCAGATCCTTGTCGAGCACGAAGGTGACATTCTTGTCCGTGTCGTTGATCGCACCGAAGGCCGTCACCGAGCCCGGAACGACGCCGAGATATTCCATCAGCTTTTCCGGCTTGCCGAAAGACACCTTGCTGGCGGCGCCGATGATCGTGTGCACCGTCTTCAGGTCCACCGATGCATTCTCCTCGACCGTCAGCAGGAAGAAGTTGTCCTTCTTGTCCTTGACGAACAGGTTCTTGGTATGGCCGCCGGGGATCTCATCGCGCAGCGAGACCGATTCAGCGACGGTGAAAACCGGCGGGTGGGTCTTCGTCTTGTGTGCGATCCCGAGTTCGTCGAGGAAACGAAAGAGGTCTTCGGCGGTTTTGGCTGTCGTCATGGCTGTTCTCACTCTGAATCGTCCGGGGCCTTGAGCTCCCACTATCGGATTTCCACCTCAGCAATAGGTCCAGGACCGACGTTTCGCAATCTTTCGTACGCCGCGAAAGCCCGGAAAAGCTGAGCTTTCTCAGGTCGTTGTGCCCTTGTCGAATTTTTTTCGCGCCGATCCGTCATTTCCCTGTTGCATTTGAAAATCGGTTGGGCCATATAGCGCCCGTCGCCGCAAGACGGACGGCCCACGATCCAGACACTACCCCAGGATCGAGGTTATGAGCGGGTGTAGCTCAGGGGTAGAGCACAACCTTGCCAAGGTTGGGGTCGAGCGTTCGAATCGCTTCACCCGCTCCATTCTTCCTTCGGACATTGATTGACGTCGTGGGATTGGTGGCGCCTTTGCGCCGTGGTCGCTGCAACGCGTTACCGGCCGCAGGTTGCCCCGCAGCCGGTTTTCTTCATTCAGGCTTTCGAGAAGACGTAATCCGTTTCCTGGCGCAGGACTTCGCCAGGTCGCAGTACCGCGTTCGGGAAATTCGTATGGTTGATCGCGTCCGGCCAGACCTGTGTTTCCATGCAGAAGCCGGCAAAAGCGCCGTAGCGCCGGCCGTCGAGGCCGGGAACAGCCGGCGATACCTTGCCGCCGGCATAGAACTGCACGCCAGGCTCGGTTGTCAGGATCTCCATGGTCACGCCTGAATTGACGCTGCGCGCCAGGGAGACACTGCGCTTGGCGACCCGGCTGCTCGAGAAGCAGAAATTATGGTCATAGCCGAGTTGCGCGCCATCGACTTCGAGGCGGATCGGGCGCATCTCACGGAAGTCGAAGGCAGTGTTCTCGACCGGCCTGATTTCTCCGGTGGGGATCAGCCGCTCGTCGACCGGCGTAAAGTGATCGGCCGCGATCATCAGATCATGGCCGAGGATGTCCGCACGGCCATCGAGATTGAAATAGGCGTGGTGGCAGACATTGGCGATCGTCGGCTTGTCGGTCACTGTTTCATAGAGGGCAGAGAAGGTGCCGCTGTCCTTCAGCGCAAAACTCGCACGGGTGCGCGTGGTCCCCGGATAGCCGGCGCGACCGTCCGGATCGGTCACCTCCATCACGACAAAATCGCCGCCATGATCGAGGATCGTCCAGTTCTGTCGGCCCATGCCATCAGAACCGCCATGCAGATGGGAGATCCCCTTCTCGTTGAGCTCGAGCTGATAGTCGACGCCATCCAGGGTGAAGCGCCCGCCGCCGATGCGGTTGGCGCAGCGTCCGGGTGTCGCGCCGAAATAGGGGGAATGGTCGAGATAGCCGGCGAGATCCTCGAAGCCGAGCACCAGTGGTGCATCGTGTCCCTCCAGACGCAGATCCTGCAGGACTGCACCAAAGCTGATGATCGATGCCGTAAGGCCCCCACCCTTCAGCACCACCTTCTCGACCGCCTCGCCCGTGGGCATCACGCCGAATATCGTCTTCGTCATCCTGTCGTTTCCTCGCCTGAATTCATCAAAGTCTTTTTTCTGTCGGTCATCGCGCCAATTCGCGGGCTGCCGCCTCCAGGCCGCCCAGCGTCAGCGGATACATCCGGTCGCCGATCAGCCGGCGAATCAGGCCGACGGACATCGTATAGTCCCAGTTCGCCTGCGGAAGCGGATTGATCCAGAGATGCC
Source organism: Rhizobium sp. R86522 (assembly GCF_042466255.1). Lineage (NCBI taxonomy): Bacteria > Pseudomonadati > Pseudomonadota > Alphaproteobacteria > Hyphomicrobiales > Rhizobiaceae > Rhizobium > Rhizobium sp. R86522. Next base: position 4,037,575 of record NZ_JAXHBX010000001.1, read on the forward strand.
GGCGGAAATGATCGGTCAATCGCGCCAGCCAGGCCGCGCCGCTTTCCGTGTTCCAGTGCTCGACTGACCCGCCGGGATGGGTGACCTCGTAAGGGCTCATCGCGGCGTCGCCGACGAAGATCAGCCGGTAGTCGGAGCCGAAGGTTCTGATGACGTCGGATGTCGGGATGGTATCGGCGTGGCGGCGCTGATTGTCTTTCCAGACGCGCTCATAGGGGCAGTTGTGGAAGTAAAAATACTCCATATGCCGGAATTCCGAACGCGCAGCGGAAAACAGTTCCTCAACCTCGCGCACATGGTCGTCCATCGAGCCGCCGATATCGAAGAACATCAGCAACTTCACGGCATTGCGTCGCTCGGGTTGGGTCTTCACGTCGAGATAGCCGTGCTCTGCGGTCGAGCGAATGGTGCCGGAGAGATCCAGTTCTTCCGTAGCTCCCTCGCGCACAAAGCGGCGCAGCCGTCGAAGCGCGACCTTGATGTTGCGGGTGCCGAGTTCGACACGGTCGTCGAGATTGCGAAACTCGCGTTGGTCCCAGACCTTCACCGCGCGCCGATGCCGGCTTTCCTCCTGGCCGATGCGTACACCTTCCGGATTGTAGCCATAGGCACCGAAGGGCGAGGTGCCGGCCGTGCCGATCCACTTGTTGCCGCCCTGGTGGCGCTCCTTCTGCTCTGCCAGCCGTCTTTTAAGCGTTTCCATCAGCTTGTCGAAGCCGCCAAGCGCCTCGATCAGCTTCTTGTCCTCGTCGGAGAGGTGTTTTTCGGCGATCTTGCGCAGCCAGTCTTCGGGGATCGTCTGCCGATCGACGCCATCAGCCGCACCCTCACTCAGGATGCCACCGAAGATCTCGGAAAAAACCCGGTCGAAGCGATCAATGAAGCGCTCGTCCTTCACCAGGGTGGTGCGGGCGAGATAGTAGAAACCTTCCGGATCGAAGTCGACCAGACCTGACTGCAGGCCTTCGAGCAGCGCCAGGTATTCCCGCAGGGTCACGGGAACCTTCTCTTCTTTCAGACGCAGAAAAAACGGCAGGAACATCGGATGACAATGGCTCGGTTCATCGGCGGCGGCATCCTGTCATAGCGGACCCCGCCTGTCCTGGCAAAATCCGCTCCCGTCCCCCGTGTCGCTGTCAGCCTGCCAGATCCTTGCCGATCTCATTCAGATCGTATGGCGTCATCTGGTAGATCTCGTTGATCCAGTTGCCGAACAGAAGATGCGCGTGGCCGCGCCAGCGGTTGAGCGGCGTCAGCGTGTCGTCATTGTGCGGGAAATAATTGTGCGGCAGCTTGATCGGAATGCCGGCATTCTTGTCGCGGAAATACTCGTCGCCGAGCGAGGTCGAGTCATATTCGACATGGTTGAACATGTAGAGCCGTTTGGCCCGTTTCTCCTGCACCAGGCACACGCCCATCTCGTCGGATTCGAGCAGGATCTCCAGTTCCGGCACCTTCTCGATGTCTTGGCGACGGACTTCCGTCCAGCGCGAGACCGGCACCTGAAAATCATCAGAGAAGCCGTTCAGGTACACCGAAGAAGGCGCCAGGTTGCGGTGGCGATAGACGCCGAAGGCCTTCTCCTTCAGCGCATGTTTCGGCACCTTGTGGAAGTGGTAGATCGCTGCCATGCCGCCCCAGCAGACATTCATCGTCGAATGCACATTGGTCTCGGTCCAATCAAGGATCTCCTCCAATTCCGGCCAGTAGGTGACTTCCTCGAAGGGCAGGGTCTCGATCGGGGCGCCCGTAATGATGAAGCCATCGAACTTGCGATCCTTTACCTCGTCCCAGGTCTGGTAGAAGGAAAGAAGATGCTCTTCCGGCGTGTTCTTGGCCTTGTGGCCACCGACGCGCACCAGCGTCAGCTCCACCTGTAGCGGCGAGGCGCCGATCAGCCGGGCGAACTGCACCTCGGTCTTGATCTTGTTCGGCATGAGATTGAGCAGGCCGATCTGCAACGGGCGAATGTCCTGGCGAATGGCCATGGTTTCGGTCATGACCCGCACGCCCTCATGCACGAGGGTTTCAAAGGCGGGCAGCGTATCGGGGATCCTGATCGGCATCTTACTCTCGACTTTCCTTGTCACGGCGGTTTCAGACCGCGGAAACAAAAATACCGGCAGCTTTTATATCGCTACCGGTCCTTGGAAAGTCTTCAAACTCGCCTCGGCCCTTTAGCGACTTATTTTACGTGGCTGCAAGCCGGCCGGCCAAATCACCACGGAACACGAGGCCTTTTACGCCTGTCGGGGTTGCGAATCAATGGGGAAGGCGATGGAGGCGTTGGTGCCTCCCCATTGCGGCTTTGCCCCTCATCCGCCCTCGGGCACCTTCTCCCCGCAAGCGGGGAGAAGGCCGAGACATCAACCGCTTGCACCCCCTCTCCCCGCCTGCGGGGAGAGGGTAGGGTGAGGGGCGAAGCCACAAACTCGGCGCCAACCGCCAAAAAAGGGGGACGACTTTCAAAAATCCCACAACAAATTCAAACCCCCACATGTTTTTTCATCCCCGCCCATTTCCACCCTCGTAGACTCATCCCCGTCCCGCCCTCGGATACACCTGACGATGCGATGTCAGGCGAGGCGGGGCCGGCGCCGGGGAGGAGAGTTGTCGCAGATCCAAATCCCCGGCCCGCTGCAACGGTCTCCCTCCGGACGAGGGGGTGGAAGTGACGGTGGACAGCCGGATGCTGGACGCCTGAAACCCCCGATCGGAAGGACGTGCCTCAGAGGCACACAGACAAGGCGCCAATGCTGTCGCGAACATCCAGACAGCGGGGCGAATAAAACGGCGGGGATAAGCGCCAGGCTGCAAATGGCGAGACGATCATCCCCCGGGCGAGGGTCCCGGTCGGAATGGTGCACCATCCGGCGGGAACCTCCCGGGCCACCGGCCAGGCTGAAGCGCCACCTCACGGTGATGCCGCAGCCGGACCCGCGCCCGGTCAATCTTCGGTCCTCGGGTCAAGCCCGAGGATGACGAGGACCGTCGCCGCCTTGCCAGAGAGACGCATGCAGCGGGAATAGACGCCGAACGAGGCGCCAGAAGGAGCCACATAAACTACTTAGACAGGTTGCTTCTGGCGCCTCGTCCGAGACAAATTTCAGACCACCCGGAGGGAGCGATCCCGACCGGCGGCGAAGCTTGGGGTTTTTGACAGCAATAGATTTCCCCTCACCCTGAGGCGCCCGACCTTGTCGGGCCTCGAAGGGCCAGGCCACCACCTCAGCATACGCCCGAGCTGAAGCCGCCGCGCCCGCCTCTCCCCCCTTGTGGGAGAGGTTGCAAAATCGAAGGCTTAGGTGAGCGCAAGCCACCTAAACTTCAGATTTTGCTGGTGAGGGGATCGGTGCTGCGGGCACGCCGAACGGACCCCCTCTCTTGCGATTTCAGATGTTTAGGCGACTTTCGCTCGCCTAATTCATCGAAATCGCTTTCTCCCCCGCCAAGGGGGAGATGGGCCTCACCAGCGGATCACTGCTCGCCGAGCTTCATCGACGGATCGTATTCCTTGCCATGCACCGTCTTCACCACGGCCTGACCACAATACAGCTTGTTCTCGGCGGCGTTGAAGGTGTGGCTTGGCGAGCCGTGCAGTTCCCAGCCCTTATTCAGCGCGTCGGTGACGCGGTGGCAGAAGCTCGAATCATCCGGGCCGGTGAGAAAACGATAGACTTTCATGGCTTGTCCTTTCTGGCAGTGATCAGGGCGAGCTTGGCGAGAAGGCGGGCGGCCTCCTCGGCATGCAGTCGTTCGATCATTCGCCCATCGATGTTGATAACGTTGAGGCCCGCATGGGCCGGGTCGGAGAAGGCGTCGGCGACTAGACGCGCCTCGGCAATCGCTGCATCCGAGGGGCCGAAATGGCGATTGGCGGGTTCGATCTGCGCCGGATGGATCAGCATCTTGCCGTCGAAGCCCATGGCCCTGCCCTGGGCGCATTCGTCGGAGAAGGCCTCGAGGTCGCGAAAATCGTTCGACACGCTGTCGATGACGTCGAGCCCATAGGCCCGGGCGGCAAGTAAGACCTGCATCAGATAGGGCACCAGATAGGTGCGTCCGGGGGCTGCCGGAATGCCGGTCGCCTTGCGCAGGTCGTTCAGCCCAACGACGAAGGCGTCGAGCCGGCTGTCGCTGGTGCGCCCCGAAGAGGCAATCGCTGCCGCGTTGAGCACACCGCGCGGCGTTTCGATCATGGCCCAGATCCTGAGACCTTCCGCCGCATCCTGCTCGCCGATCAGGTCCGCCACGTCCTGCACCGTGACCGGTTCCTCGACCTTAGGCAGCAGCACGGCGTCGGGCAGGCACTGCAAGACGAGCCTCATGTCTTCGCGGAAATGCGGTGTGTCGGAGGCATTGATCCTGACGATGCGCTCGCGATGGCCGAGATCGGAATTTTCCAGGAACTCCAGAAGCTTGTGCCGGGCGTCGGCCTTCCGGTCTTCGGCCACGGAATCCTCGAGATCGAAGATGACGGTATCGCAATCAAGGCCCGTCACCTTCTCCAGGGCGCGGTCGTTGATCGCGGGCACCGTCAGCACGGATCGGCGCAGGCGGGACGGGTGGTGGAAGCGAAAGGAGGAGGCCTCTGATGTCATGGCCGAGTTCTGGCAAGCTTTGCCCGCCCACGCAAGATGACAATTGGGTGAAAGGGCCTTGCAAAGCCTTGGATTAAGGACCACCTTGGTAACTGCGAAAGGACAAGATCATGCAGAACATCCGCTCCGCCGCCTATGCCCTTGTTGGCCTCGCTTTTGTCGGCCTTGCCGCCGCCTTTGCGGTGTCGCTCACTCTGGTGATTGGCGCACTCCTGACCGTGACGCTCGGCGCCCGCATGCTGATGGGCAAGACGAAGCGCGCTCCGGCCTATGTGAAAGCCAAGCGTCGCGATGACGTGCGCGTCTGGAACGACGGCAAGGGTACGATCATCGATCTTTGATCTGGCCGAAGGTCGCTCCATCATCTCACCTGTCCATCGGGTGAGATGTCGCTATCGCTTGGAAAACGGCGATAGAGCCTCCTCAAGATTCTCCTTCAATTTTCTGCGGTTTTGCTCTAGGAGCGAGGCATCAAACGCGCATTAGCCAGATCGAAGGCAGACTGATGGACAAGTTCGTAAAGCTCACCGGTGTCGCGGCACCGCTTCCGGTCGTCAATGTCGACACGGACATGATCATCCCCAAGGATTACCTGAAGACCATCAAGCGCACCGGTCTCGGCACCGGCCTGTTCGCCGAAGCGCGCTACAAGGAAGACGGTTCGGAGAACGCGGATTTCGTTCTCAACAAGCCGGCCTATCGCAACGCGCAGATCCTCGTTGCCGGCGATAACTTCGGTTGCGGCTCCTCGCGCGAGCATGCCCCGTGGGCGCTTCTCGACTTCGGCATCCGTTGCGTGATCTCCACGTCCTTCGCCGACATCTTCTACAACAACTGTTTCAAGAACGGCATTCTGCCGATCGTCGTCAGCCAGTCCGATCTGGACAAGCTGATGGATGATGCCTCGCGCGGTTCCAACGCCGTGCTGACCGTCGACCTGGAAGCCCAGGAGATCACGGGTCCGGATGGCGGCAAGATCGCCTTCGAGATCGACGCCTTCAAGCGCCACTGCCTGCTGAATGGCCTCGACGATATCGGCCTGACACTTGAGAAGGCAACGAGCATCTCGACCTTCGAGCAGTCCAACGCCGCCCAGCGCCCCTGGGCGTGAGCGTCGCTCAAGCGCTGAATTGATGAAGCCGGGCTCGCGCCCGGCTTTTTCTTTGGCCTTAGAAGAAACGGGCCCGCCAGGCTTCGAGCGCTGCGAGCGATACGCCGATCCCGCCACAGACTTCGATGAGCGGTGCCTTGAATTGCTGCAGCCGCTCGGCATGCACATCGGCGACGGCCAGTGCCGCACCGCAGGCAGGCTCGACAAGGATCCGCTGGGCATCGGCGAATTTCAGGCAGGCGGCGACAGCCTCGGCGTCGGTCACCGTGACGCTTTCAATCGGATGCGTTTCGAGAAGCTCGAAGACATGTTGCGCGACCTGGCGCGCGCCGAGCGAATTGGCAATCGAGGTGATGGCCGGCAGCGTCACACGTTCCCCGGCGAGAACGGCAGCGTTCAGGGAAGCGGCACCTTCCGTCTCGACCGCAATGACGGGGATGTCGCGCAGCCCGTTGCGCCGCAGCCCTTCGACGATGCCTGCGAGCAGCCCCCCACCGCCGACGCTCGTCACCACGCAATCGAATTCCGCACCTGATTTGACCACTTCGTCGATGAGCGTTGCGTGGCCTTCCCACAGCAGCGGATGATCATAAGGATGGACGTAGGCGGCCTTGCGTGCCGCCGCGAGCGCCACCGCATGGGCATTCGCCTCGTCGAAGACGGACCCGTGGACCATGACCTTGGCACCTGTCGCGGCAATTCGCGTGCGAACCTCGGCGGACGTGGTTTCCGGCACGACGATCGTCACCGGGACGCCGAGCGCCTTGCCGGCAACGGCGGCGGCAATGCCTGCATTGCCGCCAGAGGCGCAGAAGATTTCCTTCGCCCCCTTGGCGACCTCGTGCTGGCAGAGCAGTCCCACCCCACGCAGCTTGAAGCTGCCGGAAGGTTGCAAGGCATCGAGCTTCAGCCAGAGAGGCAAGCCGCTCGCGCTGTAGTCGGCGGCCGTGCGGAGGAGTGGCGTTTCGATATGAAGGGGAGAAAGCGGCATGGGGCACTCGGGGATGCTGGAGGGATGCAGATCTTTTGGACCTCGGAAACAACCGGGTCAACCGGGAAGCCCCTGCTTGGAATGGCCGGAACCGTACCGTTTCCGCCCTATCTCGCTTGAAATGACCCTGACCCGCGCGTAAGACACCGCGACTTCTTTTTCGAGTGGAGGGTTTCCATGACGGCTCGCAATCTTCTTCTTCTCCCCGGCGACGGCATCGGCCCCGAGGCCATGGCCGAAGTTCGAAAGATCATCGCCTATATGAACGAGGCGCAGGGCGCCGGCTTCGTCACCGACGAAGGTCTTGTCGGCGGTTGCGCCTACGACGCGCATGGAGCAGCGATCTCGGAAGAAGACATGTCCAAGGCGCTTGCCGCCGACGCCGTTCTCTTCGGTGCCGTCGGCGGTCCGAAGTGGGATGATGTGCCCTATGACGTGCGCCCGGAAGCCGGCCTCTTGCGCCTGCGCAAGGATCTCGAGCTCTTCGCCAATCTGCGTCCGGCGATTTGCTATCCCGCGCTTGCCAATGCCTCGTCGCTGAAGCCGGAGCTGGTCGAGGGTCTCGACATCCTGATCGTTCGCGAACTGACCGGTGGCGTCTATTTCGGCGAGCCGAAGACCATTACCGATCTCGGTAACGGCCAGAAGCGCGCCGTCGATACGCAGGTCTATGACACCTACGAGATCGAGCGTATCTCCGCCGTCGCCTTCGAACTGGCCCGCACCCGCAACAATGCCGTTTGCTCGATGGAAAAGCGCAACGTCATGAAGTCGGGCGTGTTGTGGAACCAGGTCGTGACGGCGACGCACAAGGAGAAGTTCTCCGATGTGAAGCTCGACCACATGCTGGCCGATGCCGGCGGCATGCAGCTTGTGCGTGCGCCGAAGCAGTTCGACGTCATCGTCACCGACAACCTGTTCGGCGACATGCTTTCCGACGTGGCTGCCATGCTGACCGGTTCGCTGGGCATGCTGCCGTCCGCTTCGCTCGGCGCTCCGGACGCCAAGACTGGCAAGCGCAAGGCGCTTTACGAGCCCGTTCACGGCTCGGCACCGGACATCGCCGGCAAAGGCATCGCCAACCCGATCGCGATGATCGCATCGTTTGCCATGTGCCTGCGCTACTCCTTCAACATGGTCACGGAAGCCGATCGCCTTGAGAAGGCAATTGCCAATGTGCTGGACAAGGGCATCCGCACCGGCGACATCATGGCCGACGGTTGCCGCCAGGTCGGCACTGTTGAGATGGGTGATGCGATCCTGGAGGAGTTCAAGGCGCTTTCCGCCTGAACTAACTTCTGAGTTCTGATCTGACGGCGCGGGGCAACCCGCGCCGTTTTGCGTTTCCCTGTCGCCGCGCCCAGCTCGGCCCTCTTTCTCTCACTTCACCGTGATCATCCCTGTTCGACAGAAGGTCGCACCCAATGCGGAAATCCGATGTCGTACGCGGCCCGTAATAGTGGTCAGACAAGCAGATGAGAGTGATGCAACCACCGCCCTGTTCGACATTGTTGGAACCTGACCGAGACTGAACCGTTCAGCAAACAATGCCGGCAAATAGGCCTGCGAGAGGCCAGCGGTCCCGAGAGACCATGGAGATGTTCGATGAAAGCCACATCCGCTGACAGACACATCATAAAGTATGCCATGTCACAGCCCTATCTGGAGCGCGAGGAAGAGCTCGACCTCGCGATCCGCTGGAAGGAAAATGACGATCAGGGGGCGCGAAACCGCATCGCCCAGGCGCATATGCGTCTGGTCATTGCCATGGCTTCCAAGTTCCGTGGTTTCGGTCTGCCGCTTAACGATCTGATCCAGGAAGGCTATATCGGCCTTCTCGAAGCGGCTGCCCGCTTCGACCCAGGTCGCGAAGTGCGCTTCTCGACCTATGCCGGCTGGTGGATCCGGGCCTCGATGCAGGACTATATCCTGCGCAACTGGTCGATCGTCCGCGGTGGCACCAGCTCCAGTCAGAAAGCGCTGTTCTTCAACCTGCGTCGCCTGCGCGCCAAGCTCGCTCAGGGCGACAATCGCCTCTCCGACCAGGCGATACACCAGGAAATCGCTTCGGCGCTCGGCGTCAGCCTCGCCGACGTTCAGTCAATGGATGCACGCCTCTCCGGCAACGACGCCTCGCTGCAGACCCCTGTAGCTGGTCGCAATGGCGAAGGTACCGAACAGCTTGAGATGCTGGAGAGCAATGAGGCGCTGCCGGACGAGCAGGTGACGTCCATCATCGATGGCGAACGCTGGAATGGCTGGCTGAAGGATGCAATGAACCGCCTCAACGAGCGTGAAAGCCGGATCATCAAGGCGCGGCGCCTCACGGAAGATGGCGCAACGCTGGAAGAACTCGGCGCCGAGCTCGGGATTTCCAAGGAACGTGTCCGCCAGATCGAAACGCGGGCCTTGGAAAAACTGAAAGTCGCCCTCACGGATAAGGCGCCGAGTGCAGCTCGCCTTGAAATGGCAATGTGAGCGGCAATCACAGATAACAATGAAAAGGCCGGCGGAGATGCCGGCTTTTTCATGCTAACTTCAATGCCTGACGGGCCTGATCAAGGAAGAGGCGCTGGGCGCGCCCTATCTCAGAATGACAGCGTTTGAAGAGAGTATGCCGCGGGTTTCATCACCAGCAGTTTGATTGACGCACAAGGTCGCCCGGGTGGCGACTTCGACTGCATACCCCCTCTGACGGGCGGCAAGGGCGGTCTTTGCGACACAATATCGGAAATCCAGCCCGACAATTCGAAGCTTACCCACGTCGAGCCTTTCCAGAAGCTCGTCCAGCTCGCCCGTCTCGAATGCGTCCTGAACTCTCTTGACAAGGACGTGTTCGGCAAGCCCTTCAAAGGGCTTCGCGATCTGGGTTCCGGGCGTTCCCTCAATTGCTTGGCCTCTCATCGTCAGTCGCGCGATGATCTTTGTCGAAGGGATGGACCACTCCTGACGCACCGCGATGATCGGCAGTTTTTCGGCCTTCGCCTTCGCCACTTCGGCGAGGATGGCTGACATCGCATCCGCCTTTGCTGCGTCCTCATAGGGACCTTCTTCCCAGAACACGGACTGCAGATCGATCAGGAGCAGAGCCGTCCTGGGACGGCTGCCAATAGGCATGCCGGGACTGACGGCACCGATCTTTCTGACGCCATTCGCAAGCCAAACAAGCCCGGAAAGGGCGGCTATGGTAAGGATCTGGCCTATCACTTCGCTTGCTCCTCCCCGTCGGTCTTCAGCTTCTCAAGTAGAATCCTCACCACCTGAAGTGCCGTCTCGATATCACTCGCATCAATCTCGGCGCCGAGCTGTTCCACCAGCCGTTTTTCACGCATCACGACGTCTTCGATCAGGCTCTGGCCCTTGGGGGTAAGCGCAATCATCGTGGATCGCTTGTGACGCGGGTTGGTGCGGCCGACTGTGAGGCCTGCCGCAAGCGTTTCGTTGACCATCAGCTGGACATACTGTCGTTTGATCTCAAGCTTTATCGCGAGTTCGGGTACGCTGGCGCTCCCATGGGCGTGAAGTATCTCAAGTACTGCCCGCATGCGAACGGTCAGCCCGGTGCCGTCCAACCCTCTCTCGACACGCGCCTCCGCGGCCTGCATGAGCGGACGCGACAACCAGATGAGGCGATAAAGCTGTTCAGATTTTCTCATGACAATTACAATGTCATAATGACATTCATGTTGTCAATTCCGGGAGCCATCAAACTGATAGGCGAGCTTGTTCCCGCACGCAGGCTTTCACCAACGGAGCATATGGCATTCGCCGCCTTCAGATATCCGCGGTCTTCCCGTGGATTCGTCTGGGAGGGCCAGGGCGCGACCTTGTCACTCCGAGATGATCTTGACGCGCATGCCTGGGGTGACCGTCGAGGTCGGGCCGAGCGCGTTGATCAGCCGGAAGAGTTCGAGCTTGCGATCCGTGCCCATCATACGTGCCGACAAGGTTCCGACCGAGTCGTTGGAACCGACCGTTACCACGCGGACGCGGAGCGGCTTCAGTGAGGCTGCTTCCTGTGGCGTGATCCGGCGGAAGGAGGCGCGCAGCTGGGCTGCCGTTGTTTCCAGAGCCGGGCTGCCCTTGGGCACTGCCGTCAGGAAACGGAAGATCTGCGGCCCGATCCGGATGACGGTGATATCGAAATCCCAGCGATCGGCGGAGGCGCGGGCGGTTGCCGCTTCCAACCCGTTGACGGTTATGGTGCGGATCGTATCCGGCAGGAGACCGGTTACCCAGCCGCTTGAGATATAGTTCGGCAGGCTGATCTTCTGACTGTCGGCCACGCCGTCAAAACGGATGGCCACATCGCCAGGTCCGGTGGCGAGGACGGCCTCGACCTTGTTGTCGATCTGGAAGCCCTGGGGCACGTCAAAGCGAATTCCGAGTTGCCCATGCAGGAAGGTCTGGCCACGGACGAAGCCTTCCTGGGGGCTGTCGCCATAGAGCAGGCCGTCAATGCCGTTCAGGTAATAGTCGCGGCCGGTTTCGCCATGGCTGCCTTCCGGACCAAAGGCACGTGCATGGCGTTTTGCCAGCTCGACACGCTGCGGCGCGTTCGGATGGCTCGAGAGGAAGTCCAGACTCTGGTCGGCATCGGGATCGACCGAGCTGAACTGGCTGTAGCGGGCCATGGAATCGAGGAAACGGGCGGCGGCATAGGGATCATAGCCGGCTTCACCCAGCGTGCGCACGCCGATGACGTCGGCCTGCAGCTCCTGCTGGCGCGAGAAGGCGGCAAGGCGCAGCTTGCCGCGGGCCAGCGCCTGCTTGCCGGCGAGATCGCTCGACAGAACCTCGGCGACGACGCGGCTCGCAATCACTTCCGCCTCTTCGCGACGCTGGCGTTCGATGCCGTGGTTCGCGGTCACATGCGCCATTTCATGGCTGAGAACGGCTGCCACTTCCGAGGCGTCATTAGCGAGCGCCAGGAGGCCGCGTGTCACGTAGAGATAGCCGCCCGGCAGCGCAAAGGCGTTGATCGCCGGCGAGTTCAGGATGGTGATGCGATAGGACTGGTTCGGGTTTTCCGAAACCGCCGTCAGGGCACCGGCGATGCGGGCGACGAGGCGTTCTGTCTTGGCGTCGGAGTATTCGCCGCCATAGGATGCGACGATGCGCGGGTGTTCACGGGCACCCATCTGGGCGCGCGGATCGCCTTTCTGCACTTCGTCGACGATCTGTGGATTGCTGGAAGGCGCAACGGACGGCTCGTAGGCCTGCTCGAACAGCGACTGGCAGGAGGATAGGACGAGGCCCGCCGAGACGATCACGGCGACACTCGACGCAAACCTGAAAGGCCGGCGCCGCAGATTCGTCTCTGCAGCTATCGCGCTGTTCCGGCTTAAAAACTGCATCCTGCCCCTTCACCCTGTTCCCGAACGATCGCCAACCTGGCAACATCCGGGTGCAGCATCCAATTGCCTTCAGCCGATATCCGCATTCTGCTGATCCGGCAGCATTTCACATAGTGCGAAAACACCACTCGCTCCAGAAGATAGTCACGCCGAGGCAAATGACCAATGGTCTTGCCGCAGGAACAACTATTCCCAACGCGCATGGCAGGCGCGGGCGACCAAATTAAGGCGATTGGGGTGCAATTGCCGTCGTGCCGAGGAAGTCGCGCACGGCTGTGACATCTGTTCTCGCGAGAAAATCGCTCTTCGATGCATTCACCACGACATGGCCGTTTTCAAGAAAAACGACATGGTCCGCCAAACGTATGACGTCACGCGGATCGTGGGTGACGAGCAGGACGGTGGCCGATGTTTCAGCATGGAGTTCGGCGAGAAGGTCAACCATTGCGCTTCGCAGACCAGGATCCAATGCGGCGAAGGGCTCGTCGAGGAGCAGGATCGGGCGGCTGCGGACTAGCGCCCGGGCAAAGGCTGCCCGCTGCCGCTCTCCGCCCGAGAGAGAACCCGGCAGCCGCCGCTCGTAGCCTGCAAGGCCCACGCGATCCAAAGCGGCGGAGATCACCTTGCGGTCCGCGGAGGTTAAACGCATGCCAGGATGGATGCCGAGGCCGATATTGGTGAACAGGTCGAGATGGGCAAAGAGGTTGTTGTCCTGGAAGACCAGCGAGACCGGACGCTCCGCCGGCGCCAGATCCGTCACATCACGACCGGCGATTTCGACCCGGCCGGTCTCAGGTTGCTCGAAGCCGGAGACGAGGTTGAGCAGGGTCGACTTGCCCGATCCTGATGGGCCGACGATCGCCGTGATCTTGCCGGCATCGAGACCGAAATCGAAGAAAAACTCGCTTTGGCCGAGTGTCAGCCGCACCGCATCGAGGCGGATTGCCGTCGAAGTCTCATCGCGCATCGGGGGCCTCCCGTTCACTTGCCTGACGCGTTCCAGGCGCTCCGAGGAGCGCGAGGAGGAGACACAGCATTCCGAGCAACAGGGCAAGTCCGTCAGCATCCGTGCTGCGGTAGCTTCCCATGGACGCATAGATGAGGGCGGGTAGTGTCATGATGTTTTCCGAGCCGAACAGGGCGACTGCTCCGAGATCTCCCAAGGAAAGTGCCATGGAAAAGGCGAGCGCGGTCAGAAATGGTCGTTTCAGCTCCGGCCAGTCGACGCGGCGCAGACGCTGAGCGACGGACAGGCCGAGGCTTTCAGCGAGACGACCCGTGCGCGCACGGTGCTCGCGATAGGCCGGCTCCAGCACGCGCACGGCAAACGGCAGGGCCATCAGGGCATTGATGCCGGCGACGATCAAGGGCGCGAAGCTTGCGACCTCACCGCTCGATCGGAGCGCGAGAAACCAGCCGGTGGCAAGCACGCTCGTCGGGATAAGCAGAACCAGCGATGAGAGCGAGGCAAGCGCGATCGACATGAGGCGATTGCCGACATTCCGGTTTCGCTGCGTGTCGATTTCGGTCCTTGCTGCGACCGCGCCAAAGGCAAGCAGTGTCGCCGTAATGCCTGACACGAGCGCTACGAGCAGGCTTGTCAGAGCCGCCTGCTGGAACGTCGATTGCGATATCAGCCGAGCGAGGTCTGCCTGTAGTCCCGAGACGACGACCTGGCCAAGCGGCAGGATGAGAAAGAGGCCGGCCAGCGAGAGCAGCAGCGCGTCGATCAAACGGACGAGCGGGCGTCGGCCATCGAAACGAGGGAAACGGCGCCCGCTTGTGACACCGGTGTCGGAGGCTGCGGGCAGCAGGCTGAGGCCGATGAGGATCACGCCGGTGACAGTGATCTGCAGCAGTGCCAGCGATACGGCGCGCTCCGGATTGAAGTCGAAGCGCAGAGCCTGGTAGATGGCGACCTCGATTGTCGTTGCAGCAGGCCCCCCGCCGAAGATCAGCACCAGCGTGAAGCTCGTCACGCAGAGCATGAAGATCAGCCCCGCGGCCCCCGGGATGACGCGCGCCAGGACAGGCCACTCGATGAAGCGGAAGGTGGCGATCGGCGAGAGGCCGAGGCTTGCCGACATCCGCCAGTATTCGGCCGGCACGCGCTCCAGGGCAGACAGCATCAGTCGTGTGGCAAGCGGCAGGTTGAAAAAGACATGGGCAATCAGAATTCCGGTCAGGCCGTAGACCGAGATGGGCTGCGAGAGACCGAGGCCTCCCAAGGCATCGTTGACGATGCCGTTGCGGCCGAAAATACCGATCAGACCCAGTGCGCCGATCAGAACCGGCAGACCCATGGGAACCGCCATCAGACGGATCAGCCAGATCCGTCCGGGGAAAGCCGGCTGTCGAGCAAGCGCGCTGACGACAGGCAAGGCAAGACCGACGGAGAGGAGCGTGGACAGGAAGGCCTGCCAGAGTGTGAATGACAGAACCGAACGGACGACGGGATCGCCGAAGGCCTGCAGAATGCCGACGGTCATTCTCCCGGCGAGCAGTGCGGTCAGGGCGATGCCGACGAAAGCCGCCACGGCCAGCAAAACCAAAAGGCCGCCCGCGAGAGCGGGCAGCCTCTGACGTCTCGACTGGTGAAGCGGTCGGAGCATCCGGTGTTACTTCAGCGTCATGGCCTTCAGCCACTCGTCGATCCAGGCCTGACGGTTGGCCGCAACTTCGGCCGGGTCCATCAGGAAGGTGGTCTTCGGCTGGACGAGCTTGCCGAAGGCGTCCGGCAGGGGCTCTGATGTGGCAGCGACCGGCATCATCCAGTTGTTGGTGGGGATGGTGTCCTGGAAGCCGGGCTGCAGCATGAAGGTGAGGAACTGGCGGGCGAGTTCCTTTTCCGGCGCCGTCTTCAGAAGGCCTGCGACCTCGATCTGGATATAATGCCCTTCGGAGAACTCGGCCGCCTGATAGCGGTCGGTCTCTTCGGCGACCATGTGATAGGCCGGCGAGGTGGTGTAGGAGAGGACCATCGGTGCCTCGCCCTTGGTGAACAGGCCATAGGCTTCCGACCAGCCTGGCGTGACGGTCAGGACACGATCCTTGAGCTTTGCCCAGGCTTCCGGTGCCTGGTCACCATAGACCGACTTGACCCAGAGCAGCAGGCCGAGACCCGGCGTCGAGGTGCGCGGATCCTGGATGACAATCTTTTGGGCCGGATCGCCCTCGACGAGATCCTTCAGGCTCGTCGGCGGGGTCTTGATGACCTCGGTGTCGTAGATCACGGCGAAATGGCCGTAGTCATAGGGCAGGAAGACATCGTTGCTGAAACCGCCGGGCACCTGAACATTGGCGGCATCAACGCCATGGGCTTCGAAGAGGCCGGTCTGCTTGGCTTCCTCGACGAGATTGGTGTCGAGACCGAGCACGACATCGGCCTTCGAGGTCTCGCCTTCGAGCTTGAGACGGGTCAGCAGCGCCACGCCATCGGCGACGCCGACGAAGTTGACGGTGCAGTCGCAGGTCTGTTCGAAGGCTTCCTTGACCTTTGGGCCGGGACCCCATTCGGAGACGAAGCTCTCATAGGTGTAGACGGTCAGCGTCTTGCCGGCGGCCAGTGCCGGGGAGACAAAGCCGAGGATCGCAGCGGAGACGCTGCCGATGAGCATGGAAACAGTACTGGGTCGCATCGCGCCCTCCTCCTTGGTGTCATTGCTGTCGGGATAGGGCGCCTGATGTCGTCGCGTCTAATCCCTCCGCCGGTGTTAACCGGATCAGGTTCCGCGGGTTGGCATGACGCCTCTCAGCCTTCCCGATCGCGTGAGATCGCAAGGCACCCCGTTAGAGCAAGCCTGAGATAGCGCGCAGGCGAGCTGAGCGCAAGGGTGCAGGGTGCAAGGTGTGGCGTGCGATGGGTCGCGCCGTTCACTGTCAGGAAACCGTCAATAGCCACGTGATAAGGGGAAGGCATTTATTATCTTTGCGTGATGCGAATGGCGAAGTCGCAGTCGAATGAAGGGCTCGGAATGGACGGGTTTGTCGCCGAGGTCGAAGGCAGCCTCCGGCGGCAGCTCGGAATGGCCGTCGACAGCTTCTGGCGATCATCCGTCCGCAACCGCATCTTGGCCTTCGCCTTTGCGCTCGTGGTGGTGATCCTGGCGACTGCCTATGGCACCGTGCTTCTCAACCAGTGGAACGCGCCCTTCTACAACGCATTGGAACGGCGTGACCTGCCGGCCTTTCTTCTTGAACTGCGCAACTTCGCGATGATTGCGGGCGCCCTGCTGGTGCTCAATGTCGTGCAGGCCTGGCTTAACCAGATGACCGCGCTTTCCATGCGCGAGGGCCTGTCGCGCGATGTCGTCGACCAGTGGTTGAATGGTGCGCGGGCCTATCGGCTCTCCGTGTCGAGCCCGCTCGGGGTCAACCCCGATCAACGCCTGCATGAGGATGCGCGCAAACTCGCGGAAATGACCACGTCTCTGTCTATCGGGTTGTTCAATGCGACGATCCTGCTGGTCAGCTTTATCGGGGTGCTGTGGAGTCTTTCCAGCGACTTCACCTTTCAGATCGGTGAGACCCGTTTCCAGATCCCCGGCTACATGGTCTGGGGCGCGCTTATCTACGCGCTTCTCGCATCGCTGCTCAGCCAGGTGGTCGGGCGCAGCCTTTCGAACCTGAATGCCGAACGTTATGCCCGGGAGGCCGATCTGCGTTTCTCGCTGATGCGTGCCAATGAAAACCTGGAGGCGATTGCGCTTGCGCATGGCGATGAGACCGAACGCCGCCACATTCATCAGTCGCTCGACGGGGTCCTCATCTCGATCCGTCACCTGGCTCTGGCCTTGACCAATCTCACCTGGGTGACAGGAGGCTTCGGCTGGCTTGCCATCATCGTGCCGATCCTGATCGCCTCGCCCGCCTATTTCGCCGGCACCATCACGTTCGGCGGTCTGATGATGGCGGCCGCGGCCTTCACGCAAGTCTATTCGGCGCTTCGCTGGTATGTCGACAATTTCGGGGCCATCGCCGACTGGCGGGCGGCGCTGATGCGGGTGACGGTGTTTCGCGCCGCCTTGACCAGCATGGGCGACAGACAGAACGGCGCCGGTGAAGTGGAGCTGACGCGCAGCGAGGATGGCACGCTCAGACTGGAAGACCTGGAAATCCGCACCCGTGTCACCGCAGAAGGCTCCGAAGCGGCGTTTCGTTTTCGTGAGCGCGCGGTGATCATCGCGGCGGGGGACCGCGTGATGATCAATGGCGATCAGGGCGTTAATCGCAAGCTATTGTTCCATGCCATGGCCGGGCTCTGGCCCTTCGGCAAAGGTAGGATCGCCCTTCCGGCCGAGTCGGACATCATCTTCGTGCCGCAATCGGGTTATCTGCCGGAGGGCAGGCTGCGCAGCCTGCTCGCCTATCCCGTCGCCTCGGCGCGTTTCACCGATGCAGACATGACGGGCGTGCTTCAGCTCGTGGGACTGGCCGAGTTGGCCGGCCGTCTCGACGAGCGAGCCCGGTGGGAGCGAATCCTGGACAAGGACCAGCAGATGGCGCTGTCCTTTGCCAATATCCTGCTCAGAAAGCCGCGCTGGCTGGTCTTGCATGATGTGCTGGAAGGTTTGGAGCCGGAAACCGAGAGCCGGCTCATGAACATCCTGTCGACGGAACTTGCGGGGACGACCCTGATCTACCTGGGACGTTCCATGGCTTTCGCCACTGCCACCGGTGCGCGGGCGTTGCATCTGGAGAGATCAGGAGAGACGCGGGCCTGAAGCCGAAAGCCGGAGAGCCTCAGCCCTCCAGTTCTTCACGCAGCATTTCGAGCTCCAGCCATTCCTCTTCCATGCGCGTGATGTCGGTACGCAGCTTTTCCATTTCGGCGGCGAGCTTGTTGAACGTCGCCGGGTCCTTGGTGAAGAGGTTGGGATCGGCCATCCTGGCTTCGCGCGCGGTGATCTCCTTCTCGGCCTTTTCCATTTCCTTCGGCAGATTTTCGAGCGCGAATTTCT
Organism: Rhizobium sp. R86522; assembly: GCF_042466255.1. Classification (NCBI taxonomy): domain Bacteria; kingdom Pseudomonadati; phylum Pseudomonadota; class Alphaproteobacteria; order Hyphomicrobiales; family Rhizobiaceae; genus Rhizobium; species Rhizobium sp. R86522. The sequence goes on from NZ_JAXHBX010000001.1 coordinate 4,055,595, forward strand.
GCTTGAAGGAAAGCTTGCCCTTGCCCTTCGATCCGCCATCGGCGGACTTGCCGCCCGAGGCTTCCTGCGCCTTGGCTTTTTCGGCCTTTTCAACGCGTTTGCGTTCGTCCTCGACGCCCTTGCGCTGGGCGAGCATGTCGGAATAGCCGCCTGCATATTCGATCCAGCGACCGTCGGGCGCGTCGGGGTTGGCCGGTGCGATGGTCGAGGTCACGGTGCGGTCGAGGAAGTCACGGTCATGGCTGACGAGGATGACCGTACCGGTATAGCCGGCGACAATTTCCTGAAGCAGGTCGAGTGTCTCGATGTCGAGATCGTTGGTCGGTTCGTCGAGGATCAGGAGGTTCGAGGGCTTTGCCATGATCCGCGCCAGCATCAGGCGTGCGCGTTCGCCGCCCGAGAGGTTGCGGATCGGGGTGCGGGCCTGTTCCGGCTGGAACAGAAAGTCCTTCATGTAGCCGGTGACATGCTTCTGCTCGCCATTGACCAGAAGGTTGTCACCCCGGCCGTCGGTCAGGTAGTGGGCGAGCGTATCGTCGGGATTGAGATCCTCGCGCTTCTGGTCGAGTACGGCGATCTCCAGATTGGTGCCGAGCTTCACCAGGCCTTCGTCCGGTTCCAGCTGACCCGTCAGCATCTTCAGAAGCGTCGTCTTGCCCGCGCCGTTCGGGCCGATCAGACCGATGCAATCGCCGCGATGGACACGGATCGAGAAGGGCGCAACGATGGCGCGATCACCATAGGTCTTGATGATCTTGTCGGCCTCAATGACGAGCTTGCCGCTTTCCTTGCCTTCGGTCGCCGATGCCTGGATCGTACCCTGCGGGCCCTTGTGGCCCCGGTAGTTGGCGCGCAGCGCCTGAAGATTGCCGAGACGGCGCATGTTGCGCTTGCGGCGCGCGGTGACACCATAGCGCAGCCAGTGTTCTTCGCGTTCGATCTGGCGACCCAGCTTGTGCTGTTCGATCTCTTCCTCTTCGAGCACCTGGTCACGCCATTCCTCGAAATGGGCGAAGCCCCGGTTCAACCGGCGCGACTGGCCGCGATCGAGCCAGACGGTGGCGGTCGAGATCTTTTCGAGGAAACGACGGTCGTGTGAAATCAGGACAAGCGCGCTGCGGCTCTTTGACAATTCGCCTTCCAGCCATTCGATGGTCGGCAGGTCGAGATGGTTGGTCGGCTCGTCGAGCATCAGGATGTCTGGCTCGGGCGCGAGCACGCGGGCAAGGGCCGCGCGGCGGGCTTCCCCACCAGAGAGACGGGTCGGATCTTCCTGGCCGGTCAGGCCGAGATGTTCGAGCAGGTAGGTGACGCGATAGGGATCGTCGCCCGGTCCCAATCCCGCCTCGGCATAGGCCTGGACCGTTGCATAACCCGCAAAATCAGGCGCCTGCTCCAGGTAGCGGATGGTCGAGGACGGATGGCGGAAAACTTCGCCGGACTGTGCTTCGACGAGGCCGGCGGCAATCTTCATCAGCGTTGATTTGCCAGAACCGTTGCGGCCGACCAGGCAGATGCGGTCGCCAGGCTCCACCTGCAGGCCGGCACCGGCAAGCAAAGGCGTTCCGCCGAAGGAGAGTTGGATATCGTCAAGTTTCAGAATGGGAGGCGCCAAGGCTTCAGGCTCCGGAAAGATCGTAGGGGCGGGCAAGCAGGATCGCCCGGCCGCGGGACAGTGAGACCGAGATCGGTCCTTCGGCGATGTTGGATATCGTGCGCGATGAGCCGAAGGGCAAACTGAAGTCCTGCAAAGGATAGCGTGCGTTGCGGATCGTCAGTCCTTCGAGCGTGGTGAAGCCGAGCACCGAGAAAAGCGCGCCTTTGGGCATTTCGAGAGCCAGTTCACTGTCCTCGGCGAAGGGATATGCCTCTTCCTCGCCAGAGGTCAGGACCACCTCGTAACCGTCTTCGACCAGGCCGAGGGCGTTCAGATAGTGTTGCAGCGCGTGATCGGACCGTTCGCCGCCGAGTGCGCCGACGAAGATCAGCCGGCTGGCGCCCCGCGCGATCGCTTCCGCGACTGCGATCTCCCCGTCAGTGACGGCCTTTGCCGCCGGATAGCTGCGGCGTTCCACGGTCGGAAAACGGGCGATCAATTCGCTGTCGCTGCTGTCGAAGTCTCCGACCCAGAGCTCTGGAGTGACGCCCAGGTTCACTGCATGGCGCATGCCGCCATCGGCCGCGATCACGCGGCTTCCTTCGGTCAGCGCCCGCAGGCGGTCGGTAACGGCGAGGCTTCCGCCGAGAAGAAGGGTGAAAGAGGTCGAGGTCATGCGCCAGCCCTTAGCGCATCTTCGCCAAAAAGGGAAAGGCGAATGCGTCGCAGACTGTGCTTGGCTGCTTGTCGAACGGCTCCCCGGACCAGCCGTTTCAGGCACGGTCCGGGTCGAGCGATTTCAGCGCTTCTTGGGAGAAGCGGCCTCTGCACTCTTGATCTGCGTGGTGAAGGTCGAAACCGGGGTCGCCGCCGGCTTGGACTTGTCCTGCTTCGGCTTTCTTACTTCGCGGTTCGAACGCTGTTGGCCTTTAGCCATGATGTGCTTTCCTTTTTCGGGGTGTTTGCAGGAGCCGTCGTCCGGGCGGATGCCTTGCTGCGGCTGGGATCAATATCCGTTTCTGCGATGCAGCGATCAAAGCTCTCGCTCTCGAAGCGGACGCGGTACTGGCGGCTTCCCCCGGTCTCGGGAAGGGTCGCGAGCACCTTGCAGGAGCCATTGCTGCGGGCGAGGCGGACGGGGCCATCTTTCAGCGTCACTGTGTCGCCGATGGAATACAGGTGTCTGGTCATGGGGATCTCCTGCAGCTGGGAGGCTGCGGTCGGGACAGACATCCTTGTGACTTGCGGGTCGGACAAAACGTCCCGCCGGTCTAAAGGAGCCTGCCGTTATACGAGGCATTGCGGCCGGACCAATTGGTCCAGACTGCGAATATGGGGTCGAGGAGAAGGTCGGTGATGTCCGGAGCCCGAAATTCCGTCCTTGCGGATGGGGCACTTGCAGACGGACACGCATCAGCGTTCATGGAATACAGCCTGTCAGATTGCCGGGAAAATACAAGCTATTTCTGGTAAACGGGCTAAAGCCGCACCTGTGCTTGCACCCGGTCAGATGCGTCATTACTTTGCCGCCGAAGATGAACGAGGCTCAGATACGATGCAGTTTCAGGGTACCGCAGACTATGTGGCAGACAAGGATCTGATGATTGCGGTCAATGCCGCGATCCGGCTGGAGCGGCCTTTGCTCGTCAAGGGAGAACCGGGAACCGGCAAGACCGAGCTTGCCCGACAGGTGGCTGCGGCGCTCGAGCTCGATATCCTGGAGTGGAACGTCAAATCGACCACCAAGGCGCAGCAGGGGCTCTATGAGTATGATGCCGTCTCGCGCCTGCGTGACAGCCAGCTCGGCGATGAGCGCGTCAATGACGTGAAGAACTATATCCGCAAGGGCAAGCTCTGGCAAGCTTTTGCCACGGACACAAAATGCGTGCTGTTGATCGACGAGATCGACAAGGCGGATATCGAGTTTCCCAACGATCTGCTGCAGGAACTCGACCGGATGGAGTTCCACGTCTACGAGACCGGGGAGACGGTCAGCGCAAAGATCCGACCGATCGTCATCATCACCTCGAACAACGAGAAGGAACTGCCGGACGCCTTCCTGCGGCGCTGCTTCTTCCACTACATCCGCTTCCCCGAGGCAGATACGCTGGAGCGGATCGTCGAGGTTCACTATCCCGGGATCAAGAAGACGTTGTTGCGCAACGCGCTGACCCAGTTTTACGAGATCCGCGAGACCCCTGGGCTGAAGAAGAAGCCGTCTACCTCGGAGGCGCTCGACTGGATCCGGTTGCTCGTCGCCGAGGACGTCGACCCAGCCGATCTGCGCGGTGAGGCGAAGAATGCCCTGCCGAAGCTGCATGGCGCGCTTCTGAAGAACGAGCAGGATGTGCATCTGTTCGAGCGCCTCGCCTTCATGGCCCGCCGGGATCGCTGAGTTCGCGGCTGCGCGGAGACGCTGAGAGCCGCGGTAGTGTAAATTCGCACAAACGAAAAAAGCCCCGCAAGCGGGGCTTTCTGGAAGAGTGGGTGGCGGTTTACTCGGCAGCGTCTGCGGAATCCGCGTTGAGCTGGCCGTATTTTTCTTCGCCGATCTTGGAGAGAAGCTCGAGTTGGGTCTCGAGGAAATCGATATGGCCTTCCTCGTCGATCAACAGCTGTTCGAAGATCTTCATCGAGACATAGTCGCCTGCCTGATAACAGATGTCGCGCGAGGCCTTGTAGGAGGTGCGGGCGTCGTATTCGCCTGCGAGGTCAGCTTCGAGCACTTCCTTGACATTCTGGCCGATGCGCAGCGGTGCAACCGTCTGGAGGTTGGGGTGACCTTCGAGGAAGATGATCCGATCGATGATCTTGTCGGCGTGCTGCATTTCCTCGATCGACTCGGCCCGCTCCTTCTTGGCGAGCTTCGTGTAGCCCCAATCGTTCAGCAGGCGGTAGTGCAGCCAGTACTGATTGACCGCACCGAGCTCGAGGAACAGCGCTTCGTTGAGCCGTTCAATGACCTTCGGATCACCCTTCATGATGTTCGTCCCTTGTATGAATTGAATGACGCAACTCTAGCGCCAGCGCTGTCGCCTGTCGAGCCTTTTTTAGAAGTATTCTAATTCTTGGCGGTGACGCGCAGGTTTCAGCGACCGGATCGACAGGGCAGATTCCCATCTGCATGGTGTCTGAGAACTGGGGCGTGACGGGTAGGGAAATGGTTCTGGCGGCCTAGGTGGGCAGCCGATGCCGATGCAGGCGTCTCAGCCGGCAGCGTGTCGGGCCGTCAGTGTTGCCTGGCGCCGTTCGGCCAGCGCTGCCTTCTGCTCCTCGTGGAACTGCTTGAGGCGTTCCATGAAGTTGATGACCTTGGTTTCTTCGGTCTGACGAAGGGCGTGATATTCTTCGGTGGTGCGAATGATCAGGTCGACGACATTCGGAAAACAGCCGCAGCAGCGGCCACGCTTGTTCATGGCGTGGTAAACCTTGCCCGGAACAATCAACTGCCAACAGTCTTCGTCCAGCATCTCGTTGATGACTGACTTGATGTCTTTGTCGGTGATGTAATTGCAGCTGCAGACCAGCATGGACGGGGCACTCGTCAAACATGACATTCACTGTCGCCTTTGTCGTAAACCAGATGGCCTTTGTCAAGAAAAATCGCGGATAGGGCATCAGATGTGATCGCTCCTCGAGGTGTCGTACCGTCAATGGAAGTTGCGTCCTTTCGGCATCAGGTCCGCCATGGCGCTGCGGCGAGGATGGCCGGGCGGAGGGGCGGCCGGCGGAGGGAGACGCGGAACCTTTTCCCGTTTCGCCTGTCGCTGATCGACGCCCGGGCGACGAACTTCATCCGCATGGGCGAGCGTGTCGAAGGTCTTTAGCTCTTCGAGCAGCAGACCGAGCCTGGAGCTTGCATCGACCAGATGGTCTGCGACCACATGGATGACGCCATGCGCCTTCTGCAGGCGTCCGCGCAGGGCGACCAGGCGCGCGCCCATGACGATCGGCCGGTAACGTTCGAACACCTTCGGCCAGACAATGACATTGGCTGTGCCCGTCTCGTCCTCCAGCGTCATGAAGATGACACCCTTTGCCGAACCGGGTCGTTGGCGGACCAGGACTAAGCCTGCAATCTCAACCTTGGCGCCATGGGAAAGACCTTCGAGATCGGTTGCCGATTTGAGGCCGGCCCGCTGCATGGCCTGACGAAGGAATGAAACGGGATGGGCCTTCAGGGAGAAGGTCAGGCTGCGGTAATCACTCAAGACCTCTTCGCCCGGCAACATGCGGGGGAGGATCATTTCCGCCTCGTGCTGCAGATTTTCCTGTGGGGCTGCCTCGAAGAGCGGCAGGACTTCGACGGCCGCCTCTCCATCCAGGGCCTGAGCCGCCCAGAGGGCCTCGCGACGCGACAAGCCAAGAGAGGAAAAGCAGTCGGCATCGGCGAGTTTCTCGATGACGGGGCGGGCAAGTCGTGTGCGCAGCCATAAGTCGCGAACGGAATCATAACCGGCACCCCGTCTTGCAACGAGGATATCCATGGCCTCCTTCGGTATGCCCTTGATCTGGCGAAATCCGATGCGAACTGCCTTATTCGACCTGATGACGCCGGCCATGGACCGGTGACGGCTGGCGATCCGGGTTGGATCGAAGCCGCCCGCCTCTTCCCCTTCGAGCAGGCAGTCCCAGGTCGAGTGGTTGATGTCGACCGGGCGGATATCGACGCCGTGATCACGGGCATCGCGCACGAGCTGGGCGGGGGCGTAAAAGCCCATGGGCTGTGAATTCAGGATCGCGGCACAGAAGACATCCGGATAGAAGGCCTTGAACCAGCAGGAGACATAGACGAGCAGGGCGAAGGAGGCGGCATGGCTTTCGGGGAAGCCGTATTCGCCGAAGCCTTCGATCTGGCTGAAGCAGCGGGCGGCGAACTCAGGATCGTAGCCATTGGTCACCATTCCCTCGATCATGCGTTTCTGGAAGCTGGAGACCTGGCCGGTGCGGCGAAAGGTGGCCATGGCACGGCGCAGCTTGTCGGCTTCTCCCGGGGTGAAGCCGGCAGCGGTAATGGCGATCTGCATCGCCTGTTCCTGGAAAAGGGGCACACCCAGCGTGCGCTCCAGCACGGTGCGCAGTTCATCGCTCGGATAGTCGATCGGCCGGCCGGCCAGCAGGTCTTCGCGCCGCTTCAGGTAAGGATGGACCATGTTGCCCTGGATAGGGCCTGGCCGGACGATCGCCACCTCGATGACCAGATCATAGAACTTGCGCGGCTTCAGCCGCGGCAGCATGCTCATCTGGGCGCGGCTTTCGATCTGGAAGACGCCGATCGTGTCGGCGCGGCAGATCATGTCATAGACTTCAGGGCGCTGGTCTTCGTTAATCGAGGCGAGTGTCTCCTCGACGCCATAATGGGCGGACAGCAGCTTGAAGGCCTTGGCGAGGCAGGTGAGCATGCCAAGCGCCAGGACATCGATCTTCAGGATCTTCAACGTGTCGAGATCGTCCTTGTCCCATTCAACCATGTAGCGTCCGTCAGCCGTGTTCATGATCGGAACGACCTCGTCGAGGCGGTCGCGGGTGATGACAAAGCCGCCGACATGCTGGGAGAGATGGCGGGGAAAGCCCTGCAAGGCCTGGGCGTAATCAAGCACGCGCCGGGTCGTGGCATCCTTGAGGTCGAGGCCGGCAGCCTTTGCCTGCTCCTCGGTGAAATCGCTGGTCCACCAGCCCCAGATCGAACCGGCAAGGGCGGACTGCACATCCTCGGACATGCCGAAGGCCTTTGCCACTTCGCGGCCTGCGGACCGGGCGCGATAGCTGATGACGGCCGCTGTCAGGGCGGCATGCTGTCGACCATAGGTTTCGTAGATGAAGCGGATCACATCCTCCCGCTTCTCATGCTCGAAATCGACATCGATATCCGGCGGCTCGTCGCGTTCCGTCGAGATGAAGCGGTCGAACAGCAGCGTCGTCTTCTGCGGGTCGACTTCCGTGATGCCGAGGCAGAAACAGACGGCAGAATTGGCGGCCGAGCCCCGGCCCTGGCAGAGAATGCCTGCCTCCCTGGCGTGGCAGACGATCCGGTAGACGGTCAGGAAGTAGGGTTCGTAGCGCTTCTCCGCGATGAGCTTCAGTTCGTAGTCGAGGAGACCGAGGACCTTTTGTGGAATGCCCTCCGGATAGCGGTTGCGCGCGCCTTCATAGGTCAGCCGCCGGAGGGCCAGAGGCGGGGGTTCTCCGTCGAAGATCTCATCGGGGTACTGGTGCGACAATTCATCGAGAGAAAAATGAAGCCGGCTAAAGAAGTTGATATTGTTGTCCAGGGCCTCCGGCCAGGCCCTCAGCAGCCGGGCCATTTCCTCTGGGCTTTTCAGGTGTCGTTCGGCATGGGCGTGCAGGCGGAGCCCGGCTTCGGCAATCGTCACATGCTCGCGGATTGCGACGACCACATCGGCAACCGGCTTGCGCTCGGGGCCGTGGTAAAGGGCGTCGTTGGTGGCGATCAGGGGAAGACCGAGCCGTTTCGAAATCCCACTCAGCTCCGCGAAATTCCTCTGGTCGGCACCATCATGACGGGGAACGAGGGCGAGATACAGACGACCCGCCAGGCGAGGGCGGAGAGAGGCGAGCCGGGTTTCGAAGGTTTCGACATCGGCATGGCTCGACAACGGAGGTGGCATGGCGATGAACAGAAGATCCTCGCACCATGCCAGAAGATCCTTTTCCCATAGCGTGCAAACCCCCTTTTTCGAGCGCAGATTTCCCTCGCTCAGCAAACGGCAGAGATTGCCCCATCCCTTGCGGTTCAAGGGATAGGCGAGAAGTTCAGGCGTTTCGTCGTCGAAGACGAGGCGGGCGCCGGGGCGGAATTCGAGACCATTCAATTTTGCAGCGGCATGCAGACGGACAACACCGGCGACCGTGTTGCGATCGGCGAGGCCAAGGCCCGAAAGACCCAGAAACAGCGCTCGTTCCACCAGTTCCTCGGCATGGGATGCGCCGTCGAGGAAGGAGAAATTGCTGCGCAATCCGATTTCGTAAAACCTCTGCATCGTCACGGGTTCTGCCTCACGCGAAGAAGCCCTGAAGGAACCAGCTCGGCGTTACGGTCCGCCGCTCATAAAGACCCTCGCGATACAGCCAGAAGCGCTGGCCGTCGGTATCCTCGATGCGGAAATAATCGCGTGGCGGAGCATCCTCGCCATCGGACCACCATTCCGGCGCCAGGCGCTCCGGGCCTTCGGCCCTGAGGATGCGCCGTTGCACACGGCGCCAGCGAAAGCTGGCCGGTGGACCATCCGGGACCACGGACATGACCTCGACCTCTTCAGGTCGATGGAGGAGGCGCAAGGGACGCAGGGCACGCGCCGATCTCGCCGCCGCCTGGGATCGAGGCAAAGAAAGATCAGCCGCCTTGAGCGCATCGGCGGCCGGGGCATGTACCGATGCTCTCTCCGGCCAGTGGCTGGCCAGCGGCACGGGCAGGCGAAGCGCCCGTTCTCCCAGGCGGGCGGCCACCTGATCGAGGAAGCGTGTCAGATCTTCGCTGCCGTCCTCCTCATCGGCAAGAGCGGACTGGCGGACTTCAAAGGCCTCGCTCAGGAGGACATTGAGGCGCACGAGCTCGAAGCCGAAACCGGCATCGAGTTCGTCATGGATGACGGAAAGGCGTTCCTCGAACAGGGCCCGGATGCGGCCCGGATCACGCAAGGGGGCGGAGGCCCCGACCTCGATCCGAAAGACCTTGCCATCGACCCGGAAGACCAGAAGTTCGAACAGCCGGCCCCCTTCGCCACGGGCTTCAAGCGAGGTTTTCAAGCCCGCAGCCAGGCGGCCCGCGAGATCGAGGACCTGATCTTCGGTCATGATCGGTTCTGCGAGACGCCTTTCGGCCGACAAAAGCGGCAGATGGCGTCGCGGCGAAATGGGCTCTCCCTCGCGTCCGAGCGCCTGATCGAGACGCAGAATCGGACCCGCACCGAAGCGGCGGGTGATCGGTGCGCGCGGGGCGGCGAGAAGATCCCCTGTTGTCTTCAAGCCGACCCGGGCGAGATTCATGACGATCTGCGGTTCGAGCCGGAGAGCCGCGATCGGCAGGGGAGCGAGTGCGGCTGCAGCCTCGCATGGTGCGACGCGCCTGGGGCCGTCAAAACGGCTGCAGGCACGGGCGAGGCCAGGGGTCGGGCCGACCGCGATCTTGACCGCAAGGCCGAAGGCGGTCATGCGGCGATCAACGTCCTCGATCAGCCTTTCCTCGCCGCCGAAGAGATGGGCGCAGCCGGTGATATCCAGCATCAGTCCGTCATCGCCGTCGAGCGCCACCAGCGGCGTGTAGCGGTCACACCAGTCGGCGATGGCATCAAGAAGAGCGCGGTCTGCGGCCGGATCCGCTTCGATCACGTCGAGGTCCGCACAGATGGCGCGGGCTTCGGCTAGTCCTTGCCCGATCCGCAGCCCAAAGGCTTCCGCCATCTCATCCAGTGCGGTGATCCGCATGGCATTGGCGGAACGGCCGGCGCAGGCCAGTGGTGCCCGATCAGGATGCGCGGTCGAGCCGGGGTGCAAACGCCACGAGAGACCCCAGCGCCGCCGGGCGATGCGGTCGGTCGGGAGCCTTGGGAAAAAGAGCGACAGAATGCGGCGATCCGAGGCTTGCGGGTTCTGACTGTTCGAAAAGTTGAAGGCGGCGGTCATCGGAATTCCACTCCAGAATGAGTTCGGGCGAGCCCGGAATGCGGGATTTCTCAGGGATGATGCGAAAGACTGGTGACCCGATGCTGCCGCCCAGCAGGGACCCGTCGGCGAGAGATCGCGCCGCCGCCGGCGCGGGTTCGACAAACAGGCGAAGAAGGGCGCTTGACGCCTCTTCTTCGCCCGCCTGGCGGAGGATCAATAGCCTGCCACCGGTGGCGCGCGCCTTGAGGCTCAAGCGCCGGCTCTCGGTGAGGCCGAATTTCTTCGGATTGCCCTGTACTTCCAGGAGCACGGTGGAAAAGGCCCGGGAGGCAAGGGCTGCCTCGGCCAGCCAGAGCGCGTCCTCGACCCTGCGAGGCAGGGCATGCACCAAGGCGGTCGACGACAGGCCGAAATCGAGGAGGCCAGGGCCATAGGCGAGACCCGCTTCCCGGACGACCTGGGGATCGGCGATGAAGAGGAGGCGCTGCCTCTGCCTCTGGTTTTTCTCCGCCGCCATCAGAGCAAGCGCCACTCCGAAACCGGTCACGGTTCCCGCCTGTTGCAGCCTCTGTCCCCTCACTTCGATCAACGTTCCCAGGGCGAGGCTGTCACCCACAATGCTGCCGAAGAGATCCTGGTGTTCGAGCCTTTCATTCACAGCCCTCTGTTTCGTTTCCGGGCCCGTAGTCTGGACCGTCAGACGCGCGGCATGGTCGGGCTTTCCCTCGATCCGGGCAATCGCCTCTCGCAAGGCAAAAAGCGTCTCGCGCGCCTGAGGGCTCTCGCCCATGACGATGTCTCCTGATGAATTGTTCTCTATTTGTTCCTATGGATTCCAGAGCTTCATAAAAGAGTCAACCGGATTCAGATGAGAATTTATTCCTTGGTTGAATTCACTCTCGAAATACCGTCGCAAACATCCTATATCTCCGGGCAGTAAGGAGTATTCATGGCCCGCATAGACCAGAGCGAGGATTGGCGCGAACGACACGCCCCGACGATCAGCACATTCGAGTCGCTGGCGATCGAGGCTTATGGGCACCTGCCGCAGGAGTTCCGCGACCTGAGCCGCGATCTCATTATCGAGATCGCCGATTTTCCGACCGATGAAGTGTTCGAGGATATGGCGCTCGAGACGCCCTTCGACCTGCTCGGCCTTTTCGAAGGACGCGGGATTTCCGAGCGTTTTTCGATGGAAACCGGCATGATGCCGAACCGCATCATCCTCTATCGCCGCCCCATCCTCGACTACTGGGCCGAAAACGAGGAAACGCTGGGCGATATCATCACCCATGTGCTGATCCATGAGATCGGCCATCATTTCGGCCTTTCCGATGACGACATGGAGCGGATCGAGGAAAGCGCCGAAGAGGCCGCCGCTGCTGAGCGGTAAAGCCAGGTTTTTGCTTTTGTGACGGAATGAGCGCCTGGACGGCCCGGCAAGAAACGGGTGGGCCGGGCACATTCCGATTGCCTATGACCGACCTCCATTCAAGGAGGTACTCATCATGCAAACACTTCACGGCCAAGTCGCGATCATCACCGGCGCCTCATCGGGTATCGGGCTGGCGACAGCACGTCTTTTCGCTGAACATGGGGCTGCTCTCGTCCTCAATGCACGGGGTGCCGATGCGCTCGAAAGCGCCGCCGCCGAGATCCGGCAGGCTGGCGGGACGGTTGTTGCCGTGGTCGGTGACGTCGCTCTTCCAGAAACGCATGCACGGCTCGTGGATACGGCCCTGCAGCGTTTTGGCCGGCTCGATATCGCCATCAACAATGCCGGTACCGTTGGACGGATTGCGCCTCTCGCTTCTCTCGAGCCCAATGACTGGCATGATGTGCTCACGGGCAATCTGACCTCGGCCTTCCTCGCGGCCCGCGCCCAGATCCCAGCCATGCAGGCGCGTGGAGGGGGTGCGTTGGTGTTTGTCTCCAGCTTCGTTGGCACAAGCGTCGGTCTGCCTGGAATGTCTGCCTATGGTGCGGCCAAGGCGGGGCTGATGGGGCTCGTCAAAGGGATTACGGCCGATTATGCCGCCGAAGGCATCCGAGCCAACGCCTTGCTGCCTGGTGGAACGGATACGGCCATGGCTGGCGATCAGGCTCAAAAGGATTGGGCTGCTTCGCTGCATGCGCTGAAGCGGATCGCACGGCCGGAGGAAATCGCAGCTGCAGCTCTTTTCCTTGCTGGTCCCATGGGCAGTTTCGTTGCGGGGTCTGCCCTTTACGCCGATGGCGGCAATGCCGCCGTCAAATAAGCGGTCAGTGCCCCGACTGTGCTATGCCTCACGCGCTTTGCCCGAAGCGGGCCCGGTAGGCGGCGGGGCTGGTTTGCAGTCGGGTGCGGAAATGATGGCGTAGGGTCGCCGGTGTGCCGAAGCCCGATGCGACCGCGATGTCGTCGAGTGACAGGCTTGCCCTGCGCTCCAGTAAGTCACAGGCGTGGCGCAGCCGGCGGGTTAGCAGGAATTCGCCGGGGCTGTGACCTGTCAGGTCGCGGAAGCGGCGCTGGAAGGTCCGGCTGCTCATCCCGGCCCGTGCTGCCATTTCGGCCAGTGTCACCTCGCGCTGCAGATTGGCCTCGATCCAGTCGATCAGCGGCCCCATCCGCTGTCCTTCGCGTTCCTGCGGTACCGGCCTCTCGATAAATTGCGCCTGTCCGCCTTCCCGATGCGGCGGGACCACAAGGCGGCGGGCAACGCTGTTGGCGGCATCCGCGCCGAAATCGCGGCGGACGACATGCAGGCACAGATCGATGCCGGCGGCACTGCCTGCAGCCGTCAGGATCTGACCCTCGTCGACATAGAGCACGTCGGGATCGAGATGGATCTCGGGATGCCTTTGCAAAATTGTGTCGGCATAGCGCCAGTGGGTCGTGGCTTTCCGGCCGTCAAGCAGCCCGGTCGCGGCCAGCACTGCCACACCGGAGCACAGCGACATCAGACGCGCACCCCGGGCATGGGCTGCCCGCAGCGCCTCGATCAAGGAGGCCGGAACAGGCTCATCGATCCCGCGCCAGCCTGCCACGACGATCAGATCTGCTTCCTTGAGGAGTTTCAGTCCACCTGAAGCGCTGACCGTCAGGCCGCCGGCAGCGCGCAGAGGGCCGTGCTCGATCGCCGCCGTTGCGTGACGATACCAGCCCTCTCCCATTTCCGGTCGTGCAAGGCCGAAGACCTCAACGGCAACCCCGAATTCGAAGGTGCAAAGGCCGTCATAGGCGAGCGTTACGACGCGTGGTCCTTTAAGCGGCGAGGATGTGAAAGGCGATGTCGATGTCATTGGCGTGATCTTTACGCATGTTGTCATTCACGCCAGTTTTCCGAATTCCCGGGAAAAGGCAAGGTCTTGTAATCAAAGACCGAACAGGAGCCTGCCATGCCAAGCCTCGTCAGTGAAATTCCCGCCGCCGATCCGGCCCTTGTCGCTCAGCATTATCAGGCGCGGCTCGCCTTCGAGACCGACTGCTGGGATGTGCATGAGGTGATGAGCCGCGGCGAGGCGGACTTCGTGCTTCTCGACGTGCGCGGACCGAAGCTTTACGAAAGGGGGCATGTGCCCGGCGCGATCAACCTGCCGCATGGCAAGATGACCGAGCGGAAGATGGCGGAATGGCCCGAAGATACGCTGTTCGTCGTCTATTGCGCTGGACCGCATTGCAACGGAACCGATCGCGCCGCACTGCGGTTGGCGAGGCTCGGGTGCCGGGTCAAGGTGATGATCGGCGGCATGACCGGCTGGGCGGATGAAGGTTTCGAGATCGAAAGCGGGGCCTGATCCTGGCTACCGGTTCGCTCATCCTGCCAGATGGGCGAACTCGGCGACGACCTCTTCGTAAACCCGGCGCTTGAAGGGCACGATGAGACCAGGCAGGTGCTGCATCGGTTTCCAGTCCCAGGCGTCGAATTCTGCCTCATGGCCACCCGGCGGAGGGTTGATGGCGATTTCGCTTTCGTCGCCTTCGAAGCGGAACGCGAACCAGCGCTGGGTCTGGCCGCGGAACTTGCCGCGCAGGCCAATCCCGATCAGATGCGCCGGCAGGTCGTAATTGATCCAACGGCCGGCTTCGGCGAGCAGGGAGACGGATTTCATGCCGGTCTCCTCATAAAGCTCGCGCATGGCGGCCGGTAGCGGATCTTCGCCCGGATCGATCCCACCCTGCGGCATCTGCCAGAGCTGGGGCGAACCGTCATATTCCGAATTGCCTTCGGAAAGGCGGCGTCCCGCCCAGACGAGACCCTCGCGGTTCAACACCATGATCCCGACACAGGGGCGATAGGGCAGATCTTCAGCCTTCACCTGGGGCTTGGTCGATTGGGGCTCGGTCATGATATCCTCAGGGGCTGTTGTCGTTGGCGAGCACCGAAACGCCGACGAATTCGATGCCGCGGGCGACTGCTTCATTACGCCATTCGGCGACCGCTGCAATGGTCTCGTCAAAAGCCGCACCGACGCCGATCGCCTGGCCGTTGCGCCGCGCAATACGCTCCAGTTCGTCGAGCTTCGCCAGGATCGCCTGGCGATCCACCTGCGCGTCGATCATCACGTCCGCATAGGCATGCGGGAAGCCGATCGCCTTGGCGAAATCACCCGACAGCGAGCGCGCGGTGGAGCCGTCGTCGAGGAACATCAGCCCGCGCTTGCCGATATCGCGCATGACAGGGTCCATGGCCTTGTCGTCGGCGAGGAAGCGGGCGCCCATATAGTTCATGATGCCGGTGTAGTTGGTGATCTGCGCCATGGCCTGGTGCAGGTTGGCGATATTGGTCGCTGCCGTTTTCTCGGCCAGCAACGCGCCGCGCCCCGGATCGTTGGCCGGATAATCGAAGGGCTCCATCGGCACCTGAAGAACGATCTCGTGTCCCTTGCGGCGCGCCTCCTGCATCCAGCGCTGCAGGCTGTTGCCCGTTGCGGCGAAAGCGAGGGTGATGTCCTCGGGCAGTTCGCGGATCGCCTTCTGGCTGCCGGTCTGGCTGAGGCCGATGCCGCCAATGACGATCGCGATCCGTGTGCCGCGTGCGCCGGACCACGGCCTCGCATAGAAATCGACGGGTCGGAGGCCGGAGGCAGACACGACAGGAAGTTCGCCCGCATCGGTGAGTTCGATCAGGTCTTCATTGGGCTGGCCGGCCAGTCGCGGATCCTGGGTCGACGCGGTGCCGATGATTACCGGCCCCTGTCGACCCGTCGGGCTGAAGGTCGTGACGACATTGCCGTCTGCGGTGGTGGTGCGGCGGAGCAGGGCTCCGTCGTTCGGACCGCTCCTGACGATGCCGGCTGCCTCATTCTGCGGTTCACTGCTTGCCGGGGTGTCTGGAGCCTCGGCCGTTTCCGGTGGTGCAGGGGCGAGATTGATCGGCGGGACCATGCGCAGGTTTGCCGGGGACAGGGCCGTCCATGCGGAAAAGCCTGCAAGGGAGACAACGGCAAGAACAGCCGCAAGACTGGACAAAGCAGAACTGCCTTTGCCTGGCTTCTTGTCCTTGCGCTCCTGTCCGAGCGGTGCATGAAGATCCATGCGATACTTCCAGTGATGTCGGCAGTCCGGATACAGAAAGACCGCCCGCGCATCTGTGATACGGGGGCGGTCAGATCAGATGCTTACTGCAGAGCGGCCTTCTGCGGATCGGCGGGGAAGGCCGGATCGGTCTTCACGCCACGCAGCAGATCGAGTGCATGGTTGAGCTGGACGTCGTCCTTGGCTTCCGGCGGCACGTAGGCAACCGAGCCGGAGCCTTCCTCGTTCTCGTTCTGGCCCTTGATGTGGCCTGGAAGAGAGGATTCGCCTTCGGTCCGCACCTTGCCCTGGAGCTCTTCCGGAAGCGGCTGCTCGACCTTGATGTCGGGCTCGATGCCGGTTCCCTGGATCGAACTGCCGGAGGGTGTGTAATAGAGTGCCGTTGTCAGGCGCAGTGCACCCTTGTCGCCCATCGGGATGATGGTCTGCACGGAACCCTTGCCGAAGGAGCGGGTGCCGAGCACGGTCGCACGCTTCAGATCCTGCAGCGCGCCGGCCACGATTTCCGATGCCGATGCCGAACCGCCATTGATCAGTACAACCACCGGCTTGCCGTCGGTCAGATCGCCTGCGGTGGCGTTGAAGCGGCGGGTATCCTGCGGATCGCGCGAACGGGTCGAAACCACCTCGCCACGCTCCAGGAAGGCGTCGGAGACGTAGATTGCCTGATCGAGCAGGCCGCCTGGATTGAGACGCAGGTCAAGGACATAGCCCTTCAACTTGTCTTCCGGGACTTCCTTCTTGATCTTCTCGATCGCCGCTTCCAGATCGTCATAGGTCTTCTCGGTAAACGAGATGACGCGCAGATAACCGACATCGCCCTCGACGCGCGACTTGACGGCGCGGATCGCAATGATCTCGCGGGTCACGGTGATGTCCAACGGCTTGTCGGCACCCTCGCGCAGGATGGTCAGCTTGATCGGGGTGTTGACCGCCCCACGCATCTTTTCGACAGCTTCCTCGAGCTTGAGGCCGCGCACGCTTTCGCCGTTGATTTCGGAGATGAAGTCGCCAGCGAGAATGCCGGCCTTGGAGCCGGGCGTGTCGTCGATCGGCGTGATGACCTTGACGAGTTCTTCCTCCATCGTGACTTCGATGCCGATGCCGCCGAATTCACCGCGCGTCTGGGTCTGCATGTCGGCCGCATCCTTGGCGTTCATGTAGACGGAGTGCGGATCCAGCGAGGTCAGCATGCCGTTGATGGCACTTTCAACCAGCTTGTTCTCGTCCGGCGGTGTCACGTATTGGGCGCGAATGCGCTCAAAGACATCGCCGAAGATCGACAGTTCACGATAGGTGGAATTGCCCGCAGCCTGCGCCGGAACACCCGCCGAATAAATGACGCTCATCGCGGTTGCGCCCATCAATGCGCCGACGAGGAGAAGAGAGACCCTACGTATCATTCTGTGCCTTTCCAGAATCGCCTCCGACCCACCAGGGACGGGAATCAACCGGTTTACCGTCTTTCCGAAGTTCAATGTAAAGCGTCGGCCGATCGGTTTCCAGCGCCAATACTGTCGCGCTTGCTACTCTTTTCTCACCCATGGTCGCCAGAGGCTCCCCAGAGAGGACGAACTTGCCTTGGCTCGTGCTGATCCGGTCCATGCCAGACAGCACCATATGATAGCCGTCGCCCGTATTCAGAATGATCATCTGGCCGTAGCTTCGGAAATTTCCAGCAAACACTACCCATGCATCGGCCGGTGCGGTCACCAGCGACCCGGGCTGTGAGGCAATGACGATGCCCTGCGCCTGGTGGCCTGTCCCGTCCGGATCGCCGAACTGTCGCAGGGTTTCGCCGGCAACCGGCAAGTCCAGTTTCTGCTTCAGCTCAGAGAACGGATATGCTGGCGCAATGCGGTTTTTATCGGGCAGTCCAGACTGAGCGAGCTCCAGCGCGCGGGCTCTCTGCTCCTCGCTCATCTGGCTACGCCTTGCCTCTTCGGCGCGTGCAAGTTCTGCCGCCTGGCGCACCGAAGTGATCTCGCTTTCGAGTGACCGGATCAGGGCCTCCATCGTCGAGGCACGTTCGGCAAGTGCCTCCGATTGCTTGCGTTCTGCCTGCAGCTGCAGCGAATTCGTGCGGGCGAGCCGATCGTTCTCGACAACGAGAAGATCCATCCGCCGCTCTTCTTCCTGGCGGTTGGCGATGGCCGCGACGAGGCTGTCCATCTCCTGCTTCCCCGCATTCCTGAGCGCGATCAACTCTTCGAGATCGGCGGCCAGCTTGTCCGTCTCGTGGCGAATGCCGGGGACGACCGCACCCAGAAGGATCGCTGTGCGGACGGAGCCGAGTGCGTCCTCGGGACTGACCAGCAGGGCCGGCGGCGGATTGCGGCCCATCCGCTGGAGAGCGGCCAGGACCTCCGCCAGCGTCGCCCGACGCTCCCGGAAGGAGCCACGGATCTCATCCTCACGAAGGCCGATATCGGCGAGCCGCTTCTCGCCCTGGTTGATCTGATTTTCGATGTCCTTGCGGCGTTTGGCCGATTCGATCAGCGCCGTCTTCAGGCTCTCCGAGGTCTTTTCCAGCTCTGCGATGCTGTTCTCAAGTTCGGTCGCCTTTTCTTCCGACAGCTTCATGCTGGCGGCGATTTCCTGCAACTCCGAGCTCACCTGATCGCGTTTGGAACGCAGTTCGAGGGCTGGATCAGGCGCCGGATCCGGTATGATACGGTCACCCGTTGCTGCCGGCGCCTGGGGCAGCGCGCCAGTGGTGGTATCAGTATCCGCAGGCGTGTTCTGTTGCGCATGGGTCGAAAGCGGGGATGCCGACGCCAGGAGTGCCGCCAGAACAAAGGCCGCCGCCAAGCCAACCTTGCGGCGGCTGCCGTCGATCAGACGTGCATTGTCATTGGCTGCAGTGGGCAAAGGCTTCATCCGGTTCGGCGGGAAAATACGCTGATTTGCGAACAAGGCAAAGGTATGCCGCGCCGATCGTGATCGGCGCCTCAAACGCGGTGATAGGGATGTCCCGTCAGGATGGTCACGGCCCGGTAAAGCTGCTCGGCAATCAGGATGCGGACCAGCTGATGTGGCCAGGTCAGTTTGCCAAGATTGAGGACGAGGCGGGCACGATCTCTGAGGTCGGGATCGATACCATCGGCACCGCCGATGACGAAGGCCATGTCGCGCTGGCCGTTGTCGGCAGCGTCGCCGACGAATTTCGCAAATTCGGCGCTGTCAAAGGCCTTGCCGCGCTCGTCGAGGACGACGATCAGCGCGCCGTCAGGGATCTGGCGGGAAAGCTCCTGGGCTTCCTCGCGCTTTCTCGTGTCGGCATTGCCGGCGCGGCTTTCATTCAGCTCCACGGAGCGCGTGAATTCCAGGCCGCATTGCGGTCCGGCCTTGGCGAAGCGGTCCAGATAGCGGGACGCGAGTTCCTTCTCCGGACCGGCTTTCAGCCGGCCCACGGCATAGATGCCAATTTTCATGCGGGCAGTCCCAGTTTCAGGTCACAAAACCATCTCTATCGGCAGGAAGTGACCCGCCGTGTCAATCCGGCTTCGGGACCGTCCTTGAAGACGGCCGGCCGTTTTCAGTGCAGGCGATCCTCGATATCCGGCGTGGCCCACATCCTTTCCAGGTTGTAGACCTCACGAATTTCGGGTCGGAACACATGCACGATGATGTCTCCCGTGTCGATCAGGACCCAATCTCCATTCTCAAGGCCTTCGACGCGGGCGGAACCCAGGCCTTCGTCCTTCAGGTCGGAAATGAGGTGTTCGCTGATCGCCGAGACATGACGGTTCGAGCGTCCGGATACGACCACCATGTAGTCGCCCAGCGCCGATTTTCCGGCAATGTCGATAGAGACGATGTCTTCTGCTTTCGAGTCCTCGAGGCTTGCGAGGACCAGCTCAAGCGCACGGGCTGCAGCATCGGCGCCACGTTCCATGCTCTTCGGGATAGCGCGGGAGGCGCGTCCCTTGGTGTGTACTGTTGTCAGAGTTCGTCCTTTCCTTGGCAAAACAGAACAGCACGTCTGCGATTCTCATAACTTCGATCGCAGACAAAAGGTGGCATCGATCCATTAAACTTTCAAGGCATGGTCGCAGATGCGGGGGCTTTGCGTCGTCATTGTCGCACGGTGCCGGCGGCCGCTCGGATCGCCGACGAGCTCAGCGTCGAACGTGGCCCATGAATGAAGGTCCAGGCCGGCGCCCGCTTCTGCCACAGCACGCCAGCATCCTCCTCATCGACACGCGCATAGTCGAAGGTGCGGGCCATCTTCGAGGAGAGATAGGCGAGCGTCGAGCCGGGTCGGTCGATCACGGCGATCGGGAAGGTGGTGGCGATCTTCTGCCAGCGCTGCCAGCGATGGAAACCGGCGAGATTGTCGGCCCCCATGATCCAGATGAAATGGGCATGTGGATTGCGAGTGCGGATGAACTCGAGCGTGCGTGCGGTGTAACTCGTGCCGAGCGATTTCTCGAAGGCGGTGACCTTGATGCGCGGATCCGTGGCCAACTGCTCGCACGCCTTCAGGCGCTCTGCGAGAGGCATCAGCTCCGTTCGGCTCTTCAACGGGTTGCCCGGTGTCACAAGCCACCAGAGCTGGTCAAGACCAAGGCGACGCAAAGCGATCTCTGCGACCAGCAGGTGTCCCGGATGCGGCGGGTTGAAGGAACCGCCGAAGAGGCCGATCACCATGCCGCGCTCGACATGCGGCATCACGAGATGGCGATGGGCGAGCGCCGTTTCCGCCACGTCAGGGACGGACCTGGCCGGTGCCGCGGACGCGGTACTTGAAGGATGTCAGCTGCTCGACGCCCACGGGCCCGCGCGCATGCATCTTTCCGGTCGCGATGCCGATCTCGGCGCCCATGCCGAATTCGCCGCCATCAGCGAACTGGGTTGATGCGTTGTGCAGCAGGATGGCGGAATCGATCTCGTTGAAGAAGCGTTCGACGACGGCGGGGTCTTCGGCAATCACGGCTTCGGTGTGGTTCGACGAATAGCGAGCGATATGATCGATCGCACCACCAATGCCGTCGACAATGGCAACGGAAATGATCGCGTCGAGATATTCCGTGCGCCAGTCCTCCTCCGTTGCCGGCTTGAGGCCTGGCATGACCCGGAGCACTGTCGCGGAAGCGCGGACTTCGCAGCCCGCTTCGGTCAGCGCCTCGATCAGGGGCTGCAGATGGGTACCGATTGCGGCGCTGTCGATCAGCAGGGTTTCAGCCGAACCGCAGATGCCGGTGCGGCGCATCTTGGCGTTGACGACGATCTTCTTCGCCATCTCCAGATCGGCGGAGCCGTCGACATAGACGTGGCAGAGACCTTCGAGATGGGCAAAGACCGGGACGCGTGCTTCCTGCTGAACCCGCGCGACGAGGCTTTTGCCGCCGCGCGGCACAATCACGTCGATCGATCCCTCGAGGCCGGAAAGCAGAGCGCCGACGGCGGCACGATCCGTGGTCGGCACAAGCTGGATGGCGTCAGCCGGCAGGTCGGCGGAGAGAAGGCCCTTCACCAGGCAGGCATGGATAGCGCGCGATGAATTGGCCGAATCCGAGCCGCCGCGCAGGATCACGGCATTGCCGGCCTTCAGGCAAAGTGCGCCGGCATCGGCCGTCACGTTGGGGCGGCTTTCGTAGATCACGCCGATGACGCCGAGCGGCGTGCGCACGCGCTCGATATGCAGGCCGTTCGGACGGTCCCATTCGGTGATGACAGTGCCGACGGGGTCGCGCAGTTCGGCGATCTCGCGCATCGACCGGGCGATCGCGGCGATACGATCAGAATTCAAGGTGAGCCGGTCGATGAAGGATGCGGCAAGGCCCGATTCTGCCGCATTCTTGAGGTCGATCGTATTGGCCGCGAGGATGTCGGACTCGGCGGTCATCAAGGCGTCGGCCATGGCGAGAAGTGCCCGGTTCTTCGCTTCGGTCGATGCGATCGCCAGTGGTCTTGCTGCCGCGCGGGCGCGGCGGCCGATGTCGAGCATCAGGCCTTCGACGGAGTTCTGGTTCGACACGGTATCATGCATGGGCGGCATCCTTCCGGTCACCGGCTGCGGCTTCGCGCTGGCCGAGTTCGGTCATGACGAGGTCGTCGCGATGGATCATCGCAGCGCGACCGGCATAACCAAGGATATTCTCGATCTCGTTGGATTTGCGGCCGCAGATGCGGCGCGCCTCATCGGCGTCGTAACCCGCCAGACCGCGGGCGATCTCGCGACCCTCGATCGTGACGATCGAAACCGTATCGCCGCGATGGAAGGCGCCGGAGACGGAGCGGACACCGGCCGGGAGCAGGCTCTTGCCCGAGCGAAGCGCGCCTTCGGCGCCGTTGTCGACCTGGAGCGTGCCCGCCGGCTGGAGCTGACCTGCGATCCAGGTCTTGCGTGCCGTAACGGGCGACTTGGATGCCGCAAACCAGGAATGGCGGGCTCCATTCTCGATCGATGACAGCGGGTTCATCGTCTTGCCGGAAGCGATGATCATGGCGCAGCCAGCGCTGGTTGCGATCTTGCCGGCATCGATCTTGGTGCGCATGCCTCCACGGGAGAGCTCGGAGGCTGCGCCCCCGGCCATGGCTTCGATTGCGGGCGTGATTTCCTCGATCGTATCGAGAAACTGCGCCTCAGGATCGAGGTGCGGCGGGGCGGTATAGAGGCCGTCGATATCGGAGAGCAGCACAAGCAGGTCGGCGCCGGCCATGGTTGCCACTCGGGCTGCCAGGCGGTCGTTATCGCCGTAGCGAATTTCGGTGGTGGCGACCGTGTCGTTCTCGTTGATGATCGGGATGGCGCCAATCTTCAAGAGCTGGCTGAGGGTGGCGCGGGCGTTCAGGTAACGCCGGCGTTCCTCGGTGTCGCCGAGCGTCAGCAGGATCTGTCCAGCGACGATCTGGTGGCGAGACAGGCTTTCCGACCAGTGGCGGGCAAGCGCGATCTGGCCGACGGCAGCACAGGCCTGGCTCTCCTCAAGCTTGAGGGCACCGGAGGGCATGTCGAGCACGGTGCGGCCGAGCGCAATCGCGCCCGAGGAGACGACGAGAACGTCGGTCCCACGGGCTTTCAGAGCTGCGATATCGTCACAGATTGCATCGAGCCATTGCTTGCGGATTCCGGAGCCGCGATCGACCAGAAGGGCGGATCCGATCTTGATGACGACCCGCTTGACGCGGGAGAGCGAGCGGAGCCGGGTGGACATCAATCGTCGCCTTCTCCGTCGAAACCGGTTTCCAGATTTCCGTCGTCATCCCGCTTGCGGCGGTTCTTCTCGCGCTTTTCGGGCAGGGGCTGGTTACTCTGGGCAGCGACGATGATATCGCGCAGGGCACGCAGCGCATCTGTCATGCCCTTGCCGGTTATGGCGGAGAGCAGGAGCGGTGTCTGGCCGCAGGCCTTCTTCAGTTCCGCCGCTTTCTTCTTCAGTTCCGCTTCGTCGAGGACGTCGATCTGCGAGAGGGCAACGATTTCCGGCTTGTCATCCAGGCCTCCGCCATAGGCATCAAGCTCGTAGCGCACCGTCTTATAAGCCTTGCCGACCTCTTCTTCCTGGGCGGAAACGAGATGCAGGAGGACACGGGTGCGCTCGACATGGCCGAGGAAACGGTCGCCGATGCCGACACCTTCATGGGCGCCTTCGATCAGGCCCGGAATATCGGCGAGGATGAATTCGCGTTCGTCGACGGTGGCCACACCCAGGTTCGGGTGCAAGGTCGTGAATGGGTAATTGGCGATCTTCGGCCGGGCACGCGTGACGGATGCCAGGAAAGTCGATTTGCCGGCATTGGGCAGCCCGACGAGACCGGCATCGGCGATCAGCTTCAGCCGCAGCCAGACGGTCTTTTCTTCACCTTCGAGGCCCGGATTGGCCCAGTCCGGTGCCTGGTTGGTCGCGGTCTTGAAATGGGCGTTGCCGAAGCCGCCATTGCCGCCCTTGGCGATGCGGAAACGCTGGCCCTCGACCGTCATGTCGACGATCAGGGTTTCGTTGTCTTCCTCGAAGATCTGGGTGCCGACAGGCACCTTGAGTGTCACGTCTTCGCCGTTTGCGCCCGTGCGGTTGCGGCCCATGCCGTGGGTGCCGGTCTTCGCCTTGAAATGCTGCTGGAAGCGAAAGTCGATGAGGGTGTTCAGGCC
Organism: Rhizobium sp. R86522; assembly: GCF_042466255.1. Taxonomy (NCBI): domain Bacteria; kingdom Pseudomonadati; phylum Pseudomonadota; class Alphaproteobacteria; order Hyphomicrobiales; family Rhizobiaceae; genus Rhizobium; species Rhizobium sp. R86522. Next base: position 4,079,433 of record NZ_JAXHBX010000001.1, read on the forward strand.
GTTGACGGCTTCGACCCAGACGTCACCGCCCCGGCCGCCGTCGCCGCCGTCAGGTCCGCCGAATTCGATGAACTTTTCGCGCCGAAATGAGACAGCACCGCCGCCGCCGTCGCCCGAGCGAATATATACCTTAGCCTCGTCGAGAAATTTCATCTTGCTGCCGTCAATTCTTCTGTCAGGTTCTGCGCGGAGAGTTGCGGCCATCGATATAGCCGCTTGGCGCGGAGGTCAAAGAGTATCGTGAAGTTCGTCAGCTACAACATCCAGTATGGTTTCGGCCAGGACGGGCGTTTTGACCCTGATCGGATCGCCGACAGCATCCGCGATGCGGACGTGATTGCGCTGCAGGAGGTGACCCGTGGCTATAGCCGGAACGGTTACGCCGATCTGGTAGAGACCTTTTCCGCATTGTTTCCAGACTACTTTACATCCTTCGGTCCGGCTTGCGACGTACTGGTCGATCACGCGATAACCGACGGTCGCCTCCGTGAGCGGCGTTTCCAGTTCGGCAACATGGTGCTGTCGCGCTTTCCGATCCGGGCCAGCCGCAACCTGCTCCTGCCGCGCAACCGGACCTTCGACAAGCTCAACCTGCAGCGGGGCGCGCTGGAGGCCGTCATCGAGGCACCTGATAGGGCGCTGCGGGTCTATTCCGTCCATTTGGATCATGTTTCCCCGGACGAGCGGCTGGCGCAGATCGCCTATCTCAAGGAACGTGTCTGTGACTACCTGTCCGAGGGCGGGGCGCTTACGGGTGCCATCGAATTCGCCGTCACTGATCCGCCGTTGCCGGAGGATTTTCTTGTCATGGGTGACTTCAACATGGAGCCGGAAAGCCCTGAATACATCGCCATGGTCGGGCGAAACGACGCCTATTATGGACGTGCGCCGAGAGCGGGCTATCCTGTCGATGTCGAAGCTCAGCTCAAATCGCGGCCTGCGGATGGCTATAGCTGGATCAGCGAGGACGGATCGCGGCGCATGCATCTCGATTACTGCTTCGTCAGCGGCGGGCTCGTCGATCGGCTGAGGGGCTGCCATGTGGATCGGTCCGCCGTCGGATCTGACCATTTCCCGGTCTGGGTCGAACTGGCGGAAGGTTGAACTCCGGGCGACTGGCGCCCGGAGCATTGATGGCTATGCAAGTCTCTTGCGGGCGGCGAAGTCTTGCTGGGCGAGACGGAATTCGACCAGCGGCGCCATGGCGTTGCGCGCCTTGGAGAACACGTCACTCACGCCGACCGTGCGGAAGCCGCGGGCTTCCAGCAATCGGAGCGATGCCGGGTTGTCGGCAAAGGCGCCGCCGAAGATTTCGGCACCGCCCATGCGCCGGAAGAAGCGTTCAAGGGCTGCCTCGACGGCCTCGGACATCAGGCCGCGTCCCCAGTAGAAGCGATTCAACCAGTAGCCGATGTGCCAAAGGCCATGGCGGAGCTCCAGGGAGACCACGCCCACATGGACGCCATCGAGCGTGATCGCGAAGTGCCAGTCTGGCTTCAGGCCTGACGTCACCATGTTCAACCAGTCGCGTCCGTCCTCGCGATCGTAGGGAACCGGCACGCGCGTCAGCATGCGGGCGACCGCGAAATCACTCAGCGAATTCGCAATCGCTTCCGCGTCCTGCATGCGATGCGGACGAAGCACCAGGCGATCCGTTTCGATGACCGGGCAGGGTCCGGGCATGGACGTTTCGAGCACCGGTCTTTCTGCAACAAGCGCGCTCATCGCATTTCCCCCCAGCTCTTCAAGGACAGCCAGGTCTTGCGGTCAAGCCGGTACCATTCGACCGGGACTGTTCCGCCCATGGCGAGGTTGCCGACCATGCCTGTTCCCTGGAACTGGAAGCCGCACTTCTGGATGACGCGGCGCGAGGCAATGTTCGTCACCCGGCAGCGCGCATCGATGCGGCTCACCCATTCACGGGTGCGGAAGGCCATGTCGATCAGTGCATGGGCCGCTTCCGTGGCGTAACCCTTGTTCCAGTAGGGTTCCCCCAGCCAGTAACCCATTTCCAGGATGGTATCGTCGGCCGGATTGGGCTCCAGCGCGCAGCAACCGAGGAACTCGCCGTTGTCCGCTTTGGTGATGGCATAGACGCACTTGCCGATCTCGCCGATATTCGTGCGTCGCACGAAGTCGGCCGCGTCTTTTGCCGTGTAGGGATGCGGCATGCGCGCCACCATGGTGGCGATGGCGGCGTTGTTGGCGAGATGGGCAAGGGCGTCGATGTCTTCGATGTGGGGTGCGCGCAGGACGAGCCTTTGCGACAATAAGACAGGGCAATCGCTCCTCGGCCGATCGGGCCTTGGCTGCTCTTCGGGTGACCGTGATTGGTCATCCCTCAACATCAGACTTTGCATGGTTCAGTCTCCTTCGTTGGACAAGAAAAAAGGGGAGATGGCGCCCCATCTCCCCTTTTTCTAGACTGAACCTGGTTCGGTCAGCCGGGTCGATGAGACGCCGGCTGTTAAACGCTACCGGCTTTATTCTGCTGCTTCGGCTTTCGGCATGACGGACACGTATACCTTGCCGTTCGCCTTGGTACGGTAGTTCACATTGCCAGCCGTGAGTGCAAAGAGGGTATGGTCCTTGCCCATGCCGACGTTTGCGTCCGGATGCCACTGGGTGCCGCGCTGACGCACGATGATGTTGCCCGGAATGACGACTTCGCCACCGAACTTCTTCACGCCGAGGCGCTTGGAATTGGAATCGCGACCGTTGCGCGAGGAACCGCCAGCTTTTTTGTGTGCCATTGGATTGCTCCTTTAAACCTAGTTATCAGCGTTTCAGGCTGCGACGATGTCGGTGATGCGCACCACTGTGTGGTGCTGACGATGGCCGCGCGAACGCTTGGAGTTCTGACGACGACGCTTCTTGAAGGCGATGACCTTCTTGCCGCGGGTCTGCTCGACAACTTCTGCCGTGACCTTGGCGCCAGCCACGAAGGGCGCGCCGATGGTTGCGGTTTCGCCTTCGCCGACGACGAGGATCTCGGTGAATTCGATGGTTGCGCCAGCTTCGGCTTCCAGCTTTTCGATGGTCAGCACGTCGTTGGCGTTAACGCGGTACTGCTTACCGCCGGTCTTGATGACTGCGAACATTTTTTATCCTTTCATGTTCGTTCCGGCTCTCCCCTTGCGAGGGGCCGTCTTTTTGCCAGTCGGAGGAGCAGGATGTTGATCCCGCCGGTTCACTTCGCAGATGGCGAAGAACGAAAGGCGCACGTCAAGCACGCTTTTAGTCGAGCGTCGCATACGTGAGGCCCTGCGGGGTGTCAAGACAAAAGCCGGAAAAACCGTCACATTCGCTCTTGCATGGGGGGTGAGTTGCCGCTATGAGACAGCCCGCGCCATCGAGCGCCGACCAATGTGACCGGAGAGGTGGCTGAGTGGTCGAAAGCACCGCACTCGAAATGCGGCATACTCGCAAGGGTATCGTGGGTTCGAATCCCACCATCACTCACTGTGCAACAATCCCTCGATCAATTGCACAAGCTCGTTGCCAGCCAGTTCCAGATCACCACTGTTGTCGATGTTGATTACTTTCAGATCTGTGGGGAGGGGGGCAGTGGTTCGGGTGAGGCGGGCTTCGATTTCCGTGGTCGTCTCGCGCCCGCGGGCTGCGAGGCGCTCTGCGAGAACGTCGGCGCGTGCGGTCACGTTGACCACCACGAGATTGGGGAAGGCCGCGTGGACGCTTGCAAGAGCCGAGCGGGATCCGTTGACGATCAAGGTGCGTCCTTGAGCGAGGTCCGTACGGACATCGAGCGGAATGCCGTAGCCAAGGCCGTGGGCGTTCCAGCTCACGGCAAATGCTCCGGAGCTGACAAGCCGATCGAAAGTTTCGGGGCTGACAGCGTCATGGACTTCGCCGCCGGTGTCTTCGGGGCGCGTAATGGTCCGTCGCACAAAGCGGACGTCATCCCGGTCGGTGAAGTGTCGGCGGGCAATGTCCAGGAGGCTGTCCTTGCCCACCCCGCTCGGGCCGACGACGACGACGAGAGTTCCGGTGGCTTTCTCCAAAGATGCGTTTGCTACGGCATGCGTCATCATGCGACCCGCCGCCCTTCTCGCCACACGGCGCGGATCACCGGCACGCCTTCGTCACGGCGCACACGCACGAGATCTGCGCGAAGGCCCGTGGCGATCCGCCCCCGGTCGTCAAGGCTCACCGTCCGCGCCGGCGTCGCCGTCACCATGGCAACGGCTTGGGGCAGAGAGATGCCGTCTATCTCATCGGCCAGCACGAAGCTCGCATGCAGCAGGCTCAGCGGCACGTAATCGGACGAGAGGACGTCGAGCACACCGCGCTTGGCAAGATCACGGGCTGCGATGTTGCCGGAATGCGACTTGCCGCGGACGACGTTGGGGGCGCCCATCAGCACGCTCATGCCTGATTGGTGCGAGGCTTCCGCGGCTTCGATGCTGGTCGGGAATTCGGCGAGCTTGACGCCATGACCCTTGGCTTCCTCGACATGGGCGAGCGTCGCGTCGTCATGGCTTGCGACCGTGATTCCGCGCTCGGCGCAGGACCTCGCGAGAGTGTCGCGATGCAGGGCTGAGTAACGCTCGGAGAGCGAAAGCCGGATTTCGACGAAGCGGGCGAACTGCTCGTCGGTCAGGCCGCGTTTGGTCTTATAGTACAGCGTGTACTGCTCCATTGTCTGAAACTGACGCTGGCCCGGCGAATGGTCCATCAGCGAGACGAGACGCACATGCGGGTCGTTCTCGAAGTCGGCGAAATGCTCGAGCACGTTGTCTGAGGCAACTTCACAGCGCAGGTGGATCAGGTGCTCCGCCCGCAGCCGGTCGTCGCGTTCGGCCGCCTGTATGGCATCCGCCATGTCGCGCATCTCGCCCTTGTCGAAGCCGCCGTCCTCGTCGGAGCCCATGCGCAGGCAATCAAAGACCGTGGTGATGCCTGACGTGACGATCTGCGCATCATGGGCCTGAATGGCCGAGGTCATGTGCCAGCGCACGCCGGGGCGGGGGGAATAATGCGATTCTAGGTGATCGGTGTGAAGCTCGACCAGGCCGGGGATCAGGTAATCGCCGCCACAGTCCTCGCCGCTGCGGCTCGAACCTTCGTCGATCGCGGCGATACGACCGTTACGGATCACCACGCTGCCGTCGACAATCCGGTCTTCGAGAACGATGCGGGCATTGGAAAAGATCTGTTCGGACATGGGATCAGCCGTTTTGTTGGGCGGCCTTTAGAGGCAGCCATGAATGGACAAGGAAGGGGGCGCCACGCTCAGGCTCAACAAAGAGCGCGAGGCCATCGATCCGGAGGGGGCGGCCGTTGAATTCGGCGAAGCGGAGGTTGAGCACATTGGCCATGGCAGGCGACTGGGCGTCGGATACAGGCCCGGTCAACGTCATGTGGAAACGGAACTCGTCAAAGACATAAGGATAGCCCCAGCGCATCAGGTTTTCGCGCTGGCGCGGAGGCAGGCCGTCCGGCTTGCGCCTTTCGATATCTGCCTGCGAGAGCGGCGCGCGGAAGGGCTCGAATGCCTCGACGACACTGGCAGCGAACGTCTGCAGAGGCGCATGCTGCCGTTCCGGAACCAGGGCGAAGAATGGCCCAAGCTGGCCGATGATAACGGAGGGGACTTCCAAGGACGCGGTTTTCGCGGCGAACGCGGCAAACTCGGCAAGCAAATCGGCTTCGCTCACGCCTTCGGCCAGGTGAAAGGGCGCCTTGAGCGTCGCGTGAAAGCCGTATCGCCGGGGATCGGCCGTCAGGGCATCCAGTTCTTCCGCCGGAAAATCCGTTTCGGCCGTTCTTGGATGTTCAATCCCGGTGAAGGCATCGCGTCCCAGCCAAGCCGCTGCCGTCTGGCTCAGCGGTGCGTCGGCGCAGGGTGCGAAGTATAGGGCGTAACGCAAGGGTATGTCTTTCGTGTGTAGTGGCGCGGAAACGGACCCCGCGCCCTAAGAATCAGTGGCGGCTCTTTCCCATCAGGCGTGAGCGCAAGCTATTGGAGATGGCATCGAAAATGAACACCACGATCAGGATCAGGAGCACCATGTAGGCGACATTTTCCCAGTCGGAATTGGTGCGCATGGCCTCCCAGAGTTTGAGGCCGATGCCACCTGCGCCGACCGCGCCGATGATGGTTGCCGATCGTGTGTTCGATTCCCAGAAATAGAGGGCCTGGGAGGCGAAAACCGGCATCACCTGCGGCAATACACCGAAGCGCTGGACGGCCGCTGCCGGTGCTCCGACCGACTTCACCCCTTCGCGCTGCTTGTCGTCGATGTTCTCCAGCGCCTCGGCATAAAGCTTGCCGAGCGTGCCGGTGTCGGTGACGAAGATTGCCGAGATGCCGGCAAGCGGCCCAGGGCCAAAGGCGCGGGTGAAGAACAGCGCCCAGATCAGCATGTCGACCGACCGGACGAAGTCGAAGAAGCGCTTGGTGATCTGGTTCACCGGTCGATTGCGGGTGATGTTGCGCGCCGCAATGAAGGAGAGCGGGAAGGCGACCAGCATGGCGAGCAGCGTACCCATGAAGGCCATGACGATGGTCTGCAAGAGCTTGGTCCAGACGTCCAGATGCTGCCAGGAGGCATTGTAGAGGATGTTGTTCCAGGCGAGTGCCAGGTTGCTCATCTTCGGATCGATGCGTTCGCCGGATGTTATTGTCTGCCAGACTTCACCCGAAGAGAGACCGAAGAAGGGCGAGTTGGTATCAAAGATGAAATTCTCCCAGCCGAAGAACCGCTTGCGGACGCGGACGCGATCCGAGGAGACGTCGAGCCAGCCGGCCGAGCCGAAATAGGCGATCACGCGGCCGCCTTCGAGGCGCTGCTCCACCCAGTCGGGACGTGCGCCTTCGACCGTCACGGTGTCCCTGGCGGGATCGAGCAACAGGGTCACTGTTTCTTCGCCGCGAACAAGTGTGACGCGATCACCGGCAATGTCGATACGGGCCGTGCCGGAGAGTGCCACCTGTGCTTCGGTGATCACTTCCTCGGAGGTTGCTTGAGCTGCGGCGACATTGGTCTCGATGCTCGCGGCCCCAGTTGATGCCTGCGGCGTGGGAGACGTCATGAAACTGAAGGTCGAGCTCGGCGTGGCGGTCGCCGGGGCCGGCGCCGCGGCTGCAGGGGCCTGCGGCTCGGCCCGGGTGATCGTTTCGCGTTTCGTCTCGATCCAGTCCGGGTTCGGGTTAGGTCCGATGGGATCGAAGCGCGGATAATTGATCGTCAACGCTCCGTCGCGGTCGATGTCGAACTCCGGGCGTATCTCGTAAGAGACCCAGTCGGCAAGGTAGTTGCCGGCGATGCCCCAATTGGCCTCCGACATCGTTTTGCCGATGGCGAAGAACCACCAGCAAAAGAGGAAGTAAAAGGTCAGGATGCCGAGCGAAGCCGGAATGCGATAGCGTTGCCAGAGGCTGCGCTCCAGCACCTGCGGATAGCGTTCGGCCAGACGGTTCAGTTCGGCAGCGTTCATCATGGACATCGAAACCTCACGTGACCGACTGGAAAGACTGCTCGCCGACGAGCTTGCGGCGCAGCCATGCGGAGAACTGGTCGACGGCGATGACTGTCGACAAAAGGAGAAGGATGATTGCGAGGGTCTTTGCCTCGTGGCCCTGACCGATCGACAGGCGCAGGGCTTCGCCGATGCCGCCGCCGCCGACAGCGCCGATGATCGTGGAGGCGCGCACGTTGATTTCTATGCGCAGCAGGAAGTAGCTCATGAAGTTCGGCATGACCTGAGGCGTGATGGCAAACCAGACGCGCTCGAACCAGTTGGCGCCGACGGCTCGCAGCCCTTCGTCAGGCCGCATGTCGGCATTCTCGATGACTTCGAAGAACATCTTGCCGAGTGCGCCGATGGTGTGGATCGTCACCGCGATGATCGCAGGGATGGGACCAAGCGAAAGGATGGCCAGGAAGAAGCCTGCGATGACCACTTCCGGAAAGGCGCGCAGGATCTCCATGAAACGACGAACCGGCCAGCGGATCCAGGCGCTCGGCATGGTGTTCTTGGCTGCAAGGAAGGCAAGCGCATAGCCGAAGATCATCGCGATCACGGTGGACAGGAGCGCGATATTCACCGTCTCCAGCATCTTGTGGAAGTATTCGGGGATGTAGAGGCTGTCGGTGATGTAGAACCGACCCTCCGGATAATTGTATTTCAAGCTGCCGTCGTCATAGGGGGAGGGCAGGTCGAACAGGGCCCGCCATATCTCCCAACCGTCGCGGGGGACGAGTTCGCCCACGAAGTCAAAAAGGTAGGGCAGGCGGTCGAAGAACTTGCCGGCATTGGTGTCGTTGGCGAACCAGAGCGAACCGGTCACGGCGAGGAGCAGGATAACGGCGCCAAGGCCGGTATAGATGCGCCGTTTCGCCGCCAGTTCCTGCCAATGGCGCTCGACGACCGCGCCGCGCTCGCTCAGGGTGGGCTGTGTCGCCGTCATGGCCATCACCGCAAATCCTTTGGAAAAGACTTCAAGGAAAGACCGCCGGCGGTGTCCCGGCCGGCGGTCCTATTGGTTTCGTCAGCGATCAGCCGCCGATGGTTGCCTTGCGGGCATCGATGATCGGCTTGTAGAAGTCGACGGTGACGTCGGTGTAGCCCTTGAAATCGCCGCCCTGGACAGCCGAGAAGCAGGCCGGGTCGGAGGTCGGCAGTTCCATCATGAACTGCTTGAACTTCATCTTCATGTCCTCGTTCATCGAGGTGCGAACGACGATCGGGCCGTTCGGGATCAGCGGGGACTTCCAGACTTCGACGAGGTCGTCCATGTTCAGGACGCCCTTGTCGACCATCTTGCGCAGGTTGCCAGAAGAGTAACCGTCCTTGAAATCGCCAACGCCCGAACCCCAGGTGGTGCCGACGTCGAAAGTGCCCTTGACGACTTCGAGAACAAGGTTCTCATGGCCGCCGCCGAAGCCGGTGGAGGCGACGATCTGATCAACCGGAGCGCCGAGGGCTTCCGGCAGGGTGACGAGCGGGACGAGATAGCCGGAGGTCGAGTCCGCATCGGCATAGCCGAGCTTCTTGCCCTTGATGTCTTCGATCTTGGTGATGCCCGAATCCTTGCGGGCGACCATGATCGAGTAATAGCCGCTGGAGCCGTCAGTCTGAACGGTGGTCAGGATCGGCTCAACGGCTTCCGGGTTCGACAGGTAGACTTTTGCGAAGCCAGATGCGCCGAGTTCGGCGTAATCGAGCGTGCCGCCGAGCAGGCCCTGAACGACGCCATCATAATCGGCGGCCGGGAAGAGCGAGACCTTCTCGACGCCGAGGGCGGCCGGGAGCTTTTCGGTCATGCACTGGAAATTGCGCAGACGGTCGGCTTCGTTTTCGCCGCCGAGAATGCCGATGCGGAATTCCTTGAGGTCTTCGGCATGGACGCCGGAAGCCAGAGCAACGAGAGCCGCCGTGGCGAGCAGGGTCTTCTTCAACATGAGTGCATCTCCTGTTTCGTAGGATGAGGGAGTGTCTTTCGGTATTGCCCTTGTCGCAGGGCCAGCGATCTTCGTGGCTCAGGCCTCGGCTACGGCGAGAGGGCGCAGGCCAGCGGATGGGATCTTGCGTTGTTCGTTGTCCTGATGCGCAATGTTGATGCTCGTCGAGGTCATCGTTTCATCGATGCCGGCACCATGCTGGTCGGCGCCGTAGATTTCGTGCACTGCCTCGGCCGTGAGTTCTGCCGGCGTGCCGTCGAAGACGACGCGGCCCCGCGCCATGCCGATGATGCGCTCGCAGTAGTTGCGGGCCGTATCGAGCGTGTGCAGGTTGGTCATGACGGTGATGCCTTCGCGCTCGTTGATGTCGCGCAGCGCATCCATGACGATCTTGGCGTTCAACGGGTCGAGCGAGGCGATCGGCTCGTCGGCTAGGATCATCTTCGGTGACTGCATCAGGGCACGGGCGATCGCCACGCGCTGCTGCTGGCCACCCGAAAGCGTTCCGGCTGCCTGCAGGGCTGTCTGCTCGATGCCGAGCCGCTCGAGGGCGGCGATTGCCATCAGGCGCTCTTCGCGGGTGAAGACGTTGAGGATCGAAAGGGCTGTCGACCGATGGTTCAGGCGGCCAAGCAGTACATTCGTCAGCACGTCGAGACGTGGCACGAGGTTGAACTGCTGGAAGATCATGGCGCAGTCGCGCTGCCAATTGCGCAGGGCCGTGCCATGAAGATTGGAGATCTCGAGATCGTCAAAACGGATGCTGCCCGAGGTTGGGTCGACCAGGCGGTTGATCATGCGCAGCAGTGTCGACTTGCCGGCGCCCGAACGGCCGATCACACCAACCATCTGGCCGGCGGGGATCTCGAGGGTCACCGAGTCCACGGCCTTGGTTGTCCCGAACTGGCGGGTGAGATTGTCCAGCCTGAAGAGCATTATCTTTCCTTCGCCGTCATTGATTGCGGTGCTGGGAATGCAGTAACGCGGGTCCGTGAAGCCGGAATGTCAGATTTGTGTAGGATTTGTTAAACTGTGTAAGTCTCTGAAAAATTTGCGATTAGGCGTATTTTTCGAGGAAAGCTTCAGTGTCCATGTGACGAAAATCGTCGAGTGCGGCGAACAGCCGGTCGTGATCCCAGTCCCACCAGGCGAGCGCCTGCATGCGTTCGGCAACTGACTTTGGAAATCGTTCACGGATGAGCCTGGCCGGGACTCCACCGACGATTGTGTAGGGGGCTACATCGCGTGACACGACGGCGCCGGCGCCAATCACCGCACCGTCGCCAATGGTGACGCCTGGCAAGACGGTTGCCCCGTGACCGATCCAGACGTCATGGCCGATCACGACGCGGTTTTCGCGACGCCAGGCGAAGAAGTCGTGATCGTTCTCGGCGCCGTCGAAATAGTCTGCCGCGCGATAGGTGAAGTGGTGCAGCGTCGGGCGCCAGGTCGGATGGTTGGTGGCGTTGATGCGCACGGCAGCCGCGATGTTGGCAAACTTGCCGACCGTCGCACACCAGATTGAGCCGTCCTGCATGATGTAGGAGTAGTCGCCCATTTCGACTTCATCCAACCGGCAGCGATCGGCGACTTCCGTATAGCGGCCAAGCGTCGAATTCACGACGCGTGCGGTGTCGTGGACGAGGGGTTCGAGCCCGAGCTTCTTCGTCATGCGGCGGCCTTTCGCGGCGAAAACAGCATGACATCGAGGATCCGGTCGGCCACGGCTTCGCGGACTTCCTCATCGTGGAAGATGCCGAGCAGTGCGACGCCTGCCTCTTTCTTGGCGCGGATCATCGAGACGACCACGGCCCGGTTGGCCGCGTCGAGCGAGGCTGTCGGTTCATCGAGCAGCAGCACGGCATGGTCGGTGATGAAGCCGCGGGCGATGTTGACGCGCTGCTGTTCGCCACCGGAGAAGGTGGAGGGCGGCAGTTGCCAGAGATCACGCGGCAAATTTAGCCGGCTTAGGAGTTCGCTCGCGCGTTCGCGCGCTTCGTCTACAGATATACCGCGTGCAACGAGCGGTTCAGCCACCACGTCGAGTGTCGAGACACGGGGGACGGTGCGCAGGAACTGGCTGACATAACCCAGCGTGCCACGGCGGACTTCAAGCACCGTGCGCGGGTCGGCGCTGGCAAGGTCAACGATGCGGCCGCCGTGATTGACCAGGATCTGGCCCTGGTCGACGGCGTAGTTGCCGTAGAGCATCTTGAGGATCGAGCTCTTGCCGATGCCAGAGGGGCCGCCGAGCACGACACATTCTCCGGATGCGACAGAGAAGGAGACGTTGGAGACGACCGGCAGGACGAGCCCGCCGCGCAGATGCATGGTGAAGCTTTTCGCGACTTCCGAAACGATGAGGGGCGTGGCCATTGATATCTCCGTCAGACCTGCAGGATCGAGGATACGAGCAGCTGAGTGTAGGGTTCGCGCGGGTCGTCGAGGACGCGGTCGGTCAGGCCGTGTTCGATGACATGGCCGTCCTTCATCACCATCATCCGGTGGGACAGCAGGCGGGCGACCGCGAGGTCATGGGTAACGACGACGGCCGAGAGGCCGAGGTCGTTGACGAGGCCGCGGACGAGATCGAGCAGGCGGGCCTGGACCGAGACATCGAGGCCGCCGGTCGGTTCGTCCATAAAGACGAGGCGAGGGCCGGTGACGAGATTGCGGGCGATCTGCAGGCGCTGGCGCATGCCGCCAGAAAAGGCGCGCGGCTGGTCGTCGATACGATCGGTCGAGATCTCGACGCGCTCCAGCCATTCGCTCGCCGTCTGGCGGATGCGGCCATAGTGGCGATCACCGACGGCCATCAGACGTTCACCGACATTGGCGCCGGCAGAGACTGTCATGCGAAGACCATCGGCGGGGTTCTGGTGCACGAAGCCCCAGTCGGTGCGCATCAGGAAGCGGCGTTCGGCTTCACCCATGTGATAGAGCTCGCGGTACTGGCCGTCGCGCATGTGGTAATCGACGCTGCCGGTCGTCGGCATCAGCCGGGTCGAGAGGCAGCTCAAAAGCGTGGTCTTGCCCGAGCCGCTTTCGCCGACGATGGCGAGCACTTCGCCCGGCCAGAGATCAAAGGAGACGTTCGAGCAGCCGATCCGGCTGCCGTAGAACTTGGAGAGGTTGCGAACTTTCAGAAGCGGCTGGTCGCTCATTCGGCGGCCTCCTTATTCTTCGCGAGCATTTCGCCGACATGGCCCTCGGCCTGGCGCGTCTCGCAATGGTCGGTATCGGAGCAGACGAACATCCGGCCGCCCTTGTCGTCGAGTACAACCTCGTCGAGATAGACGTTGTGGGCGCCGCAGAGCGCGCAGGGCTTGTCGAATGTCTGGATCTCGAAGGGGTGATCCTCGAAGTCGAGGCTGACGACTTCAGTGAAGGGCGGGACCGCATAGATGCGTTTCTCGCGGCCGGCGCCGAAGAGCTGAAGCGCCTCCGACATGTGCATCTTGGGATTGTCGAACTTCGGCGTCGGCGACGGGTCCATGACGTAGCGGCCCTCGACCTTCACCGGATAGGCATAGGTCGTTGCGATGCGGCCGTGCCTGGCGATGTCTTCGTAGAGCTTCACATGCATGAGGCCGTATTCTTCCAGCGCATGCATCTTGCGGGTCTCGGTCTCGCGCGGTTCGAGGAAACGCAGCGGTTCCGGGATCGGCACCTGGTAGACCAGCACCTGGCCTTCCCTCAGCTTTTCTTCGGGAATGCGGTGACGAGTCTGGATGATCGTCGCTTCGCTGGTCTTGGTGGTGACGGCGACGTCTGCGACCTTCTGGAAGAAGGCGCGGATGGACACGGCATTGGTCGTGTCGTCAGCGCCCTGATCAATGACCTTCAGCGTGTCGTCGCGGCCAATGATCGAGGCTGTCACCTGCACGCCGCCGGTACCCCAGCCATAGGGCATCGGCATCTCACGCGAGGCGAAGGGCACCTGATAGCCGGGAATGGCGATCGCCTTCAGGATCGCGCGGCGGATCATGCGCTTGGTCTGTTCGTCCAGATAGGCGAAATTATAGGTCGCGAGTTCGGTTGCCGGCGCGCTCATTCTGCGGCCTCCTTCAGGTCGGTCAGATCTGTCTTGTTGGCGTCGTGCTTTGCCCGCATGCGGCGGACGAGATCCAGTTCGGCCTGGAAGTCGACGTAATGCGGCAGCTTCAGGTGTTCGACGAAGCCGGTCGCCTGGACGTTGTCGCAATGGGAAATCACGAATTCCTCGTCCTGGGCGGGGGCGACGACATCCTCGCCGAATTCGTCGGTTCGGAGCGCCCGATCCACCAGTGACATGGACATGGCCTTGCGTTCGCTCTGGCCGAAGACGAGGCCATAGCCGCGGGTGAATTGCGGCGGAGCCTTGGCCGAACCCTTGAACTGGTTGACCATCTGGCATTCGGTGACGCGGATCTCGCCGAGTGAAACCGCAAAGCCGAGTTCCGGCACGTCGAATTCGACTTCGACCAGCCCCATGCGGATTTCGCCGACGAAGGGATGGGTGCGGCCATAGCCGCGCTGGGTCGAATAGCCGAGTGCCAGAAGGAAGCCTTCGTCGCCGCGGGCAAGCGCCTGCAGACGCAGGTCGCGGGGCATCGGAAATTCCATCGGCTCGCGGGTGATGTCGCCTGCGATATGATCCTCGGGCATCTCGCCATCCGGCTCGATCAGGCCTTCGCCATCGAGGATGTCGGAGACCCGCATGACTGGATCGAGACCTTCCTCGCGCCGCTCGCCCATATCCACCGTCTCGTCATCGAGCAGCGAGGGATCGAGCAGGCGATGGGTATAGTCAAAGGTCGGCCCGAGCAGCTGTCCGCCGGGCAGATCCTTGTAGGTGGCGGAGACACGGCGCTCGACGCGCATCTCGGCCGTTTCGATCGGACGAGACGTGCCGAAGCGCGGCAGCGTTGTGCGGTAGGCGCGCAGGAGGAAGATCGCCTCGATCATGTCGCCGCGCGACTGCTTCAGGGCGAGGGCTGCGAGCGTGCAGTCGTAGAGCGAGGCCTCGGCCATGACCCGGTCGACGGCGAGACCGAGCTGGGCCACGATCTGATCGATCGTCACCGACGGCAGCGACCTGTCACCCCGGCGGCGGTCGGCGAGAAGCTTGTGGGCGTTGGCGATGGCTTTTTCGCCACCCTTGACGGCTACATACATGGCTCAGGCCTCCATCTCACGGATCTTGGTCGTGCGCGGCAGCGCGATGAAACGGCGACCCGCGGTCAGCACCATGTCGACACCGCGCGGGAACAGGGCGCCATTGTCGGCCCATTGGCGCAGGAAGGTTTCGGGCAGACCTTTCGGAGCGATGACGGCGGTGTCGCGAATTCCGGGGCCTGACAGTTGCAGAGGCTTGCCGCCCTCGAGCGATGGGACCTCGACGACCAGCGTCGTCGAACGATCAGGGTATTCCTGGGTTCCCAGCGCAAATTGTGTCAGCGACGGGACCGGCGCGCCTGCTTCGACGAAGGCGAACTTGGCATCCGTCTTTGTGGACGTCAGGCTAGCGCCGGTGTGGAAGCCGATCCAGCCTGAAAGGGCGGACTTGGCGAGAACAGGCGTGACCCAGATCGGCGTGTCGTGGTCGCACAGAGTCAGCAGCAGGGCGCCAGCCGCGATACCGAGCGGGGCGGGTGGTGCAACAGTCACGTCGACCACACCGATGCTGCCGGGGCGGGCCATGGCGTCCATGACGCTGCGGAAGACCGTCTGGGCGTGGGTAACGGCATCCGGGAAACCGCCGTCGAGGCTTTCAGTCACTTCGAGCATCAGTCTTCTCCGCGAACCATGGTGAAGAAATCGACCTTCGTGGCGGCCGTTTCGGTTTCGAGCTTTGCGGCTTCCGCCGCGACGCGTGCTTCGAGCGGTGCCAGGAGGCGTGTTTCAGCCAGGGCTCGGCCCGCTTCGTCCTGCGCCAGCGCGTCGAGCACGGCCGAAAGCTGTGCTGACTTGCGGTCCGTTCCGAGCCGGTAGCCATGACCGATCCGGCCGTCAGAGAGCCGAATGCTCGCGCGGCTGACGGTCGCTTCGCCGAGATTGAAAGGGGCACCGCCGCCGCCGATGCGGCCCTTGACCATCACGAGACCAGTTTCGGGTCCGCGCAGGGCAGTGTAGACCGGTGCCGGGTCGAAGGCGGTGAGGGCGTCTTGAAGTTCGGCGAGCGTGGCCCTGGCAAGCAGATCGACGATCCGCTTCCTGGCGGTCTGGGCGCCGCGATCGATGTCGGTGGCTTTTTCCATTGTCAGTCCTCGAAATGTCTAGTAATATAGACAACCATACAAGTTACTTTATGAGTAACGCGTGGTCGTGACAAGCTTGTGACAGGGGGCGGTGTTTCCGTGATGCAGAGACAGAAGGGCGTGGCCCTTTGGCGCCAGATTTCCGATCGGATCCGCGCCAATATCCTGACAGGTCTCTATGACAAGACGGGCATGGTGCCGGCGGAAACGGCGCTGGCGGAGGAATTCGGCGTCAACCGCCACACGGTGCGCGCGGCACTGGCGGCGCTCGCCCAAGAAGGCATCGTGCGCGCGGCCCAAGGGCGCGGCACGATGATTACCCAGCGCGACAAGTTCGACTTTCCGATCGGGAGGCGTACCCGCTTCAGCGAAGGCATTGGCGAGCAGGCGCGTGATCTCAAGGGGATCCTGCTGTCGTCCGCTCGCGAAATTGCCTCCGCCGATCTCGTCAAGCGCCTGAAACTTAATCCAGGCGACGAGGTCTTGCGGCTCGATGGCATCAGAAAGGCCGATGGTCGTGCCGTCTCACGCTCAACCATGTGGTTTCCGGCAGAGCGGTTTGCTGGCATCGACACGGCATTTGCCGAAACGGGTTCGATCACCCGGGCGCTCTCTCGCTGTGGTGTCGATGACTACGTCCGTGAGGTCACCGAGATCTCAGCCGTCCACGCAGAGCCTGATGACGTCGTGCATCTTGAGTTGACGCCAGGCGCCATCGTACTGGTTACCCGTGCGCTGAATACCGATCCGGCAGGCTGCCCGATTCAGTATGCGGTCACCCGTTTCCCGGCAGATCGCGTTCAGTTCACGATCCGAAACTGAGCTGAGGCCGACCGCTGGCCGACCTCAGCCAGGTCTTCAGGATCCAGCCGCCTGGTAAGCCGCGAGCACGGCGGCTATCTGGTCCGGGCTCAAGTAGTTCGACTGTGTCGTCGTGATCGCCTGAAGCTGCGCCGACGTCATGTTGGAAATCTGACTGACTGTCAGCCCGGGGATCGCCTGCTGACTGATGGCTGCCAGATCCTCGGTCGAGAAGGTCCGCAGGTTGTTCGCACCCATCGCCGTCAATTGTGCCGAACTGAGCCCCGCGACCTGTGCAGGCGTCAAGGCTTCCGCCTGGGCGGTCGTGAGGGCGCTGACCTGGGCCACGCTCAGACCACCAATCGCCTTGGGATCCATGGCCGAGATCTGGTCCGTCGTCAGCCAGCCGACCCTGTCCGTTCCCAGTGTTGCCAGTTGGACGGCGTTCATCGCCCCGATCTGTGCCGTCGTCATGGCACCGATCTGATCCTGGGTCATCGCTCGAAGCTGGTGATAGCTCAGCGCCGCCACCTGACCCGTTGTCAGGGACGCGATCTGCTCTGGCTGCAGGGTGGCAAACACTGTCGGCGAGAGCCCTCCTACCGCGCTCGGCGAGAGGGCCGCAATGTCGGCGGAGGTCAGTGTTTCGAGTGCCGTCGGACTGAATGCCGACAACTGGGTCGCATTCAAGGCACCGAACTGCGCCGAAGTCATCGCGTCGATCTGGCTGGCGGTCAGCGTTGCGATCTGCGCCGTGCTCAAGCCGGCGATGGCCTTGGTTGAAATGGCTGCGATCTGGGTGGCGGATAGACCGGAAATGGTTCCTGCCGAAAGCGAGGCGAGTTGGGTCGCCGTCAGGGCTCCGATCTGGGTCGGGGTCATGACGCCAAGCTGATCCGGACGCAGGGCGTTCAATTGGTCGAAGGTCAAGGCGCCGATCTGGGCGGCGGTAAGAACACCGATCTGCTCCTGGCTGAGGCCCGCGATGTTGGCTGCCGACAGGCCGGGAAACGCTGTGGGGGCAATCGCGGCGAGTTCGGCGTTGGAGAAGGTCGCCAGCTGTGCCGACGAAAGTGCTCCGATCTGCGTCGAGGTGAGCGCTGCAATCTGGGCCTGGCTCATGCTTTCGATCTGCGTGGTCGACATCGAGGCGATCTGTGTCGCCGTCAGGCCAGGGATCGCCTTGACCGTCAGTGCCGCGATCTTTTCGCTCGTCAGAGTGGCCAGGGCGTCGTTGGTCAATGCGGCGACCTGAGTGGCGCTCAATGCTGCGATCTGGGTGTTGGACAGGAGCGTGACCTGCTGGGGCGTCATCGCGCCGATCTGTGCCGGGGTCAATCCCCCGATCTGTGCGGCCGTCAAGGCGCTGATCTGATCCGCTCCCAGACCGGCGATCTGCTGCGTGGTCAGCCCGGCAATGCCGGTTGCACTGATCGCGGCAAGTTTCGTGGCCGGCAGGTTGCTCAGCTGGGTCGGCGTCAGGGCGGCCACTTGTGTGGCCGTCAGGGCACCTATCTGTGCGGTGGTCAGGGCTTCGATCTGGATTGTCGACAGGGCCGCGATCTGGGTCGTCGAGAGCGCGGCAATCGCAGCCGTGCTGAGGCCTGCGATCTGATCCGGCGTCAGGGCGCCCAAGGCCGCCGTCGTCAACGCTGTCGCCTGCGTTGCGCCGAAGCCTGCCAGCTGTTTTGCACTCATGGCGTCAAGCTGGGTTGGCGTCAGGGCTGCGACCTGGTCCGTGCTCAGGGCGCCCAGTTGTGCCGGGGTCATGGCGGCAATCTGGTCAATGCTGAGGGCCGCGATGGTCTCTGCATCGAGGCTGCTCAACGCAGTCGTGTTGATGGCTGCGATTTCTGCCGGCAGGAAGGCGAGGATGTCTGCCTTGCGCATCGCGCCAAGCTGACTTGCCGTGAGGCCCGAGATTTGGGTCGCCGTCATGGCATCGATCTGATCGGCGGACATGGCCGCGATCTGTTCGTTGCTCAGAGACGCGATGCTGCGCGCGGAGAGGCTGGCAATCTGCTCGCGTGAAAGCGATGCGATGTTGCTCGGTGAAAGGGCCGCGATTTGCGCGGAGGTCACGGCCTGCAGCTGGGTGGAAGTCAATGATGCAAGCTGCGTGGGCGTGAAGGCGACCAGTTGCTCGCTTTTCATGGCGGAAATCTGAGCCGTGGTCAGCCTTGCGATCTGCTCGAGGCTCAAACCGTCGATCTTGTCCGCGGAAATCGATGAGATGGCGCTGGCGGAGATCGACGCAATTTCGGTCGGAAGGAAGGCTGCAAGCTGCTCCTTGGACAGGGCGCCGATCTGCGGCCCGCTCATCCGTGAAATCTGTGCCGCGGTGAGACCATCGATCTGGCTGTCGTTCAGCGCGGTGATCTGATCGGTCGTCAATCCGCTGATCGAGGTCGGTGAGACCGCAGCAAGCTGCGACGGTGACCAGACCTTCACAGCGTCGACCGACAGTGCCGACAGCTGCGCCGCCGTCAAGGCGGTGATCTGACTGTTGGTCATCGATTCGGTCTGGAACGCCGTCAGGCCGGAGACCTGGTCGGCCTTGAGGCCTCTGATCTGGGTGACAGTCAAGGCGGCGATTTGGGCCGGTGCGAGCGAGGCCAGATTCTCCGATGTCAGACCGGTGATCGCCTTTGCGCTAATGGCTGCGATCTTCGCCGGGCTCATCGCCTCAATGGCCTCTTGCGGCAATGCTGCGATCTGAGTGGCATTCATCGCGCCGATCTGGCTGGTGCTCAATGCGTCCAGCTGATCCATCGACAGCCCGCCAATCTGCTCGGCCGTCAGACCGGCGATGGCGCGCGTGCTCAAGGCTGCGATCTGTTCGTCCGAAAAGCCCGTGATGACGTTCTCGGGCATGGCGGCGAGCTGTGGACCTGTCAGGCCGCGGATCTGCGTTGGCGTGAGGCCCGCGATCTGGTCTGCCGTGAAGGCTGCGACCTGCGTGGTCTTCAGTGCCGTGATCTGCGCGCTCGACATTGCCCCAATCTGACTAGGGGTCAGGGCGGAGATCTGCGAAGGCGTAAGGCCCGTGACGGCAGACGAACTCAACGCACCGATCTGGGCAGCCGAAAGACCAGCGACCTTGTCGCTCGACAGGCTTCCGATCTGGGTTGCGGTCATGGCCGCGATCTGAGAGGTGCTGAGCCCCTTGAGCTGATCGACACTCATCGCGCCGAGTTGCTCGGCATTCAGGCCAGCGACGGCCTTCGGTGTGAGTGCTGCGATCTGTGTTGCGGTAAAGCCCGCGACGGTCGCTGGCGGCATGGCTGCGATCTGTGTCGCGCTGAGCGCCCTGATCTGGGTTGCGGTGAGTGCAGCCAGCTGCTCTTCGCTGAAGGCTGACATCTGGGTGCGGGTGAGAGCGGCAATCTGAGCGCCGGTGAGGCTCGCCATCTGATCCGGCGACAAAGCCGCGATCTGGTCTACCGAAAGACCCGACATGGCGCGTGGATTGATCGCTGCAATCTGGCTTGTCGAAAAATTGGCCACCTGTTCGGTACTGAACGCGGGCAGTTGCTTCGAGGTCAGCGTTGCCATCTGCGCCGTGGTCAACGCACCGACCTTTTCATTGCCAAGACCTGCAATCTGCGTGGTCGAGAGGCCAGTCATCGCGCGCGGCGAAATGGCCGCGACTTGCGTCGCGGAGAGCGCGCCAAGCTGGTCGGATGTCAGTGCTGCAACCTGGGTTGCACTCAGGGCCGCCATCTGCTGGTTCGAAAAGGCGCCGACCTGTTGGGGCGTGAGCGCTGCGATCTGGGTCGGCGTGAGCGTTGCGATCTGGTTCGGTTTCAAGGCCGCGATCTGGGTCGTGCTGAACCCGGCCAGTCTCTCGGCAGATTGCCCGCGCAAGGCAGCCGTGTTGATCGCCGCCATGTCTTCCGGCGAAAACGTCGCGAGGTCTTCCGGGCTGAAAGCGCTCAGTTGCGTTGCGGTCAATCTGGCGACCTGTGCCGGGGTCAAGGCTTCGGACTGCTCGGAAGACAACCCGCCGAGCTGGCTTGCCGACATCGCCGCGATCTGGGAGGCGACCAGACTTGAAACATCTTCAGTCGACAGGGCGGTGATCTGGTCCAGCGTCAGGCCAGTGATCGAACGGGGCGCGATTGCCTTCAACTGCGACGTCGACAGGCCTGCGACGGCTTCCGTCTGCAGTGCCGAGATCTGGGACGACGTCAGGGCGCCTACCTGCGTGCTCGACAGCTGGCTGATTTCGTCGTCTGACCAGGAGCTAACCGTCGAGTTGGGGAGCGCCCGGATCTGGGCTGGGCTGAGCAGGGAAATCGACGTCATCGCTATCGGCCTCTTGTTCTGAAACGAATGTGCTCAAATGTGTTCCACCGGTTGGCATGCAGCCGATCGAGGCAATGCGTCTCAACCTTTTCAACACCTTCCGGCACAAAGTCTTGTCTGGCGGGTCTGAGGACATCGCGCAGGACCACCTGCTTTTAAGCCGCAAGGCTTGCCTGAGCCTGTGCTTCCACACCTCCCGGTTGGTTGTCGCCGGCAGGCGTCCGAGGCGCGAAGCCGAGGCCGGCATCGTCCAGAATTGTCATAGATCAAGGCGAGAGGCCTATCATGACGACATTCTCCCGCACGTCAGCAGATGCAGTACCCGCAAGGGCTGCCGAGGCCATTCTTCAGCGGGCCTGTTCGAGAATCGAAATGCGCAGAGGACTGGGATGAACGACAGAACCGCAGATTTTATGCCGCATGCCCTGCCGCCGCAGGTGGTGCTCCAGGCGATGGATACGGATGTCGCGGGGCTCGGGGCAGAGGAGGCCAAGCGAAGGCTGGAGGTCCATGGTGCCAATCGTCTGCCTGCAGCGCCAAAGCGCAGCCCCGTCGTCCGCTTTCTGTCGCAGTTCCACAATGTCCTGATTTATGTCCTGCTGGCTTCCGCAGCGGTCACAGGTTTCATGCAGCACTGGATCGATACGGGCGTCATCCTCGCGGTCGTCTTCGGCAATGCCGTCGTCGGTTATCTGCAGGAAGGTCGTGCCGAAGATGCGATGAATGCGATCAGGGTCATGCTGGCGCCGCATGCCGCGGTGCTTCGTGACGGCCGCCGGACCTCGGTCGATGCCGCCGATCTCGTGCCGGGAGACATCGTGCTGGTCGAGGCCGGCGATCGCGTTCCCGCGGATCTGCGACTGCTGGAAGCGCGAAGCCTGAAGGTCGAGGAGGCGGCCCTGACGGGGGAATCGGTGCCTGTCGACAAGACCGGCGAAGCCGTCTCGGCCGATTCCGTTCTGGGTGATCGCAGTTCGATGCTGTTCAGCGGAACGCTGGTTGCCACGGGGACGGGCAAGGGTGTCGTGGTCGCGACTGGCATGGCAACGGAGATCGGCAAGATCAGCGGGATGCTGGAGGCAGTGGAGTCTCTCTCGACGCCGCTCGTTCGGCAGATGGATGTCTTTGCGCGCTGGCTTACCCTCTTCATCCTCATCATATCGGGCATGCTGCTCGCCTACGGGCTGGTTGTCAGGCATCTTCCTTTCGATGAACTGTTCATGACCATTGTCGGTCTTGCCGTCGCAGCGATCCCCGAAGGTCTCCCGGCGGTCATGACGATCACACTTGCCGTCGGTGTCCAGGCGATGGCTGGTCGCCATGCGATCGTCCGACGACTGCCGGCGATCGAGACACTGGGTTCGGTGTCCGTGATCTGCACGGACAAGACTGGTACGCTGACGCGCAATGAAATGGTCGTGGCAAGCCTCGTGGCTGCGCGCCATGTCTATGCCGTTGATGGAGAAGGCTACGCACCGGAAGGTGCCGTCCGCTGGAACGACGCCGATGTCGATCCGCAAGACCACGCCGTTCTCTCCGAATTCGCGCGTGCCGCCGGGCTCTGCAATGACGCCGTGCTGCATTCGGCTGATGGCGCCTGGCGCGTGGAAGGCGACCCCATGGAAGGGGCCTTAATGGCGCTTGCGGGCAAGATCACCGGTGGCGGCAGTGATCCCTTCACCGCAGGTTGGCGACGGATCGATGCCATCCCCTTCGATGCCGCGCATCGCTACATGGCCGTTCTTCACGTCGATGACGAGAACAACAGGCATGTCCATGTAAAGGGTGCGCCAGAGGCCGTTCTCGAGCTTTGCGCCACCCAGCGCATGCCGGATGGCTCGTCGGCAGCGCTCGACGCGCCATACTGGGAACACATGGTCGAGGTTCTTGCCGCTGAAGGGCAGCGCGTGCTCGCTGTTGCCGTCGGCGCTCCACCAAGCGGCGGGGCGCATCTTGTCCAGGCCGAGCTTCCCGGCACGCTGACGCTGATCGGCCTGGTGGGCCTGATCGATCCGCCGCGCCCGGAAGCGATTGTCGCTGTGGCCGACTGCCATCAGGCGGGCATCCGGGTGAAGATGATCACTGGCGACCATGCTGCGACTGCCCGGGCGATCGCCGGAATGATCGGGTTGAAGAACACCGATCGGGTGCTGACCGGAGCGGATCTCGACCGCATGGACGATGTCACGCTATCGCTTGCCGCCGCCGAGACCGATATCTTTGCTCGAACTTCGCCGGCTCACAAGTTGCGGCTGGTCACCGCGCTCCAGTCCCAGGGCTTGACGGTCGCGATGACCGGTGACGGTGTCAACGATGCGCCGGCCCTCAAGCGGGCCGATGCAGGGATCGCGATGGGCGTGAAGGGCAGCGAAGCGGCGAAGGAAGCCGCCGAGCTGGTTCTGGCGGACGACAACTTCGCCTCTATTGCCGCCGCCGTTCGTGAGGGGCGCACCGTCTACGACAACATCAAGAAAGTGATCAGTTGGACCCTGCCGACGAATGCTGGCGAAGCGGGAACCATCATCGTCGCGCTCTTTGCCGGCCTGGCGCTCCCGGTCACGGCCGTCCAGATCCTTTGGATCAACCTGGTCACGGCGACTACGCTCGGATTGGCGCTTGCCTTCGAGCCATCGGAAGAGGGTACCATGCGGCGACCACCGCGCCGGCGGGACGAGCCGCTTTTGACCGGCGACCTCATCTGGCATGTTCTGCTCGTTTCCGTGCTCTTTGCCGCTGCGGTTTTCGGAATTTTCTTCTACGCCCTGGACAGGGGTTATCCGATTGAGCTCGCACGCACGATGGCGATGAACACCCTGGTCGTCATGGAAATCTTCCACGTCTTCTTCATCCGCAATATCTACGGAACATCGCTCACCTGGCAGGCCGTGCGCGGGACGAAGGTCGTCTGGATCTGCGTGATCTCCGTATCGGTTGCCCAGTTCGCCGTCACTTATCTGCCCTTCATGCAATCCCTGTTCGGGACGCAGAGCGTTCCCCTGCAGGACGGGTTGCTGATCGTCGGGATC
The DNA here is from genome assembly GCF_042466255.1 of Rhizobium sp. R86522. NCBI lineage: Bacteria > Pseudomonadati > Pseudomonadota > Alphaproteobacteria > Hyphomicrobiales > Rhizobiaceae > Rhizobium > Rhizobium sp. R86522. The sequence goes on from NZ_JAXHBX010000001.1 coordinate 4,103,235, forward strand.
GGGGCCGTGTTCTTCGCTCTGGTGGAAATCGAAAAGCAGATGCGTTTGGCATTCCGCAATCGGGGCTGACGCTCGTCCCGGTGCATCAAGCGCGACAGGTCATCGGGCGGCGACAGTTGCTTCCTTTAGGAAGTGCCGCCCGAGGTGGCCGACCCCATCCTGTATGTCTGCTTCGATTGCAGCCGAAAGCGCATCAGGATCCCTTGCGCGGATCGCGTCCAGTGCCTCGGCATGCCGGTCAATTCGGTAGCTTTCTTCCAGCTTGGCCGTGGCCAGGCGCATGAACGGGCCGAGACGTAACCAGACGGATTCCGTCAGATCGAGAATGACACCACTCGCTCCGGGCTCGTAGAGCGTACGATGGAAAAGAAAGTTGAGTTCCGTCGAGCGCAGCAGATCGTTCGCCGCATAGGCGTCGTCGATCGCGGTATCGATCACCTGCAGACGTTCGAGCCGTTCGGCGTCGATATGCGGCAAGGCCCTGGTCGCTGCCAGTGTCTCGAGCGCGATGCGGGCGGCAATGATCTCCTCGAATTTGGAAAGCGTCATTTCCGGCACGCGGACCCGGCGATTGTCGAGATATTCCAGGGCTCCGTCGGCCACGAGACGATGCAGCGCTTCGCGCACCGGCATGGCACTGACGGCCAGATCTTCGGCCACACCGTTGATGGTGATCGGCAGGCCTGGAGCCACCGCGCCTGACATCACACGGCTGCGCAAGGTCCGGTAGACCCGCTGCTTCAACGATTTCTCTGCCTTGCCTTCTTCAAATGCCATGGTTCAGATCGAGATCCCGCCTTTTCGCTGCTATCGTGGTCAAGGCGCGCCGAATAGCCGTGCACCCTCTTGAAATTTGATCAAACTAGCATTTGGTATAGATGGACGGAGTGCAAGGCCCAAAGGCCGTTCTTTTCGCATGTTTCAGGAAGCCCACATGACCGCCAAGACAATCGGCATTCTCGTTACGGGTCACTCACCCGCCGAACTCGCGAGCGAGTATGGCAATTACGCCGATATGTTCGCCGCGCTGCTGGGCGATTTCGACTTCTCGTTCAAGCGCTACTTCGTCGTTGACGGCGAGTTCCCGCAAAGTCCGACCGAGGTCGACGGATGGCTGCTGACCGGCTCCAAGTTCGGCGTCTACGAGGACCATGACTGGATCCGCAAGCTTGAGGACTTCATTCGCCAGGTGCATGCGGCCAAGGTGCCCATGGTCGGGATCTGTTTTGGACATCAGGTGATGGCCAAGGCACTCGGTGGGCATGTCGAGAAGTTCAAGGGGGGCTGGTCTGCCGGTCCGGTGACCTACAAGCGGTCCGATACGGGCGAAGAGCAGGTGCTGCTTGCCTGGCATCAGGACCAGGTCATCAAGGTACCCGAGGGAGCCGAAGTCGTCGGCAAGACCGACACCTGCGAGAACGCCGTCATCCGCTACGGCGATTGGGGTCTCTCCTATCAGCCGCATCCGGAGTTTTCGCCGCGCTTCTTCGAGGGGCTGGCGGAGGCGCGCAAGGCTGCCATCCCCGAGCCGCTCTTCGAGAAGGTGAAGAAGGTCGACGTTCCGATCGCGACGGACCGCATCGCTCAGGAAATCGGCGAATTTCTCGGGCGCGACCGCTGACTGCAGTCACACGGTCTGTCCACCGTCCCAGCTTTCCTTGATGAAGGCTTCGAAGAAGTCCGAGAAGGTCGCGACCCTCAGCGGCAGCTGTTCGTAAGGCGGATAGTAGAGCGTCAGCCATATTTCCGGTGTGCTCCAGTCGGGGAGCACCTCGACCAGCCGGCCGGCACGCAAGTCCTCCTCAATAATGAAACGTGGCAACAGCGCGATGCCCTCGCCTGCGACAGCGAGCCGGCAGAGGAAGTCTCCGTTGTTGATCGAGAAACGGCCCTTGGCTTCGATCGTTCTCGTCTGCCCTGGCCGGCTGAGTACCCAGGTCTCCGTCTTCAGCTGATCGTGATAGCTCAGGCATTCTAGCCCGCTCAGGTCCTCGGGCATAACAGGCATGCCATGGCGGGCGATGAAGGAGGGCGCGGCGACCAGCAGCCGAGGCACGGGGCGGATCTTGCGCCAGATCGTCGACTTGTCGGTCGGCGGACCGGAAATGCGGATCGCGAGGTCGTAGTTCTCCTCAACGATGTCGATGAAGCGGTCCGAGAGTTCGATCGCGACGCTGGTGCGTGGATGAATGATTGCAAACTGTGACAGGACCGTCGGCAGGACTTTCATGCCGAGCGACATCGGGGCCGAGACGCGAAGCGAACCGGCGGTCACTTTCTGCAGATCCCGGGTTTCCTCCGTGGCGCGGGCGAGGCCCTGGACCAGCGGTGCAACACGCGCGGCATAGGCGGCACCCGCCGAGGTCAGCGATACCTTGCGCGTGGTGCGCAGCAAAAGCTGGACGCCGAGCTGTTCCTCCAAGCTAGAGATCGTGCGCGTGACCGAGGCGGGTGTCATGCCGAGCAGGCGGGCTGCGGCGCTGAAGCTGCTCTGGCTGGCAACCGTCAGGAACGTTCTGATCGCTTCGAGCTCGCCCATCTGATTATTGCTCCCAGTGAAATAATATCCGCAATATTACAACTGTTCACATCAGAAAAGCCATGGCCCATATTCCGTTCAACAGAACAAGGCCGGCGCGAGTGCCGGGAAAGGATCAGAGCCATGCTTACCCAGATCAAGGGCCTGCATCACGTTACCTCCATGGCTGCGGATGCCCAGGAAAACAACGACTTTTTCACCAAGACGCTTGGCCTTCGCCGGGTCAAGAAGACCGTCAACTTCGACGCGCCGGATGTCTATCACCTCTACTACGGCGACGAAGTCGGCAATGCCGGATCGGTCATGACCTATTTTCCGTTTGCCAATATGGGCAAAGGTGGTCGCGGTGCCGGCGAAGTGTCGGAGACCGTCTTCTCCGTGCCGAAGGGCACGCTCGGCTTCTGGCAGGAGCGCCTGTCGAAGGAAGGCGTGAAGCAGCTCGGTTCCTATTCGCTGTTCGGTGAAAATCGTCTGCGCTTTGCCGGTCCCGATGGCGATGGCTTTGCTCTTGCCGAAGTCGATGGCGACAGCCGCGTGCCGTTTGCCGGCCCGGTTGCGGTCTCGGAAGGCATTCATGGCTTCCGCGGCGTCACCATGCGGCTGCGCGACGAAGGTGCCACGGGTGAACTCCTGAAGTTCATGGGCTACCAGCCGGTCGACAGCCAAGGTGACTTCGTGCGCTACGCAGTCCCCGGCGGTAATGGTGCCGACTATATCGATCTCGAAGTGCTGCCGGGCGCATCGCATGCCCAGCAGGGCGCCGGATCGGTTCACCATGTTGCCTTCGCCGTCGAAGACCGGGCCGCCCAGCTCGAGGTGCGCAAGGCGCTGCTCGACACGGGATATCAGGTCACGCCGGTCATCGACCGCGATTACTTCTGGGCGATCTATTTCCGCACACCGGGTGGTGTGCTGTTCGAAATCGCCACGAACGAACCTGGCTTCAACCGTGACGAAGATACCGCACATCTCGGTGAGGCGCTGAAGCTGCCGACCCGCTATCAGCAGTATCGTTCGCAGATCGAAGCCCATCTGACCCCGATTAAGGACTAATCGCACAGCGAGGACGGCGCCTGAACTGTCAGGCGTCGTCCCTGTTGCGGAGGAAAGCATCATGGCACTCGATAGCTACACCCACCTCTACCAGGCGCCGCAGGGTGCCGCACCGCTGGTCTTCACATTCCACGGCACCGGCGGCGACGAACATCAGTTTCCCGGGCTCGTGAACCGGATCCTGCCCGAGGCCGGGATCGTCTCGCCACGCGGCGACGTGTCGGAATACGGGGCCGCCCGCTTCTTCAAGCGCACCGGTGAAGGGGTCTATGACATGGCCGATCTCGCAGCGAGAACGGCGAAGATGGCGGCCTTCATCCGCGCTCACAAGGAGAAGAACCCGGATCGACCGATCTACGGGCTCGGTTATTCGAACGGCGCCAATATCTTGGCTTCGGTCCTGTTCGAGGCGCCTGATCTCCTTGATCGCGTGATCCTGATGCATCCGCTGATCCCCTTCGATCCGCCGTTACAGCCGGGGCTTGGCTCCCTTTCGGCGCTGGTCACGGCAGGACAGCGCGACCCAATCTGCCCGCTGCCGCTCACCGAGCGTCTGGTCTCCTACTTCGAGGCGCAAGGGGTGTCTGTCGAGACCTTCCTGCATCAGGGCGGGCATGAGGTATCGCAAGGCGAGGTCGATGCGATCGCGGCCTTCTTGCAGAAGGCCTGAGATCAGGAACACTCAAATGAAAAGCCCGCGTCAGAACCGCGGGCTTCTTCATATCCGGATTTCAGCCAATCCGGATCAGAGCCTTGATCAGGCCGGATTTCTCCCGCGCCCAGCGCGGCAGATCCGAGGCGAGATCTGCAAGCGTCGTGCGATGCGTGATCAGCTGGTCGATCGGCACGAGACCATCCGCGATCGATTTGCGGACATGATCAAAATCGACGCGGGTCGCGTTGCGGCTGCCGATCAGCATCATCTCGCGCTTGTGGAATTCGGGGTCGGAGAAGGTGATGTCCTCCTTCACCACGCTGACCAGCACCAGGCTTCCGCCGTGGGCGACAAAGCGGAATGCGCGTTCCATCGAGGGGCGATAGCCGGTGGCATCGAAGACCACATCGAAGTCGTCTCCCCCGGTCAATTCCGCGACCGCAAACTCGAGGCTGTCATCGGCGATCAGCCCTGATGTGAAGCCGAGGCGATCGGCTGCCATCCTCAGGCGTTCCTGGCTGGTATCGAGGAGGGTTACCTCGTGGCCAGCGATACGTGCGAAGATCGCCGTGCCGAGGCCGATGGGACCGGCGCCGATAACCAGTGCTTTTGAGCCTGCGGGAGCCATGGAGCGACGCACGGCATGCGCGCCGATGGCCAGAAATTCGACGGTGGCCGCCGCTTCCGGGGAAAGGTCGTCAGCGGGATAAAGGTTGCCCGAGGGTACCGTGATCTCCTCGCACATTGCGCCATCTGTGTGCACACCGAGCACGCGAATGTTGGTGCAGCAATTGGGCTTGTCCTTGCGGCAGGCGATGCAGGTGCCGCAGGCGATGTAGGGATTGACGATGACCCTCGTGCCGGTCGGCAGATCGACCCCCTCTCCAGCCTCCACGACGGTTGCCGAGATCTCGTGGCCCATGACGCGAGGGTATTCGAGGAACGGGTGCTTGCCTTCAAAGATGTGGTAGTCGGTCCCGCAGATGCCGACATGGCTGATGGCAATGCGGGCTTCGCCTGCTTTAGGACGTGGCGCCGGATCGTGATCGACGATTTCGAGACGGCCCGGTTCGACACATAATGCGGCCTTCATGCTTGTTCCTCTTGGCTGCCCGGCAAGGTTTGACGAAAAAAAGGGGATGCCATTCGCGGCACCCCCACCTTGGGAAATTCTCAGCGGCTGCCGCGGCGGCGCAGCTGGTCGAAATAGACGATCAGGATGATCAGGGCGCCGGTGATGATGCGCTGCCAGAAGGAGTTCACGTTCATCAGGTTGGCGCCGTTGTTGATCGTCGCCAGAATGAAGGCGCCGAGCAGCGGGCCCTGGACTGAGCCGACGGCGCCGAAGAGGCTGGTGCCGCCGATGACCGAGGAGGCGATTGCCTGCAGTTCCCAGCCTTCGGCCTGCGTGGCGTTGCCGATCCCGATGCGCGAGGCAAGCAGGATGCCGACGAAGGCAGCGCAGGTCGAGGACAGGATGTAGGCCATGTAGATCGTGCGGTTGACGTTGACGCCAGACAGGCGGGCCGCCTCGCTGTTGGAGCCGACCGCGAAAAGATAGCGGCCCCAGCGGCTCAGGTGCAGGAAGATATAGGCCGGCACGGCGACGACTATGACCATCCAGAACAGGCTCGGTACCCCGAGAAAGTCGGCACGGGCGAAGTTGGTGAACGCCTCGTTCGAGATCGAGATCGTCGAGCCGTTGGTGATCAATAGGCCGATACCGCGCAGCGAGGTGAGGGTTGCGAGCGTGATGATGAAGGCGGGAAGACCCATGCGTACGATGCCGAAGGCGTGGAAGCTTCCGATCGCCACACCCATCAGGAGGGTGAGGATGATCGCCAGCCAGACCGGCAGGCCGGCGGCCAGCAGCCAGGCGAGGATGACGCTGGCAAAACCGACGACTGCGCCGACCGAAAGGTCGATGCCGGCGGTGATGATGACGAAGGTCTGACCGACGGCGAGGATTGCTGTCATCGAGCCCTGACGCAGCAGGTTGCTGATGTTGTTCGGCGTCCAGAAGCTGTTGGTGGCAAAGCCAAGGAGCAGCCAGAGGAAGAGCAAGAGGCCGAGCAGCGTGAGGCTGAAGAGGATGCTCATGCCCCTCTTCGGTGCGACCTTGGTCTCGGTGGTGTCGGTGCTCATCTTTGTCCTCCCAGTCGTCTTTTCATATCGGTGTTTTCGGGGATCTCGTCTCAGACGCCGATCGCCTCGGTCAGCACGTCTTCATGCGATGCGGTTCGATAGTCATGGCTCGCCACCAGTTTCCCCTGACGAAAGACATGCAGTCGGTCGGCCAGTTCGTAGACCTCGGGCAGATAGGACGAGATCAGGATGATGCCTGCACCCTGCTTCAGGAGTTCTGCGAAGAGGCGATAGATCTCCGCCTTGGTGCCGACGTCGACGCCGACGGTCGGCTCATCAAAGATGAAGAGGCGCGCGCCATGGCTCAGCCACTTGCCGATTACGATCTTCTGCTGGTTACCGCCGGACATGGCAGAGGCCAGCACGGCACGGGTCGGCGTCTTGATCTTCAGATCGTTGATCTGCTTGTCGGCGTTTCCGGCTTCGAGCTTCGGGCTGATGGTGAGGCCTCTGCTCAAGCGTCCGAAAACCGGCAGGTTGATGTTGAGGCCGATCGGCAGGTTGAGGCAAAGGCCCTGGTCGCGGCGGCTTTCGGGGGCGAGCGCAATGCCGAGATCCATCGCCTTGCGTTCGGTGTCGATGATCACCTTCTTGCCGTCCCAGAAGACTTCGCCTGCTGTCAGTTTGTGACGGCCGTAGAGGCCGAGCGCAAATTCGCTCCGACCGGCACCGATCAGGCCATAGAGGCCGACGATTTCGCCCGAGCGGACCGAGAGCGAGACATCCGAGAAGCCCGGGCCTGAGAGCCCCTTCGCTTCGAGGATGGTGGCGCCGATCGGCAGCTTTTCCTTGTGGTAGATCTGCTCGATCGAACGGTTGATCATCAGTGAGATAAGTTCGGCGTCGTTGGTCTCGCCGATCAGGCGGGTGCCGACATGGGTGCCGTCGCGCAGGACCGAGACGCGGTCGGCGAGCTCGAAGACCTCTTCCATGCGGTGGCTGATATAGACGATGGTCACGCCTTCCGATTGCAGGCGGCGGATGAGGCGGAAGAGCTGGGCGGATTCCTGACGGGTCAGGTAGGCCGTCGGCTCATCGAAGATCAGGAAGCGGATGCCGCGCATCGCGGCGCGGGCGGTGGCGACCAGCTGCTGCTGGCCGATCGTCAGGTTGCCGAGGATTTCGCCGGCGGGCAGGTTGAAGCCGAGGTCGTCGAGCACGTTCTGCGCGGCTGTTGTCATGGCGCGCTGGCGCATGATGCCGCCCGAGGACATCTCGTCACCGAGGAACATGTTGGCCGCGACTGTCAGATGCGCGCAAAGGACGACTTCCTGGTGCACCGCATTGATGCCGCGCTGGATTGCCTCGTTCGGGGTAGCGAGCGCCACGGGCTTTCCGCACCAGCGGATCTCGCCCGAAGTGCGCGGAATGACGCCGGTCAGGAGCTTGATGAGGGTAGATTTGCCGGCGCCGTTTTCGCCGACGATGGCGTAAATCTCTCCGGCGAGGAAACTCACGGTCGCGGGCTTAAGGGCCTCGACGGCACCATACTTCTTCTGCAGGCCGATGAGCTCGAGGATCGGCGTTCCCGGCGGGATGCGATCGGTCTCCAGCAGTTCCGGCGCGTCATCGTGCCGGTGGCTCACATCGTGCAGCGAAGTCATATCATTCCTCCCGTAAATCAGTGGAAGCGGCCGACGCCTCCCGCGTCTGCTGTTTCCGGTTCGGCACGCGCGACGAGCGCCGCGCGTGCCGAAGTCTCGATCAGTTGACCTTCGGGTTCAGAAGGGCGTCGATCTTCGGGTCGGCCATATTGGCCTGGGTGACGAGGTTGGCACCGGTATCGACGAAGGTTTCGACCTTCTCGCCCTTGGAGACGGCGAGTGCCGTCTTCACGCCGTCATAGCCCATGCGATAGGGATCCTGGACGACGAGGCCGGCGAGCACGCCTTCTTTCAGGAAGCCGACGGTCTTTTCATCCGAGTCGAAGCCGATGACCTTGATCTTGTCGCCGAGCTTGTTTTCGGCGATCGCCTGGCCGACGCCCTGCGCCATGATCAGGTTCGAGGCGAAGACGCCAACGATGTTCGGGTTGGCGGTGATCAGGTCGGTCATCATGTTGAGGCCGGTCGTGGCCTGACCATCAGCAAACCGGTCAACCACCACGGTGATGCCCGGATACTTGGTCTTCATCTGGTCGAGGAAGCCTTCACGGCGCTGGTCGAGCGAACCGACGCCCGGCAGGCTGGTGATGATGGCGACTTCGCCTTCTTCCTTGCCGGTCGCGGCCTTGATGGCGGCTGCCAGGCCGTCAGCTGCAATGCGGCCACCCTGGACGTTGTCGGTGGTCAAGAACGATGTGAAGGCCTGGGAATCCGCACCAGAGTCGATGCCGATGATCGGAACCGCCTTGGCGGCTTCATCGATCGGCTTGCCGAGGGCCTTGAACTCGGTCGGCGAGATGACGACTGCGGCCGGGCTTCCAGCGACCGCGTTTTCCAGGATGCTAATCTGACCGTTGATGTCGGATTCCGACTGAGCGCCGAGTTCAGGCACGTTGACGCCGAGGTCCTTGCCGGCCTGACGGGCGCCGGCGAGCACGATCTGCCAGTAGAAGGACGTGGTGTCCTTGACGATGATCGGAATGGTCACGTCCTGTGCAAAGGAAGCGGCCGGCATCATTGAGGTCATCATTGCAGCGCCTGCAATACCCATCAGGGCGCGGCGAGTCATGCTCTTCAGAATGGTCATTTGGGTTCTCCTCTCAACGCGTCCTGTTCCTCCGGTGAGATCGATCCGCAGAACGCAACCAGATCGATCTTTTATCGATAAAAAACATTTTATCGAGCACGCTACTCCAGCATTCTGGAGAATGCAAGCGGGCAAAAATGAGCTCCTCCAAACTCGATTTTGCCTTGAAATCCAGGGCTTCCGGGGTCTCCTCAGACCCGATGAACCTCTTCCGGATATACGACACCCTTCTTCAGGATGACGTTGCCGTAGATCCGCAATTCCGTCGTCGCGACGATGTACGCTGCTGTCTGTGCGCGCTGATAGAAGGCGAAGCGCTCAAGGCTTTCCAGCTGGACGTCGCCGGCCAGTCTCGTGATCACCGACTGGAATTCGGCGCAGATTTCCGGAACCGCATGCGGATCGCCGACGACCTGCATGCGCCAGGCCGAATCGTCCACGAACTGATCGAGCGGCATATGGGCGAGGATCGCTTCGAGGATCTCGACGGCACCGACGCCGTCTGCCCGGATCACCGGTGGACCCATGGTCGAGGCCGGGAAATTGCCATCGGCGATGACGATCTCGTCGCCATGACCCATAGTCGCAATGGCGTGCAGCAGGTCAGGTCCCAGCAGAGGATGGATGCCCTTCAGCATAGTGCGCTCCCTATTCCCGCACCGGCGCGTCGCCGAGCGGCGGTGCGACCAGCGTATGCGCTTCAAAGGGAGCAAAGGCGGAAGCCGGCAGTTCCTCTGATGTCAGCGCCATGTTGCGATGAAGGCTTTCCGGCTTTGCCGTGCCGATGATGACAGAGGCAACGGCCGGATGGTGCAGCGGGAACTGCATTGCAAACTGGGCGAGCGGCTTGCCGGCCTGTTTCGCCAGGTCTTCCATCGCGCGCACCTTGCCAAGTACCCCATCCGTCGCGGGGGTGTAGTCGAAATGCGCGCCCGGAACGGCGCCTGTCGCCAGAATGCCCGAATTGAACACGCCGCCGGCGGTGATCGAGGTGCCACGCTTTTCGCAGAGCGGCAGCAGTTCCTCGACGGCGGAGCGATCGAGCAGCGAATAGCGCCCGGCCATCAGGATGACGTCGATATCGATGTCCGCCATCATCTCCAGGCAGGCGGGTACCTCGTTGACGCCGAGACCGAAGGCCTTGATGGCGCCAGAGGATTTGAGTTCGTCGAGCGCCTTGTAACCGCCATCACGGAGCTGCTTCACATAGCGATCGTTGGCCTCGCGGCCATGTGTGTAAACGCCGATATCGTGGACATAGAGAATGTCGATGCGGTTGAGGCCGAGGCGGGCATAGCTGAAATCGACCGAACGCATGATGCCGTCATAGCTGTAGTCGTAGACCAGCTTGAAGGGGAGCGGATCGACGAAGCCGACATTCGGGATCTGATCCTTTGGTACTGGTGCTAGCAGACGTCCAACCTTGGTCGAGAGCACATAGCTGTCTTCCGGCTTGTCGCGCAGGAAGTCGCCGACATAACGCTCGGCCTGGCCAAAGCCGTAATGCGGCGCCGTATCGAAATAGCGGATGCCGTGATCCCAGGCCGCCTGCAGCGTGGCGATGCCGACATCACGCGGGCAGGGGCGGTAGAGGCCACCAAGCGGGGCCGTGCCGAAGGAGTATTCGGTCACTTCGAGGGCGGTCTTGCCGATGCGTCTCGTCTTCATGCTGATATCCGGATCCCAGTTGTCGAGGTCAGAGCGTGGCACCGAGGTGCCACGGCACGAATTCGTTGTCGCCGTAGCCGAAGAGCTCGCTCTTGGTCTTCTGGCCCGAGGCGGTCTCGATGATCAGGTCGAAGATGTCGCGACCCAGACCCGAGACGCTGGCGTCTCCCGTGGCAATCACCCCGCAGTCGATATCCATGTCCTCTTCCATCGACTTGTAGAGTGCGGTGTTGCTCGTCAGCTTGATGGAGGGCACGGGCCGTGAGCCGAAGCAGGAGCCGCGGCCCGTCGTGAAGGCAATGACGTTGGCGCCGCCTGCCACCTGGCCGGTCGCCGAGACAGGATCGTAGCCGGGCGTGTCCATGAAAACGAGGCCGTGCTCGGTGACGCGTTCCGCGTAATTGTAAACGGCGGTCAGCGGCGAGCGTCCGCCCTTGGCGACCGCACCGAGCGACTTTTCGAGAATGGTGGTGAGGCCGCCCTTCTTGTTGCCGGGCGAGGGATTGTTGTCGAGGGAGGCGCCGTGCTGGGCGACATAAGCCTCCCACCAGGAGATCAGCCCGTCGAGCTTGACTGCGACCTCTTCGTTCACGGCGCGGCTGCGCAGCAGGTGTTCGGCGCCATAAATCTCCGAGGTTTCGGAGAGGATCGCCGTGCCGCCGGCGCCGGCCAGAATGTCGACAGCGACGCCGAGTGCCGGATTTGCGGTAATGCCGGAAAGGCCATCCGAGCCGCCGCATTGCAGGCCGACGATGATCTCGCTGACGGAGATCGGTTCGCGGCGCATTATGCCGACTTCAGCTGCGATCTCTTTCAGAATCGAAAGGGCGTTCTCGACCGCGCGGCGCGAGCCGCCAGCGTCCTGGATGTTGAAGTGACGCTTGGAGGCGCCGGCGCCGCTCTGGCCATAGAGGGTGAGCTGGTTCACCTCGCAGCCGAGACCAACCATCAGCACGCCGCCGAAATTCACATGCCTCGTGTAGCCGGCTATTGTTCTGTGCAGCGTGCGCATGCCGTCGCCGGTCGAGCTCATGCCGCAGCCCTGATCATGGACGATCGGCACGAAGCCGTCGATGCCCTCGTAATGCGGCAGGATAGTGCGGTTCGCGGCATCCGCGATCGCCCGACAGACGGTGGTGGAACAGTTCACGCTGGCGATGATGCCGATATAGTTGCGGGTGGCAGCGCGTCCGTCGGCGCGGCGATAGCCCATGAAGGTGCGGCCCTTGTCGGCAGCCGTCGCCGTTTCGGGCTGGGCGAGGCCGCTGACCGAGAGGCGATCTTCATCGAAGGCGAGATTGTGGGAATGGACGTGGTCGCCGGCTGCAATGTCCGTGGTCGCGCGGCCGATCGCCTGGGCATATTTGACGACAGGCTCGCCTTTGTGGATGGCACGGACCGCCACCTTGTGGCCAGGATCAATTTTCGCCGCTGCCGGCGCGCCGCCCGGCAGGACATGCCCGGCGTCGATTGCAACAGTGGTCACGGCAACATTGTCGTCCTGCGACAGCAGGATACAGGCTGGTTTCGACACCCGATGTTTCTCCCATGCGTCCGGCGATACCGGATCCTGTGTTTTGTCTTTTATCGGCAATAGACAGTTTCTCGTCAATGGGTATGATATCGATAAAGAACAATTTGCTCCAGCTCGGAGCGGGAGGAACACAAACCCTTGTCGAAGGAGAGGAAGGCCGCCGCAATCGGTGGTTTTCATTGCGCGGGTTCGCATCTTGCGCCAAGAGGCAAAAGACCGAAGCGCCAGATAACATCAACCAGGCAGATCCATGGCCAAGCAGAACACCGTCTTCAAGGATGCTTACAACCGCACGCTGAAGCTGATCGAGGAAACGGATACGTTGCCCTCGGAGCCGGAGCTCGGCGGTCTGTTAAGCGTCAGCCGGACCACAGTGCGGGCCGTTCTGACGCGTCTCGGCGAGGTCGGGCTGGTGGCCTGGGACAAGCGGTCGAAGACGGTGTTGCGGCGGCCGGTCGAGAACGACTATTTCCCCGACGAGGAAACCAACTCGCTCTCGGAGATCATCGAGCGAAGCTTCATGCGCCGGATCCTGGCAGGGGGCGCACAGCCGGGCATGCAGATCAACGAGCTGGAACTGGCCCGCGAGATCGGCATTGGAACGACCAGCGTGCGGGAATTTCTAATCCGCTTCAGCCGGTTCGGGCTGATCGAGAAACGACCGAACAGCCATTGGGTGCTAAAGGGCTTTACCCGTGAGTTTGCGCTCGAACTCACCGAAGTCCGCGAGATGTTCGAACTGCGCTCTGCGGCTGCTTTCGTCCATCTGGCGGCGGATCATCCGGCCTGGGCGGAGTTGAAGGCCGTCGAGGCACAGCATCATGCGTTGTTGGCCGATATCGACAACCGCTACATGGAGTTTTCGGAGCTGGACGAGCGTTTCCACCTGCTCGTCCAGAAGGCCTCGAGCAACCGCTTCATCATCGATTTCTACGACATCATCGCGATCGTCTTCCACTACCACTACCAGTGGAACAAGACGAATGCGCGGGCGCGCAACCAGCGAGCGCTGGAAGAGCATCTCGACTACATCAGCGCGCTCTTTTCCCGCGATCCGGCGGCGATCCAGAAGGCCTGCCGGCAGCACCTGAAATCGGCGCGCGAAACATTGCTGCAATCCATCCAGGAGCCTGCCTGAGCCATGACGACGCCCATCCTGCAATTCGGCACGAGCCGATTTCTCCAGGCGCATGCCGATCTCTTCGTCAGCGAAGCCATGGAGGCGGATAAGGCGCTTGGGCCGATCACCGTGGTGCAGACGTCGGGTGATCCCACCCGAGCCGGACGGATCGGGGCGCTGTCTGCGCCGGATGGCTTTCCGGTGATCATCCGGGGGCTGGAGGAGGGGCAGCCTGTCGAGCGAGAGCTCAGGGTACGATCCGTGACGCGGTCGCTCTCGACGTCCAGTGACTGGGCCGAGGTGAGGCGTGTGTTCATGGAGGAGGCGAGGGTCGTGCTGAGCAATACCGGAGACAAGGGGTACGCCCTCGTCGAGGGGGACAGTGTCGACGGGGTTCCGCGCTCCTTTCCGATGAAGCTACTGGCGCTCCTTCACGCGCGCTTTCGCGGCGGCGCGATGCCGTTGACGATATTGCCCTGCGAGTTGATCTCGCGAAATGGCGAGGTGCTGCGGGACCTGATCGTCGATCTTGCGAGCCGCCATGTTCCCGACGCGACCTTCGTGTCCTGGCTTTCGGAGCGGGTCATCTGGGGCAACACGCTGGTCGATCGCATCGTGTCCGAACCGATCGAGCCGGCGGGGGCGATCGCGGAGCCGTATGCGATCTGGGCGATCGAACGCCAGGCAGGGCTGACGCTGCCCTGCGAGCATCCCTGCATCAGGCTCGTTGACGACCTGACGCCTTATGAGCGGCTGAAGCTGCATATCCTCAACCTTGGCCATACTGTGTTGGCCGATCGCTGGCTGAAGGACGGTCGCCCCGGCGGGGAATGCGTGAAAGATATGCTTGCCGACGCCGCGATCCGGTCGGAACTCGAGTTGATCTACCGGGAAGAGGTTGTCCCTGGTTTTCGCCGGCATGGTCTTGGCGACGAGGCCGATGCCTATGTCGCGACCACGCTCGAGCGTTTTCTCAATCCCTATCTGGACCACAGATTGTGCGATATCGCTGGCAACCACGCAGAAAAGATCGTCCGCCGCATCATCGGTTTCAAGGACTGGTGCCCTGACGTCGCCATGCCGAAGCTTTCGGCGATTGCCGCTCGATAACGGGATGGCTGCTCAGGTCGGCGGCGCCCCTTTCGAGCGCATGCGACGACGGAAGGCGGTCGGCTTTTCGACAAAACGCTGGCTGAAGGCCTCGTAGAAGCGAGAGACCGATCCGAAGCCGCTTTCGAAGGCGACGTCGGTGATCGAGAGGTCGGTCGAGATCAGCAGGGACTGTGCGGTGTCGAGGCGGTGGCGCACGATCGCCTGGTTGATCGTGTGGCCCACGGCGCGCTTGAAGATCGACATTGCGTAGTTCGGGTGAAGGCCCACCGCATTGCCCACGTCATCTGCGGAGATGTTTTCGAGCGCATGTTCGGCGATGAAGCGCAGCATGCGCTCGATGTGTTCGACGCGCTCGCTGTCATTGGCGCTGAAGCTGGCAATCGCCGAGCCTTCTTCGCGCAGATCCCGCCAGCCGTCGCGCTCGATCCTGAGAACGCGTGCCGTCAATTCGTTTCGCACGATTTCGGTCAGGTTCTCGTCGCCGGCCAGAAGTTCCTCGCGCCAGCGCTGAAAGATATCACGGTCCCAGGAACGGATCTCGAGCGCTTCAATCATCGCGCCGCGAAACACGGCATCGCGGAAACGGCTCAGATTGGCGAGGCCGAGGAAGACGGACATCGGCACGTAAAGGCAGACGAAGCGTGTGCCTTCCTGTCTGTCGATCACTTGATGCGGGATCATGCCCCAGAAGAGGCAAAGGCGACCCTCGTCCACCGTCAATTCACGGCCATCGAACCAGTAGGTCATGTGGCCCGATAGAACGAAGTTGAGCTCGATCTGGCTGTGCATGTGCGGGCCTGCCATCCGCTGGACCGTCAGATTTTCGCCAGCACAAAACCGGTGATCGCCGAAGATGACGAGCGGGTGTCGCGGGTCATGATCCGGATGGACCGGGACGGACTCGTCCTCCAGAAGCGGCTTCACATGTTCCAAATCTTAGGATCCCGGAAAAGTTCGGTGAAAACTCGGTAGATTATTACGGGTTTGAATCGGATGATCAAGCAGAGCTGAGAAATCCGCTCCGGTGGGATCCGGGGCTAGAGCTCCGGAAATGCCAAGCATAACGGTCATAGGGAGGAAAACATGACCTTTTTCAAAAGCCTGAGCGCGATCGCTCTGGGTGCAGTCCTGCTGTCGTCCACCGCGTTTGCCGGTGAAATCACCCTCAACTCGAACCATTCCGACCCGGCGCCGAAAAAGGCGATCGAGGATCTGATCGCGGATTTCCAGGCGGCCAATCCCGACATCACGGTCAAGTGGAACAATTTCGACCACGAGGGCTACAAGTCCGCGATCCGCAACTTCCTGACCGCCGACGCGCCTGACGTCGTTTCCTGGTTCGCCGGCAACCGCATGGAGCCCTTCGTCAAGGCGGGTCTCTTCGAAGACGTGACCGACGTATGGGAAGCCAATGGCCTCAACGACCAGCTGAAGTCCGCTGCACCTTCGATGACCATCGACGGCAAGAAGTGGGGCGTTCCCTATACCTATTACCAGTGGGGTATCTATTACCGTAAGGATATCTTCGCCGAGCAGGGTATCGAGCCGCCGAAGACCTGGGCCGAGTTCCTGGCGGCCAGCGAAAAGCTGAAGTCGGCCGGCATCACCCCGATCACCATCGGCACCAAGGCACTCTGGCCGACGGGCGGCTGGTTCGACTATCTGAACCTGCGCGTCAATGGCTACGAATTCCACATGGAGCTGACCTCGGGCAAGGTTCCCTACACCGACCCGCGTGTGAAGGCCGTGTTCGAAAAGTGGGGCGAACTGGTCAAGGCCGGCTACTTCAATGAAAACCATGCCGCGATCGACTGGCAGGATGCAATCCCGCAGATGGTCCAGGGCAAGGCTGCAATGTATCTGATGGGCAACTTCGCCGTTGCCACGATGAAGGACGGTGGTCTGACCGAAGACCAGATCGGCTTCATGCAGTTCCCGGAAATTACGGCTGGAATTCCGATGTCGGAAGAGGCGCCGACCGACACCTTCCACATCCCGTCGGGTGCGAAGAACAAGGAAGATGCGAAGAAGTTCCTCGCCTTCGTTGCTTCGCCGGCTGCGCAGTCGAAGATGAATGCCACGCTTGGCCAGCTGCCGGTGAACAACCAGTCGGAAAAGCCGGCTGATCCGTTCCTGCAGGCCGGTTTCGAGATGCTGTCCAACGCCTATGCGCTGGCGCAGTTCTACGATCGTGACGCCGATGCCGAAATGGCAAAGGCCGGCATGGAAGGCTTCCAGGAATTCATGGTCAAGCCTGAGCGTCTGGACGCCATACTGGAGCGCCTCGAAAAGGTTCGCGCCCGCGTCTACAAGTAAGCCATAGAGCTCCCTGCGCCGGGTGCTGTGGGTCTCCCTGGGCCCATGGCATCCGGTTGCCGTTCCCATTCCTCAGAGGTGCCGCCATGAGCAACACCGTTTCCCCGGCTTCCGGTTTCTGGAAGCGCAATCAGCAGACGCTCGCGCCGCTTCTTTTCCTCGCGCCCGGCATGCTGATGTTCGTGATCTATGTTCTGGTCCCGATCTTTCAGTCGATCTGGATCAGCTTCCACGACTGGGACGGCCTGGGCGCAATGACATGGATCGGCGTGGGCAATTACGTCGAATTGCTCGATGATGATTCCTTCTACGTCTCGCTCGAAAACAATCTCATCTGGCTGGTTCTCTATCTTCTTGCGATCCCGGCGGGTCTGGCGGTCGCGCTGTTCCTCAACCAGACGGTCACCGGCATTCGGCTCTACAAGTCGCTCTTCTTCTTCCCCTTCGTGATCAGCCAGGTGGTTGTCGGCCTGATGTTCACCTGGTTCTACGCGCCCGACTTCGGTCTGTTCTCCAAGCTCTTGGAAATGGTCACCGGCGAACAATTCGCCGTGCTCGCCGACGAGCGCTTCGTGACCTATGGTATCATCGTCGCCGGTCTCTGGCCGCAGACGGCCTACTGCATGATCCTCTACCTGACGGGTCTCAACAACATCAATCCAGAGCAGGTCGAAGCTGCCCGCATGGATGGCGCCAAGGGCCTGAAACTGCTGTGGTACGTCATCCTGCCGCAACTCGCACCGGCAACCTTCATCGCCATGGTTGTGACCGTCATCGGCTCGCTGCGCTCCTTCGACCTCGTCTCCATCATGACCGCTGGCGGTCCCTACGGATCGAGCCAGGTGCTGTCCTACTTCATGTATGAGCAGGCTCTGTCCGAATACGGCTTCCGCATGGGTTACGGGGCTTCGATCGCGGTCGTGCTGTTCCTTATCATGATGGTCTTCATCTCGCTCTTCATCGTCCGCATGCTCGCCCAGGAAAGGAACGCCTGATGTTCCCCACTCCGATCCAGAAGGCCTCGCCCTTCGCGCAGACGGCCTATAAGATCCTGCTGCCGGTGGCGCTCGTCCTCTGGCTGTTGCCCTTGATCGGCGTTGCGATCACCTCGGTTCGTCCGGCCGGCGACTTGGCTGCCGGCAACTACTTTGGCATTCCTTCCGGCTTTGCCGGTTTCGAGAACTATTCGGCCGTCTTCAACAACTCGCCGATCGGCTACTACATCCTGAATTCGTTCAAGGTGACGATCCCGACGGTGATCGGCGCGGTGGCGCTCTCCTGCCTCACCGGCTTTGCGCTGGCGGTCTATAAGTTCAAGGGCAATCTCGTCCTGTTCTTCATGTTCGTCGCCGGCAACTTCATCCCGTTCCAGATCCTGATGGTTCCGGTCCGCGACATGACGCTCAGGGCCGGTCTCTACGACACGACCATGGGTCTCGTGCTCTTCCATGTCGCCTTCCAGACCGGCTTCTGCACGCTGTTCATGCGCAATTTCATCAAGGGCTTGCCCTTTGCGCTGATCGAATCGGCGCGGGTCGAGGGTGTCTCCGAATGGCGGATTTTCCGCTACATCGTGCTGCCACTGATGCGTCCGGCGATCGCTGCCTTGTCCGTTCTGATCTTCACCTTCGTCTGGAACGACTACTTCTGGGCAACCGTGCTCGTGCAGGGCCAGCATGCCATGCCGGTGACAGCAGGTCTCTATTCGCTGAACGGCCAGTGGGTTGCCGCCTGGCATCTCGTCTCTGCCGGTTCGATCGTGGCAGCGCTGCCGCCGGTCGCCATGTTCTTCCTCATGCAGCGCCACTTCATCGCCGGCCTCACACTCGGAGCGACCAAGGGATGAGTGAAATCGTCATCATCGATTCAGGCCAGCTGGCGCTGAGCCTCCGCCTGCCGGCGCTTGGCATGCCGGAGATCCTGTCCTTCGGCTCGGAACCTGTCGAAGCCGATCCCTTGTTCGACATCGAGCGCTCCAGCCGGGTCAATGGCATGGATGTGGCGGTGCCCTCGAACGTGCTCCTGCCGACGGGCGGCATGGGCTTCTTCGGCTGGCCGGCGATTGCAGGTCACCGCGGCGGGCGTGATTTCGTGGCCCAATTCGGCCAGTGGGAATTCTTCCGCGACGGGCATCACACCATCCTCGCAGGCATCGACTCTGTAGCGAAGCTCGCACTGTCGATCACCCTGACAGCCCATCCTTCCGGCCTCATTTCGATGGCGACGAAGCTGACCAATCGCGGCGAGACGGACTATCAGCTCGACCGCTGCATGGCCGGCACCTTCCTGGCGCCTGCGGGTGATGTGCAGGTGATGAGCTTCACCGGCATCTGGGGGCGCGAGTTCCAGACGCGGCGGGAGCTTCTCGGTAATGGCGCCTGGATCCAGGAAAACCGTCGCGGTCGCACCTCGCATGATCGCTTCCCGATGCTGTTCATCGAAAGCGAGGCCCAAATCTTCGGCGTGACACTCGGTTTCAGTGGCAACCACCAGATGGTGATCGACCGGACTGATGACGGACGGCGCCTCGTGCATCTCGGTGAGCTGTTCGAGTCGGGCGAAATCATCCTCGGACCGGGCGAGAGCTATGAAAGCCCGATTGCCTATGCAGGCGCCGACACGGAAGACTTCCATGCCTTCGTGCGCGAAGAACTTACCACCTGGCCAGGCGGTAAGATGACTCCGCGCCCGGTGACGCTGAACACCTGGGAAGGCAACTACTTCGACCACCGGATGGACAGCCTGAAGGCGCAAGCGACCGCGGCAGCCGAACTTGGCATCGAGCGATTCGTGCTCGACGACGGCTGGTTCGGCAAGCGCGACAACGACACCACGAGCCTCGGCGACTGGGATATAGATGCGCGCAAATATCCCGATGGCCTGAAGCCGCTGGTCGATCATGTCACCGGGCTCGGCATGCAGTTCGGCATCTGGTTCGAGCCTGAGATGGTGAACCCGGTTTCGGAGCTCTACAAGGCGCATCCCGACTGGGCGCTGACGATCGAGGGCCGTCCGGTCCTCGAATCGCGCACCCAGCTGGTGCTGGATCTGACGCGTCCCGAAGTCTCCGACTATCTCTTCGGCAAGATCGACGCGGTGCTGTCCAACCATGCCGTCTCCTACATCAAGTGGGACATGAACCGAGATCTGACGCATGCGGCCGGTCGCGACGGCAAGGCGAAGACTGCCGCCCAGACGCGTGCCGTCTATGCGCTGATGGACCGCATCCGTGCCGCTCATCCCAATGTCGAAATCGAAAGCTGCGCTTCCGGTGGCGGACGTATCGATTACGGCGCCTTGAAGCGCACCCATCGCGTCTGGACGTCCGATTGCACGGATGCGCTGGAACGGCTGGAAATCCAGCGCGGCGCTTCGGTCTTCGTGCCGCCGGAAATTCTCGGCAGCCATATCTCGGCCTCGCCGAACCATCAGACAGGTCGTCGCCACACGCTTGCCTTCCGGGCGCTCGTGGCCATCGCCTATCATCTCGGGGTGGAGCTCAACCCGCTCGAACTCACCGATGAGGAGCGCGACGAACTCAAGGTCTATATCGAGACCTACAAGCGGCTGCGCGATCTCTTCCATGCACCGGGCGCCAGCTTCCGCATGGAGCCGCTCGACGGTCGCTATGTCTGGGGTGCCGCTTCCGCCGAGAAGATCGTGCTCATCGTTGCCCAGGGTCCGCAGATGGTGGGCGAACAGCCAGCACCTCTGCGTCTGCCCGATGAGGTCACCCAGTTCGGTGGCCAGTGGCGGATCAAGACCGTGCTGCCGGCAGAACCGCAATTCATCCGTATCTCCGAGGGCCAGAAAGCGCTGCTTTCCGGTGCCGTCACCTTCGCGCTTTCCAGTGCCGGACTTGCCGGCCTGCCGCTGCCGATGCTGACGCCCGAAAGCGCGCTTCTCCTCGAACTCGAACCGATCAAGGGAGGCAAGACCCATGGCTGATGTAAGCCTGCGTGGCGTCAAGAAACAGTTCGGCGCGCTCAGCGTCATCAAGGGTGTGGATCTCGACGTCAAGGACGGTGAGTTCTGCGTCTTCGTCGGCCCCTCCGGCTGCGGCAAGTCCACGCTTCTGCGCATGATTGCGGGCCTGGAAGACATTACCGCAGGTGCTCTGTCGATCGCTGGCCAGGACATGACCAGCATCGGCCCGTCCGAGCGCGGTGTTGCCATGGTTTTCCAGTCCTATGCGCTTTACCCGCACATGACGGTCGAGGAAAACATTGGTTTCGGCCTGAAGATGACAGGACATCCGAAGACCGAAATCGCGGAACGCACCGCCGTTGCCGCGAAGATGCTGCAGCTCGAGCCGCTTTTGCAGCGCAAGCCTGGCCAGCTTTCGGGCGGTCAGCGCCAGCGCGTGGCGATCGGCCGCGCCATCGTCCGCAATCCGGAAGTCTTCCTGTTCGACGAACCGCTGTCGAACCTCGATGCGGCGCTGCGCGTCCAGATGCGCACGGAGCTTTCCAAGCTGCATCAGGACCTCAAGGCGACGATGATCTACGTGACGCATGACCAGGTCGAGGCCATGACCATGGCCGACAAGATCGTCGTGCTCTCGGCCGGCCAGATCGAGCAGGTTGGTTCGCCGCTCGAGCTTTACCATCGCCCGAACAATCTCTTCGTTGCCGGCTTCATCGGCTCGCCGAAGATGAATTTCCTCAAGGTTCAGGCTTCGACCGCCGATGGTGCTGCCGTGGTGCGTCTGCCTGGCGCCGACATCTCGATCCCGACGCATGGTGCGAGCGTTCCGGCCGGAGAGCTGACCTTCGGCCTGCGTCCCGAGCATATCGACGCGACCGGCAAGGGCGATGTCGTGATCGAAGCGACCGTTAAGCTCGCCGAATATCTGGGTTCGGAGACGCTGTTCTTCGTCACACTCGCCGATGGTTCGGAGCTTTCAGTGAAGGCCGACGGCCTGGCCAGCGAGAAGCCCGGCCAGACGCTGCGCCTCGGCATCAATGCCAAGGCCTGCCATCTGTTCGACAAGGACGGCAAGGCCGTCATCAATGGGGATCTGACACGATAATGCTGGGCGTCTGCTACTATCCGGAACACTGGGACGAAAGCCGGTGGCGAACCGACGCGCGCCGGATGCGCGAACTCGGCATTTCCTTCGTGCGTATCGGTGAATTCGCCTGGTCTCGTCTTGAGCCCTCGCGCGGCAATTTCACCTTCGAATGGCTCGACCGGGCGATCGATGTGCTGCATGAAGCGGGCCTCAAGGTCGTTCTCGGCACGCCGACCGCGACCCCGCCCAAGTGGCTTGTGGACGAATGCCCTGACATCATCCCCTATGACGAACAGGGCCGCCCGCGCGGTTTCGGGTCGCGTCGCCATTACACCTTCTCGTCGGAGACCTGGTGGAAGGAAAGCGCCCGGATCGTCGAGATCGTCGCCAAGCGCTACGGGACCCATCCCGGCATCGTCGGCTGGCAGACCGATAACGAATATGGCTGTCACGATACGACGGTTTCCTGGGGTCCTGAAGATCTGAAGAGCTTCAAGCGCTGGCTGCGCCTGCGCTACCAGTCGACCGATCAGCTCAACGAAGCCTGGGGTTCGGTCTTCTGGTCGATGGAGCTGACCAGTTTCGACGACGTCGCCCTGCCGAACCTGACGGTGACCGAGCCGAACCCGGCGACGCGTCTCGATTTCTGGCGCTTCCATTCGGACCAGGTCGCGGCTTACGACAAGATGCAGTGCGAGATCATCCGCAAGCATTCGCCGGATCGCTGGATCACGCATAACTTCATGGGTTTCGTTTCCGATTTCGACCACTTCAAGGTCGGCGACAATCTCGATCTTGCCTCCTGGGACAGTTATCCGATCGGCTTCGTCGAGAAGTTCCCCTTTACCGAAGAAGAGCGCAATCGCTGGGCCGAAACCTCGCATCCCGATATCGCGCCCTATCACCACGATCTCTACCGCGCCGTCGGCAAAGGGCGCTTCTGGGTGATGGAGCAGCAGCCGGGGCCGGTGAACTGGGCGCCGTGGAACCCCGTGCCGAAGCCCGGCATGGTGCGTCTGTGGACCTGGGAGGCGCTCGCGCATGGCGCTGATGTCGTCAGCTATTTCCGTTGGCGCCAGGCACCGTTTGCGCAGGAACAGATGCATGCGGGCCTGAACCTGCCTGGCCTCGACGAATGGTCGCCGGGCGGCCGCGAAGCCATGCAGGTCTCGGAGGAGCTGGCCGCCCTCGGCGCGCTTCCCGAGACCAGCCAGGCACCCGTCGCGCTCGTCTTCGACTATCAGAGCTACTGGTCGACGATGATCCAGCCGCAGGGCAAGGATTTCCGCTACGAGGAACTCTGCTTCCGCTGGTATGAGGCCCTTCGCCATCTCGGTCTCAACGTCGATTTCGTCCGTCCGGGTGCCTCGCTTGAGGGCTATCCGCTGGTCGTGGTGCCCTGCATGACGGAAGTGACCGAAGCGGCACGGGCCGAGCTCGAAAAGGCTGGGGGTGTCGTCGTGATCGGCGCCCGCACGGGTTCGCGCGACCGCAATTTCCGCATTCCGGAAAACCTGCCGCCGGGTCCGCTCGGGAGCCTGACGGGCAATCGCGTCACTCAGGTTTCCTCCATGCGGCCGGGGCTCTCGGATGGCGTTTCCGGTGCGGTTACGGGTCATGCGATCCGTTGGCGCGAATATGTGGAGACCTCGACCTCGGTGCTGGCGACCTTCGACAATGGCGATCCGGCTCTCACCGAGAAGGGCAATGTGCTCTATCTCGCCTGCTGGGCTGATGCCGGCCTGCTGGCCGAGGTGCTGGAACTGGCAAGCAAGAAGGCCGGTGTTGCGACGCTGCGCGTGCCGGACTTCATCCGTATCCGTCGCCGTGGTGATCTGGTCTTTGCCTTTAACTACGGAACGGAAGACTGGACGCTGCCTGCAGGTGCCGAGCCGGTGCTCGGCGAGCGCGTGCTGAAACCGCAGGCGGTCGCCGCCTGGCGGTCTTGATCTCAGAGTTCTAAAGGGCCGGCATCATGTCGGCCCTTCGTTTTCGACAAGGCCATTCTCCGGAACCCATCTACGGATCGCCGGTTTGAACCCTCGAACCTATACGAGGAGACAGACGATGGCTGATTATCCGACACCCCCATTTTCGCAAAAGAAAGTCCCTATGCCGGGCCGTACCTCGGATATGGACCCGAGGCCGGACCACGGCGAGGAAAGCTACAAGGGGTCGGGCAAGCTCGAAGGGCTGAAGGCGATCATCACCGGCGGCGACAGCGGCATCGGTCGGGCGGTGGCAATCGCCTATGCGCGCGAAGGCGCCGATGTGCTGATCTCCTATATCGAGGAGGACGAGGACGCACAGGATACCGCCCGTTGGGTGGAAAAGGCGGGGCGCAAGGCCGTGCTGGTCCGAGGGGATATCCAAAACGCTGATCATTGCAGAGAGATTGTCGACACAGCGGTTCGTGAACTCGGCGGCGTCGATATTCTTGTCAACAATGCCGCCCATCAGGCCAGCTTCGATGACATCACGGAGATCCCGGACGAGGAGTGGGAACTCACCTTTCGGGTCAACATCCATGCGATGTTCTACCTGACCAAGGCGGCCGTGCCGCATATGAAAAATGGCGGTTCGATCATCAACACGGCGTCGATCAACTCGGATAGCCCCAGCCCGCACCTTCTCGCCTATGCGACCACTAAGGGCGCGATCCAGAATTTTACGGCCGGTCTTGCGCAGATGCTGGCGGAAAAGAACATCCGGGCCAATGCCGTGGCACCCGGCCCGATCTGGACGCCGCTCATCCCCTCGACCATGCCGGAAGAGAAGTTCAAGAACTTCGGCAAACAGGTGCCGATGAAGCGGCCTGGGCAACCGGCGGAATTGCAAACGGCCTATGTGATGCTGGCAGACCCGCTGTCGAGTTACGTGTCCGGCGCGACGATCGCTGTCACAGGTGGGAAGCCTATAATCTAAGTCGGCCTTGCCTTTGGCGCGCGGCGTGGCAAGTTGCGCGCCATGAACAAAGTGATCCTGATCGTTCTCGACGGGCTGCGTTACGATGCGGCCCGTACCTGTCTCGGCTACATGGAAGGTCTCGTGGCTGTGGGCCGCGCCGATGTGCGCAAGCTGACCTGCGAGCTGCCGGCCATGTCACGTCCCCTCTATGAGACGCTGATGACTGGGCGGAAGCCCGTGGACCACGGTGTCGTCAGCAATGGCGTCGTGCGCCGCTCGATAGGGGATAATCTCTTCGCGCGAGTTCGCGCACAGGGTGGAGTGACGGCTGCGGCGGCCTATCACTGGGTGTCGGAGCTCTATGTCTCCTGCCCGTTCGACCGGTATCGCGATCGCATTCTGGTCGATGGCACTGGAGATATTACACACGGCCTGTTCTACTGGGACGACGCTTATCCAGACAGCCATCTCTTCGCCGATGCCGAATGGCTGATCCGCGCCAAGGCACCGGACTTTCTCCTGCTCCATCCGATGAATGTCGACGATGCCGGCCACAAGCATGGGGGTGACAGCGTCGGGTACCGAAATGCAGCGCGCCTGCAGGGGGATTTGCTTGCACGGCATCTGCCTGATTGGGTTGAGGCCGGTTACTCGGTGATCGTCACCGCCGATCACGGCATGGGTGACGACGGCAATCATGCAGGTCCGACCCCAGAGGAGACCGAAGTGCCCTTCTACACGGTCGGATTCCGGATTGGTCCCGATGCCCCGATAAAGCAGACCGAGATTGCCGGCCTTGTCTGCCGGCTTATGGACATCGATCCTGGCGCGATGCCGTCTTTCGACGGCGCCATCGAACGCCCCTGAGACAATCTGTGCCTGATCCGGTCTGGCTGCCTGCCGTATTGGGTAGCACAGACCTGCAGGAGTTTTCAGATGACCGACTTTTCCGGAATGACGTCCCTCAATCCCGGCTACCGCGCGCTCGTGCTTGGGGCAAGTGGCGGTATCGGTGGCGCCTTTGCCGCTGCGATCAAGGCCGATCCGAATTGTGGCAGTGTGATCGAACTGTCGCGCAGCGTTGACGGGTTCGACATCACGGATGATGCGGCCGTCGGCGCTGCGGCCGCGCGGCTTTCGGAAGCGGGCTTCAAGTTCGACCTGATTCTCTGCGCAACGGGTGCGCTCGTGATCAACGGCAATGGTCCGGAGAAGACGATCAAGGCGATCCAGGGTGACGTCATGGCTGCGCAATTCGCGCTCAACGCGATCGGCCCGGCCCTGGCGCTCAAACACTTCGCGCCGCTTCTCTCCAATGAAGGCAAGAGCGTTTTTGCGACGCTTTCGGCACGGGTCGGCTCGATCGGCGACAACAAGCTTGGCGGCTGGATCTCCTACCGCTCCGCAAAATCGGCGCTGAACCAGATCACCCGGACCTCGGCGATTGAAATCGCTCGTCTTCGACCGAAGAGCGTTGTGGTGGCGCTGCATCCGGGTTCCGTCGATACCGGCTTTTCCGGCGGTTTCTCCAAGACGCATGACAAGATCCTGCCGGCAGACAGTGTCGCCATGATGCTCTCGGTCCTTGATGGGCTGGAGCCGGCACAGACCGGTGGCTTCTTCGCCTATGACGGCCAGCCGATCGAATGGTGAAAGCATCGCGCATCCATCTCGTTCTCGGCGATCAGCTCAGTCACTCGCTGTCAGCGCTTGCCGATGCCGATCCTGAAACCTCGCTCGTGTTGATGGCGGAAGTCATGAGCGAGGCGACTTATGTGAAGCATCACAAGAAGAAGATTGCCTTTCTGTTTTCCGCCATGCGGCACTTTGCCGAGGAGTTGAGAGAAAAGGGTCTCGCCGTCCGTTATGTCACTCTGGACGATCCTCAGAACACGCAGAGCCTGAAAGGCGAACTTGCCCGCACTCTTGCCGACACCGGCGCAGCCTCCGTCGTCGTGACGGAATGCGGGGAGTGGCGTCTGGCGGACGAGATGCGCGGATGGGAAGCCGCCCTCGGCGTGCCGGTCGAGATCCGTCAGGATGACCGCTTCCTTTGTTCGATCGAGAATTTTCGGGAATGGCGCAAAGGCCGCAAGCAGCTGCGCATGGAGTATTTCTATCGCGACATGCGCAGGCGTCACCGGGTGCTGCTGGAGGGCGAGGAGCCTGTCGGCGGCAAGTGGAATTTCGATGCCGAGAACCGCAAGCCACCGGCGGAGGGGTTGAAGGGACCAAAGCGGATCAGCCACCGAAAGGATACGATCACGAAGTCCGTTCTGGACTTGGTCGAAGAGCGCTTCACCGGCCACATGGGCTCGCTCGCCAGCTTTCATTTTGCATTGACTGCTGCCCAGGCGGAGATGGAGCTTCAGCAGTTCATCGACGAGATCCTGCCCACTTTCGGCGACTATCAGGACGCGATGGTGAAGGGCGAGCCTTATCTCTACCACTCGCTGATCTCATCCTACGTCAATGCCGGCCTTCTCATGCCGATTGACGTCATCCGGCGAGCGGAAGCGGCGTGGTTCGAGGGGCGGGCGCCGCTCAATGCCGTCGAGGGCTTTATCCGGCAGATCCTCGGTTGGCGCGAATATGTGCGCGGTATCTACTGGACCGAGATGCCCGACTATGCCGGCCTCAATCATCTTGTTGCGTCGCGTCCCCTGCCGCAGATGTACTGGACGGCGAAGACCGACATGGCCTGCATGCGGGGTGCGGTCGGCGACACGATCGAACACGCCTATTCGCATCATATCCAGCGGCTGATGGTGACTGGCAACTTTGCCATGCTGGCCGGGATCGATCCGGTGCAAGTCTGCGACTGGTATCTTGCCGTCTATTCCGATGCCTATGAGTGGGTTGAACTGCCGAACACACTCGGCATGGCGCTTTATGGCGATGGCGGGATCATGGCGAGCAAGCCCTATGCGGCGAGCGGCAAATACATCGACCGGATGAGCAATTTCTGCGGCGGCTGTCGCTACGATCCAAAGCTGACGACGGGATCGAAGGCCTGTCCGTTCAATGCGCTTTACTGGGATTTCCTCGACCGCAACACAGAGAAGCTCGCGCGCAATCCGCGGCTTTCCAACATGTATGCGACCTGGCGGCGCATGGATCCCTTCAAGCAGGACGCCATCCGCAAGCACGCCACTGAGGTGCTGGACAGACTCGATAGCCTCTGAACGGCTTCGAGAGCCTCAGATTGCCGGGCTTGGCTCTTCCTTCAGAAGGCCACTGGTGCGCAGGAGTGAGGTGAAGCGGCCACCGAGCGCGCTCAGCTGGTCGTAATTGCCCATCTCGATCACCTGGCCATGGTCGAGGAAGACGACAAGGTCGGCTTCGCGAATGGTCGAGAGGCGGTGGGCGATGATGAAGGTGGTGCGGTTCTTTCTGAGCCGGTCGATTGCCTGTTTGACGCGGGCTTCCGTTTCGACGTCAAGCGCGCTGGTGGCTTCGTCGAGCACGAGGATCGGCGCGTTCTTGAGGATCGCACGAGCGATGGCAATGCGCTGGCGTTCGCCGCCGGACAGGCGGTTGCCGCGCTCGCCGACATGCGTGTCGTAGCCGATCATGCGGCTTTCAATGAAGTCTGTAGCGGCGGCTGCTTCGGCCGCCTGGATGATTTCCTCCTCGGTCGCGTCCTCGCGACCAAGGCGGATATTCTCCTTGATCGAACGGTTCAGCAGGCCTGCATCCTGGAAAACAGTCGCGATCGAGTGGCGCAGCGACTTCCTGGTCACCTTGGCGATGTCCTGGCCGTCGATCAGGATCTGACCCGACTGGGGATCATAGACGCGCTGCAGGAGGTTTATGAGCGTGGTCTTGCCGGCGCCCGTTGGACCGACGATGGCAACCGTCTGGCCTGCGCGGGCATGGAAGGAAATATCGCGCACGCCCTGGGTGGTGGAGGCGAAATCGAAGGAAACGTTGCGGAACTCCACATCGCCGTGAACCGGCTCGAGGTCGGCCGAACCTGCGCGCTCCTCGCGTTCCTGCACGGCGTCCTCAAGCTTGTAAAAGTCTTCGAGTTTAGATCGCGCTTCGAAGATCTGGTTCACGAAGGCGATCATCTGATCGAGACGGGAGATCAAGAGGGTGGCAAAGCCTGTGAAGGCGATGATGTCGCCGACCGTCAATTCGCCTCGCTGAACCAGCAGTGTGCCGATTACGAGGATGACGAGCATGGAGAGTGTCGAAGCGATGCGGTTCAGGGCGCCTGCCAGCGCCCACCAGTCGAGGACCGGATACTGAGCGGAGAGCAGCTTGGTCGTGTATTCTTTCAGCGCGCGCGTCTCCGCCTCGATGCGGTTGTAGCTGTGCAGGACCGAGACGTTGCTGATCGAGTCGCTCACATGGGAAAAGACCGTGTGATAGTGGCTCTCCACCGAGGCCTGGCCTTCCTTGGTCCTGTTCATCACTGTCTTGCCGATGATGACATAGAGGACAGCGAGGATGATCAGGACCGATGTGAGCCGCACGTCCATCGAAAAGGCGGTCGGGATCAACAAGGCCAATGCAACGGCTGTCGCCAGGTGGGTTCGCATGAATTCCAGCCATAGCCCGAACAGCGTCTCACCCGCGCGCAACAGCGTATGCAGGGCATTCGAGGTGCCGCGCGTGTGGTGCCAGCTGAGCGGCATGGAAATGATCTTGCCGAATGATTCGGTCAGCAGATCCGCGCGGCGGCCATGGGCCAGTCGATCGGCCTGGCGCGCGACAAGCACATAGGCGACCGTGTTGAATACGCCGAAGCAGCCCCAGGCGATCAGGATTCCCGTGGCGTCCCGCTTTTCCGAGATCGCATCAATGATGCGACCGAAAAGAATGGGCTCGAGGATCGTAATGACAGCGAGAACGACGTTCGCAGCGACGACGAGTGAAACTCGTAACTTGTAACTTGCAAGGTATTTCAGGGCCTGGAAATAAACTTGTAGCAGGGACAACTGGGTTCACCTTTGCCTGATGTCGCGAAACTCGCCGAATTTTCCGCTCGCGCAGTCCGCCAGCCAGAAAGGATGCCTAATGCGACAGCCATGCCGCCGCAAGATCCCACCCATGCCAGACAGCGCTTCGTGGTCGGGCGAAGCTAGAATTCCGCACGCCGCCATAGGTTTCCAATAACCCATTTTGACGGTAAACGTTCAAATTGCTTCGCGTGGCCGAAAAAGCCGTCGCTCGTGGCTTTTTAATGGTAATTTTAGTAGCGCATTTTGGAGAGACTTTGTGAATATCAACCAATTGCTGCATTTCCTTGTCATCGTCGATGAATGCCGATCGGCAGCCGAGGTTGTTTCGGAGCTGGAGAAACTGGTTCGAGGCTATGGCTTCGAGTATTACGGGGTTGTTCGCCAGCCGAAGCCGGACGAGAACCCGATGAACCTCGTCCTGACCGGCCACTGGCCCGAGGGTTGGCCGCAGCTCTATATCGCTAAGAAATACGTTCTGATCGATCCGACGATCCGCTATCTCGGACAGGCCCATGCCGGGTTCCGCTGGCGCGACGCGCTGCACGCTTTCCGTGCCGATCCGCATCGCAAGCGGATGGAGCGCATGCTTGGAGACAGCCTGCGTTTCGGCCTGGCAGATGGCTACATCTTCCCCGTTCATGGGCGAACAGGTCTGTTGGGCAATATGACGGTCGGGGGACGTCCGGTCGATCTTTCGCCAACTGAGATCGCGCTTTTCGATGCGGTGGCGAAGAAGGCCTACTGGCGTCTGCTCGAGTTCAAGCATGCGAACGAGACAGAGGCTGCCAAGCCGATTGATACGCGGATGACGCGCCGCGAAATGGAAGTGTTGAACTATCTGGCAGATGGGTTGACGTCCAACGAGATCAGCAAGATCCTGAAGATCTCCAACCATACGGTCGACTGGTACATGAACGGTATTCAGGACAAACTGAATGCGAAAAATCGCCAGCATGTCGTGGCTTTGTCGTTCCGTCTCGGCCTGGTGACCTGAGAAGGGACGGAATCTTCTCGAGGTCGGCCAAGGCAAATTGAACTTCCTAAAACAACGCGCTATGACTTTTCTTCGCAGGTGCACAATGCCCTGGCATATCGTTTTGGGGAGATCGAATTGCCAATATCCAAGATCCTTGTCGCCAACCGTTCGGAAATCGCGATCCGCGTCTTTCGCGCCGCCAACGAGCTCGGTCTGAAAACGGTCGCCATCTGGGCCGAGGAAGACAAACTCGCGCTGCACCGCTTCAAGGCGGATGAAAGTTACCAGGTTGGCCGCGGTCCGCATCTGGAGAGGGATCTTGGCCCGATCGAAAGCTATCTGTCGATCGATGAGATCATCCGCGTTGCCAAGCTGTCGGGCGCCGATGCCATTCACCCGGGCTACGGCCTCCTGTCGGAAAGTCCCGAGTTCGTGGACGCCTGCAACGATGCCGGTCTGATTTTCATCGGCCCGAAAAGCGATACGATGCGCCAGCTCGGCAACAAGGTTGCCGCCCGCAATCTCGCCATCAGCGTCGGCGTGCCGGTCGTACCCGCCACCAATCCGTTGCCGGACGACGAGGCCGAGATCCATCGGCTTGCCGCGGAGATCGGTTATCCCGTCATGCTCAAGGCCTCCTGGGGCGGTGGCGGTCGTGGCATGCGCGCCATTCGCGATCCGAAGGACCTGCTGCGTGAGGTAACGGAAGGCAAGCGCGAGGCCATGGCCGCGTTCGGCAAGGACGAGGTCTATCTCGAGAAGCTCGTCGAGCGTGCGCGCCACGTCGAGAGCCAGGTGCTCGGCGACACGCATGGCAATGTCGTGCATCTCTTCGAACGTGACTGCTCGATCCAGCGCCGCAACCAGAAGGTCGTCGAGCGAGCGCCAGCGCCCTATCTCAACGAAGCGCAGCGCCAGGAGCTGGCCGACTACTCGCTGCGTATCGCCAAGGCGACCAATTATATCGGCGCCGGCACCGTCGAGTATCTGATGGATGCCGATACCGGAAAATTCTACTTCATCGAGGTCAACCCGCGCATCCAGGTCGAGCACACCGTCACAGAAGTCGTGACCGGCATCGATATCGTCAAGGCACAGATCCACATCCTCGATGGCCACGCGATCGGGACGCCTGAATTGGGCGTGCCCAAGCAGGCTGACATCCGCCTGAACGGCCACGCGCTGCAGTGCCGCATCACCACCGAGGATCCGGAACAGAACTTCATTCCCGACTATGGCCGCATCACCGCCTATCGTTCGGCTGCCGGTTTCGGCATTCGTCTCGATGGTGGTACTGCCTATTCGGGTGCGATCATCACCCGCTACTATGATCCGCTGCTGGTCAAGGTAACGGCGTCGGGCAGCACGCCGCAGGAAGCGATCAGCCGCATGGACCGCGCGCTGCGCGAGTTCCGCATCCGTGGTGTTGCCACCAACTTGACCTTCCTCGAAGCGATCATCGGTCACCCGAGCTTCCGTGATAACTCCTATACGACCCGCTTCATCGACACGACGCCGGAGCTCTTCCAGCAGGTCAAGCGCCAGGACCGTGCGACGAAGCTTCTCACCTATCTCGCTGATGTGACTGTCAACGGCCATCCGGAAGTAAAGGGTCGTCCCAAGCCGCCGGCCGATGCCGCCGAGCCGGTCGTTCCCTATATCGACGCCGATATCAAGCCGGGCACAAAGCAGTTGCTCGACGAGCTCGGACCGAAGAAATTCGGCGACTGGATGCGCAACGAAAAGCGCATCCTGATGACCGACACGACCATGCGTGACGGCCACCAGTCGCTGCTGGCGACGCGTGTCCGCACACATGATATCGCGAGGATCGCGGATACCTATGCGCGGGCGCTGCCGAACCTGTTCTCGCTCGAGTGCTGGGGTGGCGCGACCTTCGACGTCTCGATGCGCTTCCTGACCGAAGATCCGTGGGAGCGTCTCGCTCTCGTGCGTGAAGGCGCGCCGAACCTGCTCCTGCAGATGCTGCTGCGCGGCGCGAACGGCGTCGGCTACAAGAACTATCCCGACAACGTGGTGAAGTATTTCGTCCGCCAGGCGGCCCAGGGTGGGATCGACCTCTTCCGCGTCTTCGACTGCCTGAACTGGGTCGACAACATGCGGGTGTCGATGGATGCCGTCATCGAAGAGAACAAGCTCTGCGAGGCGGTGATCTGCTACACCGGCGATCTCCTCAACTCGGCCCGTCCGAAGTATGACCTCAAGTACTATACCGCGCTTGCCGCGGAGCTGGAAAAGGCCGGGGCGCATATCATCGCGGTCAAGGACATGGCGGGCCTGTTGAAGCCTGCCGCCGCCAAGGTGCTGTTCAAGGCCCTGCGTGAAGAGACGGGTCTGCCGATCCATTTCCACACCCATGACACCTCCGGCATTGCGGCTGCGACTGTGCTCGCCGCTGTTGAGGCCGGCGTCGATGCGGTCGATGCCGCCATGGACGCCTTCTCGGGCAATACCTCGCAGCCGTGCCTTGGCTCGATCGTCGAGGCCCTGCGCGGCTCCGAACGCGATCCAGGTCTCGATCCGCACTGGATCCGTCGTCTGTCCTTCTACTGGGAAGCCGTGCGCACGCAGTATGCGGCCTTCGAGAGCGACCTCAAGGGGCCGGCTTCGGAAGTCTATCTGCACGAAATGCCGGGTGGCCAGTTCACCAACCTCAAGGAACAGGCCCGTTCGCTCGGTCTTGAGACCCGCTGGCATGAAGTCGCCCAGGCCTATGCCGACGCCAACCAGATGTTCGGCGACATCGTCAAGGTAACGCCGTCGTCCAAGGTCGTCGGTGACATGGCGCTGATGATGGTGAGCCAGGATCTTTCTGTGGCCGAGGTCGAAAACCCCGCCAAGGACATCGCTTTCCCTGATTCGGTTGTCTCGATGCTGAAGGGCGATCTCGGTCAGCCTCCAGGCGGTTGGCCGGAAGCGCTGCAGAAGAAGGTGCTGAAGGGCGAGGAGCCCTATACGGCCGTGCCGGGCTCGCTTCTGCCGCCGGCTGATCTGGACGCCGAGCGCAAGGTGATCGAGGAGAAGCTTGGTCGTGAGGTCAGCGACTTCGAATTTGCCTCGTATCTTATGTATCCGAAGGTCTTCACCGATTACGCGCTTGCGGCCGACATGTATGGTCCGGTCTCGGTCATTCCGACGCCGCAGTATTTCTATGGCCTGCCTGCCGGCGAGGAACTGTTCCTCGACCTCGAAAAGGGCAAGACGCTTGTCATCGTCAATCAGGCGCTTGGCCATACCGACGACAAGGGTATGGTGACCGTGTTCTTCGAACTGAACGGGCAGCCACGCCGTATCAAGGTGCCGGATCGGGCCCATGGAGCTTCAGGCAGCGCCGTCCGCCGCAAGGCGGAAACCGGTAATGCCGCGCAGCTCGGTGCGCCGATGCCGGGCGTCATTTCGCAGGTTTCCGTCTCTGCCGGCCAGACGGTCAAGTCTGGCGACGTCTTGCTTTCGATCGAAGCGATGAAGATGGAAACGGCGCTGCATGCCGACCGCGACGGGACGATTGCGGAAGTGCTGGTGCGGATTGGTGACCAGATCGACGCCAAGGATTTGCTGATCGTGTACTCGGCCTGACGGCCGGCACCATTGCGAAACAGCAAAGAGGCCCCGCCAGCGCTGGCGGGGCCTCTTTCGTTTGCTGCATTGGCTGCCTATTCGGCTGCCTTGATCTTCGGCTTGCGCGCCGGTTTCTTGGCCGGCGGCGGTGCAGGCGGTAGATCCTCACTGGTTGCCTGCAGCTTGCCATCGAGGGTCACATCGTAGCCTTCTGCGGTCCGTGTGACGGCGACAGCGACCTTTCGACCATCAACGTCGACCTTGGCCTTGAAGCCTTCCCAATGTTCGGGCAGGGCAGGGTTCACGACAAGCTCGCCGTCCTTGCGACGGATGCCGAGGAAGCCTTCGACCGCGAAACGATAGAGCCAGCCTGCAGATCCCGTGTACCAGGTCCAACCACCGCGTCCGGCATAGCCGTCGCCGCCATAGATATCGGCCGCAACGACGTAAGGCTCGACGCGATAACGCTCTGCCTCGTCTGCCGTTTTCGCGTGATTGATCGGGTTCAACATTTCGAAGACGCGCCAGGCATCGGCGAGACGACCGGCTTGGACCAGGGACAGGCCGAGCCAGATCGCCGCATGGGTATACTGGCCGCCGTTTTCACGCACGCCAGGCGGATAGGCGCCAATGTAGCCCGGATCGATTTCGGGTTTTTCGAAAGCCGGCGTGAAGAGGCGGACGATGCCATTCTCTGCGTCTACAAGCTTCGAGACGGCGGAATCGAGTGCCTTTCCGGTATGGGCGGGATCTCCCATTCCGGACAGAACGCTCCAGGACTGGGCGATGGAGTCGATCTGGCACTGGCGTGAGTCATTCGAACCGAGCGGCGAGCCGTCGTCGAAATAGCCACGACGATAATGCTCTCCGTCCCAGCCTGCCGTTTCCAGGGCAGCCTTGAGCTTTGCCACATGCTCGCTCCAGCGGGCACTGCGGTCTCGATCGCCACGCTTGTCCGCCTGCAGCCTGAAACGTTCCAATGTGGCGGCAAGCAACCAGCCAAGCCAGACACTTTCGCCATGGCCTTCGATTCCGACGCGGTTCATGCCGTCGTTCCAATCGCCACCGAGGATCAAGGGCAGGCCGTGTTCGCCGGTGCGGGCAATGGCGAGGTCGAGCGCGCGAGCCGCGTGCTCATAGAGATCTGCCGTTTCAGCGGCGGTATTGGGCAGGAAGAAGCTGTCATGCTGACCCTGCGTAAGCTGCGGTCCGTCGAGGAACGGGATCTGTTCCGACAGGATCGCCTGGTCACCTGTCGCCGAGACATACTGGTCGACTGCATAGGCGAGCCAGACGACGTCGTCGGAGATCATGGTGCGGACACCCGCGCCTGTCTGCGGCAGCCACCAATGTTGAACGTCCCCTTCTACGAACTGACGCGCAGCGGCATTCAGGATCTGGCGGCGGGCGAGCTTAGGTTCGACGGTCAGGAATGCCAGCGTGTCCTGCAACTGGTCACGGAAGCCGTAAGCGCCGCTTGCCTGGTAGAAGCCGGCCCGCCCGAAAATCCGGCAGGCAAGCGCTTGGTAGGGCAGCCAGCGATTGACGAGGTTGTCGAATGCCTTGTCGCCGGTTTCCACGGAGAGCTTGCCGGTGAAGCCTGTCCAGAAGTCGCGGTTGGCCTTGAGGACCGTCTCGAACCCTGAGCCGCGAACCGTCTTCACAACATCGACTGCGTCTTCCGCTGTCTCGGTTTCACCGAGCAGGAAGGTCATGTCGCGCGACTGACCGGGAGCAAGCTCGACATCGAAGGCAATTGCCGCACAAGGGTCGCTTTCGCTCTCGATCGAGCCCGTAAGTCCCGAGGCACGGGCGACGGCCTGTGGCAGCTTGATCGTGCCGTTGCGACCGATGAATTCGCGCCGGCTGGCCGTATAGCCATCCGGCTGTTCCGGTCCAGCCAGGAAGGCGAAGCGGCCCGGATAGTTGATGTCATACGGATTGGAGGCAAGCAGTGCCCCGGTCTCCTCATCGAAGCTCGACAGAATGAAGGGGGCGGTGCGGGCCGGATTGTTGCCGAGGACCCATTCTGCGTAGCCATAGATGCGGAACTTGCGTGGCTCCGGGCTCGCGTTCTTCAGCCGGATCTTCGTGAGCTTCACCGGGCGCTCGCGATCCACAGTCTGGGTCAGTTCGATCTCGAGATCGCCATGCTGGCTGACGAAGGTTGAGTAACCCATGCCATGGCGTGTCTCGAAGGTGGCCGCAGGATCGGTGTTCAGCGCGCTGACGGTCGCATAGGCGCGTCCGCTGCCAAGATCGGTGACGTAGAAGGCCTCGCCCGGACGGTTTACCACGGGATCGTTGGTCCAGGGCGTTACCTGGTAGTCGCGCGAGTTCTGGCTCCAGGTGAAGCCGGCCCCTTCTGCCGAGACGTGGAAGCCGAAGTTCTCGTTTGCGATGACGTTGATCCACGGCTGCGGCGTTGCCGCAGATCCGTCGAGACGCACGACATACTCCGAACCGTCTTTCGAGAAACCGCCGAAGCCGTTCCAGAAGTCGAGGTCGGAACCGTCGGTCACGCGGCCCGTTTTGGCGGGAGTCGACTGTACGGGCGGCAAGCCTGCCCATTCGAGCTCACCATCGATCGTGCGCGGAGTGGCGAAGAGCGAGACGGCGCGGTTCACCTGGTCGACGATCTTGCCGTTGCGGGTGTGGAGTACAACGCGGGCGGCTGCCAGGACTGCAAGTGTCGAGCCCTCGTCCTGCAGGTCGTCGCGGACCGTGAACACATGCTGGCGACCGCCGGGCAGGCGGTGGCGCAGATTGTCCGCCATCTGGTCGAGCGCATGCTGCATGTCCTGCGCATAGGAGGTCGCGCGCTCGTTAATAATCGCGAGATCGGCCACGACGCCGCGGCGACGCAGATATTCCAGTGCACTCATCGCCTCGCGGGCGATGTCCATGTCCATGTCGTCGTTGATGCGCAGCGCAAAGATCGGGAAGTCGCCCGAAATCGCCATGGGCCACAGCGCCGACTGCGACCTCAGCCCCTTGCGGACCGTTTCGGGATCCGCACGCAGGTGATTGTCGGGATAGGTCAGGTAACGGCCCAGATGCTGGAAGGCAGCCGCCTGCTGTGAGGTGATGCCGATGTGGCGAAGCTCGACCTGGGCACGCGTCCAGGCATGGATGAGCTCGTGGCTGAAGGCATCCGGATGACGGTAGCGTTCGATCGCCTGATCGATTTCCTCGCGGTTCGGGGCGGCCATGGTCCAGAAGATCACCTGGACCTTCTTGCCAGCCGGCACGCGCACCACGCGGCGGAGGCTGAGGATCGGATCGAGCGTAAATCCTTCCGAGCCGGAGAGGTTGGCGCCGGGGTCAAAGGCGGCTGCCTCGCCGAGGCTGCGGCCACGGCCGAGGAACTTGCGGCGGTCGGTTTCGAATTCCGTCGGGCGACCCTGGCCCGCACTGTCGACCACCAGATGGGCAACGCAGATATCCGGATCGGACGGGCTGCGCTTGTTGCGCTCGGCGCGGATCACGTCCCGGCGACGACCGAATTCGGTCTTGACGAACATGCGCGAGAAGAGCGGATGGGCGTTGTCGCTATCCTCGTAGGCCAGCACCGGCTCGGTGTAGGACGTGACCTCGATGTAGCGGTCTTCCGTGCCGGTGTTCAGGATCGTTAGTCTGCGGCCTTCGGCATCATGCTCGGTGCCGACGATGCATTCGACCGAGGTCGAGATGTCGCCGACGGTCTTGAAGAATTCCGCCTTGTCGTCGCCGAAGATGACCTTGGTCTTTTCGTCTTCTGCGCGGCGCGGCGCCGATGTCGCCGACCACCACTCATTGGTGGCGGTATCGCGCAGGAAGAGGAACGTGCCCCAGCGGTCTTCGGTCGTGTCGGGTTTCCAGCGGGTGACGGACTGACCGTTCCAGCGCGAGAATCCGGAGCCGGTGGCCGTCATCATCACAGAATAGTGGCCATTCGAAAGGAAGACGACTTCGCGGTCCTTGGTCGCGGGATCCTCGATCGTGCGGACTTCGGCGCGCAGAAGGTCCGCCTGGCCCTTGCCCGGGGTCTGTGGCTCGTATTTCGCGCTCATGACCGGGATTTCTCGGGGCGTCTTCTCCTGCAGGAGAAGTTCTGCCGCTTCGATCACCGGATCGGCGTGGAAGAGCGCGCGCAGGCGGCCGTTGAAGGCGACATTGGCGATGGCTGCGATCGACATGCCATGATGGTGGGCATAGTAGTTGTAGACGACAGCGCATTTCTTGCCGTCCGGCAGGCGCGTCGGGGTGAAGTCGACGGCGTCGTGGAAACCGTAAGCCCCCAGCGCGCCGAGCTTGCGCAGGCGTTTGAGGTTCTCAAGCGCTGCCTCGGGGTAATACTGGCTTGCGAGGATCGAGGCATAAGGCGCCACAACGGCGTTTTGGCCGAGGCCGCGTTTCAGGCCGAGTGTCGGCACACCGAAGTTGGTGTACTGATAGTTCATCTCGTGGTCGCGGGCATTGAAGGCTGCTTCCGAAATGCCCCAGGGGATGTTCAGCCGGCGGCCGTGGTTCATCTGTTCGATGACCACGAGATTGTTCGTCTGGTTGAGAATGCCACCCTGTCGCTCCTGCATGACGAGCGGCGGCATCAGATACTCGAACATCGAGCCCGACCAGGAGATCAGCGCAGCGCGGGCACCGATCGGCACGACCTGGCGACCGAGGCGGTACCAGTGTTCCGTCGGCAGATCACCCTTGGCAATCGCAAACAGGCTGGTCAGACGGCATTCCGAAGCGAGCAGGTCGTAGCAGGCCTCGTCCAGTTCGCGGGCGTCGACGCGATAGCCGATCGACAGCAGGCGACGCTCCGGACGGAAGAGGAAGGTGAAGTCCATCGAAAAGGCGAGGTTGCGGGCGCGCTCGGAGAGCTGGCTCAGGCGCTGGCGCAGCGGATCGATGTTCGAGAGGTCGAATGCGGTGTCGGCAATGTGGGCTTCGCAAACCGACACCAGCGATTCCGTCCAGCGAACGACTTCCGCACTCGCCTCCGAGCGAATTTCGTGGTGGAGATTTGCCGCCAGTTTTTGTGCGTCACGCGCGAGCACTGCAAGATTGATGATGCGGATCGAGGCGAATTCATGCTCGCGCTTGACGGCGGCAAGCGCCGTGTTGAAGCCGATGATGCGTTCCTCAAGACGACGACGGAGCGGACGCACCGTCTTTCGGTCATCCGGCAGCTCGCCGAGGACTTCGAGCAGGATGCCGCCGACATCGCCGATGCCGTCGAAATTGCCCTGAAGGTGTGCGGACGGCGCCTCCGCCCATTCACGGCAGGCCGAGGAGATCGCGATCAGATGGCCGGCGAGATTGCCGCTGTCGACCGCCGAAATATACTTCGGGCCAAGCGTGTTGAGCGTGTCCGTGTAGTACCAGTTGTAGAGATGGCCACGATACTTTTCCATCCGTTCGACGGTGGAGATCGTCTGCTCCATGCGCTCGATCGTCTGTTCGAAGCTCAGCCAGCCGAAATGGCGAGCGGAGACGACGGAGAGCAGATAGACGCCGATATTGGTCGGCGAGGTGCGATGGGCGATCAGCGGTTCCGGCGTTTCCTGGAAATTGTCCGGGGGCAGATAGTTGTCGCCGGCGGTCGTGAAGGTCTCGTAGTAGCGCCAGGTGCGGCGAGCGATCTTGCGCAGTTCGTACGAGACGTTTTCTGGAACCTCGAGGCTGTCTTCCGTTTCGGCAGACTGGCTGACATACCAGGCGAGCAGAGGCGACAGGACCCAGAGGAAGGCGAACGGAAGGCCGATCAGATAGCCATAGCCGCCGGGTATGGCCGCGACGCCGACCGAGAGGATGGCGAGGATCGGCGCATGGCGCATGTTCTCGTAATATGAGGCGATCGAGCCCTGGGCTGCCGACTGGACGCTGGCGGCCGTGCGCCATTCGAGCAGCAGCTTGCGGCTCACCAGCATGCGGTAAAGCGAGCGGGCGATGGCATCGGCCATCATGCAGGCATTGTCGGCGATGAAGACGATGCGGAGCGCGACCTGGGCGTTGATCGAGCGGACTTCCGACCACAGCGTCTGGAAATGCGCGGCCGGCACGATATCGGTCTGACGCGGGACGATGCCCGACAAAAGCGATAGGGTCGGGGCGACGAAGAGGCTGAAGATCAGAAGCAGCTGCCAGATGGTGGCGCCCACCGGCTCCATGGTGGCCCAGCCGAGAACCGAGGCGGCATACCAGGCAATCGGGGTCAGCGAGCGGCGCAGGTTGTCGACCATCTTCCAGCGGCCGAGGCTGGTGATGCCGCGGCTGGTATCGCCGATATAGGGGATGAGCTGCCAATCGCCGCGGGCCCAGCGATGCTGGCGCGAGATCTCGACCTCGTATCGGGTCGGAAAGTCTTCGACCAGCTCGACGTCGGTGACAAGCGCGCAGCGGGCGAAGGAACCTTCGAGCAAGTCGTGGCTGAGCACGCTGTTCTCGTCGATGCGGCCCTTGATCGCCGTCTCGAAGGCGTCGACGTCGTAAAGGCCCTTGCCAGTGAAGGTGCCTTCGGCGGTGATGTCCTGATAGACGTCGGAGACCGTGAAGACATAAGGGTCGAGGCCGCGGTTCATCGAGAAGATGCGCTGGAAGACCGAGGCATCCTTGCCAGTGGTCAGAGAGGGCGTGACGCGCGGCTGCAGGACGCCGTAGCCGCTGATCACGCGGCCGGTCTTCTCGTCATGCACCGGACGATTGATCGGATGGTGCATCTTGCCGACGAGCTTGGTGACGGCGTCGCGCATCAGGCGGGTGTCGGCATCGAGCGTCATCACGTAACGCACGTTTTCCGGCACCATATTGGCGCCCGGGAGATAGGAGGTGTCGCGATCGCCGCGCAGCAGCAGGTTCAGCTCGTGCAGCTTGCCACGCTTGCGCTCCCAGCCCATCCAGCAGCCTTCGGCCTCGTTGTAAAGGCGACGACGATGCAAGAGGTAGAAGCGGTTCCTGCCGCCGAAATCGTAGCGACCATTGAGCTGGGCGAGTTCGCGTTTGGCGTAATCGAGGACCTCCAGATCGGCAGGGGTCTCTTCCGTCTGGCTGTCCTTCCAGTCGCTCAAGAGCGCGAAATAAATCTCGCCATGCGGGTTGGTCAGGTAGTGGACTTCGAGATTGCGGATGAGTTCGTCGACGTCGTCACGCTTGGTGATCATGCAGGGCACGACGACGAGGGTGCGTGCTTCCTCGGGAATGCCCTGCTTGAACTCGTAGCCGGTCAGGCGGAACGGTTTGACGAAGAAGGTGACAAGCGTGTTGAACAGTCCCGTCGCGCCTTCGGAAACCGGCAGCGAGACCAGGACCAGCAGGACCATGATGAGCGAGGTCGGCAGGCCGGCCTGATTAAGGAAGTAACCGATAACCGCTAGGGCTGCGACGGTGAGCGCAATGACGGGGATTGCGATGGAGAGCCAGTTCAGGCGCTTTATGCCGTCGGTCAGGATCCGGGAGAGAGGCTGGCTGTAGCCGATGGCGTTTTCCAGCTCGGTCCGTCTGTTGCCGACGAGATAGCTTCCAACATCGAGCTGTCCATCGGGTCCCGCCGATTGTGTCGCCAGATCGATCGCCGTCTGGGCAATCTCGATCTCGCT
Organism: Rhizobium sp. R86522; assembly: GCF_042466255.1. Lineage (NCBI taxonomy): Bacteria > Pseudomonadati > Pseudomonadota > Alphaproteobacteria > Hyphomicrobiales > Rhizobiaceae > Rhizobium > Rhizobium sp. R86522. The sequence continues at coordinate 4,145,098 of NZ_JAXHBX010000001.1, forward strand.
CTGGTCGCAGCGACGCGCCAGCCTTTCGATCGTGTTGCGATAGGCGTTGCGCGAGCCGAAATCGAGTTCGCGGTAATCGGTGTGCTGGCCGAGGACCCGGTCGACATGGCTGACCTCTTCGACCCAGACCGACCATTCCTTGTCGTCGATCTCGCGCAGGCCCCGCACGATGTTGCCCATCGTAACGTTGCCGGAGGAGAGACGGTTGTGTTCGGCGTCCATCGCCTCCTGGGCGGTGCGGCCGGCCGCTTCCAGTCGGCTTTCCAGCCATTCGACGGCAAAGCTCGTGTTCTGCGAGCCATTGCGCAGGCGGTACAGGAACTGTGTCGCGAAGGTGTTGTCGTCAGCCAGCTGCTCGATCTGGCTGAGATAGGTCGCGGCTGCCACAGGATCGTTGAGACGGATGATCTCGTCGGCGACCTCGTTGGCCCGGCGACGCATCCGGCGGGAGCGATCGACGCGGGTTGCGATGCGTCGGAGATTTTCGATGAGCACGAAGCGCGCGATCGACGGCATTGCCCAGAGTTCACCGATCTCCAGCGTCCGGTGCTGCTGGTAGCCCTCGACAAGGGCCGTCATGCTTTCCTGGCTGACGGTCGAGTGGGTATGCGCGACGTAGAGCCATGCCATCGCCATGGTCCGCGGGATTTCGCGGCTTCCCACCTTCATCGTCGGCAGCTGGCGATAGAACTTCTTCGGGAAGTCGCGGCGAACTTCCTGGATCGCTTCTTCGATGATGTAGTGGTTGTCGAGCAGCCACTCGGCCGCAGGCGTGATCGTGGCCCCGGCTTCGACGTCAGCCGCCGTCGCGCGATAGACGCGCAGGATCTCGCGCTCGTTTTCCTTGTGCCTAGCGAAGAAGTCGAAGTCCAGCAGGCCGGGTAGTTCATCGACGCCGTTCAGCGCCAGAGAAGCGGCGCTTTCCCGCAATTCCTCGATCGTAAAATAGGCAGATCGTATGGAATCGTTATGGTCGATCTGCTTGGTTTCGAGGTCGCGCGATGGGACATGCAGCGTCATGAAAAATAGGTTCTCGGTTCGATGGTTCAATAGAAAGCCGTTGTGGTCCGACCGTCCGGTCTTCGCCGCCGCGCCTCATTGCACAAAATTGGGTTGTTGACCAACAATCGAGGCAGAAAGAGGCCGTAATACGACGGCTAACAGAGGCGGTTGAACTCTCTTTGCGACTTTCGCATCCTGGCAGGTGAGTTGGCGTTTTTATGCCTTATTTCAAGCGGCTGGCCAAGGGGCTTGATCGCAGCCGCCGAGCATCGATCAAGCAGGTCGAAACTTCGCAGGTCAGCGATCTGTCGGTGCGGTTACCAGATCGCGAACGCGACGCGTACCGGATGCTTGTTTGCGATGCGGGTCTCATCGCTCAGTCCGCACCTCTCAAGGACAATCCGCCCAGCAGAGCCTCGACGGCATCCAGTGCGATCTGCGGCAAACGTCCCTCGTCGAAGAGGTCACTTGCGAGCGAATTCTCAAGCCACAAACCGTCGATGAGGCCGTTGATCGCGACCGCGAGATGCCGGACTTCGGAGAAGGGCGGGTTGTGTCGTCGCGCCGCCAAGACGGCTCCGACAAGGTCTTCGAGTATGCCGATGAAGACCAGATAGTTTTCTCGATGGATGCGGGCGAGTTCCTCGTCCGATCGCACCCGACCGATGAACGCTGCCCAGAGGGACAGTGCTTTCGGATCGGCAATCGGTGGGCTGACATTGGCAACGATGAAGTCGTGCAGGCGCCGCTGCGGGTTCGCCCCGGCTTCCGCCATGGCATCGACGGCGGAGCCGGTCATTCCTGCCAGCATTTCGCGATAGGCCGCCTGGACCATTTCGTCCTTGCCGGAGAAATAATGACGGATCAAACCGCCGGTCACGCCGGCTCTGGCGGCGATGTCGCGGACGGTCGCGCCTTCCAGGCCATGTTCCGAAACGCTGTCCAAGGTCGCCGCGATCAGATCCTTCCGGCGCTCGGCTTCACCGGCACGCTGGAACGTGCGTCGTGTCATGGTGGTCTCTCCGGCACGGATAGGGCAGCAGATTTTCGTCAGCGATGGACGTCTTTTTATACGGTTGAACAACTGGCCGGCAAGTGCCACAGTCTGCGCTTTCATGCTCATGCCCAGACGACCGAAAGGTAATTTCCATGACGATCCACGCGCCCAATGTGATGGCTGAAGTGCTTGCGACGCGGCATCATCTGCATCGGTTTCCGGAGATCGGCCTGTCGGAGTTCAAGACGTCGGATTATGTCGCCGAACAACTGACCGCTTTCGGCTATGAGGTGACGCGCGGGCTTGCCAAGACCGGTATTGTCGCCACCCTCAGAAACGGGTCGAGCGAGCGAAGCATCGGCATTCGAGCCGACTTCGACGCTCTGCCGATCCTCGAAGAGACCGGTCTTCCCTATGCCAGCGAGATACCGGGCGTGATGCATGCCTGTGGCCATGATGGTCATACCGCAATGCTGCTCGGTGCGGCGAAGATCCTCGCCGAACGGCGGAATTTCGATGGTGTCATTCACCTGATTTTCCAGCCAGCCGAAGAGAATTTCGGCGGAGCCCGGATCATGATCGAGGATGGCCTCTTCGATCGCTTCCCCTGCGATGCAGTTTTCGCGCTGCATAACGATCCGGAGATCCCGTTCGGCCATATCGCGCTCCGGGAAGGGCCGATCATGGCTGCCGTCGACGAGTGCAAGATCACCGTCAACGGCCGTGGTGGTCACGGGGCCGAACCGCAATCGACGGCCGATCCCATTGTGTGTGGCGCGTCCATCGTCATGGCGCTGCAGACGATCGTGTCGCGCAACATTCACCCGCTCGATCCGACCGTCATCACCGTCGGCGGATTCCATGCGGGTGCGGCGAGCAATGTCATTCCGGAGCGGGCGGAGATGGTGCTTTCGATCCGCTCCTTCGATCCCAAGGTCCGCGACCAGCTCGAGCAGCGCATTCGGGCGGTGGCCGAAGGTCAGGCGGCGAGTTACGGCATGGGCGTGACCATCGACTATGAGCGGGGATACGACCCGACCATCAACCACAAGGCCGAAACGGATTTCGTCCGCGATCTCGCGGTGGGCTTTGCTGGACAGGACAAGGTCTATGACCTGCCGCGCCCGATGATGGGGAGCGAGGATTTCGCCTACATGCTCGCCAAGCGCCCGGGCAGCTACTTCTTCCTCGGCACGCAACGGACACCCAACGATCCGCCGCTGCACCACCCACGCTATGACTTCAACGACGATATCCTGCCCGTCGGGACCACTCTCTGGGTGGAGCTTGCAGAGCGCTATCTCTCGAGGTCCTGAGCGGGCATTTTGCGCCGCTGGGCAAAGAGAATGATGAGGCCCGCGCCGGCGATCAATACGGCGCCGGCCCAGACATTCGGTCCCGGGATGTCTCCCCATATCGCGTAGCCGAGCGCGAAGGCCCAGACGAGCGCCGTATATTCCAGTGGCGCAATCACCGAGATCGGCGCGCGGCGCAGCGCCTCGAAAAAGCTCATCTGACCAAGACCGCCGATGAAGCCGACGGCCAGCAACAGGATCTGCGTCGGACCGCTTGGCGTGGTCCAGGAGAGGATGGCCATGGGTGTCGTCAGGGCCAGGAAGAAGACATTCGTCATCGTCATCTGAACCATGCTGCTGGCGCTCTTGCTGGTGGTTCTGAGCAGCGTCGTGGCGATCGCCCAGCAGACGGCGGCGATGAGGGCGAGGTAGACGGGCCAGCCGGTCGCAAGGCCTGTCGGATTGCTGGCGACGACCACACCGACGAAGCCGGTGATGACGGCAATCCAGCTGCTCATGGGAACCCGTTCGCCCAGAATGGGGATGGCGAGCAGGATCGCTGCGATCGGTGCGGCGAAGTAGAGTGTCGTGAGATCGGCGAGCGGCAGATGCTTGGCCGCGTTGAAATAACAGAGCCAGGCGGCGAGCAGGAAAAGACTGCGCAGCATCATCGGGCGAAGCGCCGGCGACGTCACCGTCTCCCGCGTGAGTGAGCGGCCACCGAGGATGTAACAGCCAAGCAGGATCGCAATGCTGCGGCAAAACAGGATCTGCCAGACGGTTGTCGTTTCCACGAGCAACTTGATCATGGCGTCGTGCATGGCAAAGAAGAGATAGGCGAGACTGGAGAGCAGGATGCCAGCGCCAACGGCGGTTTTCACGGAAGCGTCTTTCGGGGTCGGGCGGCGCAAGCAGATGGCCGCAATGACTATCTGTGTCAGACGCCGGCTCGTCCCTGTCAATCCCCGTTCAGAACTCCCGACAATGTTGTCATGCGAAACAAAAATTTACAGTCGGGACGCGCGGGACATGTTGTCGTTTAAATCGATTTAATTACAGTGCGCCCGACTATGGGAGCAGGACATGAATGACATAGCCCACACCATCACTTCCCCGGCCGAACCAGCGCCGATCGTCACCAGGGAGAGGGCCGCTGTCGCCCTGCTCTTCTTCCTGAATGGCCTCGTCATCGGAGCCTGGGCACCGAAAATTCCGTTCTTCTCAGAGGCGCTCGGATTGTCGGAGTTGATGCTGGGCGTGATGATCTTCGTCTTCGGCGTGGGTTCGCTGGTGCTGATGCCGATCGCCGGCATGCAGATTGCCCGTTACGGCTCGCGGCGCGTCGTGGAAGTGACCACGCTCTTGTTCATCCCGACCATCGTGCTCGTCACGCTGGTCGACAATATCTGGACGGGAGCCATCGCCATCTTCCTGTTCGGTGGCCTGACCGGGGCGATGGACGTGGCGATGAATGCCAATGCGGTCGAGGTCGAGCGCAACATGCGCCGTTCGATCATGTCCTCCTGTCACGCCTTCTGGAGCCTTGGTGGGCTCTGCGGTGCGGCGACCGGCGGTTTTCTGATTGCCGCGCTCGGTGTCACTGGTCACGTGCTGCTTCTGGCCGCCGTCTGCGTCGTTCTCTTTCTTGTCGCCCGCCCGATGATCCTCTCGGACGCGCCGCATCCAAGTGACGAGCCGGCCAAGGCCAAGCTGCCGATGACGCCGCTGCCCTGGCTGATCGGCACGATCGCGCTGTTCTGCATGATCCCTGAGGGCACCGTGCTTGACTGGAGCGCGCTCTACCTGCGCAACGAGCTGAATGCCTCGACCGAGATGTCGGGCTTCGCCTTCGCGGCCTTCTCCCTCACCATGGCGGTCTGCCGCTTTGCGGGCGATTTCATCCGTGACCGCTTCGGTGCCGTGAATACACTGCGCTTCTGCGGTGTGGCTGCGATCATCGGGCTTGTCATGGCGGGCCAGTCTTCCAGCGTGACCTTTGCGCTGATCGGCTTTGCCATCACCGGAATCGGGATCTCGAACATGGTGCCGATCGCGTTTTCGGCGGGCGGCAACATTCCGGGGCTTGCACCCGGTGTTGGCCTCTCGGTCGTCACCACCATGGGCTATTCCGGCATCCTCTTTGCGCCATCGCTGATCGGGTTTGTGGCCGAGCACACGTCGCTGTCGAGTGTCTACACAGCGATCCCAGCGCTGCTGATCGTGGTTCTGGCTCTCTCCAGGCTCGCGCGTCATGCGGACCGGGCGACAGGTCACTGAAAGATGTGGGGACGTCGCTTTGGACAGACTTGCGCACGCGGGCATGTGAACGCGTAAAGGCGTCTTTCAGTTGACAAGCGATCGGCTTTGATCCACCTCCATGGCGATTGAGGCTTGCAGAGAAACAGCCATGAACGCACCCCTGATCCCGCCCGCCGATGCCTTTGACCCCAAGCCGCGCCGTTCGTCGGTCGCGGTGGAAGTGGGTGGCGTCATCATCGGTGGTGGAGCTCCTGTCGTCGTTCAGTCGATGACCAATACCGATACCGCAGATGTCGATGCGACCGTTGCCCAGGTTGCTGCCCTCTACAAGGCAGGCTCCGAGGTCGTCCGCATCACCGTCGACCGTGACGAGAGTGCCGCTGCCGTTCCAAAAATCCGCGAGCGCCTGCTCCGCCTCGGTATGGACGTGCCGCTGATCGGCGATTTTCATTACATCGGCCACAAGCTGCTCGCCGATCACCCGGCCTGCGCCGAGGCGCTCGCCAAGTATCGCATCAATCCCGGCAATGTCGGCTTCAAGGACAAGAAGGACAAGCAGTTCGCCGAGATCGTCGAGATGGCGATCCGCTACGACAAACCTGTCCGCATTGGGGTCAACTGGGGTTCGCTCGATCAGGAGCTCTTGACCCGGCTTATGGACGAGAACGCGGCCAATGGTTCGCCGCTTTCGGCGCGTCAGGTGACGCGTGAGGCGATCGTGCAATCCGCGCTCCTGTCGGCCGAGCTTGCCGAAGAGATTGGCTTGCCCCGTAACCGCATCATTCTCTCGGCCAAGGTCAGCCAGGTGCAGGACCTGATCGCCGTCTATTCGATGCTCGCCGAGCGCTCGAACCATGCTCTGCATTTGGGGCTTACCGAGGCCGGCATGGGCTCGAAGGGCATCGTCGCCTCGTCCGCGGCCATGGGCTACGTGCTGCAGCATGGTATCGGTGATACGGTTCGCGTGTCGCTCACCCCGGAACCGAATGGTGATCGGACCCGTGAAGTCCAGGTTGCCCAGGAACTGCTGCAAGTCATGGGCTTCCGCCAGTTCGTGCCTGTTGTCGCGGCCTGTCCGGGTTGCGGTCGCACGACATCGACGGTCTTCCAGGAACTCGCCCAGAAGATCCAGGACGACCTGCGCAAGAACATGCCGGTCTGGCGTGAAAAGTATCCGGGTGTCGAGGGCCTGAACGTTGCGGTCATGGGCTGCATCGTCAATGGTCCTGGCGAAAGCAAGCATGCCGATATCGGCATCTCGCTTCCGGGCACCGGGGAAAACCCGGCGGCTCCCGTGTTCATCGACGGCGAGAAGGCGATGACTCTGCGCGGCCGGAACATCGCAGCCGATTTCGAGGCGCTGGTGGCAGACTATATCGAGAAGCGTTACGGCCAGAAGTCGGCGGCTGAGTGAGCTTGCTGGCCAACTTTTTGTTGCCGCAATTTCACGGTTGACGGATTATCAGCCGAATCCTGGAGGGACACCGAGCATGATCAAGAAGTTCGCCATTCTCGCGCTGAGCGCGACCTATCTGAGTGCCTGCACCACGACCGACCCCTATACGGGGCAGCAGAAGGTGTCCAACACGGCGGGCGGCGCGGCGCTGGGCGCTGCCGTTGGCGCGCTTGGTGGCCTCGCTGTCGGCGGTTCGCCGGAAGGCCGCCGCAACGCAGCCCTCATCGGTGCCGGTATCGGTGCGCTGGCGGGCGGCGCGATCGGCAATTACATGGACCAGCAGGAAGCCGAACTGCGCGCCCAGCTGCAGGGAACCGGGATCTCGGTCACCCGCGTCGGCGATCGCATCATCCTGAACATGCCGTCGAACATCACGTTCAACACCGATCAGGATGCGGTCATGCCGCAGTTCTACCCGACCCTGAACTCGGTTGCGATCGTGCTGCGCAAGTTCGACCGGACGCTGATCGATATCAACGGTCACACCGATTCGACCGGCAGCCAGGCCTATAACCAGGGGCTGTCCGAGCGCCGCGCCATGTCGGTTGCCGGCTATCTCAACAGCCAGGGCGTCGACCCGCGTCGTGTTTCGGCTGTCGGCTTCGGCCCGAACCAGCCGATTGCATCCAACGCGACACCGGACGGCCGTGCGCAGAACCGTCGCGTGGAAATCCAGATCTCGCCGCTGACCCAGGGCTGATCGGCGATCTGAACACATGCAAGGCGCCGCAACCCATGCGGCGCCTTTTTCGTTTCAGCGGAAGGTCAGCATTTTCACGCCTGCGGTCGCGAACAGGACCGCGAGCGTTCCATCGATGTAACGCCGGGCCGCGCGGTAGATGCGCAGTGCCCCGGGCGTCGAGAACAGCAATGCGTAGCCCATGAAGACAATGAAGCCGGTCACAAGGCAGCCGCAGACGATGATAGCAACGGCAACCGGTGTGGCGCTCGCCGGCAGGCCGAGGGAGATGATGGCAAGCCAGGCAAAGATCGCCTTGGGGTTCGTCAGGTGGATCGCATAGCCCATCAGAAAAGTGCGTTTCAGTCTCGAAGCGGCTTTGGTCAGGGAAAGCGGGTCAATGCTGCTCGCGGCGGAGCGGAATGCGCGCCAGGCGAGATAGAGCAGATAGAGCCCTCCGAGGATACGCATCAGGATCAGCGCCTGCGCATATTGCGACAGGACCGCGGCCAGCCCTAGGGAGGCGGCAATCGCCCAGGTCATCGATCCGCAAAAGATGCCCGCCGCAATCGTCAGGCCGTGCCTCCGTCCCTGGCCAAGCGAGGCGGAAGCGATCGCCATGGTGGCCGGGCCGGGGCTCAAGACCGCCACGAGGTAGACGAGATAGGCGGTCACGACCTGAGGCCAGTGTTGCAGGATTTCAGTCACAGGCACGCTCCGGTTCTCACTAAAGTTGCAGGAGCGTAGCGCTTTCCGACGCGGACGACACGTCAGATGATTTGATCGATCGCGTCCATAAACTGATGGCATTCCTCTGTCGTGCCGATGGTCACGCGGAGGAAGTCCGAAATGCGCGGCTTGTTGAAGTGGCGAACGAGGACCGCTCGCTCACGCAGACCCTTCTGCAGAACGGCACCCTGATGCGCCGGATGGCGGGCGAAGACGAAGTTCGTCGATGACGGCAGGACCTCGAAGCCACGGGTCTCTAGCGCCTTTGTCACCATGTTGCGGTTGGCGATGATCTTGCTGCGTGCCTCATCGAACCAGGCATCGTCCTCGATCGCGGCCTTGGCGGCGGCCTGGGCCAGCATGTCGACGGGATAGGAGTTGAAGCTGTCCTTCATGCGCTCCAGCGCTTCGATCAGCGGCCGCTGGCCGAGCGCAAAGCCGACCCGCAGGCCTGCGAGCGAGCGGGATTTCGAGAAGGTCTGGACAACGAGCAGGTTGTCGTAGCGCGGAATCAGCGAAGCTGCCGTCTCTGCGCCGAAATCGACATAGGCCTCGTCGATCACCACCACCTGATCCGGGTGCGAGGCGACCAGCTTTTCGATCTCAGACAGCGGGAGAGCGATGCCGGTCGGTGCGTTCGGATTGGCAAGAATGATTGCACCGCAAGGACGGTCGTAATCGCCGATACGCACGCGCAGGCCCTCGTCCAGCGGGATCTCCTCGACCTTGACCTCGAAGAGACGGGCATAGGTCTTGTAGAAGCTGTAGGTGATGTCGGGATGGAGGAGCGGCGCGTCGTGCTTCAGCAGACCTGCGAAGGTGAAGGCCAGCACTTCGTCCGAGCCGTTGCCGACGAAGACCTCGTCCATGGTCAGGTCGAAGCGCTTCGCAATGGCCTCGCGCAGGGCCGTGGACGCCGGATCGGGATAAAGGCGCAGACGCTCACCGGACGTGGCTGCGATCGCGTCCAGCACCTTTTGCGAGGGCCCGTAGGGGCTCTCATTGGTGTTGAGCTTGACCAGACCCGGGATCTTCGGCTGTTCGCCGGCGACATAGGGTTCCAGTGCGTGGACGGCGGACGACCAGAAACGGCTCATGCTATTTCTTCCTGTAGGCGATGAAATGGGCGGCTTCCTTGAGCGGCTCGGCCTGTTCGCCGTAGGGCTCAAGGAGTGCGTTGGCTTCTGCGACCAGCCGGTCGAGTTCGGCGCGGGCCCAGTCGGTGCCCTTGAGGCCGACCAGCGTCGCCTTGCCCTTGGCCGCGTCCTTGCCGGTTGCCTTGCCAAGGGTGGCGGCATCCGAGGTAATGTCGAGCAGATCGTCGGCCAGCTGGAAGGCGCGGCCGATGATTTCGCCAAAGCGGCGCAGGCGATCGCGGTCTTCCGCCAGGCGACCGGCGATGATGGCGCCTGCCTCACAGGCAAACCGCAGTAGCGCGCCCGTCTTCATGGCCTGCAGCGTCACGATGCCTGCTTCGTCGGGCTGATCCGTCTCGGCAGCGAGATCAAGCATCTGGCCACCAGCCATGCCGCCGATTCCGGCTGCGCGTGAGAGCTCGAGGACAAGGGCGAGTTTGGCTGTGTCGGGCAGGGGTGTTTCCGGTGAAGCGATGATGTCGAAGGCGTAGGTCAGCAGACCATCGCCGGCGAGGATCGCGGTTGCTTCGTCATACTGTCTGTGAACCGTCGGCTTGCCGCGGCGCAGGTCGTCGTCGTCCATGGCGGGCAGATCGTCATGGACGAGCGAATAGCTATGCAGGCATTCGAGCGCACAGCCGACCTGAAGGGCTGCCTCTTCGCTTCCGCCGAAAAGGCGTGCCGCCTGCATCACCAGATAAGGCCGAAGGCGCTTGCCGCCGTTCAGGGCGCCGTAATGCATGGCCTCGATCAGCCGCCGGGGGCGAGCGACTTCCGCCGGACGCGGCGTCGCGTCCAGCAGGATGTCCAGCCTCGCCTCGACGAGTGTGGCGTGGGCGTTCAGGCTTTTTTCAAAGGCATCGGCGCTCTTGGTCATTCCGGCTATTTGGCACGCTACCCCTGGTCAGGCAACGGGAAATTGAGCCGGGGAAAGAGGCGGAAGCGCGCACCCAGACTGGTCATTTGCCAAGAGGGCGGCTATGAGGGGCCATCATCGATCACGGACCCCACTTCATTGACACTGGAAGTCGAGGCATTGGAGCAAGACGAGAAGTTTGCGCCCGAGAAGAAGCGGCGGCGTCGGCCCCGGATCGTCCGGGCCGTGCTCATTGCACTCTTCATCTTCCTCGCCGCGCCTTACCTTCTCATTCTGCTCTATCGTCTGGAGTTTGTCCGGCCGGTCTCGACGCTGATGCTGGCGGATCTCGCCACCTTGCAAGGCTACGATCGTCGCTGGGTGGAGTTCGAGGATATCTCGCCGAATGTCGTGCGGGCCGTCATGATGTCGGAGGACGGCCAGTACTGCAATCACGGCGGGGTGGACTGGACCCAGCTGCAGTCCGTGATCGACGACGCAATGGCGGGTGAGGCGACGCGCGGCGCCAGCACGATCCCGATGCAGACAGCGAAGAACCTGTTCCTGTGGAACGGTCGCTCTTTCATTCGCAAAGGCCTCGAACTGCCCCTGGCGCTGGCGCTGGATGCTGCCTGGCCGAAGGAGCGGACGATGGAGATTTATCTCAATGTCGCCGAATGGGGTCCGGGTATCTACGGCATCGAAGCGGCTGCGCAGCATCACTTCAAGACGTCGGCCGCGAAGCTCAGTCGCCAGCAGGCGGCCCTTCTCGCCGTCTCCCTCCCAAATCCGATCGATCGTGTCGCGAGCAAGCCGGGGCCGGGTCTGAGGCGTCTGGCCGGGGTCGTCGATCGTCGTGCGCGCGCCTCGGGTGATTACATCACCTGTCTTTATGGCTGAGATCAGAAGCTTTCGTTGGTCGGAACCACTCCGACGCGTCTAGGATCGGTTCTCGACAACGCGGAGCGCGCCATGGACGACCTGATCCTCTATATCGCCAACAAGAACTATTCCTCCTGGTCTTTTCGGCCCTGGATCGCGATGACGGCCGCCGGCATACCGTTTCGCGAAGAACTGATCCTCTTCGGACCGGGTGCCACGCATCCTCAGTTCCGTGAGCTTTCGCCGACGGGCAAGGTGCCTGTGCTGCATCACGGCTCTGTCCGGGTCTGGGAATCGCTCGCCATCATCGAATATGTCGCCGAGCTCTATCCCGATGCCGGGCTCTGGCCTGCGGATCGCGAGAGCCGGTCGCTCGCGCGATCCATCTCGATGGAAATGCTATCCGGGTTCCGAGCCTTGCGCAGCGCTTGCCCGATGAACCTGCGGCGGCCCGTGAGGGCGATCCCGTCGCCCGAGGGGGTGGCGGCCGATGTCGCCCGCATCGAGGCGATCTGGCGGGAGATGCGGAAACGGTCGGGCGGGCTCTTCCTGTTCGGCGCCTTTTCCGCGGCGGATGCCATGTTCGCGCCTGTCGGGAATCGCTTTGCAGCCTACGATCTGGTAGGAGATGCAGACACGGCCGCCTATATGGATGCCATGCGAGCGCATCCGGCCTGGCGTAGCTGGGAGACGGCGGCACTTGCTGAACCCTGGATCGTGCCCGAAGACGAGGCCTGAGCGGGCCTCGGTTAGATTCGAAAAAAGTGGCCCGGGGTCTGGTCAAACCGACTTCGGGCATGTATAAGCCCGCCAAATTCCGAGTTCGAGACGTGTTCTGTCCGGTCTCATCGAGGCCGAATAAACCCGTCTTGCCCGTCACGTGGAGTAACGAAAATGGCTGTACCAAAAAGAAAAACAAGCCCGTCCAAGCGCGGTATGCGCCGCTCTGCTGACGCGCTGAAGGCATCGACTTATGTCGAAGACAAGAACTCCGGCGAACTGCGCCGCCCGCACCATATCGATCTGAAGACCGGTATGTATCGCGGCCGTCAGGTTCTGACGCCGAAGGAAAGCGCATAATTCCTGCGCTTTGACTGACTAGTTTGAAGGGCCGGCGCTTGCGCCGGCCTTTTCATTTGTCATTTGGCATAGTTAAATTGCGCCGCGCCCGCCGCGGAGCCGGACGGGATCGCAGTGCAAGGAAGGATTCCGCATGCTGATTGCCGTGCCGCTGATGATCGTTCCCTTCATCTTCTACAACGCCGTGATGCTCGGAAGCGGGATTGCCGCCTTCTCGACAGTGATCATGACCGTGCCGATGCTGTCGGGTGCCGTCTGGACGATGACGCTCGGCGATCTTGTCATCCTGTCGGCGCTGATCGCCCTGTTTTTCGAGGTGTTGAAAGCGACGCTGAGTACCCGGGGGTCGCTGATGAACCACATGTTTTCCATGGTGGTCTTTATCGGCTTTCTCGTCGAATTCCTGCTCGTGCGCGACGCAGCAACGCAGCTGTTCTTCAGCCTGATGGTCATCGCCTTCATCGATGTCGTTGCAGGCTTCACGATCTCCAATCGGGCCGCCGGACGGGACGTCTCGATCGGGCTCTGATCCCCAATATGAAAAAGGCCCCTTCCGGGGCCTCGCTCTTCAAAGATTGTCGAGTTTGTTCTGCAGGGAGCGCAACTGCTCCTTCAACTCGTCGATATCCTTGGCTTCCGCCTTCTTGGTTTCCTTGGCTGGCTGCTGGCCACCGAGGAAGGGCGAGAACATCTGCATGGCCTGCTGGAACATATCGGTGTTGCGTTTGACCTGCTCCTCCATCAGCTGGATCGGCATCTGCAGGTTCTTGGACAGTGGATGGTCACCGAAGGCCTTGGTCATCTGCTCGCGCATCTGGGTCTGCTGTTCGGTGAAGGCTTTCATCGAATGCTCGAGGAAGCTCGGGACGACCATCTGCATCTGATCGCCATAGTAGCTGATGAGCTGGCGCAGGAAGGAGATCGGCAGCAAGGTATTGCCGGTCTTGGATTCCTGTTCGAAGATGATCTGGGTCAGGACGGAATGCGTGATGTCGTCACCGGACTTGGCATCCTGCACAATGAAATCCTCGCCCTTCTTGACCATCTTGGCGAGGTCCTCAAGGGTGACGTAGGTGCTGGTCCCGGTATTGTAGAGGCGTCGATTGGCGTACTTCTTGATAACGATTTCGCCATCGGCTTTGGCCATTTCTGTCTCCTAACCCGTCGTTTTTCGATTGTTTTTGCTCTTCCCGAAGTCAAGTGTAAGCGCAAATTCAGTCCGGTGACAATCTCTTTGTGCGATGCAGGATCGGCATTTGACGAAAGACAGGAAAGCGCAACCAAAGAACGAGAATGTCGGGCTTATCTTGTTTGACACCGGCGGCAGTCTTTGTCAGTTTCTCCTCAATCACAAAACCCGAGGAGACCTCCATGAGCACCCCGTCCATCGTTATCGCGAGCGCTGCCAGAACCCCGGTCGGATCTTTCAACGGGGCGTTGTCATCCGTCGCAGCGCATGATCTCGGCGCCATCGCCATCAAGGCCGTGCTGGAGCGCGCCGGCGTGGAGGCGGGTGAAGTCGACGAAGTCATTCTCGGGCAGATCCTTACCGCAGGGCAGGGCCAGAACCCGGCTCGCCAGGCAGCGATGAAGGCCGGTATTCCGCAGGAGGCGACAGCCTGGGGTCTTAATCAGCTCTGCGGTTCCGGCTTGCGTGCCGTCGCCATCGGCATGCAGCAGATCGCGACAGGCGACGCGAGGATCATCATTGCCGGCGGGCAGGAATCGATGTCGATGGCGCCGCACTGCGCGCACCTGCGCAACGGCACAAAAATGGGCGACCTGAAGATGGTCGACACCATGATCAAGGACGGCCTTACCGATGCCTTCTACGGATATCACATGGGCACGACCGCGGAAAATGTTGCCCGGCAGTGGCAGCTGACCCGTGACGAACAGGACGCCTTTGCGGTCGCTTCGCAGAACAAGGCGGAGGCCGCCCAGGTTGCCGGCCGTTTCAAGGACGAAATCGTTTCTGTCATCGTGCCCGGCCGCAAGGGCGACGTCACTGTCGATCAGGATGAGTACATCCGCATCGGTGCGACGCTCGAAAGCATGCAGAAGCTGAAACCCGCCTTCGACAAGGAAGGCACGGTCACCGCCGGCAACGCATCCGGTATCAATGATGGTGCGGCGGTCGCCCTGCTGATGACCGAGGCCGAGGCTTCGCGTCGTGGTATCGCGCCGCTCGCCCGTGTCGTCTCTTGGGCAACCGCAGGTGTCGATCCGAAGATCATGGGCACTGGCCCAATCCCGGCTTCGCGCAAGGCGCTTGAGAAGGCCGGCTGGAAGATTTCCGATCTCGACCTCGTTGAAGCCAACGAAGCCTTTGCCGCACAGGCCTGCGCCGTGAACAAGGATCTCGGCTGGGATACCTCGATCGTGAACGTCAATGGTGGCGCAATCGCGATCGGCCATCCGGTCGGCGCGTCCGGCGCCCGCATTCTCAACACGCTGCTGTTCGAGATGAAGCGTCGCGGCGCCAAGAAGGGCCTCGCCACGCTGTGCATCGGCGGTGGCATGGGTGTTGCCATGTGCCTCGAGGCATTCTGATCCGGCCTCTTCGAATGGCGGCCGTTCGCCCTTGACCCGACGAATTTCCATCCCGGCTCTTGGCCGGGATGGGCAAGTCATGCCGTTGCGACGGGAACGCGACGGTGATCCAGATGGGAACCCATAGAAGAAGAACGGGGAGGACAGCATGAGCAGAGTGGCTTTGGTAACCGGTGGCACGCGCGGCATTGGTGCTGCGATTTCGGTCGCCTTGAAGAATGCAGGCTACAAGGTCGCGGCGAACTTCGCCGGCAATGAAGAGAAGGCCAAGGCCTTCGAAGCCGAGACCGGCATTCCCGTGTTTAAATGGGATGTCTCCAATTACCAGGCCTGCGTCGACGGTATCGCTGCGGTTGAGGCTGCACTCGGTCCGGTGGAGGTGCTCGTCAACAATGCTGGCATCACCCGCGACGCGATGTTCCACAAGATGACGCCCGAGCAGTGGGGCGAGGTGATCAACACCAATCTCACCGGTCTCTTCAACATGACCCACCCGGTCTGGACCGGCATGCGTGACCGCAGCTTCGGTCGCGTCATCAACATCTCCTCGATCAACGGCCAGAAGGGCCAGATGGGGCAGGCCAACTATTCTGCGGCGAAGGCCGGCGATCTCGGTTTCACCAAGGCGCTCGCCCAGGAAGGAGCCGCCAAGGGCATCACCGTCAATGCCATCTGCCCGGGCTATATCGGGACTGAGATGGTGCGCGCCATCCCGGAAAAGGTGTTGAACGAGCGGATCATTCCACAGATCCCGGTCGGTCGTCTTGGCGAGCCCGAAGAAATCGCCCGTTGTGTCGTGTTCCTTGCCTCCGACGATGCAGGCTTCATCACCGGATCGACGATTTCCGCGAATGGTGGGCAGTTTTTCGTCTGAATTACGATGAGGTTTCGACTTCGAGGCCGGCCTTGTGCCGGCCTTGTTCGTTCCTGGGAAGCGCCATGATCCAATCGGCCGTCGATATCGCGCAATTTGCCGAGCGCCTGACAAAAGCTTGGTCGCGTGAGACCTCCAGCCTTTGGTCATCGGACAATCCGGCAAGGGGCCAGTGTGGTGTCACCAGCCTTGTTGTTCAGGACCTGTTTGGCGGCCAGATCTTAAAGACGCCCCTTCAGCAGGGGGCGCACTTCTACAACCTGATTGCCGGTCGCCGCTTCGACTTCACGTCAGTCCAGTTCGCTGAGCCGATCGACTACGATGATCTGCCCTCGGACCGGGAAGAAGCGAGGTCCGATACTAATGCGGTACAGTATCGCGCCTTGCGCGGAAGGCTCGGACTTCCTGTTAATGATTGAGCTCAACAGCTGCGTGCGAGATTCTTAATATCCACCGCTGCATATGGTTAACTGATTGTTATTACACCATATATAGCAGTGAACAAACCGGGAAGACCAATGAGTCCGCGATTCGTCGTCGATTCGTTCCGGCTTTGGTCGACCGGTTAATGCAGGGCACGAAAAAGCCGCCGAACCCTGGGGATCGGCGGCTTTTGTGCGATATGCCTGTTAGCGGCAGCGTGCTTCGTAGGTCTCGCCGTAGCGGTTGCGGTAGACGCAGTAGCCGCGGCGTTCCTGCGAATTGCCGATAAGGGCGCCAGCAACGCCACCTACGCCTGCACCGATGGCTGCGCCACGAACATTGCCGGTCGCCACACCACCGATGACGGCGCCGGAAGCTGCGCCGATGCCGGCACCACGTTCGGTCGCCGTGCAGCCGGCGAGAGGTGCGATCAATGCGAGTGCCAGAAGGGTCTTTTTCATCGTCCTATACCTTTTCTCGTCGAGTTGGAGTTCAGTTCAGGTCAAATGCGACCCATCAACATCAGGATGATGAGGATGAGCAGTACGAGCCCCAGTCCCCCCGACGGACCGTAGCCCCAGCCGCGGCTATAGCCCCAGCTTGGCAGAGCGCCGACAAGAAGCAGAATTAGAATGACGATAAGGATGGTACTCATTTGGACCCTCTCCTGAGCCTGGATGAAAAACAGTTTGTTGTGCCGTCTGAACGCGAGCCGAGACGGTTTGTTCCGTTCGGCGAAGACGGAGACCCATCAGACGGAACAGATCAGCTGCGGGCTTCCCGGCTTGCGAGGTCATGTGGCGCGGCCGCTTCTCCGCGATCGTGGCCATGCCATCAACGAAAGCGCTGATGACCCCTGCCGTCAGGGTCTGGTGCTCGACCATCGGCAGATGACCGCAATTTCTCAGAAGAACCGTCTGCACCTGGGGCAGGAGCTTCGATACCCGCAACTGATGCGCCGAAGGAACGATGGCGTCCTCGGCTCCGACGATATTGAGCACCGGCCGCCGGATCTCGGATAGATCGCTGACCAGGCTTGTTGCCGACATGAAGCGAATGCAGGCTGCGATGTCCTCGGGCCGGGCTTGCTGCAACTGCAGCCGCACTTCTTCCATGGCCGCCACGGCGCGTTCGTTTTGCCAGGGACAACCTTTGTCGAAGACGCATTCTATCGATCCCCAGCGGAATTGCTCGCTGGTGGAGATCCAGCGCTGGAAGAACTGGCGAAACAGGAGAGGGCCAATGCGTGGTACTCGCAACAACTTGGCTGGAAGTCGTTCCTGGCCTTCGAAACGACCGCAGGCAAAGGCGCCGATCAGAACGATGGACTTCACGAGTTCCGGGTAATGCCGGGCGATCAGGAGAGACACGAAGCCGCCGGTCGAATGGCCGATCAGCGTCACCGGCCTGCCGCCGAAGTCTCGCTGGATCGCTTCGGCGTAGGCGGAAGCGACGGCTTCGGGCGTGATCGCCTGGCCTGGCTCCGTTAGTTTCCAGGGATGATGTCCTGGCAGGGCGTAAGCGGCACTGCGCGCCCTTCGCACGACGTCTGGGGAATAGGTGCGCCAGAAGGACGGGGCCATGACCATGCCGTGAATCAGGACAAAGTCCTGCGGCAGGTCGTTAGCTCCAATCCATTCGGCAGGCGGCGGGGACAGTGTCATCAGGTTTCACCTCGGCGGCGCAACGTGAAGCTGTTCGCAATTGTTCCATCTCCGTGTCGTCGTCTCTCGGTGCAGCTCCTTGAGGTCCAGCGTTAACGTAATCCCGCTGCGCTCCTGATTGCGGCTCAAGAACAAAGCCTGAATCTGCCGGAGTCATCGATTCGTCGCTGATTCGTTCCCAGCCTGTTCCGGGTGTGCAAGGCTCTGATCGGACTCAGCTTTCTGCCGAATTCTGGGATGAATGCATCAAGCGCCTTGCCTTTGCCCTCCTTCGTCGCCATGTGTTGGCCGAGGGTGCCGGTGTGCGGAAAAGCGCGGTCCCGACTAGCGGAGCGGTCTTTGAATACGCAACCCATGATCCTGAGTGGCCGCGGCGTCAGTGCTGTGCTGGGGCCAACCAATACCGGCAAGACCCATTTCGCCATCGAACGCATGGTCGCGCACGGGTCGGGCATCATTGGTCTGCCGCTGAGATTGCTTGCCCGAGAGGTCTATACGCGCGTGGTCGAGCGTGTCGGCGCACAAAACGTGGCACTCGTGACCGGTGAGGAGAAAATCAGCCCGCCGAAAGCGCGCTTCTCCGTTTGCACGGTCGAGGCGATGCCGCGCGAAACCAAGGCTGCCTTCGTTGCCATCGACGAGATCCAGCTCGCGGGCGATCTGGAGCGCGGGCATATCTTCACCGATCGTCTGCTGCATCTGAGGGGGCGCGAGGAAACCCTGCTTCTCGGTTCGGCGACGATGAAGTCGATCCTCATTCAGCTCTTGCCCGGGATCACCATCGTCGAACGACCCCGCCTGTCGCAGCTTTTCTATGCAGGCCAGAAGAAGATCACGCGTCTGCCGCAGCGGACAGCCATCGTCGCGTTTTCCGCGGAAGAAGTGTATGCGATTGCCGAGCTGATCCGCCGCCAGAGGGGCGGGGCGGCTGTCGTGTTGGGTGCGCTCAGCCCACGGACGCGCAATGCCCAGGTCGGTCTCTACCAGGAAGGCGATGTCGAATACCTGGTGGCGACCGATGCCATCGGCATGGGTCTCAACCTCGACGTCGACCATGTCGCCTTTGCGCAGGATCGAAAGTTCGACGGCTATCAGTTTCGCAACCTCAATCCGGGCGAGCTTGGCCAGATCGCGGGTCGTGCCGGGCGTCACATCAAGGATGGCACGTTCGGTGTGACCGGACGGGTGGCTCCCTTCGATGAAGAGCTGGTCGAACGGCTGCAAACGCATCAATTCGATTCCGTCAAAGTTTTGCAATGGCGGACTGAAAAATTCGATTTCTCGTCGATTGCTGGCCTGCAGAGAAGCCTCGATGCGGTGCCGCGTGTCGAAGGATTGACGCGCGCGCTGCCGGCGACGGATCAGCAGGCGCTGGAGTATCTTTCGCGCTATCCCGAGATCGCCGACATCACCAATCGACCCGAGCGGGTGGAAAAACTCTGGGAAGCCTGCGCGCTGCCCGACTATCGGCGCATTACGCCTGCACAGCATGCTGATCTGATTCAGAGTCTGTATTTTGATTTGGTCAGGCGGGGCACCGTCAACGAGGACTTTCTCGCCGAGCAGGTGCGCCGAGCCGATCGCACCGACGGCGAAATCGATACGCTGTCGGCGCGGATCGCGCAGATCAGAACGTGGACTTATGTGTCGAACCGGCCCGGCTGGCTTGCCGATCCGACACACTGGCAAGAAAAGACGCGGGAAATCGAAGACCGATTGTCCGATGCGTTACATGAACGGTTGACGAAACGCTTTGTTGATCGCAGGACATCTGTGCTCATGAAGCGCTTGAGAGAGAATGCGATGTTGGAAGCTGAAATCAGTGTGAACGGCGATGTCTTCGTGGAAGGCCATGCCATGGGACAACTTGCGGGGTTCCGGTTCACGCCGATCTCCGGCATGGAGGGCCCGGACGCGAAGGCCGTTCAGGCGGCCGCCTACAAGGCGCTGGCGCTGGAATTCGAGGCGCGCGCCGCGCGCCTGCACGCTTCCGGCAATAATGATCTTGCCATCGGCTCGGACGGTCTCGTTCGCTGGCTGGGCGATCCTGTCGCGCGTCTGATCGGGACGGACCACATCCTGCATCCCCGTGTCATCCTGCTGGCCGATGAACAGCTGACCGGCATGGCCCGGGATCACGTTGCCGCCCGCATCGAACGTTTCGTCAATCACCATATCTCGACGGTCCTGAAGCCGCTCGACGATCTGTCGCGCGCCGAAGACCTGCAGGGCCTTGCCAAGGGTCTGGCCTTCCAGCTGGTCGAAAACCTGGGCGTTCTGTTCCGCCGTGATGTCGCAGATGACGTCAAGACCCTAGATCAGGATGGCCGCGCATCGATGCGCCGTTATGGTGTGCGCTTCGGTGCCTACCACATCTTCATGCCGGCCCTTCTCAAGCCGGCGCCGGCAGAACTTATCACGCTCCTTTGGGCGCTGAAACATGACGGTCTGGACAAGCCGGGTTACGGCGATCTGATCCCGGTATTGGCTGCCGGCCGCACCTCCGTCGTCACCGATCCGAGCTATGAGCGCATGTTCTACAAGCTCGCCGGCTTCCGGTTCCTCGGCAAGCGTGCAGTGCGTATCGACATCCTCGAGCGTCTCGCCGATCTCATTCGTCCGCTCCTGCAGTGGAAGCCGGGTTCGCCGGCGCGTCCGGACGGTGCATATGATGGTCGTCGCTTCACCACGACGACTGCCATGCTGTCGATCCTCGGTGCGACCCCTGATGATATGGAAGAGATCCTCAAGGGTCTCGGCTACCGTGCGGATAGCGTTTCTGCCGAAGAAGCGGCCGCGTTCCTTGCGGCGCATAGTGGCTCGGCCCCCACGGAGGCCGCAGCTGCCGAAAAGAGCGAAGACGACAGCGTCGACGATGCCGATCAGGCTGGTGAAACGGCAAGCGAAGGCGAAGCCCCTGCGGCCGTTGCCGAAGAGCAGCCCGCGGCAGCAGCGGAAGATGTCGCCTCGGCGGAGCAATCTGCTGAAGCCACCGAGCCGAAGCCGGTACTCCTCTGGCGTCCAGGTGGCCGCAGCGACAACCAGCGTGGGACGGGCCGCCCCGGCGGCGATCGTCGTCCGCAGGGTCAGCGCAACCAGGCGCCGCGTGAAGGCGGCGAGGCTGGTGGCGAGAAGCGTGGCGAAGGTCGCCGTGACGATCGGCGCTCGGACAATCGTGGCGAGCGTCGTGACGACAATCGCGGCAAGTTTGCCGGCAAGGGCGACCGCCAGGATCGTGGCGACCGCAAGGACCGTGGTCCGCGGCCGGAGCGCGACAACAACAAGTCGCAGCCAGCACGCTTCGAGGCGAAGCCACCGCGCAAGGAGAAGCCGCTCGATCCGGATTCACCCTTCGCCAAACTCGCGGCTCTCAAGGAACAGCTGAAGAAGTAATGGACGACAAGCAGCCACCAAGCGGTTCGCGCCAGCGCATCGACAAGTGGCTGTTCTTCGCCCGTGTGGCAAAGTCACGCAGCCTCGCGCAAGAGCGGGTGGCTGCGGGCCATGTCAGCGTAAATGGGCAGAAGGTTCGTCAACCCAGTCATCAGCTCAAGGTCGGCGACCGTCTTGATATCGCCATGCCCGAGCGTGACCTGGTGCTGGTCGTGAAGTTGCCGGGTGAGAGGCGTGGTCCCTACCAGGAAGCGAGGCTCCTCTATGAGGATCTCACGCCGCCGCCCGAGAAGAAGCCCTTCAGTCCATCCGAGCCGGGCGTCCGAGCCCCAGGCGCGGGCCGGCCGACCAAGAAGGAGCGACGGGCGCTGGATGATCTGCGCGGCGAGCCGGATTGGTCTGCTGATTAGAAAATTTCTACAAAGGCGCCCGAATTGAGGGTGTTTATCCTTGCCTTGGCAGGGATTCCGCATTAGCTCACTTGCCGTCCGACAGAAATTTCCGGTAGGGCGCGGGCCGTTCCAAACGGGGTAGTATTCCCGTCAGAACCACCCACGTTCGTCTTTCTCCTGCCGTTCGAGAACGCCATCCTGGAGTGCCGCATGACCTATATCGTCACCGATAACTGCATTCGCTGCAAATACACCGATTGTGTCGAGGTCTGCCCTGTCGATTGCTTCTATGAGGGCGAAAACTTCCTCGTCATTCACCCGGACGAGTGCATCGATTGCGGCGTGTGCGAGCCGGAATGTCCTGCCGAGGCGATCAAGCCCGACACGGAGCCGGGGCTGGACAAATGGCTGAAGATCAATGCGGAATACGCAAAGATCTGGCCGAACATCACGGTCAAGAAGGAACCGATGCCGGAAGCCAAGGAAATGGATGGCGTCGATGGCAAGTTCGAGCAGTTCTTCTCGGACAAGCCGGGCTCCGGCGACTGAGGCCTTTCGGCGCGGCGTCGTGAGATGGAAGCCTGCCCAAAATTCCATCACTTGGCTGCGGATTCGCCGTTGCGTGCGCCATGATTGTGGCGCACTGCACTAAAATATTGATTTCCTCGTCTTTTTGTGATAGCGTCTCGGAACTGTTCCACTTTGCGGCATAGCTATGCCCTGAACCATCACGAAAGCAAACTCACTACCGCGCGATATACGTGACATCGGCGACACTTTTGTGTCGTGTCTCAGTCGCGACGAGGGTGGCGTTTGATTGTGTCGCGGACTGGATCAGGATGACAAGTCTCGCAACCTTGTCGTCTCATCCGGGCCTGACCGACCCGGCGCCGGCATCACGCCGGGAGCAAAACAGGGAGTATTTGAATAGAATGACGACCCAGCAGAAGAAGACTTCCTCGGCACGCCACGGCTTCAAGACCGGCGAGTCGATCGTATACCCGGCCCATGGCGTGGGTACCATCACCACCATCGAAGAGCAAGAAGTCGCCGGCATGAAGCTCGAGCTTTTTGTCATCGATTTCGAAAAGGACAAGATGCGTCTGAAGGTTCCGGTTGCCAAGGCCGTGAGCATCGGAATGCGCAAGCTGTCCGAGACAGATTTTGTCGATCGCGCGCTGAAGGTGGTTCAGGGCAAGGCTCGCGTGAAGCGTACCATGTGGTCGCGTCGCGCTCAGGAATATGATGCCAAGATCAATTCCGGTGACCTGATCTCCATCGCTGAAGTCGTTCGCGACCTCTATCGTGCCGAGAACCAGCCGGAGCAGTCCTACTCCGAGCGTCAGCTCTATGAAGCTGCTCTCGATCGCATGGCACGTGAAATCGCTGCCGTGAACAAGATGTCCGAGACGGAGGCCGTTCGCCTCGTTGAGGTCAACCTTGCCAAGGGTCCCAAGCGCGGCAAGACGATCGAAGAAGACGATACACAGGAAGAAGCGGCGTAAACCGCTTCGACTTCTGGTCATAAAAAACCTCCGGCGAAATCCGGAGGTTTTTTTGTGTCTGAGGCCCGCTCAATTCTATTGCCACGCAAAGAAAAACCCCGCCGAAGCGGGGTTTCCCAGAGACTGCCTTTAACCGTCAGTTCCGGTTTCCAAGGAAACGCAGGAGGAACAGGAAGAGGTTGATGAAGTCGAGGTAGAGACGCAGAGCGCCCATGATGGCGTTGCGGCCGGCCATCTCGCTCGAATTGCTCTCGTGATAGGACTCCTTGATCGACTGCGTGTCATAGGCGGTGAGACCGGCAAAGATCAGTACGCCGATCACCGAGATCGCGAAGTCGAGGGCCGAGGAGGCCATGAACAGGTTGACCAGCGAGGCGATGATCAGGCCGAAGAGACCCATCATCAGGAACGAGCCCATCGCCGACAGGTCACGCTTGGTGGTGTAACCATAGAGCGACAGGGCGCCGAACGAGGCGGCCGTGACGAAGAATGTCTGCACGATGCTTGCGCCCGTGTAGATCAAGAAGATCGATGACAGCGACAGGCCCATCATTGCGGCATAGACCCAGAAGGTCGTCTGCGCGGCTGCGACGCTCATCTTGTGGATCCTGAAGCTCAGGAAGAAGACCATGGCGACCGGTGCCAGGATTACCACCCACTTCAGCGGGCTCAGGAAGATCGCCTGGCCGAAAGCCGTGAGTTCGCCGCCGGAAACCGCCAACTGAAAGGTTGCAAAGGCTGCGATACCGGTGATGGCAAGGCCCAATGCCATCAGGTTGTAGACCTTCAGCATATAGGCGCGCAGACCTTCGTCGATCATCGTGGCCGACTGGGTCTGACCCGGACGGCTCTGATAGTTGCGAAGTTCGGACATGTTTTCCTCTCTCAAAGCTTCGATATTGGACAGCAGAGCCCGGATGGCTCCCGCGCCGCTGCGAAGCCCAGCATGCGTGCTTTCAATATGAGAGGTTCCCCCGTCCACGACAAGGGCCACAATCTTAAATCGCGGTAATACTGCGGGCGGCGGGGTCTTGCCCGCCGCATCCGACCTTAAAGCTCGCGAAGGACAGGGGCTGCCTTCTGACCGAGGATGCGCCAGGTTCCGGCCAGACCGATACCGATCGTGACCACCAGCGCGATCACGAGGGTCATCGCTGCGACATCGGGCAGGAAGTTGGACGGCAGCTTCATGATCTGGCTGAGCACGAACCAGGCGATCCCGCCACCGGCTACCAGCGCAAAGAGCGCCGTGGCCGCGCCAAGCAGCATGTATTCGTAGGTGAAGGCGCGGATCAGCATGGCGCGGGTCGCCCCCAGCGTCTTCAGGATGACTGCATCATGGGTGCGTGCCCGGTTGCCGGCTGCCAGTGCACCCGACAGAACCAGGACGGACGCAATCAGCGCGATGGCAGCGGCCGCACGGATCGCCGTTGCCAGCTGTCCGACGAGGCGATCGACGACATCGAGGGCGTCCTTCACCCTGACGGTCGTGATTGTCGGGAACTGTTGTGTGACCGAGCGCAGGATCGAGGCTTCCTCCGCGGAGGTCGCGTCCTGGTCTATCAGCGTCGCCAGCCAGGCATGAGGGGCGCCGGCGAAGGTGTTCGGCGAGAACACCATGACGAAATTCATCGACAGGCTTTCCCATTCGACGGTGCGGAAATTGGCGATCTTCGCCGTGATGTTGCGGCCGAGGACATTGATGGTGATCGTGTCGCCAATCTTCAGGCCGAGCTCGCGCCCTTCCTGCTCTGCAAAGGAGACGAGCGGCTCCCCGGTGTAGCCGTCCGCCCACCATTCACCCTCGGTGACGGTGCTGTTTTCCGGTATGTTCTTCGCATAGGTCAGACCACGGTCGCCGCGCAAAACCCAGCGGCCTTCCGGCGGCACCTCGACCTTGGCGACATCGGTGCCGTTGAGCTCGACGATACGGCCGCGCAACATCGGTACCTCGATCAGCTTGCCTTCGGGTGCCATGCCTTCGACGAGATTGCGGAAGCCGTCAATCTCACCGCTCTGGATGTCGACGAAGAAGAAGTTCGGTGCCCGCTCCGGCAGGTTTCCGGTCAGCTCACGTCGCAGGTTGCCATCGATCAGCGCGAGCGCCACGAGCAGGCTGAGGCCAAGGCCGAGCGACAGTGTGACTGCAGGGGTCAGGGCGCCGGGGCGGTGGATATTGCCGACGGCAAGCCTCAAGGCTGCGGAATGGATCGGAGGGCTGCGCTTCGCAAGCCAGGCGATGCCCATGGCAACCACACGGAGCAGCACGAAGCCTGCCGCCATGGCGGCCAGGAAGATCGTCGCGATCCGCTGTTGCTCCGAGGTGAAGATGGCAAGCGCCGCCAGGGCGCCGAGCGCCAACGCCATGGCAAACAGGTATGGCCAGGACGGAAAGCCCGAAGCTTCGAAGCCCTGCTCGCGGAACAGTGCCGTTGCCGGCACCTTGCGGGCATGGCCCAGCGGCAGGATGGCAAAGGCAAAGGTGACCAGCATGCCGAAGACGGCCGCCAGAAGAAGTGCGCGCGGATAAAGCGTTGCTTCTGCGGAGATCGGCAGGATGCCGGAGAGATAATTTGCGACGATTGGTGGGGCGATTGCACCGAGCACGAGGCCGGCGAGGATACCCACGGATGCCACCAGAGTGATCTGGATCAGGTAGACCATGACAACGACCGAGGCCGGTGCGCCGACGCATTTCAGAGTGGCGATGACGGTTCGTTTGGAATCGAGGAAGGCGCGAACGGCATTGGCGACGCCGACCCCGCCGACCACGAGCGCCGTGAGGCCGACCAGAGTCAGGAACTGCGAGAAGCGCTCGACATTCTCCGTCAGGGCGGGAGCCGCCCGATCACTGCTGCGGATCGACCATCCTGCCGTCGGATGCTCGGCTTGAGCGCGCTCGCGAATGGCATCTGCCGTCGGTGCGGGCTCGTTATAGCGGATCTTGTAGGCGTGTTCGACGAGGCTGCCGGTCGCCACTAGGCCGCTTGTGAAGAGGCCTTCGCGGCTGGTCAGGAAGCGCGGGGCAAAGCCGAAACCGTCAGAGATCGAATCTGGCTCTGTGACGATCGTGCCGTTGATCCGGAACCGAGCATTGCCGACGAGCAATTCGTCGCCGACCTTCATGTTCATGCGTTCAAGCAGAAGAGGGGCGACAACCGCGCCATAGGCGCCATTGTCCGCAACGAGCAATTCGGAAAGTGGCTGGTCAGGGGCGGCGATCAGTCTGCCATAGAGCGGATAGGCTTCATCAACCGCCTTGATTTCGACCAGTGACTGATCCGATCCGTCCGGCAGGCGGGCCATGGAGCGCAGATTGGTGGTGACGGAGACCGTGCCGAAGCCTTCGAGGAAGGCCAGTTCGTCCGAGGTCGCCTCGCGATTGTCGAGTTCGAAGCGAACGTCGCCCGCCAGAAGCGTCCGTCCTTCCGATGAGATGGCATTGGTGATTGCTGTCGATACGGAGTTCACGGCTGCGATCGCACCGGTTCCCAGCGCAATGCAGGCGAGGAAGATGTAGAAGCCACTTAGGCCGCCACGCAGTTCGCGCAGGGCGATACGGAAGGCAATGGACAGACGCGTGCCGAAGGATGTCATGCGGACACCGAAGCGAGACGGGTCTGCTCGGTTCGGCTGTCTCCGGCGATGCGGCCGGATGCCACCTTGATCTGCCGGGTGCAGCGGGCGGCAAGCGCCGTATCGTGGGTGACGAGGATCAGTGTCATGCCACGTTCCTGCTGCTTGGAAAACAGAAGGTCAGCGATCTGGCGGCCGGTCTCTGTGTCGAGATTGCCGGTCGGCTCGTCTGCGATCAGGACAGCGGGAGACGGCGCGAGCGCTCGGGCGATCGCCACGCGCTGCTGTTCACCACCGGACAATTGGCCGGGATAGTGGCTGAGACGCTCGCCGAGGCCGACGGACTCCAGTTCCTTGCGTGCGATGTCAAAGGCGCCCTTCACATTGGCGAGTTCCAGAGGAACTGCGACGTTCTCGAGCGCCGTCATGTTGGCGATCAGATGGAAGGACTGGAAGACGATGCCGATGTTCTTGCCGCGGAAATCGGCGAGCCGGTCTTCACTCAGGGTGTGAAGCGGCGTGTTGCGAACGTGGATCTCGCCGCTGTCGAGGCGTTCGAGGCCGGCCAGCACCATCAGAAGCGTCGACTTGCCGGAGCCGGATGGCCCGACGATGCCCACGGCTTCACTTTCAGCGATCGAAAGATCGATGCTCTTCAAGACGTGAACGGATGCTGCGGCGTTGCCAAGCGTGAGATCGGCGTTTTTCAGTTCGATGATGCTGTTTCTCACACTCATCCATCCTATATCTGCGGGACTGAAGCTTCGCCGCACTGCGGCATTCTTGCCAATCTAGGGAAGCCACCATGACATTTAAAGCAGTGCTCCTTCATTTCGCCGTGATCCTGCTGGCCACCCTTGCCGGTCCGCGGATTGCTGCGGCCGAACCGCTCCAGCTTGTGGGCCTCGGTGACAGCCTGATGGCAGGCTATCAATTGCCTCAGGAAGACGCCTTGCCGGCCCAGCTGCAGCGAGAGCTTGTGGCCAAGGGACATGACGTCGTGATCAGCAATGCTGGCGTTTCTGGCGATACGACCTCCGGCGGGCTGTCACGCGTCGACTGGTCGGTGCCGGAGGGGACCGATGGCGTCATCCTCGAACTGGGCGCCAACGACGCCCTGCGCGGTATTCCGCCGGAGCAGACCGAGAAGAACCTGGAGCAGATCATTATCCGGCTGAAAGAGCGGGATATCCCGATCCTGCTCGTGGGTATGCTGGCGCCGCCGAATATGGGTGATGACTACGGCAAGAGGTTCAATGCGATCTATCCACGGCTTGCCGAAAAACATGATCTGCCGCTCTACCCCTTCGTGCTCGACGGTGTGATCACCGAACGCAGCCTGCTGCTCGAGGACGGGATGCACCCGAACACGGAAGGCCTGAAGCTTATGGCAGAACGCATCCTGCCTCTCGCCGAATCTTGGGTGGCAGGCATCAAGGGGCAGTCAAACTAAACGCTTGCGCCTGATGTCATTGCATGATTCGCTGTGAGCACCTGCAAAAGATTCGGGGAGCGCTCCATGCCGAGATTGTTCACTGCCCTCGAAATTCCGCGCAGCGCTGCAATGAGCCTTTCATTGCTGCGCGGTGGTCTCCCCGGGGCTCGCTGGATCGATGTGGAGAATTACCACATCACGCTGCGCTTCATCGGTGATGTGGATGGCCGAACGGCAGACGAAGTCGTCGACAGGCTCGACCGGATCGACCGCCCCGAATTCTCCCTGACCCTGAATGGTATCGGTTCCTTTGGTTCAAAGAAGCCGCATTCGATCTGGGCAGGCGTCTCTCCTGCGCCCGAACTCTTCGCGCTGCAGAGCGAGATCGAGCGCATCTGCCAGCGCATCGGCTTGCCGCCGGACCCACGCAAGTTCACCCCGCACGTGACACTTGCCCGCTTGAAGGCCTCGCGCGTCGAGGATGTCGTTCACTACCTGAGCGGCCGTGGCAACTTCCATACCATGCCATTTTGCGTTGGACGCTTCGTGCTCCTGTCGTCCCGGGAATCCGTCGGCGGCGGTCCCTATCTCACCGAGGAGATCTTCCCTCTCTACGAGACGGGTGGTTACTCGAATTTCGAGACGACCGCGCAGCAGCCCGAAAAAAGCATGCTGTAGACCCGCTCGAAATCTTCAGTTTCACCGTAGTAGGGGTCGGGCACATCTTCTTGCCTCCCGAATGCGAGCTCGGCGAAGAGATGCAGGGCAGCTGTCGCGTCCTGCGGCCGAAGCGTTTGCAGGCTTGCCAGGTTGCTTCTGTCCATCGCGACCACCAGATCGAACCGGCCGAAGTCCTGTGGCTGCACCTGACGGGCGCGCTGTCGGGAGATGTCGATCCCGTTTGCCGCCGCGGCCTTGATCGACCGGCGATCCGGCGGATTTCCGATGTGCCAGTTGCCAATTCCGGCCGAAGCGATCACGGGCTTTTCGCTGGTCCCTGCGGTGAGGTGGCGGTAGATTCCTTCCGCCAGCGGTGACCGGCAAATGTTGCCCAGGCAGACGAAGAGAATGGATGGTGCCGGCATCGGTTGATCCAGAAGGAGGGGTTTCAGCATGAAATACGAGAAACTGGATACGACGTCCATTGCAGCGCGGTTGGAGGAATTGCATGGCTGGGCGCTGGGGCGTGATGGTGCCGCGATCGAAAAACACTTCGTCTTCCGCGACTTCCGCCAGGCCTTCGGCTTCATGACGGAATGTGCTCTGGCTGCGGAAAAGCTCGATCACCACCCGGAATGGTTCAATGTCTATAAAAAGGTCGATGTGACCCTCACCACCCATTCTGCCGGCGGTGTGACGGAACTCGATTTCAAGCTCGCCGTTCTCATGGAACTGGCAGCTGCCCGGAACGGATGACGGTGATTGAAATTGCAGGCTGCCATTCACATATGATTGATCGGGTCCGAACGAAAGGATCGATGGGCTATGGATGACGTGAAGATCGGTGAGATCCTGCTTCCCGGCGACGAGGAAACCCAGGAGCGACAGGAAGCGAAGGTTCGTAGCCGTTTTTGGCCGACCTTCAAAAAGGCTGCCCGACAGATACCGTTTTCGCGGGATCTTGTGGCCGCTTACTACTGTGCCACGGATCGCGAAACGCCCTTTCGTGTCAGGGGTATCCTGTTGGCGGCTTTGGGCTATTTCGTCCTGCCGATCGATGTCGTGCCAGATATTCTCGCGGTTGTCGGCTTCACCGATGACATCGCGGTACTCACCACGGCGATCGCCCTGATCAACAGGCATATCAAGGATCGCCACTATGAGGCAGCCGACGTCGTCCTGGCGGACAAGGAGAGGCGGGCCTGAACTTTGCCCCAGGCTGCCTTGATGCCCAAAGCAGCCCAACTCTTGCCTTTTTCTTTCCTTCTACATCATCGGCAGGACCGAGGTCCCAAAACCGTTTTTTGCCGGATTTCGGGGCGCTAGACGGTATGCCGACACCGAATGTGACAACAAGGCGTGCGTCGTTCACCGTTTGGTAAGGTAAATTAAGTCAAACTGAACACAGGTTTTGACGATGAGCGCCCGGTCTTTTGGCTGGGTGATGGATGGAAACAACCGGCAGGAAGACATGTTCGTAAGAAGTAGCGTAACCGCACTGGCAATCCTCCTGGCGAGCAGCGGGCTCGCCAACGCGCAATCGCCCACGCGAATCGAGCAGTTCAGGGCCTGGGGTGCCTACTC
Organism: Rhizobium sp. R86522; assembly: GCF_042466255.1. Classification (NCBI taxonomy): domain Bacteria; kingdom Pseudomonadati; phylum Pseudomonadota; class Alphaproteobacteria; order Hyphomicrobiales; family Rhizobiaceae; genus Rhizobium; species Rhizobium sp. R86522. The sequence continues at coordinate 4,175,528 of NZ_JAXHBX010000001.1, forward strand.
CTACAAGTCGAATGGCGGCACCGTGTGCTACGTGCTTTCCGTTCCGACGGCCAAGGAGCCGGCGAGTGTCAATCATGGCGACATCTTCTTTGTCGTCTCGCAGCGCCCGGGTCAGAACATCTCGTATGAGCCACAGGCCATGATGGGTTACCCGATGAAGGGCGACTCCAAGGTGAATGTGACGATCGACAACAAGAATTTCGTGCTGTTCGTCAAGGACAGCTCGGCATGGGTCGAAAACGCAGCCGAAGAACCGGCACTCGTTGCCGCCATGAAGGGCGGTTCGACCATGACCGTCAAGGCGACGTCGGCTCGTGGCACGGCCACAAGCTACACCTACTCGCTTTCGGGGATCTCTGCCGCGCTGCAGAAGATCGAGAACTGCAGGTAAGCCTGCATTGCATGTTTGGTTTGGGGAAGGCCGGCGCAACATCGCCGGCCTCCCTCATTTCTGCATGACCGCCCTTCGTGAGGTCGGGGTGACGGAAGGCAAAAAAGCTGCTATTGGCCGCTGCAAATGAAAGCGATGGGGCCGTTCCCCTGTTCGCAAGGTCCACGAATCCATATCTGCCAGCCGGGAAAGCGCTCCATCCGAGCGTCCTTGTCCTGTGGTCCAGAGGTCCAGACGATGACTGTCACCGTGACGCTTCCAGAGCGTAGCCAGACTGCGGCCCCGCTTCGCCCGGCCGCTTCCCTTGAGAAACCGAGCCTCATCGGCCTCGATCGTGAAGCCTTGGGCGTTGCTCTGCGGGACAAGGGTGTGCCCGAGAAGCAGATCAAGATGCGCGTGGCGCAGATCTGGAACTGGCTCTACGTTCGCGGCATCTCCGACTTCGATCACATGGCGAATGTCTCCAAGGACATGCGTGAAATGCTGAAGACGCATTTCACGATCGCGCGCCCGGAAATTGTCGAGGAGCAGGTGTCCAACGACGGCACTCGCAAGTGGCTGCTGCGCTTTCCTCCGCGCGGTGCCGGCCGTCCGGTCGAGGTGGAAAGCGTCTATATCCCGGAAGAAGGACGCGGTACGCTCTGTATCTCGAGCCAGGTCGGCTGCACGCTGACCTGTTCCTTCTGTCACACCGGCACCCAGAAGCTGGTGCGCAACCTGACGGCCGAGGAAATTCTCTCGCAGCTTCTGCTTGCCCGTGACCGTCTCGGCGATTTCCCGGACCGTGAAATTCCCGTCGGCACGATGATGCCGTCGAGCGATCGCAAGATCACCAATATCGTCATGATGGGCATGGGCGAGCCGCTCTACAATTTCGAAGAGGTGAAGAAGGCGCTACTGATCGCGACTGATGGCGATGGCCTGTCACTGTCCAAGCGTCGCGTCACGCTGTCGACTTCCGGCGTCGTACCGGAGATCTACCGGACCGGCGAAGAGATCGGCGTGATGCTGGCGATCTCGTTGCATGCCGTGCGCGATGAGCTCCGCGACATGCTGGTACCGATCAACAAGAAGTATCCGCTGAAGGAGCTGATCGAAGCCTGTCGCAACTATCCGGGCTTGTCGAATGCCCGCCGCATCACCTTCGAATATGTGATGCTGAAGGACGTCAACGACAGCCTCGAGGATGCCAAGGGGCTGATCCAGCTCTTGAAGGGCGTTCCGGCGAAGATCAACCTGATCCCGTTCAACCCGTGGCCGGGCACCAATTACCAGTGTTCAGACTGGGCGCAGATCGAGAAATTCGCGGACTTCATCAATCAGGCGGGTTTTGCCTCGCCGATCCGCACACCGCGTGGCCGCGATATTCTTGCTGCCTGTGGTCAGCTGAAATCGGAATCGGAGCGCATGCGCAAGACCGAGCGTCTGGCGTTTGAAGCGATGATGATCGCCAATCACGGCGAAGACGACGATTGAGGGTGAGGCGGGACGGTTGTCCCGCTTTCGATCCTACTTGGCCTGCGTCATGAAGATCTTCACCGCGAAGATCGAGAAGACGCCGGCGAAGGTATAGTCGATGCCACGCAGCACCTTGCGGTTCGTCTGCAGCCAGCTCGACATGAAATCCGCTCCATAGACGATGCCGACGCCGATCGGCAGCGACAGGATGATAGACCACATGCCGAGGAAGATAAGCTTGCCCGTCACGTTTGGGTCGGTGGCGGTGACGAATTGCGGCAGGAAGGTCATGAAGAAGATGATGACCTTGGGGTTCAGGAGATTGACCCAGAGCCCGTTCAGGAAGGCGCCCTTCTTCGAGACGACCGCATCACCATCCGCCTTGATGACGAAGTTCGAGCCGTGCCTGACAGCCTGCAGAGCGAGCCAGAGCAGATAGGCAGCTCCCCCGGTCTTCAGGAGCATAAATGCCGTCGGCGAGGCGACAATGAGGGCCGAAATGCCGAAGGCGACCAGCATGGTGTGGATCGAGATCCCGAAGCTGGTTCCGGCGAGCGTCATCAGGCCAATCGTCCGACCGTCGCGTAGGGAGCGGCTGATCCACAGCGTCATGTCGGGACCGGGCGTGATCGCTAGCAGCAGAAGTGCAAGACTGAAGGCAAGAAAGACGGGAAGGCTCGGGATAAAATCCATTGATGTCACCGTATGACGAAGCACCCGCGACCTGCGGGTGCTCAATCCATAACGGCCTTCAGCGAGCTTGCCAATCAGCCCTTGGGAACGGACAGGTAGGTCTTGAAGGCGTCGGCGTAGTCCGGATGCCAGCGCGAGAGCGGCGGGCGGTTTTCGATGATATCGCCGGCGGCCCAGGCGATGCGCTTCTCGTCCAGGGCGCGGTTCACATCGTTATCCGGGCAGAGGATGTAGAAGTCGCCTCTGACAAGGCTTTCCAGCATGAACTCGACCGTCTCTTCCGGCGTCCATGCGCCGGACGGCTTTTCGGTGCGGCCATTCGCCGTCAGACCCGTGAAGACGAAACCGGGGATCAGAAGATGGGCAGTGACATTGCAGTCCGGGGTATTGCGCAGCTCGTGCTGAAGCGCTTCGGTGAAAGTTTTCACGCCGGCCTTCGAGACATTGTAGGCCGGATCACCCGGGGGCGTCGTGATGCCCTGCTTGGACCCCGTATTGATGATGAGTGCCGGATCCTTGTGGGCGACCATGCCCGGGCCGAAGGTGCGGGTGCCATTGATGATGGCCATCAGGTTGACGCCGAGCACATTGTCCCAGTTGGCCTGCGGCCCAAAGAGGCTGCTGCCCGGCTGGATACCGGCATTGTTCATCAGCACATGCACGCGTCCGAAACGCTGGATAACGGCGCGCTCCAGCGCTTCGAGTTCATCCAGTTTCGAGACGTCCGTGCCGATTGCGACGACATCCGTGTCACCACTTGCGGAAAGTGCTGCAACCTCTAGGGCTGCCGCGGCCAACTGGTCGCCTTCGAGGTCAACCAGAACGACGCAGAGGCCCATGCCAGCAAACGCCTTGGCGGTGGCGAGGCCGATGCCCGAGGCGGCGCCGGTGATGACGGCGACATGACCTTTCACGAACGCTGGATGTGGGATCGTCATGGCGAACTCCTTCAGAACCTGTAGTGTTGTGGCTGGTCGCGATATGGTACCCTTCCCGGACATCGTCAACGTGACAGCGCTCGATGGAGGCAATGCTGCCCATGAACAAGGTTACGACCGTCACGGTCTCGGGGGAACTGGCGGAGTTCATCGAAGCCAAAATTTCTGCTGGAGATTATGCCTCGGAAGCCGAGGTCATTGAGGCCGCCCTCGCATTGCTGCGCGATGAGGTGGATGGACTTGCCGCTATCCAGGCTGCTATCGATGAGGGTGAGGCCTCTAGTCAGCCGCAGCCGTTTGACTTTGATGAGTTCATCGATCGCAAGCGTCGCCGCTCCGCCGCCGAATGAAGCCCCTGATTGTTTCGCCGCGGGCTGCTCACGACCTCGACGCGCTCTTCGACTACACCGAAGAGCGTTGGGGTTTGGATCAGGCGATTGCATACGCGCTTGGGACCAGGCGCAACCTTCAAGAAATCTGCGAGGGACGACGCTATGGCCGGAAAATTCCCGGACTTAGGTAAGCCTATCTCAGCGTAGCGTATCAATCCCACTACCTCGTTTATCGAGAGACGTCGCATTCCATAGTGCTGATCCGGATCCTTCACCGGCGCATGAATATCGGTCGCCATCTCTGACCCAGTTGCCTCCCGCCCTTGCACGCCAGCGGAATCTCGCTAAAAGTGCCGCCATTCTTGATCCAGGCGGGGTCTGAGCCTCGCTCCTTCCAGACGGAACATCGACATGGCACTCCCCAAAGACGTGAAGAAAGTCGTCCTCGCCTATTCTGGCGGTCTCGACACCTCGATCATCCTGAAATGGCTCCAGACCGAACTCGGTGCTGAAGTCGTGACCTTCACCGCCGATCTCGGCCAGGGTGAAGAGCTCGAGCCGGCCCGCAAGAAGGCCGAGATGCTCGGTATCAAGGAGATCTTCATTGAGGACGTGCGCGAAGAGTTCGTGCGCGATTTCGTCTTCCCGATGTTCCGTGCCAATGCCGTCTATGAAGGCGTCTACCTGCTCGGCACTTCGATCGCCCGTCCGCTGATCTCCAAGCACCTGATCGACATCGCCAAGAAGACCGGCGCAGACGCCATCGCCCACGGCGCGACCGGCAAGGGCAATGACCAGGTTCGTTTCGAACTCTCGGCCTATGCGCTGAACCCCGACATCAAGATCATCGCACCCTGGCGCGACTGGGCGTTCAAGAGCCGCACCGATCTGCTCGCCTTCGCCGAGCAGAACCAGATCCCGGTTGCCAAGGACAAGAAGGGCGAAGCGCCGTTCTCGGTTGACGCCAACCTCCTGCATTCCTCGTCCGAGGGCAAGGTTCTGGAAGATCCGTCCGTCGAAGCGCCGGAATACGTGCATATGCGCACGATCTCGCCGGAAGCCGCACCGGACAAGGCCACGATCATCAAGGTCGGCTTCGAAAAAGGTGATGCAGTCTCGATCAACGGCGTTCGCATGAGCCCGGCAACGCTGCTCGCCGCACTCAACGACTACGGCCGTGACAACGGTATCGGCCGTCTCGACCTCGTTGAGAACCGCTTCGTCGGTATGAAGTCGCGCGGCGTCTACGAGACCCCCGGCGGCACGATCCTTCTTTCGGCACACCGTGCGATCGAATCGATCACGCTCGACCGTGGTGCAGCCCACCTCAAGGACGAGATCATGCCGCGTTACGCCGAGCTGATCTATTACGGCTTCTGGTTCTCGCCGGAGCGCGAAATGCTGCAGGCTCTCATCGACAAGAGCCAGGAGCATGTCGAAGGCGAAGTGACGCTGAAGCTCTACAAGGGCAATGTCATGGTCATCGGCCGTGAATCGGCGAAGTCGCTCTATTCCGACCAGCTCGTTACCTTCGAAGACGACCAGGGCGCCTACGACCAGAAGGACGCCGCCGGCTTCATCAAGCTGAACGCGCTTCGGCTGCGCACGCTCGCCAAGCGCAATCTCGGCAAATAAGCCAGTTCAGGCATTCAAGATCGCCCGTCTCCCCCTCGGGGGAGGCGGGCTTTTTCATGCCTTGCGTTCGAGGTGGCGGAGCCAGAAGAAACCGGCGACAGCGCTCAGCTCCATGAAGGGTATGATGATGCCGAAGGCGGTCAAGGGATCACCGATCGAGGCGGCTGCCACGCCGCCCGCAAAGCCCGCGCTCATCTGCAGGAAGCCTGTTAATGCAGATGCCGATCCCGCAATATGCGGGAAGGGAGCCATGCTCGTCATCACGACATGGGGGCTCAGGAAGGCCAGACCGAAGGTGCAGACGGCCACCGGGGCCATGACGGAAAGGAAGAAGGGCGGCACGAACGCGACCGAAAGCGCCATGATGACAGCGCCGCTGCCGCAGAGGGCTATGCCGATCCGCGACGCCGTAAGCCCCGAAATCCTTCGGGAGACGAGTTTCAGGGTGAGCGATCCTGCGAGGTATGCGCCTGATTGCATCAGCATGCCCAAACCAAACGCGGTCGGTGTCAGGCCGACCTCGTTGATCAGGACGAAGGGCAACATGGTCGACTGCGCATAGAGCGCGCCGATAGTGCCACTCAGGACGAGCGATGCTGCGAGGAATCGGGCATTGCGGGCGACCTCCAGGTAGTTGCGCATCAACTGGGCGGGTCGAAGGCGTCCGAGATCCGGAACGATCGTTTCTTTCAGCAGCAGCACGGTAAAGCCTACGGCCATGGCGCCGAACCCCACCATCAGCAGGAACACCGCATTCCAGCCGAAGGCCGCCAACGTCAAGCCGCCAAGGGTCGGCCCCATGGCCGGCCCAACGGCGAGAAAGATACCGATGGTGTTGAGGATCCGGGCGGCATCCGCGCCGGTGTAGAGGTCTCGAACGATCGCGCGCCCGACGACAACGCCGACGGAAGCACCGATGCCCTGAACGAGGCGCGCGGCGAGGATGAACTCGACGCTGGGGGCCAGCGTCGCGAGAAGTGATCCAACGAGATAGATAGCCAGAAAGATCAACGTCGCCTTCTTGCGTCCGAGCGCATCAGCGAGGGGGCCTGCGACCAGCTGGGCAAGCGCGAACCCGGCGAAGAACATCGAGAGGCTGAGTTTGATTGCTGCATCGGTCGTGCCGAAGGCGCGTACCAGCTCTGGCATGGCCGGTGTGTAGATGGCCATGGAGATTGGGCCGAGCGTGGTCAGGAAAGCACCGAGGAAGGTGGTGCGACGCTCGCTCATGCGCATCGGTGTCATCAGAACTCGTCCGGAATCAAGAAGAAAGGCGCCACTGCGGCGCCTCCTGCTGATGACTTAGTGCGATTGTGGTCCGGGATCGAGTGCCAATTGTCGCTTCCTGCGCGATCAGGTCGATTTCGAAAAGAAATCCAGAACCTTCGAATAGGAGCCCGCCATGTCCATGTCGCCGATCATCTCGGCAAGCGACTGCTGTGTCCGGTAGTATTCCGCATAGTCGAAATGGGAGTCGTCGGTCAGTGTGGACAGATCCATCATCTTGCCGTTGCGATCGACGATCTGCAAGGGCAGCTCCGTCGAGAGTTCGCGATAGGTGTCGGCGTCGATCTCTTCCCGCTGAAAGCTCTCCGACGCAATCTCGCGCAAGCGGCGGGGCGTCATGCTGGCGAAGACCGACAACGCCTCTTCGAAAACCTCGGTTTCTTTCGAGACCGCTACCTTCGGCGAAAGCTCAGGTAGGCCGACATTGGATTGCGGGCTGCTTTCTTTGACGCGAAGGGAGGATGCGCCTACCGGTTGGATCGGAAAGATTTCCATGGCCGTGACCGTCCTTTCATAGGATATATCGATCTATGTTCTTATTCGAAACTACGTCAATCAGCGCCTGAACCCGTGGTGGAAAAATTCTGCCTTGTTCACCGATTTTTGCGTGCTCACCCATATGTTGCCGGGATAACATGGAGGAAAATCAGTGCTTCGCTCCTTTGCAGCGCGAAGCTTCAGGAGGTTTTCGCATGGTCCAGTCGTCTGTTTTCAATCCCGCCGTCACCGAGTGGCAGGGGCCGCATGGCCTGCCGCAGTTCGAGAAGGTTGGCGACAACGACTATGCGCCGGCCTTTGACGCGGCGCTGAAAGAGCACGACGCAGAAATCGATGCGATCGCGAACAATCCTGAACCGGTGACTTTCGCGAACACGATCGTTGCGCTGGAAATCGCGGGCGACGCGCTCTCCCGTGTGTCGGCCCTGTTCTGGAACCGTGCCGGTGCCCATACCAATCCCGACATCCAGGCTCTGGAGCGCGAGATCGCGCCGAAGATGTCGCGCCACTATTCGAAGATCGGCATGAACGCGGCGCTGTTCCGCCGCATCGATGACCTCTGGACACGCCAGGCGGATCTCGGGCTGACGGTTGAGCAGACCCGCGTTCTGGAACGCCACTGGAAGGGCTTCGTGAAAGCGGGTGCCAAGTTGCCGAAGGCCGAGCAGGAGCGTCTGGCGGCGATCAACGAAAGGCTCGCGAGCCTCGGTGCCAGTTTCGGCCAGAACGTCCTCGCCGACGAATCGTCGTGGACCCTGCCGCTTGTCGGCGAGGAGGATCTCGCTGGTATCCCCGCCTTCCTGCGCGATGCCATGGCGTCTGCGGCTGCCGCCCATGGCGGCGGACACAGCCATGTGGTGACACTGTCGCGGTCGATCATCGAGCCCTTCCTCACCTTCTCCGAACGTCGCGACCTGCGCGAGATCGCCTTCAAGGCCTGGACCTCGCGCGGCATCAATGGCGGGGCAACGGACAACCGGGAAATCGTCAAGGAAACCCTGGCTCTCAGGGCAGAGAAGGCGGCTCTGCTCGGCTACAAGGACTTTGCCTCCTACAAGCTCGACAACACGATGGCGAAGACACCGGAAGCGGTGAACGGTCTCCTGATGCAGGTCTGGGAAAAGGCAGTCTCTCAGGCGCGCGCCGAAGAGGCCGAGCTTGCCGCCTTGATTGCTGAAGAGGGAAAGAACCACGAGGTCGCGCCGTGGGACTGGCGCCACTTTGCCGAAAAGCTTCGGGCGAAGAAGTTCGATTTTTCCGAAACTGAACTGAAGCCCTATCTGCAGCTCGAAAAGATCATCGAGGCCTGCTTCGACGTCGCGGGCCGCATCTTCGGCATCCGCGCCGTGCCGCTTGCCAATGTCGTTGGCTATCATCCGGATGTGCGGGTCTTCGAGATCCGCGACCGGAACGACAAGCTGGTGGCGCTTTTCCTCGGTGACTATTTCGCCCGTTCATCGAAGCGCTCGGGTGCCTGGATGAGCAGTTTCCAGGCGCAGCACCGGCTGCCGCTGAAGAACGGCCGCCAGGGTGAGCTGCCGATTATCTACAATGTCTGCAATTTCGCCAAGCCCGAAGCCGGCAAACCGGCGCTGCTGTCACTCGACGATGCCCGCACACTCTTCCACGAATTCGGCCACGCCGCACATGGCATGCTGTCGGATGTCACCTATCCTTCCGTCTCCGGCACGGGCGTATCGCGCGACTTCGTCGAACTGCCGTCGCAGCTCTACGAACACTGGCTGACGGTGCCGCAAATCCTCAAGACCTATGCGGTCCACTACCAGACCGGCGAACCGATGCCGCAGGCCTTGCTCGACAAGGTGCTCGCCGCCCGAACCTTCAATGCGGGCTTCAACACCGTCGAATTCACCTCGTCGGCGCTGGTCGATATGGCCTTCCACACGCGCGGGGCGGTCGAAGACCCGATTGCGGTGCAGGCCGAGGTACTCGAGAAGATCGGCATGCCCGCTTCGATCGTCATGCGCCACGCCACGCCGCACTTCCAGCACGTCTTTTCGGGCGACGGCTACTCGGCCGGCTACTATTCCTACATGTGGTCGGAAGTGCTCGACGCCGACGCCTTCGCGGCCTTCGAGGAGACCGGCAATCCCTTCGATCCGGAGATGGCATCGAAGCTCAAGACCCACATTTATGCCTCGGGTGGATCGGTCGATCCGGAGGATGCCTACAAGGCATTCCGCGGCAAGCTGCCAAGCCCGGAGGCGATGCTGAAGAAGAAAGGGCTTGCCGCTTAAGGCTTGCAGTGCACCCGAAATTTGCCGTCGGCGGTAACCATCGCCGGCGCATCGGGCGTTTCCCCCTTTCGCAAATGCAAAAAACAAGGTATGAGCGCGCCAAAGTAAATCGGCGCCACTCTCCCGTATTGCGCCCCAGCTATCAGAGATCACAAACATGAAAATGCGCAACATCGCGATTATCGCGCACGTCGACCATGGAAAAACGACCCTTGTGGACGAGCTTCTGAAGCAGTCGGGGTCTTTCCGTGAGAACCAGCGCACCGCCGAGCGCATGATGGATTCGAACGACCTCGAAAAGGAACGTGGCATCACGATCCTGGCCAAGGCGACTTCGATCGAGTGGAAGGGTCACCGCATCAACATCGTCGATACGCCCGGTCACGCCGACTTCGGCGGTGAAGTTGAGCGTATCCTCTCGATGGTGGACGGCGCGATCGTTCTGGTCGACTCCTCGGAAGGCCCGATGCCGCAGACCAAGTTCGTCGTCGGCAAGGCGCTGAAGGTCGGTCTTCGCCCGATCGTCGCGATCAACAAGATCGACCGCCCGGACGGCCGCCACGAAGAAGTCATCAACGAAGTCTTCGACCTCTTCGCCAATCTCGATGCGACCGACGATCAGCTCGACTTCCCGATCCTGTACGGCTCTGGTCGCGATGGCTGGATGAACGTGAACCCGGAAGGTCCGAAGGATGCCGGTCTCGCGCCGCTTCTCGACCTCGTGCTCGAGCATGTTCCGGAGCCTAACGTCGAAGAAGGCCCGTTCCGCATGATCGGAACGCTTCTCGAAGCCAACCCCTTCCTCGGTCGCATCATCACCGGTCGTATCGCTTCCGGCTCGATCAAGCCGAACCAGGCTGTCAAGGTTCTCGCCCAGGATGGCAAGACCGTTGAAACCGGCCGTATTTCGAAGATCCTCGCGTTCCGCGGCATCGAGCGCCAGCCGATCGAAGAAGCCCATGCTGGTGACATCGTCGCCATCGCCGGCCTTTCGAAGGGCACGGTTGCTGATACGTTCTGCGATCCGTCGATCACCGAAGCCATGACGGCACAGCCGATCGATCCGCCGACCGTCACCATGTCCTTCCTCGTCAATGACAGCCCGCTTGCCGGCACGGAAGGTGACAAGGTCACGAGCCGCGTCATCCGCGATCGCCTGTTCAAGGAAGCTGAAGGCAATGTCGCCTTGAAGATCGAAGAATCCGACGGCAAGGATTCCTTCTTCGTGTCGGGCCGTGGCGAATTGCAGCTCGCCGTTCTCATTGAGACCATGCGTCGCGAAGGCTTCGAGCTTGCCGTTTCGCGTCCGCGCGTCGTCATGCACAAGGACGAGAGCGGCCAGACCATGGAGCCGATCGAAGAAGTCGTGATCGACGTCGATGAAGAGCATTCCGGTGTCGTCGTTCAGAAGATGTCCGAGCGCAAGGCCGAGATGGTCGAGCTTCGCCCGTCCGGCGGCAGCCGCGTTCGTCTGCGCTTCTACGCACCGACCCGTGGCCTGATCGGCTACCAGTCGGAACTCCTGACCGATACGCGCGGCACGGCGATCATGAACCGCCTGTTCCACGACTACCAGCCTTACAAGGGTGCGATCACCGGTCGCGTCAACGGCGTTCTGCTGTCCAACCAGTCGGGTGAAGCTGTTGCCTACGCGATGTTCAACCTGGAAGACCGCGGCCCGATGATCATCGAGCCAGGTGAAAAGGTTTATGCCGGCATGATCATCGGCATCCACACGCGTGACAACGACCTCGAAGTCAACGTTCTCAAGGGCAAGCAGTTGACCAACATCCGCTCTGCCGGCAAGGACGAAGCCGTCAAGCTGACCCCGCCGATCCGCATGACGCTCGATCGTGCGCTCTCCTGGATCCAGGACGACGAGCTGATGGAAGTCACGCCGAAGTCGATCCGCCTGCGCAAGATGTTCCTCGATGCGAACGATCGCAAGCGCATGGAAAAGTCCAAGGCTGCCATCTGAGGCGCAAGTCTCTGAAAACATGTTTCGTTTTGAAACCCCGGTCTAAAAGGCCGGGGTTTTGTTTGTGCATCCTCCGCCTTCCGCCTTGCGAGTAATCTTAAAAAAGCGTTAAATTTTCTCGTTGGGCCGATGCAGGTCCAGGCTCCGCGTCTCATCAGGGGGCGCGCCAGAGTGGGTTTACGTTATGAAGACGTTGTCGATCGACATGCGCTTGGCAGGCCCCGGTGACGCCGCCGCGATCGCGGATGCTCATCGCAATGCCTGGATGCACGCCTATTCCGGTATCATTCCCTATCGTGCGCTGACCCGTATGGTCGAGCGCCGCGGCGAAAGCTGGTGGCGAAAGGCGACGCGTGGTCCCGCCACGATCCTTGTTGCCGAAGTGGCGGGGCAAGTCGCAGGTTATGCTTCCCTCGGCTACAACAGAGCGCGCGTCTTGCCGCATGAGGGCGAGATCTATGAGTTGTATCTCCGGCCCGAATATCAGGGTATCGGGCTCGGTTACCAGCTGTTCCACGAGGCGCGGCGGATTTTGAGATCGCTGGGCTGCAACGGCATGGTCGTCTGGTGCCTTGAAGACAGCGAGATTGCCGCAAATTTCTTCCGGACGAACGGCGGTACGGATGCCGTCGAGGGGATGGAAGACTTCGACGACGTGCACCTCAAGAAGCTTGGCTTCATCTGGAACTGACCGCGTTTGCCTCAGTCAACGACGTAACCCTCGGGCCAACTGAAGGTGCGCTCACTGGTCAGGTCGCCGCGCTTGCCATACCATTCCGGTGGCTGCATGCCGCAGTCGAAAGTGTCAGCAATATCGTCTGCCACCTGTCTGGCCACCCTGTTGGCGTCGGCGGTCGCCTTCGCATCCACCATCCCGACGAAGCAGGAGCCCGGATAGGCTGCCGTTCCGACCCGAGAAATGACAAGAACCTGGCCTGTGCTTTCCGGGCTGGGTGATCCGCTGGGTCCCGGGTTTTCGATGAACCAGCGCAGGATTGCCGCCACCGGCGTGCCCGCCCCATTGAGTTGCCACTCGATCTTCGTATTGACCCGGTTGAAGGCAGAAAAGCTCTCGAAGGCGCCCTCGATGAGTTCCCGATCGACCTTGCCGAAGATCACGCTCTGCCGAAGGTCGCCCTCCTTGAAGTAGACGGGAAACTCGCCGTAACCATTGCACTTCAGCGATACGCCTATCGGGTCCTCTGCCAATGTCTCACAGGTATCGAGGTCAAGATCCGTATAGCTGCTGTCGTTTGCGGGAGCGGGGCTCGCAAGTGTCAGGACGGTCAGAAGCGACAGGCCCGCCATCACTCCATTCTTCTTGTTCATGCTGTCTGCACTCCCCGTCTTTTGGCGTCGTGCCCGGTGACCTGCGACTCAGCCGAAAGCCGTGTTGCATTGCGCCATAATTCGCATTAGGTAGCGCAGGAATTCAACACTCTACGGGGTCCAATAATATGCGTATTGATGCAATTGCCATCGGCAAGAACCCGCCGGAAGACATCAACGTCATCGTCGAAGTTCCTGTCGGCGGCCAGCCGATCAAGTATGAGATGGACAAGGACGCCGGCACGCTGGTCGTCGACCGCTTCCTCTACACCCCGATGACCTATCCGGGCAATTACGGCTTCGTACCGCACACGCTCTGCAAGGACGGCGACCCGCTCGACGTTCTGATCTGCAACACGCGCCCGCTCGTTCCGGGCTGCGTCATCAATGTTCGCCCGATCGGCGTGATGATGATGGAAGACGATGGCGGCATGGACGAGAAGATCCTCGCCGTGCCGGTACCGAAGCTGACGCGTCGCTATGACAAGATCACCAACTACACGGATCTTCCGGAAATCACGCTGAAGCAGATCCAGCACTTCTTCGAGCACTACAAGGATCTGGAGCCCGGCAAGTGGGTCAAGATCGGCGACTGGATGGATGTCGATGCTGCCAAGCAAATCATTCTGGACTCGATCCAGCGCGCCAAGGACGAAGGCAAGTAAGTTCTCAGGCGGACGCGAGAGCGTCTAGCTGCGATTTCAAATCCTCCGGGTCGCCCTCGATCCGGAGGATTTTTTGTCTTGAGGTTTCGCCGGAGACGACTGTTATAGTCGATTTCGGGACCTTCAAGGATTTTGAGAGCAGGGCGATGAGGGCCTTGTTGGCCTTGCCCTTTTCGGGCACGGCGGTCACGCGGGCCTTCAGATGTGACTGGCCGTCGGCGGAAACTTCCACCCCGTCAAACGCATCGCGCCCGCCGTTCGGTGTCAGCCGGACGGCGAGCAGGAGATGGTCATGGCCAAGACGGTAGGGGCTTGTCACGCCACCAGCGGGTAGATGCTGTTCCAGAGGAAGGAACGCAGGAAGAAGATGATCAACAGCAGGACAATCGGCGAAATGTCGATACCGCCGAGATCCGGCATGAAGCGGCGGATCGGGCGGAGGGCCGGTTCGGTGACGTTGTGGAGGAATTGTCCAAGCGTCGCCACGAATTGATTGCTGGAGTTGATCACGTTGAAGGCGTAGAGCCAGGAGAAGATCGCACTGCCGATCAGAATCCAGGTAAAGATGCTCAGGGCAAGGTCGATCGTCTGAAACAGTGCGTACATTCAGGTCTCCATTTCTCGGTTGACAGTGATGTAGACATTGGCGACTTAACGGACAAGTGGATGGGGCCCACGCAATCCGAATCATGTTTAACGGCGGGCCTGTCCGCAGCTTAAGGTCACTTCGATGCACCCGTCCTCGGCCGATGATCGTTTCGCCGCGTTTCGGCATTCCTCCTACACGCGTTTCTTCTTTGCCCGCTTCCTGGGAGCCTTCGCCACCCAGATCCTCAGCGTCTCCGTCGGCTGGCAGATGTATGACATGACGGGCAATGTCTTTTATCTCGGTCTGATCGGTCTGGTGCAATTCCTGCCGTCACTGCTCCTGATCCTCGTCACCGGTTCCGTCGCCGACCGCTATAACCGCCGGGCCATCGTCTCGATCTGCATGATCGTCAGCGCCATCTGCGCCGGAGCGCTGCTTGGGCTGACCATCGCCGATGCCTTCGAGCCGACGATCGTATTTGCCATCCTCGTCGTTTTCGGCATCGAGCGCGCCTTTGCAGCGCCCGCCGTGCAGTCGCTTGCGCCCAACCTGGTGCCGCAGAAGGATCTCTCCAACGCGGTCGCCTGGAATTCGTCCTCCTGGCAGACAGCGTCGATCGTCGGCCCCGTGGCCGGTGGTCTGCTCTACGGAGCGAGCCCTGTTGTCGCTTATTCCGTGTCCTTTGCTTTCTTCGCGGCCGCGGCCATCCTGGTTTTCCTGGTCAAGCGTCCGCCGCAGCGGAAGTCGGAGAAGGCCGTCAGCCTCGACACCCTGTTTGCTGGCTTCCGTTTCATCTTCGGTGAGAAGGTGGTGCTGGGTGCGATCTCGCTCGACCTCTTCGCGGTCCTGCTCGGCGGAGCCGTGGCGCTGATGCCGGTCTTTGCGCGTGACATTCTCGATCTCGGCCCCTGGGGGCTCGGTCTCCTGCGCGCCGCACCCGGGATCGGCGCCATCATCGTTGCCATCGCGCTGGCGACCTTCCCGATCCGTCACAATGCCGGGATCTTTATGTTCATCGGTGTTGCGCTGTTCGGGGCCGGCACGATCGTCTTTGGCTTGTCCGAATATGCGTGGCTTTCGATCCTCGCCTTGATGCTGATGGGTGCCGCCGACATGGCGTCCGTCTATGTGCGTGAGACGCTGATCGCTCTCTGGACTCCAGACGAGGTGCGTGGCCGGGTCAATGCCGTCAACATGGTCTTTGTCGGAGCTTCCAACGAGCTCGGCGAATTCCGCGCCGGCACCATGGCGCATTTCATCGGGCCTGTGCCAGCTGTCGTGATCGGTGGTTTCGGCACGCTCGCCGTTGCGGCCGTCTGGGCGCTCGGTTTCCCGCAGCTGCGCAAGATCGACAGTCTCGAAGTGCCGGAGCGTCAGGAGGCGCGCTGATCACGCTCGAAGATCAGGTCGAGGAAATCCGACAGCCAGGCGCGCAAGGGGGCGTCGAAGATCATCCGGCCTTCCAGATGTTCCCGGCCTTGCTGGGCATTCGGTAGCACGAATCGATGTGCACCATGGACGACCCAGCGGTGCATCATGGCGCGGGTCAGTTCGGCATGGAACTGCACGGCCCAGGCGTTTTCGCCATAGCGGAAGGCCTGGTTCGGGTAGATGTCGCCGCTCGCGAGCAATTTTGCACCATTGGGCAGGCTGAAACCCTCGCGATGGAAGTGATAGACCATCTTCGGCCAATGCATCAGCAGGCGGCCATGCTCCGTCGGCCGGATCGGATACCAGCCGATCTCGGTGCGTTCCTCGCGGTCGGCCTCCACCTTGCCGCCGAGATGGCGGACCAGCATCTGGGCGCCGAGGCAGATGCCGAGGAACGGCTTGTTTTCCTTGAGCGGTACATCGAGCCAGTTGATTTCGGTCTTGATGTAATCGTCGGGATCATTGGCGCTCATTGGCCCGCCGAAGACGACCGCGCCAGCGTGGTTCCTCAGGCTCATCGGCAAGTCTTCGCCGAGCACCGGGCGGCGGATGTCCAGCGGGTAACCCTTTTCTTCCAGCATCTGGCCGACCCGGCCGGGGCTGGAACGTTCCTGATGCAGGACGATCAGGACAGGCAGCTTGCGATCGCGCGAACGCGACCGTTCCTCACGTGGCATCGTCGATTGCTCCAAGACCCGCACGTTCGGCTGCTTCCTGCCGCTGGACGATGCGTTCACGCCCGGAGACACCGAGCAGATCGGCAACCCGCCAGATCGCGTGGTCTTCCATTTCGCTGCGGGTGCCATCGGCATAGACAATGTCCCAGAGGATGCCCACGAGGTGCTGGCGCTCATCTTCATTCAGCTGGCGCTTCAGCTCTGTGGTGAAGCGATAGTAGTCGACCGCCTCGCTTTCCGCGTCCTGACCGGCTTCGATCAAGGCGTCGAGGGCGCTATCTTCAAGCCCGTATTCTTCTTTCAGGATTTCCCGCAGTTTCATCCGCTCGGTATCGCGCACGACGCCGTCTGCCTCCATGACCTGAAGACAGAGGGCAGCGACGGCGATCCGGGGATCGTCGGGGGCGAAGACCGCCTTGGGGCGGTCCTGCATCACGGATTGGAAGAAGGCTTGCAAGCGGTCGAGCATGCGGATCCCGTCAGAAGAGTTTCAGGCGCGTTTTGGCTTCGGGTGCGGCGAGCGCCGGATCCTTGACCCCGGGGTCATCGGGCGGCCGGCCGAAGAATGGCTCGACCACAGCTGGCTCCTGCGCAGCGGCAGTGGCCTCTCTGGATGCGATCACCGCAGGTTTCTCCGGCTTTGTCGCTTTGGCCGGAGGTGCCTCCGGTTCGATTGCTTTTGCTTGAGGCTCGGCATCGATCACCCGGGCTTCCGGTTGCACGATTTTCGGCTTTGCCGTCTCGAACTGAGGTTCGGGCTGCGCAGGCGCTTCGGTCCTTGCAACAGGTGGCAGGGAGGCAAGTGCCTTTTCACCTTCGGAGACGCTGCCTTCTTCGATCGGGCCGGCCAGTTGGTCGAAGGGTGTCTTCCATTCGAAGGCATCGAGACGACCGGTGACCGGCGAGATCGGCATCCAGCGTTCAGAGACATGGCCGTCGGCCACCCAGGCGGGGTCGCGCGGTGCCTTCAGGGCCTGGCCCATCCAATGGCGGATACGGCCCTGATCGCCGGTTTCGGCCTCTTCAATATCCGCAAGGAGCAGATAGACCCGTTCGCGCGAAGCGATACGGGCAGCAGCTTCCGCCTTTGTCCGAGCCTTCTTGAAATCCTGGGCATCGAGCGCTGCCTCGGCGACAACAAGCAACGACTCGTAATTGTTCGGCTTCAGGGCCTCAAGCTTCTCCGCCTTCTTGAGACGGTCCACGGCGCTGTCACCGCTGCGCGCCCGCACATAGGCCCGGGCAATTTCCGGGTGCGGTTCGATCTTCCAGACCTGTTCCAGCGTGTGTGACGCCTTGCGGAGGTTGTCTTCGCGCATATAGGCCTTGGCGGCCACGATCGCGGCCGGGACGAGACCCTTGGCGAGCTTCAGTGCCTTCAACGCGCTGTCGCGTGCGCCCGCCGGTTCGGCTTCGAGCTGGTCCTCGGCCTTTGCGGTCAAAAGCACGGCCTTCAGGCGTTCGGCCTCGTGGCGTTCCAGGACATGGGCGATCTTCTGCTGGTCGAGCAGTCGGATCGCATCGTCCCAGTGCCCGGCGCGGCAGCGGTGTTCGAGCGTCGCCTTGGCCGCCCAGGGCAGGTAGGGGGCAGCTTCCGCTGCGGTTTCGGCATATTGCCGAGCTGCCTCATGGGCCCCCAGACGATTTGCCTCGACATAAAGGCCGCGTAAGCCCAGCTCTCGGGTCTCCGGATCTTCGGACATCTCCTGGAACAGCCGGCGGGCCTCGTCATGGCGGCCTTCGATCAGAGCGGCCTGGGCATCCAGCACGCGGATCAGGGGCTCCTGATCAGCGCGTATCAGGCTTCGGGCGCGGGCGCTCATCTTGCGGGCCAGGATCGCGTTTCCAGCACCTGCGGCAATCAGACCGGTGGAGAGCGCCTGATAGCCGCGGTCGCGCTTGCGGGCGCGGAAGAAGCGGCGAACCGAGTGGGGCGAAGTCCAGAGCGTGCGCAGCAGCCACCAGGTCACCATGATCACGGCGACGAGCCCGACGAGCGCCGTCACGGCGACTATGAGATCGGTATTGTACTGCTGACCTTCCCAGATCAGCGAGATTTCACCGGGACGATCCGCGATCCAGGAGAAGCCGAAGCCGAGCGCCAGGATGAAACCGAAGAAGAAGAGGACCTTGAGGATGGTTGTCATGCGTCAGCCTCCGTTTCCGGCCACGGTCTGAGACAGCGCCGCGGCTACCCGCTCCTCGGCCTCGATCCGGTTCTTCAGAGTTGTCGCAAACTCCGATGAGGCCGCCTTGCCGGCTTCAGGCAGTGTTTCCCATTCCAGGGCCGCGCCCTTGAGGTCGCCATTCTGCAGCTTGTTTTCAACGCGGGCGACGATGGCCTCCGGCGTATCGCCCTCTACATTGCCGACGGGCCTCACCTTGACCAGCGAGCGGGCGCTCGCCATCAGGCGATCGGTCCAGCCTTCGCCTTGCTCCGGCTGGTGGATGGCGGCGAGGATCTCTTCCGCCACCTGGTTGAACTGCCGTGTCAGATCCGATCGAGACGGTACGCCGTTGCTTGCAAGCGGTGTGAGTGCGGCAACCGCCGGATCCTCGGGCGAAACGCTTTTCAAGGCGTCGAGCTCCGACAGGAACGGGCCGCCGCGATCGATTGCGGTCTTCAAACCGGAAAGGGCGATGGCACGCGCCATTTCAACGTCGCTGCGTGGTTCGTCCAGCTTGCGCTCGGCTTCATCAAGTCGCGTGGCGCTCTGGTCGAGCGCCTGCTTGTTGCTGGCGATTTCCGCACGCAGGGACTCGATCGCCTGTTCAGCAGCGACCAGCTGCGTCTTGAGTGCTTCGACAGCGGCGGCATCGGCGGTCGGCTCGGAGCCCGCATTGGCGACGCTGGTTTCAAGCGCTGTTATCCGCTCGGCAAGTGCAGGGTCGGTGGCGGGCGCCGCGGGTTGTGCCGCCAGGCGCGCGACTTCGGCCTTCAACGCGTCAAGCTCTGCCGTGTCCACGGCTGGAGCCTGGACCGCCTGTTCCGGGCCCAGGCCGGGAACGATCCCGGCATATTGCATGCTGCCGGCCAGAGCGAGTGCCACGAGGCCGCCGAAGATGCCGGAGGCAACCAGGGTCGAGGTCGGAGGGGACTGGCGAACCGGTTCCCGGCTGGTGGTTGTCTCGCTTTTCGCTGCCGTTTCAGCACGCGTTTCCGTGTCATCGACAGGGGCGGTTTCAGCCGTCGGCTCCGGCGTGGGCGTCCAGGGATCTGCTGGCGTTTCAGCCGGAGCGTCGTTCGAAGCCGTGTTACTTGCGGTCGGCTCGTCCGCGACGGCAGACGAGGCAGGGGCATCCGATGGCAGAGCATCGGCCTCGGCATTGCCGGAATCCGCGGCGGACTTGGTTTCCTCAGCGGTCAGGTCGATTGTCACCGGATCATCGGTGGCTTTCGATCGACGGGGTGGCTTTCCGGAAACCATGGCAACCTCTTCATTTCGCGCGTGTGATTAAACCTAGTCAGTCCTCAAGGCGAAGGGAAGGCCCGAGGTTCCATTTCACGCGGCACTGCATCAAAGCAGAAGAAGGAGCAGATCCTCGCGAGGTTCCATAGGCCAACGGCTTCTGGCGTGAAAATCTGCCGGCAGGGTGTCTGCAATCTTTTCACTCAGGCAGAGAAAGCGTGTCCGCGGCCAGTCGAGCACTTCGCTCGTTCGTTCGTGCAGCTCCCCGAGACGCCTTGCCGTTTCGGAGGAGTAGACCAGAATTGCTTCCGGCATCGGGGTGAGCTTGTCGATTACCGCGGTGCCGGGATAGGTGGACGGAACCATCCGGTAACATTCTCGTACGTCCACCATGCGTCCCGCCTCTCGCAGCTTGGCTTCGAAGTCTGGAGAGCGTGGAGTTCCCGTCAAATAGAGGATCGATGCGCCCGGATGTTGGTCCGACTTCGCGATGAGCAGTCCAGCCAGGGAGTGTCCGTCACCGTCGGCAACCGAAACATCCTTGAAACCGGCCTCTCTTGCTGCTCGGGCCGTGGCGCGACCGACGGCGAAGAGGGGCAGGGCGAGGAAGAGGCGTCTTGCATCGTCCGGAAGCGTTTTCAGCACGCGCATCGCTTCGGCACTGGTCACGGCAAGGAAACCTGCGTCGGGCGCGGGAGGGGCGGCGAGTGCCTCGGGCTGTTGCATCGCCTGCATCAGGGGCAGGAGCACGGGCTCATGACCACGGCGTTCGAGTTCGGCGGCGGTTCTGGCCGAGGCCGGCTCCGGACGCGTCACGAGAACGCGCATGCCTCAATTCCAGCTATCGAAGAAGTCGCTGCCGGCCTTGCTGCGAACTGTGCCGCCGGCTCTCGCGCCGAGTACGGCAGCCTCTGTCCGGCTTCCCTCGATCTCCACGTCATGCCAGCGGCTGCCGTCGGGCGTCAGGATCATGCCGGCAAAGCGGATTGCGTCGCCCTGCACCGTTGCAAGGCCTGCAATCGGCGTGCGGCAGGAGCCATCCAGGGCGCCGAGAAAGGCGCGTTCGCAGCTGACCGCATCGAAGGTGTCGTGATGATTGATCGCTTCGAGCAGGTCGTTGACCCTTGCATCGCCGATGCGGCTCTCGATGCAAATCGCGCCCTGGGCCGGTGCCGGGGGAAAGTCGTTCGGGTCGAGCAGTTCGGTCGGGATCTCGGGCTTGCCGAGACGGCGGAGACCCGCATAGGCGAGGAGCGTCGCATCCACTTCGCCATCGGCAAGCTTGCGCAGGCGGGTGTCGACCAGGCCGCGGAAGGTGATGACTTTGATATCGGGGCGGATGCGGCGGATGAGGGCCTGGCGGCGCAGCGAGGACGATCCGACGGTCGCCCCTTCCGGAAGTTGCTTCAGCGTCGGAGCCGTGCGGCCAACGACGGCGTCGCGGACATCCTCGCGCGGCAGGAAAGCCGAGAGGAAAAGCCCTTCCGGCAGCTTGGTCGGCATGTCCTTTGAGGAATGCACCGCGAAATCGAGATCGCCGGAGAGAAGTTGATCCTCCAGCTCCTCGGTGAACAGTCCCTTGCCGCCGATTTCGGACAGCGCACGATCTGTGATCCGGTCGCCCTTCGTCGAGAGTACCACGATCTCGAACATCTCCTCCGGTAGCCCATGGGCGACCATGAGGCGCGCGCGTGTCTCCGAAGCCTGGGCGAGAGCGAGCGGGCTGCCCCGCGTGCCGATGCGGAAAGGTTTTGTTTGCATCCGAACTTGTCCGTTGTTACCGACAGATTTCGTAGACCGGTTTCTCGGCGACCGCAATCAATGAACAGGTTCCATGACATCCAAACTGCGCATCCTCGGCATCGAAACGAGCTGTGACGAGACGGCAGCAGCCGTCGTTACGCGGCTTTCTGACGGCTCGGCCGTCACCGAGGCGGATGTCGTGCTGAGCCAGCTGGACGAACACAGCGCCTATGGTGGCGTGGTACCGGAGATTGCCGCCCGCGCCCATGTCGATGCGTTGGACACGCTGATCGAGGAAGCGCTCAAGCGCGCGAGCATCACGCTCGCCGAAGTCGATGCGATCGCCGCCACGTCCGGTCCCGGCCTGATTGGCGGCCTGCTTGTGGGGTTGATGACCGGCAAGGCGATTGCGCGCGCAACGGGCAAGCCGCTTTATGCCGTCAACCATCTCGAAGGCCATGCGCTGACGGCGCGCCTCACCGATGGCGTTCCCTTCCCATACCTCATGCTGCTTGTTTCCGGTGGTCATACGCAGCTCGTTCTGGTCAAGGGCGTCGGAGACTACGAGCGCTGGGGCACGACGATTGACGATGCTCTCGGCGAGGCCTTCGACAAGACAGCGAAGCTGCTCGGTCTTCCCTATCCCGGGGGGCCGGCTGTCGAGCGGGCCGCAGCCACGGGCAATCCCAAGCGCTTTGCCTTTCCCCGGCCTTTGGTCGGCGAGGCGCGTCTCGACTTTTCGTTTTCGGGCCTCAAAACCGCCGTGCGTCAGGCGGCAGAAGGCATCGCGCCTGTCACCGATCATGACATTGCCGATATCTGCGCCTCCTTCCAGCATGCCATTTCGCGCACGCTGAAGGATCGCATCGGCCGTGGCCTGCAGCGCTTCAAGGAAACATTCCCCGAAGTGGCCGAGCCCGCGCTGGTCGTCGCCGGCGGTGTGGCTGCCAACAAGGAAGTACGCCAGACGCTCGACACGCTCTGCGGCGAGCATCGCTTCCGCTTCGTCGCGCCGCCGCATCATCTGTGTACTGATAATGCCGTCATGATCGCCTGGGCAGGCCTGGAGCGCATGGCGCTCGGCATGCCCTCGGATGATCTTGCAGTCGCCCCCCGCTCGCGCTGGCCGCTGGACCAGGATGCCAAGGCCTTGCTTGCCTACGGCAAGCGGGGAGCCAAGGCATGAGCGGGATGCAGCGTATCGCCGTGATCGGCGCAGGTGCCTTCGGCACGGCGCTTGCGGCCGTGGTGGCGCAGACGGGCAGGGCGGAAGCCCTGTTGGTCGGTCGCGATGCCTCGGTCATGGCTGATCTCGCCGCAAGCCGAATCCATGAGGCTGCATTGCCGGGCATTCAATTGCCTGCATCGCTATCCTTTTCCGCACGGCCGGAAGATCTCGGCGAGGCCGATATCGTGCTCTTCGCCATGCCGTCCCAGGCGCAGATCGCGGCTGCAGAATCCTTTGGGCCACACCTGAAGCCGGGCGTGCCGGTCGTCATCTGCGCCAAGGGGATCGAGAAGCAGAGCTCACGTCTGCTCACCGACGTGCTGGAAACGGCTCTTCCCGGCCATCCGATCGCCATGCTTTCTGGCCCCGGCTTTGCGGCTGATATCGCCAAAGGCTTACCGACGGCCATGGCGATCGCTGCAGAGGACCTGTCCCTTGCCGAACAACTCGCCAAGGCGATCTCCGGCCAGACCTTCCGTCTTTATGCATCGGACGACCGGATCGGTGTGCAGCTCGGCGGCGCGCTGAAGAACGTACTCGCCATTGCCTGCGGCATCGTCGAGGGCATGGGGCTTGGTGATTCGGCGCGGGCAGCCCTGATCGCCCGTGGCCTTGCTGAGATGTCGAGACTGGTCGATGCGATGGGCGGGCGAGGCGATACGGTGCGGGGTCTGTCAGGCCTCGGTGACCTAGTGCTGACCGCGACCAGCCACCAGTCCCGCAATCTGCGCTTCGGTATTGCGCTCGGCAAGGGCGAACCCATAGGCTCCCAGCAGGGATCGCTCGTGGAGGGTGCCTTTGCGGCTGCGGTCGCTGCACGCCTCGCCGAAGGTCACCAGATCGAGATGCCGATCACGGAAGCCGTTGCCGCGATCATCGATGGCAGACTGGACATCCCGACCGCGATCACCCAACTGATGTCGCGACCGATCACCACCGAATAAGAGACCCTTGAGGAGAGAAAAGATGCTGTTTGCCGTCATCTGCGCCGACAAGCCTGGACACCTGAACCTTCGGATGGAAACGCGTCCGCCGCATGTCGAGTGGCTGAACGGGCTCAATGCCGCCGGCCAGTTGAAGATCGCCGGCCCGTTCCTCGACGCGGACGGCAAGCCCTGCGGCTCGATGCTGATCATCGCAGCCGACGACATCGAGGCCGCCAAGGCGCTGGCAGCACAAGACCCCTATGCCAAGGCCGGCCTGTTCGAGACTGTTGAGATCAAGCCCTATAACTGGGTCTTCAACAATCCGGAGGCGTGAACGGCATGGCATTCTGGCTCTACAAGTCCGAACCCTTCAAGTGGTCCTGGGAAATGCAGAAGGCCAAGGGCGATGTCGGGGAAGAGTGGACCGGCGTTCGCAATTATCTCGCGCGCAACAACATGCGGGCGATGAAGATCGGCGACAAGGGCTTCTTCTACCATTCCAACGAGGGTCTGGAAGTCGTCGGGATCGTCGAAGTCTGTGCGCTCTCTCATCCGGATTCGACCGCCGAGGGGGATGCCCGCTGGGACTGCGTCGACATCCGCGCCGTCTGCGACATGCCGAAGCCGGTCAGTCTTAAGGACGTCAAGGCGAACGAGAAACTGTCGAAGATGGCGCTTGTTACCTCTATGCGGCTCTCGGTCCAGCCGGTGACGGACGACGAATATTTCGAGGTCTGCCGCATGGGCGGTCTCGATAATCCGCCCGTCTGATCTCCTCGTGAAGACAGATCCTGATCGGTTCATCCTCGAAAACACCAGCGTGCTGTCGCCGCCGCATGTGCCGGAGATACGTCTGCACCTTGCAAGCGAGGTGCATGATCTCTGGATGAAAACCGAGGAGGATCTGGAAGCGATCGGTCTGCCGCCGCCGTTCTGGGCCTTTGCCTGGGCGGGCGGCCAGGGGCTCGCGCGCTACATCCTCGATCATCCGGAAACGGTGAGGGGGAAACGCGTTCTTGATTTTGCCAGCGGTTCGGGAATGGTGGCGATTGCAGCTGCCCTGTCGGGTGCAGCCGCGGTGGTGGCCGCCGATATCGATCCCTGGGCGAAATGTGCGGTGCGGCTGAATGCCGCTCTCAATGGCGTGAGCATCGATTTCACCAATGACGACCTGATCGGCCGATCCGTCGATGTCGACGTGATCCTTGCCGGCGATGTCTTCTATGAGAGCGATTTTGCGAAGGCGCTGGTCGCCTGGTTCAGCGCCACTGCGAAGGATGGATGTCTCGTCCTGGTCGGAGATCCCGGACGCAGCTATCGCCCGATTGAAAATCTCGAGTCGCTGGCGACCTATGAGGTGCCTGTCACGCGCGTTCTGGAAGACAGCGAGATCAAGAAGACGACCGTCTGGCAATTTCTCTAGTTTCTTGGCCGGATCACGCAGACACCGGCCTCGAACGAGCAGGCCTCATCCGGATTTTCGGTAGAAATTTCAATGATTTTCGCCTTGGGCGCACGATAGGCAATGACTTGCGGCCTCAAGCCCCTGTCGATGGCGAGGAACACCCCGTTGCCCTTGATGCGCAGCCCCGAGACGCTGCCAACGAAGGTGCCGATGCCGGGGATGACAGACGGAAGACCGTTGCTGCCGATCACCGCCTGGCCCTGGGATTTGTAATGGCCATGGCCTCGGTCATGCCGCTCCCCGGCGAGGCCGACATCGGCGGTGGAGATGAGCGCGATGGCCGCAGTTGTCAAAACGGAACCATACTTTAGCATGCGGCAACCTCCGGGACGCAGTTAACAAATCGTTAACCCAACATGCCGCAACTGGTTGCTAAAGTCATCCATCTCAACGCTTTTTTCGTATGGAAGAATGCGGTTCGCATGGACGCTAAAGGTCTGTTCACGCGAATCGATTAAATTGAAATCGTCAAGCGAATGTGCTTGTCGTCCGGGGTTTCGAGGATTAAACGTCCCCCTGATGCAATGCCACAAACGTTATGACGCATTGCAAACAATATGTCCGGACTCTCGGACCGCATCGAGACGCCGCGAGGTTTAGATGGCGAATGTGACTAAAAACCGGCCTCTGTCGCCGCACCTGCAAATCTACAAGCCTATCCCCACAATGATCATGTCGATCCTGCACCGTATCACCGGTGCGGCGCTTTATTTCGGCACGATCCTCGTGGCTTGGTGGCTTGTGGCAGCCTCAACGGGCGCCGAATACTTCGAGTGGGTCAACTGGTTCATGGGAACCATCATCGGCCGCCTGATCCTGTTCGGCTATACCTGGGCACTCATCCATCACATGCTCGGCGGTCTGCGCCACCTGATGTGGGATGTCGGCTACGGCTTCGACAAGCATTTCTCCACGAAGCTCGCCAAAGCAAACATCATCGCATCCGTCGTCCTGACGATCCTCGTCTGGGTCGTTGCCTATATCATTCGCACCTGAGGCACCATTCCATGGATATGCGCACTCCGCTCGGCAAGGTCCGCGGTCTCGGCTCGGCCAAGGAAGGCACCGAGCATTTCTGGCGTCAGCGCGTCACGGCCGTCGCCAACATCCCTCTGATCCTCTTCTTCGTCGGCTTTCTGGTCATGTACAACGGCCAGCCCTATGCCGAAGTGGTTGGCGCATTGTCGCACCCGCTTGTTGCCGTCGTCATGGCTCTGGTCGTGCTGTCGGCACTGATCCATATGAAGCTGGGCATGCAGGTGATCATCGAGGACTATGTCCATGCCGATATCGCCAAGCTTTTGCTTCTGATGCTGAACACGTTCTTTGCAATCCTGATCGGTGGCCTCTGTCTTTTCGCCATCTTGAAGATCGCATTCGTAGGGTAAATCAACATGGCAACCATTCATAACTTCGCCCAGACCGGCAAGGCCTACACCTATGTTGACCATTCCTACGACGTCGTGGTCGTCGGTGCCGGTGGCGCCGGACTGCGCGCGACGCTCGGCATGGCCGAACAGGGCTTCAAGACGGCTTGCATCACCAAGGTTTTCCCGACCCGTTCGCACACGGTCGCTGCTCAGGGCGGTATCGCCGCCTCGCTGAACAACATGACGCCCGACTGCTGGCAGTGGCACCTTTACGACACCGTCAAGGGTTCCGACTGGCTCGGCGACGTTGACGCCATGCAGTATCTCGCCATGGAAGCGCCGAAGGCGGTCTATGAGCTCGAGCATTACGGCGTGCCCTTCTCGCGTAACGAGGAAGGCAAGATCTATCAGCGCCCCTTCGGCGGTCACATGCAGAACTATGGCGAAGGCCCGCCGGTGCAGCGCACCTGTGCTGCCGCCGACCGTACCGGCCACGCCATCCTGCACACGCTCTACGGCCAGTCGCTGCGCAACAATGCCGAGTTCTTCATCGAGTATTTCGCGCTCGACCTGATCATGTCTGATGATGGCAGCCGCTGCACCGGCGTCGTTGCCTGGAACCTCGACGACGGCACCATCCATCGCTTCTCCGCGAAGATGGTCGTGCTCGCGACCGGCGGCTATGGCCGTGCCTATTTCTCTGCAACGTCCGCTCACACCTGCACCGGTGACGGCGGCGGCATGATCGCCCGCGCGGGCCTTCCGCTGCAGGACATGGAATTCGTCCAGTTCCACCCGACCGGTATCTACGGCGCCGGCTGTCTGATCACCGAAGGCGCACGCGGCGAAGGTGGTTACCTCGTCAACTCTGAAGGCGAGCGCTTCATGGAGCGCTATGCTCCTTCGGCGAAGGATCTCGCCTCGCGTGACGTTGTCTCGCGCTGCATGACGATGGAAATCCGTGAAGGCCGCGGCGTCGGCAAGAACAAGGACCACATCTTCCTGCATCTCGATCACCTCGATCCGGCCGTCCTGCACGAGCGCCTGCCGGGCATTTCGGAATCGGCGAAGATCTTCGCCGGCGTTGATGTGACCCGCGAGCCGATCCCGGTTCTGCCGACGGTTCACTACAACATGGGCGGCATTCCCACGAACTACTGGGGCGAAGTGCTGAATGCCGACTCCAACAATCCGGAACGCATCATTCCGGGCCTGATGGCTGTCGGTGAAGCCGGTTGCGCCTCGGTGCACGGTGCGAACCGTCTCGGCTCCAACTCGCTGATCGACCTCGTGGTCTTCGGTCGTGCGGCTGCGATCCGGGCTGCTGAGGTCATCGACCGCACGTCGCCGATCCCGGCGCTGAATGTTGCCGCCTGCGACAAGATCATGGATCGCTTCGACAACACGCGTCACGCTTCGGGTCAGACCCCGACCGCTGTGCTGCGCGACAAGATGCAGCGCGCCATGCAGGACGATGCGGCCGTGTTCCGCACGCAGGAATCGCTCGAAAGCGGTTGCAATCGTCTGTCTGCGATCTGGAAGGAACTGCCGGACATCAAGGTCACCGACCGTTCTATGATCTGGAACTCTGACCTGGTCGAGACGCTCGAACTGCACAACCTGATGGCCAATGCGATCACCACGGTCTATGGCGCCGAGGCTCGCAAGGAGAGCCGTGGTTCGCATGCCCGAGAAGACTACACGTCCGGTCCGTATGGCGGTCGCGACGACGAGAACTGGCGCAAGCATACGCTGGCCTGGGTCTCGGAAGCGGGTGACGTCAAGCTCGACTACCGCCCTGTCCATACCGAGCTCATCGCTGAAGGCATCGATCCCAAGAAGATCGCGCCCAAGGCTCGCGTCTACTGATTTGAGGACCTCATCATGGTAGAACTCGCTCTCCCCAAGAATTCCCAGGTCACCGAAGGCAAGGTCTGGCCGAAGCCGGCCGGTGCCAAGAACGTTCGCGAATACCGGGTCTATCGCTGGAGCCCGGATGACGGCGCCAATCCGCGCATCGATACCTATTACATCGATGTCGACGATTGCGGCCCGATGGTTCTGGACGGCCTTCTCTACATCAAGAACAATATCGACCCGACGCTGACGCTGCGTCGTTCGTGTCGTGAAGGCATCTGCGGCTCGTGTGCGATGAACATCGATGGCACGAATACGCTTGCCTGCACCAAGGGCATGGATGAGGTGAACGGAACCGTTAAGGTCTATCCGCTGCCACATATGCCTGTGGTCAAGGATCTCGTGCCTGATCTCTCGAACTTCTACGCCCAGCACCGTTCGATCGAGCCTTGGCTGCAAACGGTGTCCCCGCCTCCGGCGAAGGAATGGAAGCAGAGCCACGAGGATCGTCAGAAACTAGACGGTCTCTACGAGTGCATTCTCTGCGCCTGCTGCTCGACCTCCTGTCCGAGCTACTGGTGGAACGGCGACCGTTATCTCGGTCCGGCCGTGCTGCTGCAGGCCTATCGCTGGCTGATCGACAGCCGCGATGAAGCGACCGGCGAGCGCCTCGACAATCTCGAGGATCCCTTCCGCCTCTATCGCTGCCACACGATCATGAACTGCGCCCAGGCCTGCCCGAAGGGTCTGAACCCTGCCAAGGCGATTGCCGAGATCAAGAAGATGATGGTCGAGCGTCGCGCCTGAGCCACATTGTCAAAAGAATGAGAGGCCGCCCGGGAACCGTTTCGGGCGGCCTTAATTTATCCTTATAGTGCCGGCTATCGATCGAACGTGATATGGAACTTGATTAACCATATTCGCGTAACATATCTAAAACTCAGTTGTACGGCAGGTTGCGGCAAAGGTCGCGAGAGCGGGAGTATAATGATGAAATTCAGCCATGCAGTCACCGGAGCAGCCATCCTTCTGGCGCTCGCGGGGTGCCAGCGTACATCCTACAGCAACATGAATGCTGCGAACAGCGCCCTGCCTCCGCTGCAGGCCCAGCCGGTTCCATCGGTGCAGTCCGGCCAGCTTCCTCCTCCGGGTGCGACAGATCCCAACCAGTTTCCCGCTGCGCCAGCGACGACTGCTGCGGCCGTGGGAACGGCGGTCGCGCCGGCAACCGCGCTTGACGTCACCAAGGAATCGATGGTCGGCAACTGGCGCGTCCAGAGCGCTGGCGCAAGCTGCGACATGTTCCTGACGCTCACCAATCTCGGCAGCGGCTCGCGTGGCGGCACCCGCGGTTGCGCCGGCGAACTCACGGCGATGGGTTCCTGGGAAGTGTCAGGTAAGTCGGTTGTCCTCAAGGACCGCAACGGCAACACCATCGGCAGCCTCTACAAGACGGCCGACGCCCGGTTCGACGGCAGCACCGCGTCCGGCCAGCCGGTCAGCCTGAGCCGCTGAACCTCCTCTTATACCTGCGGTGGCCCGCTCGGGGCCACCCTCCCGGCGGGACATTTTCTCCATGCAGCCAGTTCCTGACTACGGCTTAAGCGTCGTCGAGCAATTGCGCGCGATGACGGAGGCGGGAACACTTCAGCCCGACCGCTACCAGTTTGGCGTTGCCGAAAAGCTCGACCGGATCCTGACGGAGCTGAAGGCGCGCAAGCCGGCGGCCAAGAAGAGTGCGCTCGGCTGGATGTTTGCCCGGGCACGCAAGCCAGAGATCCCGATCAAGGGTCTCTATATCCATGGCAGCGTCGGCCGCGGCAAGACCATGCTCATGGACCTGTTCTTCCGGCTTGCACCCATCGAGAAGAAGCGCCGCGCGCATTTTCACGAGTTCATGGCCGATGTGCATGCCCGTATCCATGCCCACCGCCAGAAACTGAAGGCCGGCGAGACAAAGCAGGCCGATCCCGTGCCGCCTGTGGCGGAAGCGCTTCGCGAAGAGGCGCAGCTTCTCTGCTTCGACGAATTCACGGTGACCGACATCGCCGATGCGATGATCCTGGCGCGGCTCTTCACCGAGCTTTTTGCGCGGGGTTGCACGCTTGTGGCGACGTCGAATGTCGAGCCAGACAACCTATATCGTGATGGGCTGAACCGTGGGCTATTCCTGCCCTTCGTCGATCTGCTGAAAAAGAACGTCGATGTCTCGACGCTCGATTCTCCCACAGACTACCGTCTCGAAAAGATGGAGAGCCTACCGGTTTACATTGCGCCCCTCGATGACGCACCGAAGATGATGGACATCGCCTGGAAGCGTGTGACAGAGGGTGCCCGGGAGGTGCCTACATCGATCGAGATGAAAGGGAGAGCCATCGCGGTCCCGCGGGCCGCCGGTCGGGCTGCGCGCTTCAGCTTTCACGATCTCTGCGAGCGACCACTCGGCGCGTCCGATTATCTGGCGATCGCCAAGCGTTTCGACATCGTCTTCGTCGAGGGTATCCCGCATCTCGGCCCAGAAAAACGGAATGAGACGAAACGCTTCATCATTCTGATCGATGCGCTCTACGACTCCAGTGTTCGGCTGTTCGCCTCTGCCGTTGCGATGCCGGAAACTTTGCTCACGGAGAAGAAGGGCACCGAAGGCTTTGAATTTGATCGAACAGTTTCGCGTCTCTTCGAAATGCGGAGCGCAGATTATCTGGAGCTGCACCAGTCAAAACGTCAAAATCATGACGGCTCGGTGACATAATCTTTGACGTTTACGTAAGAATTTTATGTTCTAACCGATTGAAATTGATACACCGAAAATTATCGTTTGCGGTTTAGACCCTTTGGAGCTATGCGGTTTGTCCACAAGGGCAGGCTAACACTCGCCCTCGGCCTTGGTCGCGGATCCAAAAGGAAGTCTACAATGGCGCGCAAGAAGATCGCTCTTATCGGTTCTGGAATGATTGGTGGAACGCTGGCGCATCTCGCCAGTCTGAAGGAACTGGGCGACATCGTCCTGTTCGACATTGCTGACGGCATCCCCCAGGGCAAGGGTCTCGACATTGCCCAGTCCGGTCCGGTCGAGGGCTTCAATGCCAAGCTTTCCGGCGCGAGCGATTACGCCGCCATCGAAGGCGCCGACGTTTGCATCGTCACTGCCGGTGTTGCCCGCAAGCCGGGCATGAGCCGCGATGACCTGCTCGGTATCAACCTCAAGGTCATGGAACAGGTTGGCGCCGGCATCAAGAAGTATGCCCCGAACGCCTTCGTCATCTGCATCACCAACCCGCTCGACGCGATGGTCTGGGCGCTGCAGAAGTTCTCGGGCCTCCCGACCAACAAGGTCGTCGGCATGGCCGGCGTTCTCGACTCTGGTCGTTTCCGCCACTTCCTGTCTGAAGAATTCAACGTTTCCGTCCAGGACGTCACCGCCTTCGTTCTCGGCGGCCACGGCGACACCATGGTGCCGCTCGCTCGTTACTCGACCGTTGGCGGCATCCCGCTGACCGACCTCGTCAAGATGGGCTGGGTCACCAAGGAGCGCCTCGAAGAAATCATCCAGCGCACCCGTGATGGCGGCGCCGAAATCGTCGGCCTGCTGAAGACCGGTTCGGCCTATTATGCACCTGCTGCTTCCGCCATCGAAATGGCTGAGTCCTACCTCAAGGACAAGAAGCGCGTTCTGCCCTGCGCCGCCTACCTCACCGGCCAGTACGGCGTTAAGGACATGTATGTCGGCGTACCGGTCGTCATCGGTGAAGGCGGCGTCGAGCGCATCATCGAAATCGACCTGAACAAGGCCGAAGAAGAAGCCTTCCAGAAGTCTGTCGGCGCCGTTGCCGGCCTCTGCGAAGCCTGCATCAACATCGCGCCGGCTCTCAAGTAATTGCCATTTCGCCCAAAACAGGGACACGACAATGAACATTCATGAATATCAGGCCAAGGCTCTTCTGAAGAGCTTTGGTGCACCGGTCGCCGAAGGTGTGGCCATCTTCTCCGCAGAAGAAGCCGAAGCCGCCGCAAAGCAGCTTCCTGGCCCGCTCTACGTGGTCAAGAGCCAGATCCATGCTGGCGGCCGCGGCAAGGGCAAGTTCAAGGAACTGTCGCCGGACGCCAAGGGCGGCGTACGCCTCGCTTTCTCGATCGACGAAGCCAAGAGCCACGCCAAGGAAATGTTCGGCAACACGCTGGTGACTGCCCAGACCGGCGACGCCGGCAAGCAGGTCAACCGTCTCTACATCGAAGACGGTGCCGACATCGCTCGCGAACTCTACTGCTCGCTGCTCGTCGACCGCTCGGTCGGCCAGGTTGCCTTCGTCGTTTCGACCGAAGGCGGCATGGACATCGAAGCCGTTGCCCATGACACGCCGGAAAAGATCCACACGATCGCCATCGATCCGGAAGCCGGCGTCACCGACGCCGATGTTGCCAAGATCTCGGCTGCTCTGGAGTTGACCGGTGCTGCTGCCGAAGACGCAAAGTCGCTCTTCCCGATCCTCTACAAGGCCTTCGTCGAGAAGGACATGGCGCTGCTCGAAGTCAACCCGCTGATCGTCATGAAGAATGACCATCTGCGCGTGCTCGACGCCAAGATGTCCTTCGACGGCAATGCGCTGTTCCGCCACGACGACGTCAAGGCGCTGCGCGACGAGACCGAAGAAGACGCCAAGGAAATCGAAGCCTCGAAGTGGGACCTCGCTTATGTGGCCCTCGACGGCAATATCGGCTGCATGGTCAACGGTGCCGGTCTCGCCATGGCGACGATGGACATCATCAAGCTTTACGGCAAAGAGCCGGCAAACTTCTGCGACGTCGGCGGTGGCGCCGGCAAGGAGAAGGTCGCGGCTGCCTTCAAGATCATCACCGCTGACCCGAAGGTCGAGGGCATCCTCGTAAACATCTTCGGCGGCATCATGAAGTGCGATGTCATCGCAGAGGGCGTCGTTGCCGCTGTGCAGGAAGTCGGCCTGAAGGTTCCGCTCGTCGTGCGCCTCGAAGGCACCAATGTCGAACTTGGCAAGAAGATCCTGAACGAATCCGGCCTCGCGATCACCGCGGCCGACGATCTGGACGACGCTGCCAAGAAGATCGTCGCGGCGATCAACGGCTAATCTGAGGAACCTATTCGATGTCAATTCTTGTAAACAAGAACACCAAGGTCCTCGTTCAGGGCCTGACCGGCAAGACCGGCACCTTCCACACCGAACAGGCGCTCGCCTACTACGGCACGCAGATGGTCGGCGGTATCCATCCGAAGAAGGGTGGCGAAAACTGGACCGGCTCCAAGGGTGAAACCCTGCCGATCTTCGCGACCGTTGCCGAAGCCAAGGAAAAGACCGGTGCAGATGCATCCGTGATCTACGTTCCGCCGGCCGGTGCAGCCGACGCCATCATTGAGGCGATCGACGCCGAGATCCCGTTCATCACCTGCATCACCGAGGGTATCCCGGTCATGGACATGGTGCGGGTCAAGGCCAAGCTCGACAAGTCCAAGTCGCGCCTGCTCGGCCCGAACTGCCCGGGTATCCTGACGCCGGAAGAGTGCAAGATCGGCATCATGCCGGGCTCGATCTTCCGCAAGGGTTCGGTCGGTATCGTCTCGCGCTCGGGAACATTGACCTATGAAGCCGTGTTCCAGACCTCGAACGAAGGTCTCGGCCAGACGACCGCTGTTGGTATCGGCGGCGACCCGGTCAAGGGCACCGAATTCATCGACGTGCTGGAGATGTTCCTGGCCGACCCGGCCACGACCTCGATCATCATGATCGGCGAAATCGGCGGCTCGGCTGAAGAAGATGCAGCCCAGTTCCTGATCGACGAAGCCAAGAAGGGCCGCAAGAAGCCGATGGCCGGCTTCATCGCAGGCCGGACTGCTCCGAAGGGCCGCACAATGGGCCATGCCGGTGCTGTCGTTTCCGGTGGCAAGGGCGATGCGGAATCGAAGATCGAAGCCATGGAAGCGGCCGGCATCAAGGTTTCGCCTTCGCCGGCACGTCTGGGCAAGACCCTGGTCGAAGTCCTCAAGGGCTGAGACCTGACAAAAATCAAGCCAGGCGAAGGGTTGGTCCGCCAATCCTTCGCCTGGACTTCGCATATCTGGGACGATTCGCAGTTTTTGACGATCGCGAGCGGCAGGCCGGGCATCCGGCCATCAATTCTAGTCGGGAGGCGAGCCGAGAGGTTCGCAAAACACCATGGGTAGGCAAGAAGCCAACGAGCAGTTTCTGATCACGTCCTTCCTCGACGGATCGAATGCGGCCTATATCGAGCAGCTTTACGCGCGTTACGAGGAAGATCCCTCATCGGTTTCCGACGAGTGGCAGGCTTTCTTCAAGGCGCTGGCCGATAATCCGACCGATGTGAAGAAGGCCGCCAAGGGCGCCTCCTGGCAGCGCAAGAACTGGCCGATCGCCGAAGGTGGCGATCTCGTCAACGCGCTCGACGGCAACTGGGGCGTGGTCGAAAAGGTCATCGAAAAGAAGGTTCAGGCCAAGGCAGAAGCGACCGCCGCTTCGACCGGAAAGTCTGTTTCGGAATCTGAAGTCCTGCAGGCAACGCGCGATTCCGTCCGCGCCATCATGATGATCCGTGCATACCGCATGCGCGGTCACCTGCATGCCAAGCTCGACCCACTCGGTCTCGCCGCTCCGGTTGATGACTACAACGAGCTTTCGCCGACCGCTTACGGCTTCACCGAAGCCGATTACAGCCGCAAGATCTTCATCGACAACGTGCTGGGTCTGGAATACGCCACGATCCCGCAGATGCTCGACATCCTGCAGCGCACCTATTGCTCGACGCTCGGCGTCGAATTCATGCACATCTCCAATCCGGAAGAAAAAGCCTGGATCCAGGAGCGCATCGAAGGCCCCGGCAAGGGTGTCGAATTCACGCCGAACGGCAAGAAGGCCATTCTGCAGAAGCTGATCGAAGCCGAAGGCTTCGAGCAGTTCATCGACGTCAAGTACAAGGGCACCAAGCGCTTTGGCCTCGACGGTGGTGAATCGCTGATCCCGGCGCTTGAGCAGATCATCAAGCGCGGTGGCCAGGAAGGTCTCGAGCAGGTTGTTCTCGGCATGGCCCATCGCGGTCGTCTGAACGTCCTGACCAACGTCATGCACAAGCCGCATCGCGCGGTCTTCCATGAATTCAAGGGCGGTTCCTTCAAGCCCGACGAAGTCGAAGGCTCGGGCGACGTGAAGTACCATCTCGGCGCTTCCTCCGACCGCGAGTTCGACGGCAACAAGGTTCACCTGTCGCTGACGGCCAACCCGTCGCACCTGGAAATCGTCAACCCTGTCGTCATGGGCAAGGCCCGCGCCAAGCAGGACCAGCTCGCCAAGATCTGGGAAGGCGATGTCATTCCGCTGAAGGAGCGCGCCAAGGTTCTGCCGCTTCTCCTGCATGGTGATGCAGCTTTTGCCGGCCAGGGTGTGACTGCGGAAATTCTCGGCCTGTCTGGCCTGCGCGGCCACCGCGTGGCCGGCACGCTGCACGTGATCATCAACAACCAGATCGGTTTCACCACCAATCCGGCTTTCTCGCGTTCGTCGCCCTATCCGTCCGACGTCGCCAAGATGATCGAAGCGCCGATCTTCCACGTCAATGGTGACGATCCGGAAGCCGTCGTCTATGCGGCGAAGGTTGCGACCGAATACCGTATGAAGTTCCACAAGCCTGTCGTCGTCGACATGTTCTGCTACCGCCGCTTCGGTCACAACGAAGGCGACGAGCCGAGCTTCACCCAGCCGAAGATGTACAAGGAAATCCGTGCCCACAAGACCGTGGTCAACATCTATGGCGAGCGTCTGATCGCCGAAGGTCTGATCACCGAGGGCGAACTCGAGAAGATGAAGGCCGACTGGCGCGCCCATCTCGAGCAGGAGTTCGAGGCCGGCCAGAGCTACAAGCCGAACAAGGCCGACTGGCTTGATGGCGCATGGTCGGGTCTCCGGACCGCCGACAATGCCGACGAGCAGCGTCGCGGCAAGACCGCCGTGCCGATGAAGCAGCTCAAGGAAATCGGCCGCAAGCTGTCGACCATTCCGGAAGGCTTCAAGGCACACCGCACGATCCAGCGCTTCATGGAAAACCGGGCCCAGATGATCGAGACCGGCGAAGGCATCGACTGGGCCATGGGCGAAGCACTCGCCTTCGGTTCGCTCTGCCTCGACGGCCACAAGATCCGTCTGTCCGGCCAGGATTGCGAACGCGGCACCTTCTCGCAGCGCCACTCGGTTCTCTACGATCAGGAGACCGAAGACCGCTACATCCCGCTCGCCAATCTGGCCCCGAACCAGGCTCGTTACGAAGTCATCAACTCGATGCTTTCGGAGGAAGCCGTACTCGGCTTCGAATACGGCTATTCGCTGGCTCGTCCGAATGCGCTGACGCTCTGGGAAGCCCAGTTCGGCGACTTCGCCAACGGTGCACAGGTCGTGTTTGACCAGTTCATCTCGTCAGGCGAACGCAAGTGGCTGCGCATGTCCGGTCTCGTCTGCCTTCTGCCGCATGGCTATGAAGGTCAGGGTCCGGAGCACTCTTCCGCCCGCCTCGAGCGCTGGCTGCAGATGTGCGCCGAAGACAACATGCAGGTCGCAAACGTCACGACGCCGTCGAACTACTTCCACATTCTGCGCCGTCAGATGAAGCGTGACTTCCGCAAGCCGCTGATCATGATGACGCCGAAGTCGCTGCTGCGCCACAAGCGTGCCACGTCGAGCCTTGCCGAGATGGCTGGTGAATCTTCGTTCCACCGCCTGCTGTGGGACGATGCCGAAGTCATCAAGGACGGTCCGATCAAGCTGCAGAAGGATGCGAAGATCCGTCGCGTCGTCATGTGTTCCGGCAAGGTCTATTACGATCTTCTGGAAGAGCGCGAAAAGCGCGGCATCGACGACATCTACCTGCTGCGCATCGAACAGCTCTATCCGTTCCCGGCCAAGGCGCTCATCAACGAGCTCTCGCGCTTCCGCAATGCGGAGATGGTCTGGTGCCAGGAAGAGCCGAAGAACATGGGCGCCTGGTCGTTCATCGATCCGTATCTGGAATGGGTGCTTGCCCATATCGACGCCAAGTACCAGCGCGTACGCTACACCGGTCGTCCGGCTGCTGCCTCGCCGGCAACCGGCTTGATGTCCAAGCACCTTGCCCAGCTCGAAGCCTTCCTCGAGGACGCACTGGGCGGTTGATCCGCCCAGTCACTCCCTCGCAGACCGAAACGTTCTCTGACCAACGGAATTGAGATCATGGCCACTGAAATCCGCGTACCCACCCTCGGCGAATCCGTCAGCGAAGCCACTATTGGCACCTGGTTCAAGAAGGTCGGTGACACCGTCAAGGCCGACGAGCCGCTCGTCGAACTGGAAACCGACAAGGTGACTGTCGAAGTCCCGTCGCCGGTCTCGGGCGTTCTGACTGAAATCGTCGCCCAGAACGGCGAAACCGTCGGTCTCGGCGCGCTGCTCGGCCAGATCGCTGAAGGTGCTGCCGGTTCTGCTGGTGCAGCTGCTCCGGCCCCTGCCGCCGCACCGGCTCCTGCTGCAGCCACTGCTCCGGCGGCCGCTGCTCCGGCTGCTCCCTCGGCCATGCCGGCTGCTCCGGCCGCCGCCAAGCTCGCTGCCGACAACAACATCGCGACCTCCGACGTCGACGGCTCCGGCAAGCGTGGCCAGGTGCTGAAGGGCGACGTGATCGCCGCCATCGCCAAGGGCGTCTCCGCTCCGGCACCGGCTGCCACCCCGGCTGCTCCGCGTCCGGCCTCTTCCGGCGACGACGCATCGCGCGAAGAGCGCGTGAAGATGACCCGCCTGCGCCAGACGATCGCCAAGCGCCTCAAGGACGCCCAGAACACGGCTGCCATGCTCACCACCTATAACGAGGTGGACATGTCGGCCGTGATGGCCCTGCGCAACCGCTACAAGGACATCTTCGAGAAGAAGCACGGCGTGAAGCTCGGCTTCATGGGCTTCTTCACCAAGGCCGTCACGCATGCGCTGAAGGAACTGCCGGCCGTTAACGCCGAAATCGACGGCACCGACATCATCTACAAGAACTACTGCCACATCGGCGTTGCCGTCGGCACGGACAAGGGCCTGGTCGTTCCGATCGTGCGCGATGCCGACCAGATGTCGATCGCCGAGATCGAAAAGGACATCGGCCGTCTCGGCAAGGCTGCCCGTGATGGTCAGCTGTCGATGGCCGACATGCAGGGCGGTACCTTCACCATCTCCAACGGTGGCGTCTACGGTTCGCTGATGTCCTCGCCGATCCTGAATGCACCGCAGTCGGGTATCCTCGGCATGCACAAGATCCAGGAGCGTCCGGTCGTCGTCGGTGGCCAGATCGTCATTCGTCCGATGATGTATCTCGCGCTCTCCTACGATCACCGCATCGTCGACGGCAAGGAAGCAGTCACCTTCCTCGTTCGCGTCAAGGAAAGCCTCGAGGATCCGGAACGTCTGGTTCTCGACCTCTAAGGAAAACGCACGATGGAGCCGGTATCCGCTTCCGCCTCTCCGCTGGTCCTGCTTCTTGCCTGGAGCGTGGTCCTGCTGGTGGCGCATGTCCTCCTTCAGGGCATGCTGGCCACCAAGGAGCTGGGCACGGAGTGGAATGCCGGCCCGCGTGACGACAACAAGCAGCCGGCGAGCAAGCTCGCCGGGCGCGCCGCACGGGCGTCATCGAATTTCCGCGAGACCTATCCCGCCTTCGTGGCCCTTGCCGCTGGGTTGCTGTTCACCGGTGAGACCTCGGGCCTCGGCCTGACCGGTGCCATCGTCTGGTTTGTCGGGCGCATCGTCTATTATCCGCTCTACCTGGCAGGTATTCCCTATATCCGCTCGCTTGTCTGGACTGGCGCCACGGCCGGCCTCGGCTTGATGTTCCTCGCACTGGCGTTTTGAGGTGAGGCATGGGCGCGTCGTCGAGAGCAATGGTTCTTCTTGCCGCGCTCGCGCTGTCTGATGCGGCTATGGCCGCCGATTGCCGGATTGAAAAAGCCACCTACCGCGAAGCCGAAACCGGCGTCGAGCTGGTCTTTGCTGCTGCCAGCGGCGAGAATACGCCTGTTTCCCATGCGTTCAGCACCGAAATCGGCACTTTCAAGCTCGATGGTCACGTCATGTTCGATCCCGAGATCGAGCGTCCCATCGGCATGCTGATGAACAATTGCCCCGAGGGCGACGTGACTGGGGCAACGATTGCTGCCTGCACCGTCTGGAAGGGTATCGTCTACGGGATCGACGAGACGACCGGCCATGTCGACCTTCTACCGCCGGAAGGAGCCGACGCGCCCGATGCGCTTCTCCTGCCCGGCTTCGGCCCCTCCATCCTGTCGTCTGCCGTAGGCAAGGCGATGAACAGCGCGCCCTGGGATGTTTTCGAATTCAAGGGATGCGCCTCATGACCACCCGTCCCATCCTTCTCGTCACCGGCGGCAGTCGTGGCATCGGTGCTGCCGTCTGCCGAAAGGCCGCAACGCAGGGCTATGACCTGCTGGTGAACTATCGCTCGGACCAGACTGCTGCCGAGGCCGTTGCGGCCGATTGCCGAAAGCATGGCGCCAAGGCAGAGATCGTGCAGGGTGATACCGCCACCGAAGAGGGCATCGCCGCGATCTTCGCCGCCGCCGATCTCCTTGGACCGCTCCATGGTCTGGTCAACAATGCCGGCGTGGTCGACGTCACGGCGCGGGTCGAGGAATTCGACCGGGCGCGGCTCGACCGGATGTTTGCCGTCAACGTCATCGGCAAGATCCGGTGCGCCACGGAAGCGGTGAAGCGCATGTCGACGAAACACGGCGGGCAGGGTGGCGTGATCGTCAACATCTCGTCCATGGCCGCCGTGATCGGCAGTTCGGGCCAGTATGTCGACTATGCCGCCGCCAAGGCCGCCGTCGATACCTTTACTGTGGGCTTGTCCCGCGAAGTCGCGACAGAGGGCATCCGGGTCAATGCCATCAGGCCCGGGATCATCGATACCGAAATTCATGCATCCGGTGGATTGCCGGACAGGGCGCGCGATCTGGCGCCCATCGTTCCGATGCAAAGGCCCGGAACGGCCGACGAAGTGGCCGACAGCGTTCTTTATCTCCTCTCGCCTCAGGCATCCTATGTCACGGGTGCCCTCTTGAATGTCAGCGGCGGTCGGTAACCGTCGAAAACGAAGGAAGCTTCCCATGTCTTATGATGTCATCGTTATCGGCTCCGGCCCCGGCGGCTATGTCTGCGCCATCAAGGCGGCCCAGCTCGGCATGAAGGTTGCCGTGGTCGAAAAGCGCGCGACCTATGGCGGCACCTGCCTCAACATCGGCTGCATCCCCTCCAAGGCCCTGCTGCACGCCTCGGAAGTCTTCCACCACGCCGCCCATGGCATGGCCGATCTCGGTGTCGAAGTCGGTGCGCCGACATTGAACCTCGGCAAGATGATGGCGCACAAGGACGCGACCGTGAAGTCTAACGTCGAAGGCGTCGCTTTCCTGTTCAAGAAGAACAAGATCGACGGCATCCAGGGCACCGGCAAGATCCTTTCGGCCGGCAAGGTTGAAGTCACCAACGACGCCGGTGAAGTCCAGGTCCTGGAAACCAAAAACATCGTTATCGCGACCGGTTCCGACGTCGCCGGCATTCCGGGTGTTGCGGTCGAGATCGACGAAAAGGTGATCGTGTCCTCGACCGGCGGCATCGCGCTTGAAAAGGTCCCGGCTAAGATGATCGTCGTCGGCGGCGGTGTCATCGGCCTCGAGCTCGGCTCGGTCTGGTCGCGCCTTGGCGCCAAGGTCACCGTCATCGAGTATCTCGACACGATCCTCGGCGGCATGGACGGCGAAGTCTCCAAGCAGTTCCAGCGCATCCTTGCCAAGCAGGGCATGGAATTCAATCTCGGCGCCAAGGTTACCGGTGTCGTGAAGTCGGGTGAGGGTGCTAAGGTCACGTTCGAGCCGGTCAAGGGCGGCGAAGCCCAGACGCTCGACGCGGACGTCGTGCTCGTCGCCACCGGCCGCAAGCCCTACACGGCGGGTCTCGGCCTCGAAGAAGCGGGCGTTGCCCTCGACAACCGTGGTCGCGTCGAAATCGACGGCCACTATCGCACCAATGTCGCCGGCATCTTTGCGATCGGTGACGTGGTCAAGGGGCCGATGCTGGCTCACAAGGCCGAAGACGAAGGCGTGGCGCTTGCCGAAATCCTCGCTGGCCAGCATGGCCATGTGAACTACGAGGTCATCCCCGGCGTCGTCTACACCCAGCCGGAAGTCGCCTCCGTTGGCAAGACCGAGGAAGAGCTTAAGGCCGCAGGCGTTGCCTACAAGGTCGGCAAGTTCCCGTTCACGGCCAATGGCCGAGCGCGCGCCATGCAGGCCATGGACGGCTTTGTGAAGGTTCTGGCCGACAAGGACACGGACCGCGTGCTCGGCGTGCATATCATCGGTCTCGGCGCCGGCGAGATGATCCACGAAGCTGCCGTGCTGATGGAATTCGGAGGTTCCTCGGAGGATCTCGGTCGCACCTGCCACGCCCATCCGACCATGTCGGAAGCCGTCAAGGAAGCCGCACTCGCGACCTTCTTCAAGCCGCTGCATATGTGAGGCGGCCCGACCTGATATAGGTCAAATATTATATTTCGGTAAGGTTGAAGGTCGTCGCTTGTACCCCAGGCGGCGGCCTTTATCATGTGTGGTCAGTGCCTCCCTTTGCTCCTCCCGAAAGGCAAGACCATGGCCCATGTCGCACCCGCCTCCTATTCCATCCCGCAGAAGGCCCTTCACTGGCTGATGGCCCTGCTCATTCTCTTCAATCTCATCTTCTCTGATGCGATGGAGGAGGTGGCTGAAGCCTACGAACGCGGGGAGGTCCCTTCGCCTGAGGACCTGACCTTCGCCAATATCCATGCCTATGTCGGGATTGCCGTTCTGTGTCTCGGGCTTGTGCGCCTGGTGATCCGCTTCACCCGAGGGGCGCCGCCGGCGCCGGCTGAGGAGCCGCCGATCCTGGCAGTCGCTGCGAAGCTGGCGCATGGTACCTTCTATGCCTTGTTCTTCCTTATCCCGCTCAGTGGCATCGGCGCCTACTACTTCGGCAACGAAACCGCAGGCTTCGTGCATGGCGGCCCGCTGAAGAGCCTCATGTGGCTTTTGATCGCAGTGCACATCCTGGCGCTTCTGGTACACCAGTTCTACTGGAAGACGCCGGTTGCCACCCGCATGACGCGGGGGTGATCTCCAAGGAGGACAGGATGGGTGTTGTCGTCGAACAGCGTGTCGTGCTCCCGCATCCTGACCTTGCCAATGCCGACTGGGCCGACAGCTACAGTGTCCGCCTCGATCGAAACGATCTCGTTCCGATGGAGGTTGCGAGCGAGCTTATGGGGCGGGCGCCGCGCTGGGTCGGCGCTCTGCTCAAGATCCGGAACCTGATCGTCGGTCTCTTCGGCTTGAAATCAGCAGAGTTAGAGTTGACCGGTCAGGATCGCATCGGCGGCTTTCCGGTTCTGGCGCAGGATGAGCAGCATGTGCTGCTTGGCTTCAACGATAAGCATCTCGACTTCAGGATCATCGTCGCCGTGGAGCCGGAGGGCGCCGGGTATCAGCATGTGTCGCTGACGACGCTCGTCAAGCGGCACAATCTGTTCGGCCGGATCTACATCCTCTTCGTCACGCCGTTCCACAAGCTGATCGTGAAGACCTTCCTGAAGCGCTTTGCCGCTTCGAAAGACCCTAGCCGTCGATCCGCGTAACGGTGTAGCCCTGGCCGCGCAGCAATTCGACCAGACCTTCTTCGCCCGGCAGATGCAGCGCGCCGACGGCGATAAAGGCGTTTCCTTTTTCCAGGTGCTGCTTGCTACCTTCGGCCATGACCAGGTTGCGATCTCGGACGATGCGGGTCTCGAAGGCGGCATAGGCGCTTTCGTCTTCACCGGCGGCGGTGGGGGCGACGACTTTCAGCAAGGGCATGGTCATGCCGATGTCACCGGCGAGATAGAGCTCCGTCATGGTTTCAATGACGTCCTCCATCTTGTCGCCGAGTTCGATCGTTTCGATCAACGCCTTGAAATGAAAATCGACCGGTAGGTCGGCCATGGCTTCCAGTTGCTCGACCAGCGTTTCAAGGCCGGCAACCGGCTTGTCCGCAGCCACGGCATCTTCGGCGATCTTCTTGTCCAGGAAGGAGGCGCCGGCTGCCTTGCGGGAAAGTTCGCATGCCGGGAGCGCCACGAAGCTCGCCAGGATCCATGGCTTCATCTTGGCGACGGCGCCTAGCGCCAGGCCACGCTGCTTCAGCCCGGCTTCCAATCGCTGAAGTTCTTCAGCGTCAAGATGGTCCTTCACCGACTTGCCATCGGTAAACATTGTCAATTCGGGATGCATGAGCAGCGAAGCGGCGGCCTTCTGCTCGTTGAGGATCTCGTCTGATTCGATGACGACCACATCGGCGGCGGCAGCCGCTTCGCGGGCGCCGTTCGGCATGGTCAGAACGCGGGGATCGGTGACATGCATGGTGCCGAGCAGGTAGGAGGGCTGCAGGCCTGCCTTCTCAACCTTCCAGAAGATCCCCTGGCCATTCGGTATTTTGGCGGCTTCGGCGCGGATCTTCGCGAGCTCTTCCGGCTTTTCCTTTTCCATCGCCACGAGCAGGTTCTCGCCATGGCAGGCGACATCGGAAGCGCGCGCCGGGCTGACTGCAAGGAGGGTGGCGAGCAGGAGGACGACGAGGGCGAGCGGCAGCACGCCTGCGATCCAGAGACCGATTTCAGACGGCGAAAGGCGCGGCAGGTGCGGCCGCAGCGAGAAAAAGCGATGCGCGTTCATGTCGTCTCCTGTCAGAAGTCCGGAGAATAGAAGCGATCGCCCTCACGTTCGATTAAGGATCTTGGTTAACGCGGGTGCGATCGAGACACGTCAGGCGCGGGGATGGGCGCGATCGTAGATGTCCAAAAGCCGTGCGCTGTCGACACCGGTGTAGATCTGTGTGGTCGAGAGGCTCGCATGGCCGAGCAGCTCCTGGATCGTCCTCAAGTCGCCGCCGCTGCCGAGAAGATGGGTTGCGAAGGAGTGGCGCAGGGCATGGGGTGTGGCTGAATCCGGCAGGCCGAGGGCCGAGCGCAGCTTCTGCATCTCGCGCTGGATGATCGCCGGCTGAAGCGGGCCGCCCCGGGCGCCTCGGAAAAGCGGTGCGCCGGGTTCCAGATGATAGGGGCAGAGCTTGTAGTAGGTTTCCACCGCTTCCATCACCACGGGAAGCAGGGGCACCAGCCGCGTCTTGCCGCCCTTGCCGGTGATGCGCAGGCTGGTCGGGCGGCCCTGGAAAACGTCGGGTGTCAACCCCAATGCCTCCGAGATGCGCAGCCCGCAGCCGTAGAGCAGGGAAAGCACGGCCGCGTCGCGTGCCGCGATCCAGGGCTCCTCGTTCATCTGCGTATCGACAGCGACGACGGCTAAAGCCTGACGTCCACTCAGCGGCTTGGGCAGGGATTTCGGCTGTTTCGGCGAACGGATCGCACTCGCACCCGCTGCATTCACCAGGCCCTTGCGCTCCAGATGACGGAGGAAGGATCGCAGCCCGGCGAGATGCCTACCAAGCGAACGGGCACCGTCCCCCTCCTTGCGGCGATGAGCGAGGAAGCCGCGCAGGTCGGCCGGGCGCAAGTCCTTGATGTCCTCGATCTTCACGGTCCCGCCGACATGGGCGGAGAGGAATTGCAGGAATTGCCGCGTGTCGCGCTCATAGGCGTCCAGCGTGTTACCGGCCAGGCGACGCTCTGCCCCCAAGCTCTCCAGCCAGGCCGCACGTT
This sequence comes from Rhizobium sp. R86522, assembly GCF_042466255.1. Lineage (NCBI taxonomy): Bacteria > Pseudomonadati > Pseudomonadota > Alphaproteobacteria > Hyphomicrobiales > Rhizobiaceae > Rhizobium > Rhizobium sp. R86522. The sequence continues at coordinate 4,220,465 of NZ_JAXHBX010000001.1, forward strand.
CGCCGAGAAGTTTTTCGTCTGCCGGGATCAATTGGGCGCCTTTTGCGTTTTTGAGTGTTGACCACCCGGCTCACGATGGCGCGGGAGGGTTAACGAAAGACGAATATCGGGGCTGTCATGACCGGATCACAAATCGCTGCCAGAAACCCTCTGGAACTCTGGCGAGGTAAATGCTGATGCGCCGCTCTCCCGTCTCCACTTTCGCGAGCGTCACCGACACCCTGTCGCTCCTGTCTCACGGGCGCCCCGGACATATCGTCGACACGCTGATCGCCGAGCGCGGTCAGAAGCTCGTCGAGCATCCCCTTTGGCCCGTCATGCGACCCTTTCTTTATAGCGTGCTGCGCTATGACAAGGCGATCCAGTTCGCCAATGATGTCGCTAATCTTCCGGGTCCGCAGGTCTTTGACTACCTGAGCGCTGCGCTGCGTCTCGAGATCCAGGTGCGGCATGCCGACCGCATGCCCCCATCCGGCGGCTTCATCCTGGTCAGCAACCATCCGACGGGGATCGCCGACGGGGTGGCGATGTATGATCTGCTCAAGGATCGCCGTCCCGACATGACCTTCTATGCCAACCGCGATGCGGTCAGGGTCAATCCGCGTCTCGCCGAGATCATCATTCCGGTCGAATGGCGCGAGGAGCACAAGTCGAAGCTGAAGGCGCGGGAAACGCTGAAGCTCACCACGCGGGCCGTGGAAGAGGGCAGGGCGACCATCCTCTTTCCCTCGGGCCGCATCGCCTATTGGGACGAAGGCAAGCTGAACGAGCGGCCCTGGAAGACGTCTGCGATTTCGCTTGCGCGCAAATACAATCTGCCGATTCTGCCGGTGAACATGAAGGCGCGCAATTCCGGCCTGTTCTACTGGTTCGCCCGCTGGTCGACAGAACTGCGCGACATGACCGTCTTCTATGAGCTTCTCAACAAGCGCGGCGGTCGCTTCGATTTCACCGTCGGCAATCTGATTCCGGTCGAGGCTCTCGACGGCGATCCCGCCGAGGTGACCAAGGCGCTGGAAGACTTCACGGTCCATCGGCTGCCGGCCGATCCCGACCGCAGTTTCCGCTGATCTCTCCCCTTACATAAAGCCTGTTTTCTTTCCGATCCTCAGGGGGCAAGTTGCAGCCCGATGAAGGACGATTCGAAAAGCCTGTTCGGAGAACTGTTCGAAACACCGCGCCGCAAGGTGGTGCCGGTGCTCGTTCCCATGCCAGCACCAACGGCCTACAGCTACGCGGTGCCCGATGAGCTGACGGTGGAGCCGGGCGCGATCGTGCAGGTGCCGCTTGGGCCGCGACAGGTGATCGGTGTGGTCTGGGACGGCGGCGAGGACGCATCAGTCGATCCGAAGAAGCTCAGGGAAATCACCAAGGTCTTCGACTGCCCGCCGCTCGACCAGGACATGCGCATCTTCCTTGACTGGGTGGCGGCCTATACGCTTTCTCCACCCGGCTATGTGGCCCGCATGGCGCTTCGGGCACCGGCGGCCTTTGATCCGGAGCCGATGATCGAGGGCCTGCGTTATGCCGGTTATCAGCCGGAACGTCTGACGCCGGCGCGGCAGAAGGTGCTGGAAATGGCAGCGGATGGTCTCTCATGGACCAAGAGCGGGTTGGCCCATGCCAGCGGCGTCTCGACCAGCGTCATTGACGGTCTCGTCAAGCAGGGTGTGTTCGAACAGGTCTTCCTACCGCCGCCGCCGCTGGTCGCCGTGCCGGACCCCGACTACGCCGAAAATCGTCTTGCCGGTCCGCAAAAAGAAGCAGCCGAGGAGATCCTTGAGAGCTTGCGCAAGGGTGGCTTTGCCGTTTCCCTGATCGATGGCGTGACAGGCTCCGGCAAGACGGAGGTCTATTTCGAGGCGATTGCCGAGACACTGAAACAGGGCAAGCAGGTGCTGATCCTGCTGCCGGAAATCGCGCTCACCGCCAACTTCCTCGAGCGCTTCCAGGATCGCTTCGGCTCCAAGCCCGGGGAATGGCATTCGGATCTCGCGACGCGCACGCGCGAAAAGGTCTGGCGTCAGGTCGCGACCGGCGAGATCCGGGTTGTCGCCGGTGCGCGTTCGGCGCTCTTCCTGCCTTTCGAGAACCTTGGGCTCATCATCGTCGACGAAGAGCATGACCCCGCCTTCAAGCAGGAGGACCGCGTCTTCTATAACGCGCGGGACATGGCCGTCGTCCGGGCGCGCATCGCGGACTTCCCGGTCGTGCTCGTCTCGGCCACGCCGTCGGTTGAAAGTCAGGTGAACTGTATCGCCGGCCGCTATACCCGCATCCATCTGCCGACCCGCTTTGCCGATGCCGCGATGCCGGATCTGCACCTCATCGACATGCGGCGTGCGCCGCCCGAACGGGGCGGCTTTCTATCGCCGATCCTGTTGCGATCCGTTGGCAAGGCGGTGGAGCGCGGTGAACAGGCGCTGCTCTTCCTCAATCGGCGGGGATATGCGCCGCTGACCCTCTGCCGCGTCTGCGGTCACCGCTTCCAGTGCCCGCAATGTTCGAGCTGGCTTGTCGAGCATCGGTTCCGTGGCCAGATCCAGTGCCACCAGTGCGGCTATCATGAGCCGACGCCGAATGCCTGCCCGGAATGCGGGACACTCGATCATCTGGTCGCCTGCGGCCCGGGGGTCGAGCGCATCGCCGAAGAGGTGGAGAAACACTTTCCCGATGCGCGGACGCTGGTGCTCTCGTCGGATATCGGCGGGGTCAAGCGATTGCGGCTCGAACTCGAGGCGATCGCCAATGGCGAGGCCGACATCGTCATTGGTACGCAGCTCGTGGCGAAGGGGCATAATTTCCCGCTGATGACGCTGGTCGGCATCATCGATGCCGATATCGGTCTGTCGAATGGCGATCCGCGTGCTGCCGAACGGACATTCCAGCTGCTCTCGCAGGTGACGGGTCGTGCCGGCCGTACCGGGCGCAAGAGCCTTGGTCTGTTGCAGACGTTCCAGCCTCAGCATCCCGTCATGCAGGCGATCATCTCGGGTGATGCCGCCGCCTTCTATGAGCGCGAAATACTGGAGCGCGAGCGGGCGCAACTGCCGCCTTTCGGTCGTCTCGTTTCGATTATCGTCTCGGCCGATAGCCGCGCCGAGGCCGAGGGGCATGCGCGCGGGCTGCGACAGGCTGCGCCCCATGAAAGCGGCATCATGATCCTCGGTCCCGCCGAAGCGCCTCTTGCGCTCATCCGTGGTCGCCATCGCTTCCGACTGCTCGTCCATGGCCGCCGCAACAGCGACATGCAGGCCTTCGTCCGAAGCATGCTTGAGCGCGGGCCGAAAGAACGACGGTCGATCCAGGTGCAGGTGGATGTCGATCCGCAGAGCTTCCTTTGATACGATCGGGAAAGATTGCGTCGCATCACCTGCGAATTAGGGCTCGGAGCCATACCGCAGCCGCGCGTTTCGTGGCATAAGCCGCGCGGTTTGTTTCCAAGCGGGTTGATCCATGGAATTCTACTTTCCCATCGAACTCGGCGAGCAGCTCGCCTTTCTTGCGGCTTCTGTCGCAGCGCTCATCGGATGCTTTGTGCTCTTTGCCCCAGGCCTCACCCTGAAGGCGCTTGCGCTTGTTCCAGCAGAAGGCCGCCCGGAAGGGCTCGGAGCCGCGCGATCGATCGGCGGCTTGATCGTCGGCTTTGCCGGGACCGCGCTGCTGCTTGCCCAGCCGACCGTCTACTTGGCTTTCGGCGCCGCCGTCGGGCTTTCGGCCTTCGCCCGGGTCCTGTCCATCATGTCCGACCAGGGCAGCACCTGGCGCAACCTTCTCCTCCTGGTTGTGCAGGCGGTCATCGCTTCCCTCACCCTCGCCTATGTCTTTGGTCTGACTTGATCTTCGCTTTTCGAACGGGCTCAGCCGATATCTCGTCAATTTGACGCAGTTTCGGACAAAAAAAGCTCCAAGGCCTTGCTCTGAAGGATCAAACCGTTAATACGCGTGTTGCGAGTCTAGACCTGCTATGCTAGACGAACCGCGAAATTCGGAAAACGCAAGTGCAGCATGCTTGTGTTTTTGGGGAAAAACAAAACGATATCAGGAGCTTGAGAGGCCTCAATCGAGGTGTCCGGCCCCCTGGATCAAGATCAGGGAATTTTTTGCCCGTGGCAGACGCATCCCAAGTGATTTCAGGCGTGGCGGAGCGTTACGCATCGTCGCTTTTCGAGCTTGCGCTCGAAGCCGGCGTGCTTGACGCCGTCGCCGCCGATCTCAACCGTTTCCAGGCGATGATCGACGAAAGCGCCGATCTGAAGCGCCTGGTACAGTCGCCCGTCTTCACGGCCGAAGACCAGGTCAAGGCTATCAGCGCGATCGGCGAAAAGGCCGGTTTCAACGCGCTGGTGTTGAACTTCCTGAAGGTCGTTGCAAGCAATCGTCGCCTGTTTGCCGTTCCCGGCATGGTGGCTGCCTATCGCCAGATCCTCGCCCGTCACAAGGGTGAGATGACGGCTGACGTCACGTCTGCTCATGCCCTTTCGGCAGAGCAGGAAACCGAACTGAAAGCGGCGCTGAAGGGCGTTACCGGCAAGGAAGTTTCGATCTCCGTCACGGTCGATCCGTCTTTGCTCGGCGGCCTGATCGTCAAGATCGGCTCCCGCCAGATCGACACGTCCCTTCGCGCCAAACTTTCCACCCTTAAGCTTGCACTGAAAGAGGTTGGCTGATGGATATCCGCGCCGCGGAAATTTCCGCAATTCTTAAAGATCAAATCAAGAACTTCGGCAAAGAGGCAGAAGTCTCTGAAGTTGGCCAGGTTCTGTCCGTCGGTGACGGTATCGCCCGCGTCTACGGCCTCGACAACGTTCAGGCCGGCGAAATGGTCGAGTTCCCGGGCGGCATCCGCGGCATGGCGCTCAACCTCGAAGCCGACAACGTCGGTGTGGTTATCTTCGGTGCCGACCGCGGCATCAAGGAAGGCGACATCGTCAAGCGGACCGGCGCCATCGTAGACGTTCCGGTTGGTCCGGAACTGCTCGGCCGCGTCGTTGACGCTCTCGGCAACCCGATCGACGGCAAGGGCCCGATCAACGCGACCCGCCGTTCGCGCGTCGACGTGAAGGCTCCGGGCATCATCCCGCGCAAGTCGGTTCATGAGCCGATGTCGACCGGCCTCAAGGCCATCGACGCCCTCATCCCGGTTGGCCGTGGCCAGCGCGAGCTCGTCATCGGTGACCGTCAGACCGGCAAGACCGCGATCATTCTGGACACCTTCCTGAACCAGAAGCCGATCCACGACAATGGCCCTGATAACGACAAGCTCTACTGCGTCTACGTCGCTGTTGGCCAGAAGCGTTCGACCGTCGCCCAGTTCGTCAAGATCCTCGAAGAGCGCGGCGCCCTCCAGTACTCGATCATCATCGCCGCCACCGCTTCGGACCCGGCTCCGATGCAGTATCTCGCACCGTTCGCCGGCTGCGCCATGGGCGAATACTTCCGTGACAACGGCCAGCACGCCCTGATCGCTTACGACGACCTGTCGAAGCAGGCCGTTGCCTACCGTCAGATGTCGCTCCTGCTGCGTCGCCCTCCGGGCCGCGAAGCTTACCCGGGCGACGTTTTCTATCTCCACTCCCGTCTGCTCGAGCGCGCTGCCAAGATGGGCGACGCTGCCGGTGCCGGCTCGCTGACCGCTCTGCCGGTTATCGAAACCCAGGGTAACGACGTTTCGGCCTTCATTCCGACCAACGTTATCTCGATCACCGACGGTCAGATCTTCCTTGAAACCGACCTGTTCTATCAGGGCATTCGTCCGGCCGTTAACGTCGGTCTGTCGGTTTCGCGCGTTGGTTCTGCCGCGCAGATCAAGGCGATGAAGCAGGTTGCCGGCTCGATCAAGGGTGAGCTCGCCCAGTATCGCGAAATGGCCGCCTTCGCCCAGTTCGGTTCCGACCTCGACGCCGCCACCCAGCGCCTGCTGAACCGTGGTGCCCGTCTGACGGAACTCCTGAAGCAGGCTCAGTTCTCTCCGCTCAAGACGGAAGAGCAGGTTGCTGTGATCTTCGCTGGCGTGAACGGCTACCTCGATAAGGTTCCGGTCAACCAGGTTGGCAAGTTCGAACAGGGTCTCCTCTCCTACCTCCACTCGGAAGGCAAGGCGATCCTGGACGCGATCCGCACCGACAAGGCGATCAGCGACGACACCAAGGGCAAGCTCAAGGCCGCCCTCGATAGCTTCGCGAAGAACTTCGCCTAATTCAGGCTCAAGCCAAGGACGGATAACGGATGCCTTCACTAAAGGATCTGAAAAACCGGATCGCCTCCGTCAAGGCGACGCAGAAGATCACCAAGGCGATGAAAATGGTCGCCGCGGCGAAGCTGCGTCGTGCGCAGGAAGCGGCCGAGGCTGCTCGCCCGTACTCGCAGCGCATGGGTGTCGTCCTGGCCAACATCGCGCAAGCCGTGGGTTCGGACGACAGCGCACCCCGCCTGATGACCGGCACCGGCAAGGACGACGTGCATCTGCTCGTCGTCTGCACTGCCGAGCGTGGTCTGTGCGGCGGTTTCAACTCGTCGATCGCCCGTTTCGCCCGTGACCATGCGCGCAAGCTCCTGGCTCAGGGCAAGACGGTCAAGATTTTCTGCGTCGGCAAGAAGGGCTACGACAGCCTGCGCCGCGAGTTCGCCGGCCTGATCGTCGAACGTACGGATCTGCGCGAAGTGAAGCGTGTCGGCTTCACCAATGCGGATGCCATCGGTCGCAAGGTCATCGGCATGTTCGACCGCGGCGAATTCGATGTCTGCACGCTGTTCTATTCCGAGTTCAAGTCGGTGATCAGCCAGATCCCGACCGCCCAGCAGATCATCCCGGCCGCTCCGGCCGAGGCTGCTCCGCAGGGTGGTGCATCGGCACTCTACGAATACGAGCCGGACGCGGCCGGGATTCTCGAAGATCTCATCCCGCGCAATATCTCGGTTCAGATTTTCCGGGCCCTGCTCGAAAACGTCGCGGGTGAAATGGGCGCCAAGATGAGCGCCATGGACAATGCGACACGCAATGCCGGTGAGATGATCAACAAGCTGACACTTTCCTACAACCGTCAGCGTCAGGCACAGATCACCAAGGAACTCATTGAAATCATTTCGGGCGCGGAAGCGCTCTGAGGTTAAGGAAAGAGGGTAAGATACATGGCTAAGGCAGCTACCCCCAAGTCTAAGGCGGTGAAGTCCGCAGCTGGTGCTCTCGGCAAGGTTACGCAGGTCATCGGCGCCGTCGTCGACGTCGCATTCGAAGGCGAACTGCCCCCGATCCTGAATGCGCTGGAAACCGATAACGGCGGCAACCGCCTCGTTCTCGAAGTCGCGCAGCACCTCGGCGAAAACCAGGTCCGCACGATCGCCATGGACTCGACTGAAGGTCTCGTCCGCGGCCAGCCGGTCAGCGACACGGGCGCTCCGATCACCGTTCCGGTTGGTCCGGAAACGCTCGGCCGCATCATGAACGTCATCGGCGAGCCGGTTGACGAAGCCGGTCCGCTCGTAACCGAAGGCCGTCGTTCGATCCACCAGGAAGCGCCTGCTTACGTCGAACAGTCGACGGAATCGCAGATCCTCGTCACCGGCATCAAGGTCGTCGACCTGCTCGCACCTTACGCCAAGGGCGGCAAGATCGGCCTGTTCGGCGGCGCCGGCGTTGGCAAGACCGTTCTGATCATGGAACTGATCAACAACGTTGCGAAGGCACACGGCGGTTACTCCGTGTTTGCAGGCGTGGGTGAACGTACCCGCGAAGGCAACGACCTTTACCACGAGATGATCGAGTCCGGCGTTAACAAGCACGGCGGCGGCGAAGGCTCCAAGGCTGCGCTCGTATACGGCCAGATGAACGAACCGCCGGGCGCCCGCGCTCGCGTTGCTCTCACCGGTCTGACGATCGCTGAAGACTTCCGCGACAAGGGCCAGGACGTTCTGTTCTTCGTCGACAACATCTTCCGCTTCACCCAGGCAGGTTCCGAAGTGTCGGCTCTGCTCGGCCGTATCCCGTCGGCCGTTGGTTATCAGCCGACGCTTGCTACCGACATGGGTCAGATGCAGGAACGCATCACCACCACGACCAAGGGGTCGATCACCTCGGTTCAGGCCATTTACGTTCCCGCCGACGACTTGACCGACCCGGCTCCGGCCACTTCGTTCGCCCACCTGGACGCAACGACGGTTCTGTCGCGCTCGATCGCCGAAAAGGGTATCTACCCGGCCGTTGACCCGCTCGACTCGACCTCGCGCATGCTCGACCCGCTGGTTGTTGGCGAAGAGCACTACGAGATCGCTCGTAAGGTTCAGACGACGCTGCAGCGCTACAAGTCGCTTCAGGACATCATCGCCATCCTCGGCATGGACGAACTGTCCGAAGAGGACAAGATGACGGTTGCCCGCGCCCGTAAGATCGAGCGCTTCCTGTCGCAGCCGTTCTTCGTTGCTGAAATCTTCACCGGTTCGCCGGGCAAGCTGGTGGCACTCGAAGATACGATCAAGGGCTTCAAGGGCCTGGTCAACGGCGACTACGACCACCTGCCGGAAGCAGCCTTCTACATGGTCGGCTCGATCGACGAAGCCATTGAGAAGGCCAAGCGCCTGGCTGCCGAAGCTGCCTAAGTACAGGGACTCCCGGCACGCGGGATGACCCGCGTGCCGCTCCATCCTTCATCAGAGAAGTGAACGACCATGGCCGACAATTTCAACTTTGAGCTCGTTTCGCCCGAGCGTCTTCTGCTCTCCGAACAGGTGATCGAAGTCGTCATTCCGGCAACGGAAGGCGAAATGACCGTCATGGCCAATCATGCGCCGACCATGACGACCATCAAGCCGGGCGTCGTGACTGTGAAGCTCGCTTCCGGTCAGGTGTCCAAGTATGTGGTCTTCGGTGGTTTCGCCGACGTCCTGCCGACCGGCTGCACACTGCTTGCCGAATCCGCCGTTCCGCTTTCGGAAATCTCGCCCGACACGCTGACCAAGCGCATCGACGAGGCCCGCAAGGAACTGGAAGGTGTCGAGCATCACGAGCATCGCACTAAGCTTGAGCAGTATCTCGCCGAGCTCACCAACCTGAACGGCGTTCTCGTCGCCGCCTGATCGGCTGCTGACAGCTGACAAAGATCGAAGCCGGGCCTTGCGCCCGGCTTTTTTCATGCCCTGATGTCAGGCGGAGACAGCGTCTTCCAGGATCATGGCCGCACCCTTCTCCGCGACCATCATGGTCGGAGCGTTGATATTGCCGGCGGTAATGTTGGGGAAGATAGAGGCGTCGACGATGCGCAGGCCCTGGACACCATGGACACTGAGGCGGGTATCCACCACAGTCTCGTGTGGATCTGTTCCCATCGCGCAGGTGCCGCACAAGTGGTAGATCGAGCCGCTGTTGAGCCTGAAGTAGTCGAGCAGCTTGTCATCGGTATCGGCAGCCTTGGAGGGCGACACTTCCTCCTCCACCCAACCATCGAGCGCCCGCGCGTCCGCGATGCGGCGCATCAGACGGCTCCCTTGCAAGACTTCCTCTATATCGCGATCGGTCGAGAGATAGTTTGGTCGAATCAGCGGCGCTTCCGATGCGTCTGGCGAGGCGATGGTCACGGTCCCCTTGCTTGTCGGACGGCAGGCGTTGAAGGCGATCAGAAAGCCCGGATAGGGCTCCGGTGTTAGGCCCGCGCGCGGGTTGTCCGGAATGCGATAGGAGAGCGGGTTGAAATAGACCTGGATATTGGGCCGCGCCTCATCCGGCGATCCTCGGAAGAAGCCGCCGGCCTGGTTGACGCTCATCGCAAAGGGACCGCTGCGCTTCAACAGCCACATCAGGCCGAAGCGCGCCTGGCCGATCAGGCTGGCGAAATCGCCGTTCAGCGTCGGCTGTTTCGAACGGTAGTAGAAACTGGCGCAGAGATGGTCCTGGAGGTTCCGCCCGACGGCCGGCAGATGTTTGCGCGTCTCGATGCCCTGGGCAAACAGCGTTGCTCCATCGCCGAAACCTGAAAGCTGCATCAGCTTCGGTGTGTCGACGGCCCCTGCCGCCAGGATCACCTCGCGGCGGGCGCTGAAGCTACGCAGCCGGCCATGCTGCATGACCTCGATGCCCGACACCCTGCCGTCCGTCTCGACTAGCAGACGCCTTGCATGGGCCTCGCGCTCGATCGTCAGGTTTGATCGTTTGAGCGCCGGGCGCAGATATTCGGCGCTGGAATGCGAACGCTGGCCGCGCCTTGTATTGACGTCGTAGACGCCGGCCCCTTCAAGCGTCTCGCCGTTGAAATCCTCGTTGAGCGGGATGTCGAGCTCGTTACAGGCATCGAGGAACGCGTCACTCACCGGATGCGTGGCGCCACGCATCGGTGTCACATGGATCGGGCCGCTTCCGCCATGCCAGCGGCTTTCGCCACGGGCATGGGTTTCCAGCTTCCGGAAGAAAGGCAGCACGTCATCGAAGCCCCAGCCGGGATTGCCGGCGGCCCGCCAGTCGTCGAAATCCTCTGCCGCACCCCGCACGAAAACCATCGCATTGATCGAGCCGGAGCCGCCCTGCACCTTGCCGCGCGGAGCATAAATGCGCCGACCGCCGAGGTTTGCCTCCGGCTCCGTGCGGTACATCCAGTTGACCTTGGGATTGTAGTAGCTCTTGGCGTAACCGACCGGGATCTTGAACCAGAAGGACTTGTCCTCGCCACCGGCCTCGATGAGCAGCACCGAATGGCGGCCGCTTTCGCTCAGGCGGCTGGCCACGATGCAGCCTGCCGAGCCTGCACCGACCACGATGAAATCGAAGATCATGGGATATCCTCAGCCCTTGGCCGGTGCGAAGGCTTTCACGTCTGCATGCTCCGCTGCCATCTGCAGATGCAGCCGGTCGCCGGTATAGGGCGTGTGCCTCGCGATGACCTCGTGGTTCAACTCGATGCCGAGACCCGGCTCGCGCGAGGGGATGAGGTAGCCGTCGTCGAAGCCGAGCTTTGTCTTCAGCACCTCGGCGTGGAAGCCGCCGAAATCCATGATCGCCTCATGGATGAGGAAGTTCGGGCAGGTTACCGCAAGCTGGATCGACGCCGCCGCTCCGACCGGGCCGTTGTAGAGATGCGGCGCGATCTGCGCATAAAAGGACTCGGCCATCCCGGCGATCTTCTTCGCCTCCAGCAAGCCGCCGACGCGAGCGACATTCATCTGCAGGATGGAGGCAGAGCCAAGCTGCAATACCCTCTGGAATTCGTATTTCGTCGTCAGGCGCTCGCCCGTCGACACGGGAATGGAGGTCGCGCGGGCGACTTCCGCCATCGCGGCCTCTTGGCCCGGCGGCACAGGCTCCTCGAACCACAGTGGATCGTATTTCTCCAACCGTTTGGCCAGCCGAATGGCGGAAGAGGGGACCATCTGGCCATGGGTGCCGAAGAGAATATCTGCGCGATTGCCGATGGCATCGCGGATCTTCTGGCAAAACTCTTCGCAGCGGTCCATGACCGGCAGCGACAGCTGATGACCGGAATAATTGGTGTAGGGGCCTGCCGGATCGAATTTCAGCCCGGTGAAACCAGCTTCGACCATGCGGATCGCCTCTTCGGCGGCGAGATCCGGATCGTTGTAGTCATACTCCCCGGCTGAATTCTTCGGATAGAGATAGGTGTAAGCGCGCAGCTTCTCGTGCACCGTGCCGCCGAGCAGATCGGCCACCGGTCGTCCCGCCGCCTTGCCGATGATGTCCCAGCAGGCGATTTCAAGGCCCGAGATAATGCCGACCATGGTCGGGTCGGGTCGCTGGGTAAAACCACTTGAATAGGCCGCGCGCCAGAAGCGTTCGATCTGGTGAGGGGCATGGCCCTCGAGATAGCGGGTGAAGACGTCTTCGACCAGCACGGCGATGCCGGACGGATGAAAGGCGGTCGAATAGATCTCACCGACGCCCGTGATGCCGCAGGCCGTCTCTAGCTCAACGAAGATCCAGTACATGCCGCCGATATGCGGCGCGGGCGTTGCGACAACATGTGTCTTGAGCGAAGCGACTTTCATGGATGCCCCCGATGAAGAATTCTTGAGCCGGCTAATCGGCGATCAGTGCTTGAGGATGACGAGGCGAGTCTGGGAGAATTCCAGCATGCCGTGTTTGCCGTCGTCACCGCCAAGGCCGGAGCGCTTCCAGCCGGCGTGGTAGCCCTGGTAGGGATCGGCCGGGAAGCGGTTGATATAGAGTTCACCTGCCTCGATCTCGTTCGCGGCCTTCATCACCTTGCGGTAGTTCTCGGTGAAGACGACGGATGCGAGGCCGAACTGGTGGTCGCTTGCCATGTCCAATGCCGCGTCGAAATCGGTATAGGGGATGACCGCGAGCACCGGGCCGAAGACTTCCTCCTGGACGATCTCCATGTCCTGGCGGCAGTCGGAGAGCAGTGTCGGCGGATAGAAATAGCCGTCGCCTGCGGGCAGGAAGCCACCCGTCTCGATCACCGCGCCATCGGCCTTGGCCCGTTCGACCATGTGATGGACACGCAGGCGGGCTGCGGCATTGGCAAGCGGTCCCATGCGGGTCGGGTCCTCGGCGCGGTCGCCATAGTGGCGGCGTTCGAAGGCGTCCTTGAGCTTGACTAGAAGCGTGCCATGCACGGAGGCATGCACGTAAAGCCGCTCGACGGAGGTGCAGACCTGGCCGCAATGGGCCGTCTTGGCGGCCAGCACGCTTTTCGTCACCACGTCGAGATCGGCATCCGGCTCGATGATGACAGGCGTCTTGCCGCCGAGTTCCAGTGAGGGCTTGGCGATGTTGGCCTTGCAGTATTCCAGAACCGTCTGACCGGCGGCAACGCTGCCGGTCAGGGTGATCATGCCGACCTCACGGCGCGTCGCCATCACCTGGGCCACCTCGTGGCTCATGGCCATGATGCTGACGAGGCCTGCGGGAAGGTCTGCTTCCTTGATCGCTTCGGCGAAGACGAAGGCCGATGTCGGCGTGTTGTTGCTCGGGCGCACGACCACGGCATTGCCGGTGATCAGAGCCGGCGCGATCTTGCGGACGAGCGTGTAGATCGGGAAGTTGAAGGGGATCAGGCAGGCGACGACGCCGATCGGTGCACGCTTCAGCATCAGCGTTTCATCCGGCGTATCGCTCTCGATCACCTCGCCCTCGACGCGGCGCGCCCATTCGGCATGGTAGCGCATCAGCTCAACACCGTAGCCGGTTTCGGCCACGGCATCGTCAAGGCTCTTGCCGGATTCCTGCGCCAGTGCTGCGCCGATCTTTTGCTGATGGCGCTCGATGGCATCGGCGAGCCGGCGGAGTGCATTGCCGCGCTCGATGGCCGGCAGGCGGCCCCAGGGTTTCTGGGCAACAGCGGCAGCGTCCGCCGCCTCGATGACATCGGCTTCGGTCGCCGAGGTGACCGACGCAAAGACCCGACCATTGGCGGGGTTCTTCACCTCGATCGTCTGGCGTGGCCCCGTCTCGCGAAACGATCCGGCAATGAAGTTCTGGAAGGTAGACATGGCAGGCACTCCGACAACGGACAGTCTGCCCAAGTAGGAAGTCGAGCCTGCTGCTTCGCAAGCGACTTATTGTCGGGTTGAGCATTCCAAAAAGGAATGTTTCAAGCGCTCGCTTGCCTCAGCAGGGCCACGGAGCTTCCGTCGATTTCCTGGCTCAGCCAGCGTCTGAACGCTCCGACATGCGGGGATTGTGCGCTGTCGGTTCGAGTCACAAGCCAGTAGGACTCATGCCCCTCGACTTCGACGTCCAGAACCTGGGTGAGGGCACCCGTCTGCATCAGGGGCGCCACCATTGAGCGGTCCGCCACTGCAACGCCCAGTCCATTGCATGCGGCTTCGATGACGAGGTCGAGAAGATCGAATTCCAGTCCGCCCTGCGTGTCGGTTTCCGTCATGCCGGCCGCGTCGAGCCAGCGCTGCCAGGTGAGATAACGCTGGTCGGCGGAGGCCAGAACATGGAGGAATGTGAAGTGGGAAAGGTCGATGGCATCCCCATCGCGCAAGTCCGCCAAAAGGTCGGGAGCGCAGACGGCAATATGCCGTTCGGTAAACAGGCGTTCCGACTTGAGGCTTGGCCATTCCCCATCGCCGAAGCGGATGGAGCAGTCGAGCATCCCCCTTTCGGAAAGATTGTCTTCGAGGTCTGTGGTGATGCTCAGATCGACGTCGGGCAGGATGGCTCGCAGGCTTGTCAGGCGTGGCATCAGCCAGCGTTTGGCGAATGTCGGCGGCACGTTGATCCGCAGACGGCGCTTGTTGCTCTTCTCGCGAATATTGCGGACCGTCATCTCCACCGTGTGGAAAGCCTGCTGCAGCGAGGCGAGCAATTCTGTACCGGACGGCGTCAGTTCCAGGTGATGGTGCCTGCGGATGACAAGGGGCTCGCCGAGCTGCTCCTCGAGATTGCGCACCTGACGGCTGACGGCGCTCTGGGTGAGGTTCAGCAATTCCGCTGCACGCGTGAAGCTGCGGGTCTGACCGACCACCTCAAATACCTTCATCGCGGATAGCGCCGGCAGTCGTCTCATGATCCCTCGTGATGCTCCTATGAGCCTTTGATGATTAAATCAGAGGCCACAGGCCTGCGCCATGCAGTTTTGACGCGAATGTGTCATGCTTTCCGGTATAGCTGATTGAAAGTGTCGGGTGACCGATGAGATAAGGATCCAGAATTTTATGCTTTCGGGGGAATCGGCATGAAGGTCGGTATCGTGGGTGCGGGAATGGTCGGCAGCTCGGCGGGTTATGCGCTGGCGCTGATGGGGCTTGCCAGCGAGATCGTGCTCATCGATCGCAATGAGGCACTCGCCATCGCGCAGGCGGAAGACATTGCCCATGCGGTTCCGTTCATGTCCTCGACCATCGTTAATGCCGGACAGTATCGGGATCTTGAGGGCGCGGGTGTGGTCATCCTCTCCGCCGGTGTGAGCCAGAAACCCGGCGAAACACGCCTCGAGCTTCTGGAGCGTAATGCTGCGGTTTTCCGTTCCGTTCTTGCCGAGGTGTTGCCGGTCGCACCGGATGCGATCCTGCTGATCGCCTCCAACCCTGTCGATATCATGACCCAGATCACCACACGGCTTTCCGGCATCGATCCGCGCCGGGTGATCGGTTCGGGCACCATTCTCGACACCGCGCGTTTCCGCAGTCTCGTCGGCCGCCATCTCGGGATTTCCCCGCAATCGGTGCATGCCTATGTGCTCGGCGAACATGGTGACAGCGAGGTTCTCGCCTGGACGAGTGCCCGTGCAGGCTCCGTCTCTTTGTCCTCTTTCGCCGCCCAGGTCGGCTCGCCGCTGACCGAGGACGTGCGCGCGCAGATCGACGACGGTGTGCGCAACGCTGCCTACAAGATCATCAACGGCAAGGGCTCCACCTATTACGGCATCGGCGCGGGCCTTGCCCGCATCGTCAAGGCGATCGCCCGTGATCAGCGCGACGTGCTGTCCGTTTCCATTGCAACGCCGGAAGTGGCGGGCATTCGGGATGTCGCCCTATCGATCCCGCGCGTGGTTGGCGCAGAAGGTGTCGTCGTCGATCTTTTTCCCGATCTCGACGACGAGGAGTATGCGGCCTTGAACCGCAGCGCGTCGCTTTTGAAGGAACGAGCCGACGCCATTCCTTTATAGGGGGAACTGCCTATATAATGCCAGGATATGCAGGCGCAGAAGCGCCGTGACGATCAGATACTGCGCCCCGATTTCTGGATCACTTGATGAACGAAACGCCGCCACTCACCCCTGAGGCTCTCGATGATTTCCTGCTCAAGGCGCGCGCCGCCAGCGGGCTTTTAAAGGCGCTATCGCACGAGACGCGTCTGTTGATGCTCTGCATGCTCTGCCAGGGCGAGAAGACGGTCACCGAAATCGAACAGTTCCTTGGCATCCAGCAGGCCGTCGTTTCCCAGCAACTCGCGCGGCTCAGAGGCGAGAAGGTCGTCCAGACCCGCCGCGAAGGACGCCAGATCTACTATCGGATCGCCGATCCACAACTCGCCGAACTGATCTCCGTGCTCTACAAGATGTATTGCGGCCCGACACCCGTCACGATCAGCCAGGCGGCGGCGCTCAGCGAGGCGTAAGCCCGAGAGGGCATCGAAGGGGCGGTGCATGATCGACAAGCTGGAATTCTTCATCGCGCTTGCCCGCCAGCAGCATTTCGGCCGCGCCGCCGAGGAATGCGGCGTGACGCAGCCGACACTGTCGGCCGGCATCCGGCAACTCGAAGAGCAGCTCGGCGTGATGTTGGTGCAGCGCGGCTCGCGCTTTCTCGGCCTCACCCCGGAAGGCCAGCGGGTGCTCGAATGGGCCCGGCGCATCGTTGGCGATACCCGCACGATGCGCGAGGAGATGCGGGCGGCTCGGCGGGGCCTGGCGGGGCATATCCGGCTCGCGGTCATTCCCACTGCGCTTGCCATGGTGCAGAAGCTCACCGAACCCTTTCAGGCCCGTCATCCGGACGTGACTTTTTCCGTCGTGTCGCGCACCTCGCTGCAGGTGTTAAGCCTGCTCGAAAATCTCGAGATCGATGCGGGTATCACTTATCTCGACAACGAGCCCTTGGGGCGCGTCACCAGCGTACCGCTCTATTCCGAGCGCTATCATCTGATCACCGCGGTCGGCACCCCGCTTTCCGATCGTGACAGCATCACCTGGAGCGAGGTGGCCGATCTCAGGCTCTGTCTTCTGACCGCCGACATGCAGAACCGCCGGATCATCAACCAGCACATGGCAGAGGCCGGGGTGACGCCGAAGCCGACGCTCGAATCCAATTCGATGATCGTGCTGTTCTCCCATATTCGCACCGGCAAATGGGCGTCGATCATGCCGAAGAACGTCGCTGAGTCCTTCGGTTTCGGCGAGGAGATCCGGATGATCCCGATCACCGCACCCGAGGCCGAGCATCTGGTGGGGCTGGTCGCTACCCACCGCGAGCCTTTTACTCCTTTGGTCTCCGGGCTGCTGCATGAGGCACGCTTGCTGGCGGCCGGGAATGCCTTCGATAGAAATCTTCTATCGAGCGACGGAAGCGCCGTATTGACCTCCTGACATCCGACCCATCATCATCTTCCGATAAACGAACCTGCCAGAGCTCGGCGGGCGAGGAGGCTTTCGATGAATATTCGTGTGGCTGCGGACGACGTCTCCGCCCGCATTTCGGCTGTGATCGCCGAGTTGCAGCATCTGGAGGGCCCGATGCTGCCGATCCTGCACCGTGTGCAGGAGGAATTCGGCTACATCCCTGAGATCGCCAAGCAGATCATCGCCAGCGCGCTGAATCTTTCGCGCGCCGAGGTGCATGGTGTCATCACCTTCTACCACGATTTCCGCGCCCAACCGGCCGGGCGGCATGTCTTAAAACTCTGTCGCGCCGAGGCTTGCCAGTCTATGGGCTGCGAGCCTCTGGCGGAGAAGATCAAGGCCAAGCTCGGCATCGACTGGCACGAGACGACGCCTGATGGTGCCGTCACTCTCGAACCAGTCTTCTGTCTCGGCCTCTGCGCCCAGGCGCCGGCTGCGATGCTCGACGGTGCGCTGCATGCCCGTCTCGACGAGCACTGTCTTGGCGAAATTCTGGCGGAGGTGCGCTCATGAGCGTTACCGTCTTCGTCCCCCGCGATGCGGCAGCGCTTGCTGTCGGTGCCGACAAGGTGGCGGCTGCCATCGAGCGTGAAGCCAGGGCGCGCGGCCAGGAAATCACCATCGTCCGCAATGGCTCGCGTGGCATGCTGTGGCTGGAGGTGCTGGTCGAGGTTCGCACCGACAAGGGCCGCGTCGCCTATGGTCCGGTCAAGGCCTCCGATGTGCCTTCCCTCTTCGACGCCGGCTTCCTTGATGGCGGCGAACATCCCCTCGGCCATGGCCTGACCCAGGACATTCCCTTTCTCAAGGGCCAGACGCGGCTCACCTTCGCCCGCTGCGGCGTTACCGATCCGCTGTCGCTCGATGACTACCGCCACTATCAGGGTCTCAAGGGTCTTGCCAATGCCATCGCCATGGCGCCGGCCGAGATCGTCAAACAGGTCACCGACAGCGGCCTGCGCGGTCGTGGCGGTGCAGGCTTCCCGACCGGCATCAAGTGGAAGACGGTCGCGGACGCGAAGGCCGATCAGAAATACATCGTCTGCAATGCCGACGAGGGCGATAGCGGCACCTTCGCCGACCGGATGATCATGGAGGGTGATCCCTTCGTGCTGATCGAAGGCATGGCGATTGCCGGGATCGCGGTCGGCGCCACCAAGGGCTATGTCTATACCCGCTCCGAATACCCGCATGCGATTGCCATGATGGAAGAGGCAATCGAGATTGCGAGGGCTGCGGGCATCCTCGGCGCCTCGGTCATGGGCTCACCTTACGCCTTCGACATGGAAGTGCGCATGGGCGCCGGCGCCTATGTCTGCGGCGAGGAAACCTCGCTGCTGAACAGCCTTGAGGGCAAGCGCGGCGTGGTACGCGCCAAGCCACCGCTGCCGGCACTTCAGGGCCTGTTCGGCAAGCCGACGGTCGTCAACAACGTCATGTCGCTTGCCTCTATCCCGGTCATCATGGATCGCGGTGCGCAGTTCTACCGCGACTTCGGCGTTGGCCGTTCGCATGGCACGATCCCGATCCAGCTCGCCGGCAATCTCAAGCATGGCGGCCTCTATGAGACCGCCTTCGGTCTGCCGCTCGGCCAGTTGATCAACGAGATCGGCGGTGGAACGATTTCGGGTCGTCCGGTCAAGGCGGTGCAGGTGGGCGGGCCGCTCGGCGCCTATTTCCCGCCTTCGCTGTTCGACACGATGTTCGACTATGAGGCCTTCACCGCTGCCGGTGGCCTGATCGGCCATGCCGGTGTCGTGGTCTTCGACGATACGGCCGACATGCTGAAACAGGCGCGCTTTGCCATGGAATTCTGTGCCGTCGAAAGCTGCGGCAAGTGCACGCCCTGCCGCATCGGCTCGACGCGCGGCGTCGAGACGGTCGACAAGATCGCGCGCGGGATCGAGCCGGAGAAGAACAAGGTGCTGCTGGAGGATCTCTGCAACACCATGAAATTCGGTTCGCTTTGTGCGCTGGGTGGTTTCACGCCCTATCCGGTCATGAGTGCGATGACGCATTTCCCGCAGGATTTTGCGCGGGCGCCTGTGGTGGAGGCTGCGGAATGAGTTGTCTTCGAGAAACTCGCGAGGCTGCCGGATCTGGCTCCCTCTTCTCCCCAGCGGGGAGAAGTGCCGAACGCAGTGAGGCGATGAGGGGGCCGCTTGCGCTGACGCTTACCCCCTCATCCGGCGCTACGCGCCACCTTCTCCCCGCTGGGGAGAAGAGGTCCCGCCTGCGCTCTGCCCGTCATTGTCATCACGTCATGCACGCTCTCCAGGAGGCCCTCCATGCCCCTCGTTCCTGAAATCGACTACGGCACGCCCGCCTCGCGCTCGGAAAAACTGGTGACGCTCACCATCGACGGACGCGAAATCACGGTGCCCGAGGGCACGTCTATCATGCGCGCCTCGATGGAGGCCGGCATTCAGGTGCCGAAGCTCTGCGCGACTGACATGGTCGATGCCTTCGGCTCCTGCCGCCTCTGTCTGATCGAGGTGGAAGGCCGCAACGGCACGCCCGCCTCCTGCACCACGCCCGTGGCACCCGGCATCGTCGTCCACACCCAGACGGAGCGCCTGAAGGCCATCCGCAAGGGCGTGATGGAGCTCTACATCTCCGACCATCCGCTGGACTGCCTGACCTGCGCGGCCAATGGCGACTGCGAGCTGCAGGACATGGCCGGTGCCGTGGGTCTGCGCGATGTGCGCTACGGCTATGAGGGCGAAAATCATGTGAAGGCGCGGTCCGTCGAGGGCGGGATCAATGCCCAGTGGATGCCGAAGGACGAGAGCAATCCCTATTTCACTTATGATCCTTCCAAATGCATCGTCTGTTCGCGCTGCGTGCGGGCCTGCGAAGAGGTGCAGGGTACGTTTGCGCTGACCATCGAAGGCCGTGGCTTTGACAGTCGCGTGTCACCCGGCGCGCATGAAGCGTTTCTTTCGTCGGAATGTGTCTCCTGCGGCGCTTGCGTGCAGGCCTGCCCGACCGCGACGCTGACGGAAAAGTCCGTCATTGCCATCGGCCAGCCGGAGCATTCGGCCGTCACCACCTGCGCCTATTGCGGGGTCGGCTGTTCGTTCAAGGCGGAGATGCGCGGCGAAGAGCTGGTGCGCATGGTACCTTGGAAGGATGGCCAGGCCAATCGCGGCCATTCCTGCGTCAAGGGCCGCTTCGCCTATGGCTATGCCAGCCACAAGGACCGCATCCTCAATCCGATGGTCCGCGAGAAGATCACCGATCCCTGGCGCGAAGTGACCTGGGAAGAGGCCTATGCGCATGTCGCCGCCGAATTCCGCCGGATCCAGTACCAATATGGCCGGGAAGCCATCGGCGGCATCACCTCGTCGCGCTGCACCAATGAAGAAACCTATCTGGTCCAGAAGCTGATCCGCGCCGGGTTCGGCAACAACAATGTCGATACTTGCGCCCGCGTCTGCCACTCGCCGACCGGCTACGGCCTCGGCCAGGCCTTCGGCACGTCTGCCGGTACGCAGAACTTCAATTCGGTCGAGCATTCCGACGTCGTCGTCGTCATCGGTGCCAATCCGACCGATGGCCACCCGGTCTTCGGCTCGCGGCTGAAGAAGCGGCTCCGGCAGGGTGCCAAGCTGATCGTCATCGACCCGCGCCGCATCGATCTCGTGCGCACCCCGCATGTGGAAGCGGCTTACCATCTGCCGCTGAAGCCAGGCACCAATGTCGCCGTGCTGACGGCACTCGCCCATGTCATCGTCACCGAAGGCCTGTTCGACGAGCGCTTCATCCGCGAGCGCTGCGACTGGTCGGAGTTCGAAGATTGGGCCGCCTTCGTCTCCGAGCCGGCGCATTCTCCGGAGGAGACCGAGAAGTTCACGGGGGTGCCCGCCGCCGAGCTTCGCGGTGCCGCGCGGCTCCTCGCCACCGGCGGTAATGGCGCGATCTATTACGGCCTCGGCGTCACCGAACACAGCCAGGGCTCGACCACCGTCATGGCGATCGCGAACCTCGCCATGGTCACCGGCAATATCGGGCGCCCCGGTGTCGGCGTGAACCCGCTGCGTGGCCAGAACAATGTCCAGGGCTCCTGCGACATGGGCTCCTTCCCGCATGAGCTTCCCGGCTATCGCCACGTGTCCGACGATGCGACGCGCGAGACCTTTGAAAAGCTCTGGGGTGTCGAGCTCAGCAACGAGCCGGGCCTGCGCATCCCCAACATGCTCGATGCTGCCGTCGATGGCACATTCAAGGGCATCTATATCCAGGGCGAGGACATCCTGCAGTCCGATCCGGATACCAAGCACGTCTCGGCAGGACTCGCTGCCATGGAATGCGTCGTCGTGCACGATCTCTTCCTCAACGAGACGGCCAATTACGCACATGTCTTCCTGCCGGGCTCGACCTTCCTCGAAAAGGACGGGACCTTCACCAATGCCGAGCGCCGTATCAACCGCGTGCGCAAGGTGATGACCCCGAAGAATGGCTATGCCGACTGGGAAGTGACGCAGAAGCTTGCCCAGGCCATGGGCCTTGCCTGGAATTACACGCATCCGTCTGAGATCATGGATGAGATTGCGGCGACGACCCCGAGCTTTGCCGGCGTCTCCTACGACTATCTGGAGAAGATGGGTTCGGTGCAGTGGCCCTGCAACGAGAAATTTCCTGTGGGATCGCCGATCATGCATGTCGACGGTTTCGTGCGCGGCAAGGGCAAGTTCATCCGCACGGAATATGTGCCAACGGACGAGCGCACCGGCCCGCGCTTCCCGCTGCTTTTGACCACCGGTCGCGTTCTCTCGCAATACAATGTCGGGGCGCAGACGCGGCGCACGGAAAACAGTGTCTGGCATGAGGAAGATCGGCTGGAGATCCATCCGCATGATGCCGAACAGCGCGGCGTCAAGGATGGCGACTGGATCAAGCTTGCCAGCCGTTCCGGCGACACCACGTTGCGCGCACTGATCACCGATCGCGTAGCCCCGGGCGTGGTCTACACGACCTTCCATCACCCAAATACGCAGGCCAATGTCATCACGACCGACTTCTCCGACTGGGCGACCAATTGCCCGGAATACAAGGTGACCGCCGTGCAGGTCTCGCCGTCGAACGGCCCGACCGAGTGGCAGGAAGAATATGAAGAACTGTCGCGCCAGTCGCGGCGGATCGTCGGCAAGCTGGAAGCGGCGGAATGAGTGATCTGATCGGCTCCACGGCGCGCCTCGTCGGCGGGCTGAAGGCGACCCACGGGCGCGTCTCGGCCAGCAGCCGGCTTGTGCCCGAGGAGGTGCCGATCGCCTTTTCCTATGCCGGATCCACCCATGCGGTGATGATGGCCACGCCCGATGATCTCGAGGATTTCGCTGTCGGCTTTTCCCTCGCCGAGGGTATCATCGAGGGGGCCGAGGATGTGCTTGCCATTGACGCCATCGAGGCGGGCGAGGGCATCGATGTCCAGGTGACTCTGAAGGAGATGACGGCGGAAGCGCTGATCGCGCGACGTCGGCGCATGGCCGGGCCTGTCGGTTGCGGGCTTTGCGGCATCGAGTTGATCGAGCAGGCGAGCCGTGCGGTAAAGCCGGTTGCTGCCGAGGGTTTCAGTCTGACTGCCAGGGACGTTTCCCAGGCCATGGCGCAGCTGACGGCGCGGCAGGATCTGAACCGCCAGACACGCGCCGTGCACGCTGCTGGCTTCTACAGCCTGAGGCAAGGGCTTGTCGCGATCCGTGAGGATGTCGGCCGCCACAATGCGTTGGACAAGCTGGTGGGTGCCGTCGTCATCGGCGGTTGGAGACCAGCCCAGGGTGCGGTGCTGGTCACCAGCCGGCTTTCGGTCGAAATGGTGCAGAAGACGGCAGCGCTCGGTGCGCCCGTGCTGATTGCCATTTCCGCGCCGACAGCGCTTGCCATTCGCACGGCTGCGCAGGCCGGCATTACCTTGATCGGCATTGCCCGCGACGAGGATTTCGAGATTTTCACCCGGCCCGACCGGGTGGCCGAGGGAGTACCGCTGCATGTCTGAAACCGGCACCGACGCCAAGCTGATCCGCATGGCGAACCAGATCGCCACCTTTTTCCTGTCGCAGCCGGAAGAGGTGCGTGCGGAGGGGGTGGCTACGCATATCAACAAGTTCTGGGAGGTCCGCATGCGCCGCCGCTTCCATGAGTTGGTGGCGGTCCCCGATGCCGGTTTTCTGCCGCTGGTGGTCGAGGCCGCCAGCAGCATCAAGCGCCCCGGCGCGTCTGATGCCACCGCCGTCGGTCTTGGTCAGGAGGCTGCTGTTGGTGCACCCTTCGGCAAAGGGGTAGCCGCAGGCGAGTCGCTGTCGGAGCCCAGCATCCCGGAGACGACGCCCTGAGCCCAGACGGAAGTGCCGTCAGTTTAGCCAGAGATGGATGAGTGCTGCTTCCGGCGTCTCGGTGCCGCCGTTTTCGATACCCGTGCTCCAGAGGCCGGTCCCGGCCGCATAGGCGCCGGGTGACAGGCCGCCTGCCTCGCACTGGCTCACCGCCCGCAGCCGCTTTCCACTCTTCACTGCTTCGGCGAGCACCGACAGCAGGACGGTATCGTTCATCGCTGTGCCGGCGCCGAAAATACGCAGCACCGCACCGTCCAGTCTTTCTAGCATCGCCTTCACAGCTTCTGCCGGAATTCCTGGGGAGAGCGTCAGGATCGCGAGCTTTCGGTCCTCAAAAGTCCGACGCTGCGGCACGTCGGGTGTCGCCTGCGGCTGCGCGCGAAACGCATCCGCTTCGTGGCTGTCATGTTTCACCAGGCCGTCAGCCGCGAGAAGTTTGCCGGCGAAGGCAAGGAAAACGCCGGGCTCTTTGCTTGCCGTAGCCGAGATCGCGAGATCGAGATTGCTCTCGGCATCGCCCTGATGCCCGAGTGGCAGCATGGAGCCGCAGAGGATCACGCGGCGGTTCTCCCCCGCCAGAGCCTGGCTCAGCGCTGCACCGGAAAAGGCCATGGTGTCGGTGCCGTGGGTGATGATCACGGCTGCATCCGGATGGCGGCGGATCGTTTCCAGCATTCGGTTCCAGTGGGCAGGACCCACATCGGCGCTGTCGAGCAAGGGATCGAAGACGTCAGCGGTCAAAACCGCGCCGGCGGGCAGGCGTGCCGCAATCGCTTCTTCCACGAGCCCCTTGAGGGGTGCCAGCCCTTCCGGCGTCTCGGCCATCCCGATCGTTCCACCCGTGTGGATCAGCAGCAGTTTCATTGTCTCGCCTCCCAGATTCGTTGCCGTCTGGTAGGGCAGTGCGAAGTGGAGATCAACCGGGTCCTGGAACGCGAAAAGGCAGCGCCTGACAGCGCTGCCCCTTCAAAATCAGTCAACTGTCGCCGTGATCAGGCGGCCAGATCTTCCAGGTCGCTACCCTTGAACATCTTGGCGAGGTTCAGGAAGCAGATCATGCCGTTCTCGTTGGCAATGATGCCTTCAGAGAAGGTCTTGTCGAAGGAAGCGGAAACTTCCGGAACCGGCTGAACCTGGCTCGACGGGATGGTCAGGATGTCCGAAACGCGGTCGACCAGCATGCCGATGACCATGTTGTGGACTTCGGCGACGACGATCGCCGAACGCTCGTTGGCAACCGTGCTCTTCATGCCCAGCTTGTAGGCGAGGTCGATGATCGGGATGACCGAGCCGCGCAGGTTCATGACACCGATGACATCGGCCGGCGCATGGGGGATCGGAGTCGAGGGTGCCCAGCCGCGGATTTCGCGGATCGTGGTCGTCTTGACGCAGAACTCCTGATCATGAAGCCGGAAGGCGATGATCTCGAGGGTCTCACTGCCGAAGCTGGTGGAGCTGATAGTTGCCATTAGAAATCTTCCCAACCTTCCTGTACCTTGGCAGCGGCTGCGCCACCTGCGGCGCGAGCGACACTCGCCATGAGTTTGCGTGCCGGTGATGCCACAGGTGAAGCATCGGGACGCGCTTCCATGACTTTATGCGAAGAGTGTTGCCCAATTCTAAACTGTGACACCAGTTCGCGCAGGGATGCCGCCTGTTTTGCGAGGCTGTGGCTCGCAGCGGTCGATTCTTCGACCATGGCGGCATTCTGCTGGGTGTTCTGGTCCATGGCGTTGACCGCCTTGTTGATCTCCGACAGGCCGGTCGACTGTTCGCGCGAGGCTTCGACGATCGCTACGACGTTGGTGTTGATGTCCTTGACCTCAATGACGATCTGCTCGAGCGCCTTACCGGTCTCACCGACCAGTTGCACGCCGGCCTTGACCTGATCGGACGATGTGTTGATCAGCGCCTTGATTTCCTTCGCAGCGGTTGCCGAGCGCTGCGCCAGTTCGCGAACTTCCTGGGCGACGACGGCGAAGCCCTTGCCGGCTTCACCAGCGCGAGCCGCTTCGACGCCTGCATTGAGCGCGAGAAGATTGGTCTGGAAGGCGATATCGTCGATAACACCGATGATATTCGAAATCTCCTTGGAGGAGTTTTCGATCTGGCCCATTGCCTCGATGGCGTTCTTGACCACAAGCCCAGACTTCTCTGCGCCTTCCTTGGTCCGGGCGACAAGCTGACCGGCTTCGTTGGCGCGCTTGGAGCTGTCGGCGACGGTCTGCGTGATCTGTTCCAGGGCTGCTGCCGTTTCCTCGACCGCTGCCGCCTGCTGTTCGGTGCGTTTGGCGAGATTGTCGGATGCTGCCCGGATTTCTTCCGAACCTGAAGCAATCGCGTCGGTATTGGAGTTGACCGTCTGCAGCGCTGCCCGCATGCGCTCGATTGCAGCGTTCAAGTCAAGGCGAACCTGCTCAAGTTCCGGTGGGAATGGTGTGTCGATGCGGGCCGTCAGGTCGCCGTTCGCAAGAGCGGAAAGTCCCTTTGCCGTCGCGTCGACGGCGTTGACGCGACCGGTAATGTCTGTCGCGTACTTCACCACCTTGAAAACGCGGCCGCTGGCGTCGAAGAGCGGGTTGTAGGAGGCCTGGATCCAGACCTCTTTGCCGCCTTTGCCGATGCGCTTGAACTCCTGCGAGAAGAACTGGCCTGAGGCGAGCTTCTTCCAGAAGTCCCGATAGGCCTCCGTGCGGGTGTAGTCCTGTTCGCAGAACATGGAATGGTGCTTGCCGGCGATTTCGCCGAGCGTATAGCCGAGGGTCGAGAGGAAATTCTCGTTGGCTGTCAGGATCTCGCCCGCGGGCGTGAATTCGATCGTCGCCTGGACACGGGAGATCGCTTCGAGCTTGCCGGAGTCTTCCGCACTCTTCTGCTTTGCCGCCGTGATGTCGCTGGCGAACTTGACGATCTTCCACAGCTTGCCGTTCCTGAAGACCGGATTATAGGAAGCCTGGATCCAGATCTCGCTGCCGTCCTTCTTCAAGCGCTTGTATTCGCGGCTCTCGAATTTCCCGGAATTGAGCATCGCCCAGAATTCTTGGTAGCCAGCGGTGGCGGTGTAGGCAGGATCACAGAAGATGCGGTGGTGCTTGCCCTTGATCTCTTCAAGGCTATAGCCGAGCGCCCGACAGAAATTTTCGTTCGCCGTGATGATCGTACCGTCGAGCTTGAACTCGATGACCGCCTGCGACCTTCCCAATGACTCAAGGATCGCTTTTGACTCCGCTCCAGGCAACGCTATCAATCCCATCTGTATTCCCCCTACCAAGGATCCCTGCATGCACCGCTGACCAGTGCTCCTATGTGAATATTAGCCTTGTGGGTTTAAGCAATCGTCAATGTTCAACGATTTTCTGATGTGTCAGTGAGCGAAATTCGGTCATTTACCCTCAGAATTTGGGGGTTCTGAATTGACAAAAGGCAATCTTGAATCGAAAAATGCGCATATTATAATGCTATAATGTTAAATGCGTGGCTGGTGGGAGTCATCCGCCACGGGTCGGACGGTCCAGAATGCGGCGGCCGAAGAGGCTCGCAGCCAGTTCCACCATGACGCGGGCGCTGCGGCCTCGGTCATCGAGAAACGGGTTGAGCTCGACGAGGTCGAGGGATGAGACAAGCCCGCTGTCGTGCAAGAGTTCCATGATCAGATGCGCCTCGCGGAAGGTCGCGCCCCCCGGAACCGTGGTGCCGACGCCGGGTGCAACGTCGGGATCGAGGAAGTCGACGTCGAGGCTGACATGCAGCAGCGCGTTGGCCTCGCGGACATCGGCCAGGATACGTTTGACGATGCTGCCCATCCCCTCTTCGTCAATGGCGCGCATGTCATAGACATTGACGGCATTCTCCGAGATCAGCCGGCGTTCCTCCTCGTCGACCGAACGGATGCCAACCTGGTAGACATGCCGTGGATCGACGAATGGCCGCTCGCTCGGAAGGATCGGGGCAAATTCAGCCTTGCCGCAGAAGAACGCGACGGGCATGCCGTGGATATTACCCGACGGGGAGGTTTCGGGCGCATTGAAGTCCGAATGGGCATCCAGCCAGAGCACGTAGAGCGGTCGACCCACCACACTTGCATAACGCGCCATGCCGGAAACGCTGCCCATGGAGAGGCTGTGGTCACCGCCGAGCAGGATCGGGACGGCACCGCCGGCTGCCGCCTCGTAGGTGGCAGTCTCGATTGCGCGGGTGAAGGCTCCGACGACAGGCAGGTTCTTGGCACGCGGCATGTCCGCTAGATCCGATGCCGGCTCCGGCCGAAGATCGCCGCGATCCTCGACCGTATAGCCGAGGTCACGCATGGCCGGACCGATCCCGGCAATGCGATAGGCTGCAGGCCCCATGGCACACCCGCCGCGGCCCGATCCTTCCTCGAGCGGTACCCCGATGAGGGCGACAGTCTTCTGTTGCATGGCCATGTCTCGTCCTTCTCTTTATTGACCCGCATGATCGGGCAAAGCGACGTTCTCAAAAAGGTGGAACTTCGTCACAAAGCGCTATAGTTTGCGCAGATCGCAACCATCATGTGACAGTTTGTAAAATGGACGACCTCGATCGCACGATCCTCGGCGCATTACGCCAGAACGCCCGCCTGCCCGTCGCTTCGCTTGCGGCGATGACGGGGGCCTCGCGCGCGACGATTTCGGCCCGTATCGACCGGCTGGTGGCGAACGGAACGATCGCGGCCTTCACCATCCTGACCGGCAGCGAGATCCAGCCCAGCGGTGTCAGGGCGATCATCATGATTGAGGTGGTCGGGAAGTTTCACGACCGGGTGGCCCATCAGCTGCGCGGCATGCCCCAGGTGCGTTCCCTGCACAGCACGAACGGCAAGTGGGACTTCATTGCCGAGCTGGAGGAGCGGGATCTCGCGAGTTTCGACGAAACGCTCAGACGGATCCGGCTGATCGAGGGGATCAACTTCACCGAAACCAACATTCTCCTGAAGACCAGCAAGGTCGCCTGACCGTTTCGACCGGCGACCGGCTCAGTATTCCTTTTCATAGAAGATGCCGCCGCCGGCTCCCGATCCGCCGGCTTCACCCTTCAGCTTCAATCCCCGGCCGATATCCAGGTTGATCGTCGCCTTGGCGCCGCCGGTGCCGCCCTGTTCCAGCTCGATATAGGTCCGGTCGTTCAGGTACTTGCCGGCACTGATGCTGGTGCCCCCGGTCTCATCAGTAGAGATGTCGAGATCATCGATGCCGAGCGTGTTGCGCAGCGACTGGAAGAGCGAGGTGCCCTGTCCGCCGGCCAACTGCGCAGCCGCATCGGCAAGCTGGGCGATCTGCAGCGGCGACAGGCGCGACAGGGACTGGCCGAAGATCAACTGGGCCAGAATTTCGTCCTGGGGCAGGGCAGGGGTGGAGCTGAAGGTCACTTGCGGATTGCTGGCCAGCCCAGTCAGCAGGATGACGATCGTGGCGTTGCCGGATGTGGTTGTTGCTTCCAGATCGAGCAATGGCACGAGATCGCCGCCAAAGGTGATGGTGGCGCGGGTGATGTCCAGCCGCTTGGTCAGGATCTGCATGCGACCGCGCCTGAGTTCGAACGCGCCCGAGACCACCGGGGCGGCAGCGCTGCCGGTCAGGTTGATTGTTCCGCCGAGTTCCGCGTCGATACCGCGACCCCGGATGAAGGTCTGGGACGGCGAGGAAATGGTGAGGTCGAGTGCGATGGGGGCGCTTGCAGAGCGGCCCTCCGCCGGCGTCTGATCAGGTTGCTGCCGCAAGATTGCCGGCGGTGCATGGCGGTGTTCTATATCCAACGCCTCGAGGCTGGCAGGGCGGCTCTCGGAGAGGGTGATCGACGTGCGTGAAAGGTTGATCGCGCCGGCGAGTGTCGGGCCGTTCAGCAATTGCCCCGTGAGCGTGAGCCGGCCATCCGCCGTGCTGGTCACCGTATTGCCATCGACATAGACGGCCTGGTCCAGGTTGATCGTCAGGTCTGCCGGCAGCCCCGGATTTGCGATGTCGATGAAACCGCTTGCCGATATCCGTCCGCCGGTCGCGAGGTTTCCGGTGAGGCTCCCGATTTCGGCGCGCGTCCCGGTGAGGTTCACGGTCGTTGCAATCTGTTCAATCGCGAGGTTGCGTCTCACGTCGACGATACGGGCGCCGCTGGTGGACACGGTGCCAGTGATGTTCGGCTGTGCGCCGGTTCCCCCGATCGTCAGGTTGACGCTGGCATTGCCCTCGGCGACGAAACCCTGGGCGGCCAGCTGGCCGTTGGCCGCGGACAAGGGGACATCACCCTGGACCTGGATATCGAGGCCAGGACCGTTCTGCAACGAGACCGTGCCGTCCGCCGTGAGGCCGATGCCAGCGCCATTGATGCGGCTGTCCAGGGTCAGGTTCTGGTTTTCGAACCGGCCGTTTGCCGTGATGCCGAGCGGAGGCACCCCAGCGCCCCGCGTCTGGGCGATTGCCGCGTTCTGCCAGTCGAGGCGATAATCCGCAACGGGCGCCGCTGCCGTGCCACGCACCGTGATCGTGCCGGAAATCGTGCCTTCCGGCGCGATGTCGGGTGCAAGCGCTGCTGCGAGCGAGGCGGGAAGGGCTGTGATGTCGGCTGCGAGATCCAGCCTTTCACCCACGGTTCCAGACAGTGCAATCCGGCCTGAACCTGCGGAAATGACGGTCTCGGCGATCGAGACCTGCCCGTCCGCGACGCGAACCGAGGTGGGGGATGCCAACGCGAGCGCAATGCCACGCGGTGCAGCGCTCAGTTCTTCGATCGCGACAGCGAGGCCTGCATCTCCCTGGTTCAGCGCGCCCCGGAGGAGCACAGGGGCATTGTCATAACGTCCGGTGATGTCGAAATCCGTGTCGGTGCCCGATCGCGTGAAGGCTAGTGTCACCGTATCCAGGCGGTTGGCGCCGGATGCAATACTCGCGGCGCGCACCGTGCCCTCGGCCGCAAGGGCCATCACGTCGGACAGCCGAAGATCGATGGTCGGCTCCGCAATCGTCAGCGCACCTTGCCGGATTGCCGCGCCGGAAGCCTGAACGTCAGCCGCGAGCCTGCCCTCGCGAGAGGCGAGCGTCACCTCTCCCTTGAGATCGCCCGCGACGGTCTGGCCGGCAAGTGCGGCAAGCAGGCTCAGATCCGGAAAGTCGAATGCAATGTCGCCGCTTGGCAGCATGTCCGGGCCGAGATCGAGCGCGCCGGTCAGCCGGTTCGGACCAATGGCCAGATCGAGTGCGTCGACCCGCGTCACGCCATCGGCACTGACGACCTGCGCCTTCGCATCGACCGGCTTCCCATCGATCTGGCCGCTTGCCATGAGGTTGGCGGAGGGCGCCTCACGGTTTGCCACGCCGTCGAGCTGGAGCGTCAGATCGTCAATACGATAACCGGCGGCTTGACCCTCCTCGACCACAAGGGTGACGGATGCCTCGATCGCGTCGAGTGGGCCGGATGCCGACAGGTTGAAAGAGGCAGGCGCTTCCAGTCGTTCGACGAAAAGTCCAATGTCGCGCAGCTGGCCGGTCAGGTCGGTCGCGATCATGCCGTCCTGATCGAAGGAGAGGGAGCCTTCGGCCTGGGCAATGTCGCTCGCCAGGACGATCTCCCGTAGCGCCACCGCGCGCGGGGCGACGAAATCGACGCGGGCGGACAGATCAACCGGACCGTTGAGTCGGCTTGAGAGCGCGGGGGGCAGCATGTCGGCTTCGGCCCGAACGGCGAGACGCCCGGAGAATCCGTTGCTCGCCAGCGTGTATTCGCCGGAACCTTGCAGATCGAGACCAGCGCTGTCGAATACCAGTCGCTCGAAGGCGATCGTTTCTGACGTCACGCTTAGCGGCGCGGTCAGTGTCAGCGGGCCCCGGACATAAGGGCGGATGGACTCGTCGCGGATGTCAGTTCTCTGGACCGATGCCTGAAGGTTGACCGGTCCTACACGGTTTGCCAGGTCGAAGTTGTCACTGCTGGCTGAGAGCGTCAGATCCGATAAGCTGCCCTGGGGAACGGTGATTTCGGCGAGATCGGCGCGCAGCGACAGGCTTGCGGCTGGTGCCTGTCCCGTCACGGCAAGATCGAGGCTCCGGAGCTTCATACCGCCGGTAAAATCCGGTGACTGCGAGGTGATGCTGACGGGTTCCCCGGTCGCACGTGCCGTCAGCCTGAGATCGTTCTGACCGTTCGGATCGTAGAGACCGGCGGCCTCGACTTCGGCCGAAGCCGTCGCGAACTGGCCGCGCTCTATGGCTACTGATCCGTCCGCACCCAGTCGGGCCGCGACATCGATCGCCGTTTCCCCGGCCAGAACGTCTCGCAGTTCGGGTGGAACGAGCCCGGCAAAAAAGCCGCCGCCATTTGCGGTCAGCACTCGCGTTCCGTCCTCGGCGAGTTTGTGGCTGACGTCGACTGTAATCGTGCGTTCGCCGTCGAGCGACGCCATGACTTCGCCTGCCCAGTCATCGAGCGGTCCGTCGCCGTCCACCTTGATCGCCAGCGCCGGGAGACCGGGCAGCTGCAGCCTTTCGCCGAGAAGACCTGCCGCCGGCTCCTGATAGTCCAGGTTGATGCGCAACTGGTTGTCGTTCGGTGCATAGAGCAGGTCGACCACGGCACTATTGCCGGGATCGTCCAGCCGTGTTGCGGTCAGTCGGCTTGCGATGGTTTCGCCGACGATCGTCAGCGACCCCAGTGCCGAAAGGTCAAGATCGCGCTCTGCGAGGGCCGCCCCGATTTCAATCGAGGGGAGGTCGATCGAGGCGACATCTATCTCGACCGGCAACGAGAACGGCTCTTCCGTTTGTGGCGTCTCTGCGGACGGAAGCGGTGCGCGCTCGACAGTCACCTGTCGTGCCGTGATGCGTTCGGCCGTGAAACGCTTGCGGATGAGATCGCGCGGCGTCCAGTCGAGCGAAAGATCATCTATGGTCGCATAGATGCCCTGACTGTCCGCCACCGTAATCTGATCGACGGAAAACTGGCTGCTGAGCAGTGGTCCGGTGCCGGTCAAAGTGATCTGCTGATTGTCGGTCGAGATGAGCCTGGCAATCTGGTCGGCGAGAAACTGGCTTCCCGTGCGCGAGAAGCCGCCGACGAGAATGACCACCACAAAGAGCGCGATCAGCGCGGCCAACAGGCCGCCCAGCAGGCGAATCGTCCAGGTCAGGATGCGCTTCAACCAGATCATGTTCACTATCGTCCTGTCTTGCCCGGTCAGAAGCTCTGGCCGATGCCGGCATAGATTGCATAACGGCTGCCGCCATCATTCGGGTCCAGGGGAACCGCTACATCGAGCCGCAAAGGCCCGAAGGGGGTCATGTAGCGCAGGCCGACCCCTGCGCCCATCTTGATATCCGAGAAATCGGGCACTGTGGTGTCGGTGACCGTGCCGATGTCGAGAAAGGGCACGATGCCGATCATGTCGGTCACACCGATACGGGCTTCGAGATTGGCCGTCACATAGGATCGGCCGCCAGTGCCCTCGTCAGACGCTGTCCGCGGCGTGATCTCCTGGAAGGAATAACCGCGCACCGAGCCACCACCGCCGGCGAAGAAGCGTCGGGTCGCGGGGATTGCGGAGAGATCGCCACCGCCAACCAGCGTGCCCGCGTTCAGGCGACCGGCAAGTACGAAGCGCTCCTCCTCGCCGAAGCCGAGATAGGTCGAAATCGAGCCCTCGAGCGAAGTGAAGAAGGTCTGGCCGAAGAAATCGTAGCTCGGTGTCAGCGAGATGGTGCCGTAATGGCCCTCGGTGGCGTTCAGCCGGTTGTCCCGCGTGTCCCTGATGTAGCCGAGCGGTACGCCGAAGGTCAGGTATTCATTACCATCGCCGAAGGCGTCGTCGATGCTGTCATAAGCCAAGGATATACCGGCATTGACGATGTCGGTGTCGGTCAGTTCATAGGCATAGGATACCTTGCCCGTCACCGTTGCGGCATCATAGTAATCGGTTTCGAGCGTGCTGCCCTTGATGCTCGCCTCGAGCGTTCCCGAGGGGACGAAGGCGCCCGGCTTGATGAAGGTGATGCCGGCCGTGTAGTCGAGCGAGGTGACGTCGCTGACGTCCTTCAATTCTCCAAGTCCACGCACCGCGCCTTCGATCCTGAGCGATTCCGCCTGGCCGAACAGATTGCGGTGGCCCCAATAGCCTTCGATGCCGCCGCCATCGAGCGAAGAGTAACTCGCGCCGACGCCGAAGTAGCGGTGTTTGCCTTCGGAGACGGTGATGCCGATCGGCAGGGATCCGCTCGGGTCCAGCCCGTCCGCTTCGTTGACGGTGACCGAGGAGAAGACGCCGAGTGTGCGCAGTCTCTCGCCTGCCTTTCGCAGCTGCTCGGGCGAATAGGTCTGGCCCGGCCTCAGCCGCGAGTAGTAGGCGATGAAGTCCGAATCGACTGCCCGAGCGCCCTTGACGGTGACGGCGCCGAGCGGCGCGACGGGGCCTGCTTCAACGGCGATGGTCACATCGACAGTGTTGGTCTCGTGGTCGGCGACGACTTGACGGCGGGTCACGTTGGTCAGTGGCCTGCCTTGCTCCTTGAGGCGCTCGGCCATCTGTTCCGCTGCGCGCAGGATCACCAGCGAGCCCGCATTGCCGTCCGGGGCAAGATCGAATTCTTCCGGGTCGAGACGCGCCGCATCTCCCTCGAGGCTGATATCGCCGAGTTCAAATGTCGGACCGGGCTGCACGGAGATGGCGACCGGGACGGGGCGTGAGCGGTCGAAGACCGGGTTCGGCGGCAGACTGTCGATGTCGCGACCGTCGATCGTCACGGTGACAATGCCGCCATAGAGCGCGTTTTCATAGAGTGTCGCAATAAGGCGATCACGATCGTCACGTGCCTTGATGACCAGGCCAAGATCGCCGGATACCGGTTGATCTTCGTCAGCAATCAGCAACGATGTACGTTCCAGAGATTTCTTCAGGGCGCGATCGGCGTCCCCGGTGTCAAGGGCAATGCTGAAATCGACGGGATCGATGATGTCGCGGTCGGCTTCGTCGCTGCCGAATAGACGTATTCCAAATAGCTCGAAAGCGTAGGCTTGCGAGGTTATGCCGACGGACAGGGGGCTCGCGACGGTCAGTAACAGCCCGAGCCGGAACGCATGACTAAATTTCGGCAATGTCCATCCACTCGGTCTCGGCATGTCGCTTTCATCGCGATCCGTCAGGCACTCCCCACCCGGCGGACAACTTAGGCGGAAATGCGCCTCATAGCATACCCCCTTTTTAAGCACTCATGAAAAAAGGCGGGAAGTGTTGCTTCCCGCCCTGTCTCGTTTGCGGCAAATCCGTCAGTAGCTGCGCGGGCAGGCGTCGATGTAACGGTTGCCGTAGCGGTCGCGGTAGTAGCACTGGCCCGGCTGTTCCGAGACGCGACCGATAACGGCACCTGCAACGCCGCCGATGGCCGCACCGACAGCGGCACCCCGGACGTTGCCCGTGGCAATGCCACCGATGATGGCGCCAGAGGCAGCGCCGATGCCGGCACCTCGTTCCGTCTGGCTGCAGCCTGCGACCGAAAGGCCGACCAGCATCAGCACAAGAGCTTTCTTCATCTTCATCTCTCCAAGTTCCACGCGTCCGGTCGATCCGGTCTTGTTTTGACACTTTGCCCCGCCGCTCGAGCACTCCCCACGCGGCTTCAGGCTTTCATCAGCATAGCCCCAACTCTTGGAAAGTCCATGGTCGTGGCTCACACCCTCGCGGGTGGTTCCATTACATGAGACACCGAAGATGAACCCAGGATTTACAGTCGGTTTAATGCTGCAATGCGGCACAGAATTTTTCGTTTGCGACCTTCTGGACAGTTGCACATGTCACATAAAACTCACACCATGCTCCCCGTGTCCGGGAGAGACACGAGGAGGAAGAACATGGCTAAAGTGACACTGACGGTGAATGGCCGGACAGTGAGCGGAGAGTGCGAGGATCGCACCCTGCTCGTGCATTTCATTCGCGAAAAACTTGGTCTGACGGGAACGCATGTGGGCTGCGATACCACGCAATGCGGCACCTGCGTCGTTCACATGGACGGCAAGTCGATCAAGAGCTGTTCGATCCTGGCCGTCCAGGCGTCGGGATCCTCGATCACCACGATCGAGGGCCTTTCTTCCGGTGGCGAGCTGCATCCGGTGCAGGCTGCCTTCAAGGAGCATCACGGTCTGCAATGCGGCTTCTGTACGCCGGGCATGGTGATGACGGCGTTGGACATGATCTGTCGTCACAATGGCGCGCTCGACGAGGCCACCGTCCGCCATGAGCTCGAAGGCAATATCTGTCGCTGCACGGGCTACCACAACATCGTCAAGGCCGTGCTCTCGGCCAACGAAGCGATGACCGCCGGCCGTCAGGCCGCCGAGTGACGTCCAAGCGAGTAGGGAACAGTGAGTAGCGAAGAGAGCGTCGCGCCGCGACGCTAACTGAACGCACTCCGTACTCTATTCGCCATTCGCTATTCGCTCACTTCTGGAGGAGAAGACAATGGGTGTTGAAGGAATCGGCGCGCGTGTGGCGCGCAAGGAAGACAAACGTTTCCTGACCGGCAAGGGCCGGTATACCGACGACATGGTCGTCCCAGGCATGAAATATGCCTATTTCGTCCGTTCGCCTTATGCACATGCCAAGATCAAGTCGATCGATGTCGCCGCCGCCAAGGCCATGCCCGGTGTCATCGACGTGCTCGACGGCAAGCAGCTGCTCGCCGACGGTATCGGCAACCTGATCTGTGGCTGGATGATCCATTCGAAGGACGGCACGCCGATGAAGATGGGCGCCTGGCGTCCACTGGCACATGAAACCGTTCGCTATGTCGGTGACGCGGTCGCGATCGTCGTGGCCGACAGCATCGGCGAGGCCCGTGATGCCTCGGAGGTCGTTTCGGTCGAGTATGAAGAACTGCCGGTCGTGACCGGTGCGGTCGACGCTCTGAAGTCCGGCGCGCCGCAGCTGCATCCGGAAGCCCCTGGCAACCTGATCTTCGACTGGGAGATCGGTGACAGCGCTGCGGCCGATGCCGCGATCGCCAGTGCCGCTCATGTCACGGAAATCGACATCTTCAACAACCGCCTCTCGCCGAACCCGATGGAGCCGCGCGCGACGCTCGGCATCTACGACACGGCGGAAGATCACTTCACCTGCTACACGACCTCGCAGAACCCGCATGTCGCGCGTCTCGTGATGAGCGCCTTCTACAATGTGGCGCCCGAGCACAAGCTGCGTGTGATCGCACCTGACGTCGGCGGTGGCTTCGGCTCGAAGATCTACATCTATCCGGAAGAGGTCGTCTGTCTCTGGGCCTCGAAAAAGACCGGCGTACCGGTCAAGTGGACCTCCGACCGCACCGAGGCCTTCCTCACCGACGCCCATGGCCGTGACCACGTCTCCAAGGTGAAGATGGCCTTCGACAAGGACCACAACATCATCGGGTTGAAGGTCGACACGATCGCCAATCTCGGCGCCTATATGTCGCTCTTCTCGTCCTCGGTGCCGACTTATCTCTACGCGACGCTGCTCTCGGGCCAGTATGCGATCCCGGCGATCCACGCCAATGTCCGCACCGTCTATACCAATACTGTGCCGGTCGATGCCTATCGTGGTGCCGGTCGCCCAGAGGCGACTTATCTCCTCGAACGTACCGTCGAAACGGCAGCCCGCGAACTCGGCATCTCGCCGGCAGAACTGCGCCGCAAGAACTTCGTGCGCACCTTCCCGTACCAGACGCCTGTGATCATGTGCTACGACGCCGGTGACTACGACGCCTCGCTGGAGGCGGCGATGTCTGCAGCCGATTGGAACGGTTTCCCCGCTCGCAAGGCCGAAGCCGCAGGGCGTGGCAAGCTGCGCGGCATCGGCATGAGCTGCTACATCGAGGCCTGCGGCATTGCGCCGTCGGCGGCGGTCGGCTCGCTCGGGGCAGGCGTGGGTCTCTGGGAATCCGCCGAAGTCCGCGTCAATGCGGTCGGCACGGTCGAAGTGCTCACCGGCTCGCACAGCCACGGCCAGGGTCACGAGACCACCTTCGCCCAGCTTGTCTCCGAACGCTTCGGCCTGCCGATCGACAATGTCTCGATCGTGCATGGTGACACTGACAAGGTGCAGATGGGCATGGGCACCTATGGTTCCCGTTCCGGTGCCGTCGGCATGTCGGCCATCGTCAAGGCGCTCGACAAGGTCGAGGCGAAAGCCAAGAAGATCGCGGCGCATCTGATGGAAGCTGACGAGAGCGATATCGTCATCGACAATGGCGAGCTCAAGGTCGCCGGCACGGACAAGTCGGTGCCGTGGTTCCAGGTGGCGCTCGCCGCCTATACCGCCCACAACCTGCCGTCGGGCATGGAGCCCGGTCTGAAGGAGGGCGCCTTCTACGATCCCTCCAACTTCACCTTCCCGGCCGGCTGCTACATTGCCGAGGTCGAGGTCGATCCGGAAACCGGCAAGACCGAGATCGTCCAGTTCGTTGCCGCCGACGACTTCGGCAATATCATCAACCCGATGATCGTCGAGGGACAGGTGCATGGCGGTATCGCGCAGGGCATTGGCCAGGCGCTGCTGGAAAGCGTGCATTACGATCCGCAGACCGGGCAGCTTCTGACCGCGAGCTACATGGATTATGCCATGCCGCGCGCCGACGACCTGCCGTCCTTCAATGTTTCGCACCAGAACACGCCTTGCCCGGGCAATCCGCTTGGGATCAAGGGCTGCGGCGAGGCCGGTGCCATCGGGTCTCCGCCGGCACTGATCAACGCGATCACCGACGCGATCGGCAATAACGATCTCAACATGCCGGCGACGCCGCTTGCCGTCTGGAGCGCGCTCCAGACCAATGCGACCCGCCAAGCTGCCGAATAAGGAAGGAGAGAACCATGCAGCTCTATTCCACCAGCTATCACCGCGCCTCGTCGATCGAGGATGCCGGAAAACTTCTTTCCGGTGCCGAAGACGGCAAGTTTATCGCCGGCGGGCAGACGCTGATCGCGGCGCTCAAGCAGCGTCTCGCCCAGCCGTCGGACCTTGTCGATCTCAGGCATATCGACACCCTCAAGGGAATCAAGGTGGACGGTCGCCGCGTCACCATCGGCGCTGCCGTCACCCATGCGGAGGTCGCCTCTTCGGCGGCCATCCGCGCAGTCTGCCCGGCGATTTGTCATCTGGCCTCGATGATCGGTGACCCCCATGTGCGCCACATGGGCACGATCGGCGGCTCTGTCGCCAATGACGATCCGGCTGCCGACTATCCGTCGGCCGTGCTCGGCCTCGGGGCGACCGTTGTCACCAACACGCGCGAGATCGCGGCAGACGACTTCTTCGTCGGCCTGTTCGAAACAGCGCTTGCCGAAGACGAGATCATCACGGCGATCCGTTTCGACGCTCCGGAAAAGGCAGGCTATGCGAAGTTCGCCAACCCGGCCTCGCGTTATGCGATGACCGGTGTCTTCGTGTCGAAAGGTGCAGGGGGCGTTCGGGTCGCCGTGACCGGTGCCGGATCGTCAGGCGTCTTCCGCCATGCCGGACTTGAAGCCGCACTCTCGGCCAATTGGTCACCGGAGGCTGTCGCAGGTGTCGAGATCGATTCGTCGGAGCTGATGTCGGACCTGCATTGCACGGCCGAATACCGGGCAAACCTCATCCGGGTCATGGCCAAGCGCGCCGTCCAGGCATCTTGATGCCTGGCGTCTCATCAAAAACGGAAAAGGACGGCCTCGGTCGTCCTTTTTCTCTGCGGCTTGACGCAGATCAAGTTTCGCCAGCTGCAATCCATTAGGATTTACGTGAGAAAGTTCTGAAATTCGCGCCTTTTGTCGCAGTTTAGAATGAATATACACAAGCAGGGTTGACCGGAACCGCGGACGGACCCAAAAGAGGCTGAAAGACTGGAGTGACAGGCATGGATTTCGAGGCGTTTTTCAAGGATCAGCTCGCGGGGCTTCACGAGGAAGGCCGATACCGCGTCTTCGCTGATTTGGAACGCCAGCGCGGCAACTTCCCGCGCGCGACCCGCTACACCGAAAACGGCACCCAGGAAGTCACCGTCTGGTGTTCCAACGACTATCTCGGTATGGGCCAGAATCAGCTTGTCATCGATGCCATGAAGCAGGCGATCGACGACTGTGGCGCCGGTGCCGGCGGCACCCGCAACATTTCCGGCACCAATCATTACCATGTCCTGCTTGAGCGCGAACTCGCTGATCTGCACGGCAAGGAATCGGCGCTGATCTTCACTTCGGGTTACGTCTCGAACTGGGCAGCGCTCGGCACGCTCGGCGCCAAGATCCCGGGTCTCATCATCTTCTCCGACGCCCTCAACCATGCCTCGATGATCGAAGGCATTCGCCACTCCAAGGCTGAGCGCGTCATCTGGAAGCACAACGACGTCAAGGATCTGGAAGCCAAGCTTGCCGCTGCCGATCCCAAGGCGCCGAAGATGATTGCCTTCGAATCCGTCTACTCGATGGATGGTGATATCGCGCCGATCAAGGAAATCTGCGATCTCGCCGACAAGTATGGCGCGATGACCTATCTCGATGAAGTCCATGCGGTCGGCATGTACGGCGCCCATGGCGGCGGTATTGCTGAACGCGAGGGCCTGATGGATCGTCTGACGATCATCGAAGGCACGCTTGGCAAGGCCTTCGGTGTCATGGGTGGCTATATCGCTGCCTCGACCGCTCTTTGTGATTTCGTCCGTTCGTTCGCTTCGGGCTTCATCTTCACGACGGCGCTTCCGCCGGCGCTCGCTGCCGGCGCTGTCGCCTCGATCCGCCATCTGAAGACTAGCCAGGTGGAGCGCTTCGCCCATCAGGAGCGCGTACGTCGTCTGCGTGCCATGCTCGACAAGGCCGGCATTCCGCATATGCCGAACCCGAGCCATATCGTTCCGGTCATGGTCGGCGATGCCGCCAAGTGCAAGTGGATCTCCGACCTGCTGCTCGATAACTGTTCCATCTACGTGCAGCCGATCAACTATCCAACGGTCCCGAAAAAGACCGAGCGGCTGCGCATCACCCCTACGCCTCTGCATTCCGATGCCGATCTCGAACATCTGGTCGGTTCGCTTCACCAGCTCTGGTCGCGTTGCGCGCTGGCACGCGCGGTGGCTTGATCGGGCTAAAACCTTCAGAAGTGTAAAACGGGCTGCGGTGACGCGGCCCGTAACCGAGATATCGAAATCCAAACCTATTTGCCAAAGCGGATTCGATAGTCTGAGGGAGCAATCCCCTTGTTTCTGTGAAAAGCCCGGCGCATTCGTTCCGCGTTCCCGAAGCCGAAAAGAAAAGGCAGTTCCGATAGTCGGGCTTCTCCCCTTTGGAGGGCTTCGCAAGCTGCATCAACCCGCAGATCTTCCACGAAACGAGCCGGGGCGGTGCCCATCGTAGCCGTGAACTTGCGGGCAAAGCTTCTCTCGCTCATCCGTGCCATCGCGGCCAGACGGGGCACAGACAAGTCGGATGACAGGTGCGCAAGCATCTTGGCAATGAGGTCGTCAAACTCCCCGCCTTTGCTCTGCATCTGCCTTGTGAGAGCTGCACTGAACTGATGCTGCCCTCCTGTTCGCCTGACATGGAGAACAAGAGACTGAGCCAGTCGTAGTGCTTCTGAACGATTCAAGTCTTGCTCGATCATCGCCAGCGCCATGTCTATACCTGCAGTGACGCCGGCCGAGGTCCAGATCCCGCGGTCCTCTTCAAAAATGGCGTCACTGTGCACGTCGATTTGTGGAAATTCCTCTCGGAGTTGCGCGCAGTTTTCCCAATGGGTCGTCGCGCGCCGTCCGTCCAGATGACCGCCATGCGCAAGCACGAACGCGCCGAGACATACCGAGGCGAGGCGGCGGCATTGCCCCTTCATCTCACCAAGGAACGACAGCAGCGCGGTTGATCGGGCGGCAAGGATGGCACTGTCACCACCGGATACGATCACCGTATCCGGTGGGCTTGCCCGGCATGTCTCAAACGGCTGGGTTTCCAGCGCAAAGCCCGTATCCGTCACAACGGGGCCGCCCGCTTCCGAAATGAGCGATACCCGGTAGGCTTTTTCGCCGGAGGGCAACCGGGCATCGTTGAAAACCTGCAGAGGTCCGGTGACGTCTATCAGCTTGGTGCGGTCGAACAGCACAATGGCGACATGGCGCTGGGACGGAAGGTGTTTGGCGGAAAACGAGGGCATATTGTCATTTCTGCCAAAATCGGTCCGATGTAGCAATATGGGCTGACATTGTTGTTGAAGGAGGCCCCTTTGCTGGAATTGCGCCCCAACTGCGAACTCTGCGACCGTGACTTGCCCCCGGATTCCGCCGATGCTCGCATTTGCACCTATGAATGCACCTACTGCGTGGACTGTGTGGAATCCATCCTGCAAAACGTCTGCCCGACCTGCGGCGGTGGGTTCGCAGCACGTCCGATCCGACCCGCCAATGCGTGGCGCCCTGAAAAGCGATTAGGGCTGCGCTATCATCCAGCAACCACAACCCGTCGTTATACCCCCTTCACGCTCGACGACATAAAGGCACATGTCGAACGCATCAAAGACTTGCCGCCAGCGGATCGTTGAGGTCGCCGGCTCACGGTGTGCCGGAAATCCTGATTTCTGAAGCAAAAACTGGGTCACTGAGTTCTGAGCAGAGGTCCGCCACAACAGTCAGATGCAAAAAACCCGAGTTTCGGGTTAGCCAGTACTCCACCTTCAACGCACGGGTTAGGCGGTAACGCGGGCCTTTTGTGTTTGTGTCAGTCGTTTCAGGTCAGGCCGCGCGCCTTTCGACAACCTCAGCCGCCTTGCGCCGCGCCTCGTGATCCGCCGCATAGACGTCGGCGATCGTATCCGCAGGCACGCCCTCGACCATCGCATCCATCACCGTCTCGACCACGTCGGCCATGTCGAGGAAGCGGATCTTGTCCTCGACGAAGGCGTTGAAGGCGGTTTCTTCGGCGGCGTTGAGGATCGCGCCCTGCAGGCCGCCACGCGTGAGCGCCGTGCGCGCAAGCCGCAGCGCCGGGAAACGGTTCTCGTCCGGCGCCTCGAAATCGAGCCTTGAAAGCTTGGCAAAATCGAGCCGGTCGACATTCAGTGCCGGGCGCTTCGGATAGGTGAGCGCATAGCCGATGGCGGTGCGCATATCCGGCACGCCAAGCTGGGCGATGACGGAGCCGTCGGTGTAACCCACCATCGAATGGATGATCGACTGGGGATGCACGACAACCTCGATCTGGTCGGGGCGGACATCGAAGAGGTGCTTTGCCTCGATCATCTCCAGCGCCTTGTTGAACATCGAGGCGCTGCCGACAGATATCTTCAGGCCCATCGACCAGTTGGGATGGGTGCGCGCCGTCTGCACGGTGACATTGGCCATCTGCTCCCGGCTATGGGTGCGGAAGGGGCCGCCCGAAGCCGTCAACACGATGCGCTCGAGTGCGTGGCGCTGGTCGGCTTCCAGACACTGGAAGATCGCCGAATGTTCGCTGTCAACAGGGATCAGCCGTCCACCGCCATGTCTCACAGCATCGACGAAAAGGTGGCCGGCAGAGACGAGGCATTCCTTGTTGGCAAGTGCGATATCGGCGCCGCGGGCGGCAGCCTTCAGGGTCGGCGCGAGGCCGGCGGTGCCGACGATGGCTGCCATGACCCAGCCGGCTTCCATGTCGGCAGCCTCTTCCAGTCCGCTTGCGCCGGCTGCGACATCCGTGCCGGTGCCCGCCAGCAGGTCCTTCAACGTCCTATACTGGCTTTCGTCGGCGGTGACGGCCAGCTTTGCCCCCGTGCGGCGCGCCTGTTCGGCCAGCAGATCGAGATTGCCGTTGCCGGTCAGCGCCATCACCTCGAAGCTGTCGCGACCGCCGAGCTGTTCGATCACGTCGAGCGTGTTGACGCCAATCGAGCCGGTCGAGCCGAGGACTGAAAGGCGCCGGGGCCGGGCATTGTCGATCATGCTGCTTACGTCCGATTGCTTCATGCTTAGAAGGCTCTACAAGGGAAAGGGAAGACCAGCAAGAGAGGTCGATCCCGACCCCTCGCCAGCCCGCTTGGGAATATGAGAATGCCGGACATTTTGCAGTCGACACGTTTGCGTGAGAGCCTGCCGGTCCTGCTCGCGGCGCTTGCCTTTCTCTGTCTTACCGGCGGCGGCATTCTTGCGTTGACGGATTATCCCGAGCTTGCGCGTCAGGTCTGGCTGGTCGGTGCTGGTTCCGTCTTCATCGTCCTCGTCATCGATATCCTGCGGGCGCTTCTCAACGGCCGGATGGGCGTCGATGCCATCGCTGCGCTTTCGATCGGTGTTGGCCTCGCGCTCGGAGAGAACCTTGCCGCGGCCATCGTCGCTGTCATGTATGCCGGCGGCCAATTGCTCGAAAGCTTCGCCGAGGGCCGCGCCCGACGCGACATGACGGCGCTGCTCGGTCGTGTCTCGCGTACGGCCATGCTCTATCGTGGCGATGCGCTCGAAAGCGTGCCGATCGAAGCGCTCAAACCGCAGGACCGCATACTCGTGCGCAAGGGTGAGGTCGTGCCGGTCGACGGGCGCCTGCTTGCCGCGACTGCTGTCCTCGATCTTTCGGCGCTCACTGGCGAATCGCTGCCCGTCCCCATCCAGATGGGCCATGAAGTGCCGAGCGGCTGCACGGTGCTTGGCGACGCCTTCGATCTTCTGGTGCTGCGCGAATCCAAAGCAAGCACCTATGCCGGTATCGTCCGCCTCGTCGAACAGGCGCAGGCCAGCCGGGCGCCGATGGCGCGGCTTGCGGATCGTTATGCCCTCGTCTTCCTCGGCATCACGCTTCTGCTCGCCGGTGGCGCCTGGTGGTGGAGCGGAGAGGCAACGCGGGCGCTTGCCGTGCTCGTCGTCGCCACCCCCTGTCCGCTGATCCTTGCCGTGCCGGTTGCCGTCATCGCCGGCATGTCGCGGGCTGCGTCGCTTGGCGTGCTGGTCAAGACGGCCGGCGCGCTCGAGGCGCTGGCTGCGGTGACCACCGTCGTTGTCGACAAGACGGGGACCGTGACATCCGCACGACCCGAAGTGTCCGAGGTCCGGCCGCAACCGGGCTTCACGTCTGATCAGGTGCTGGCGCTGGCTGCCTCTCTCGATCAGGCCTCCGGCCATGTCGCGGCAGAAGCGCTTGTACGCGCCGCCACCGCGCGAGGTCTCGGCCTGACCCTGCCACAGGGCGTCATCGAAGAGGCGGGGCGGGGGCTGTCCGGCTTGGTCGGAGGTGTCAAGGTGGTGCTCGGTGGCAGCGGCTATGTCCGCTCGCAGCTGCTTGCCGGCGAGGATTTCGCCAGAGGCGGCATCGAAGGCGGCAC
Source organism: Rhizobium sp. R86522 (assembly GCF_042466255.1). Lineage (NCBI taxonomy): Bacteria > Pseudomonadati > Pseudomonadota > Alphaproteobacteria > Hyphomicrobiales > Rhizobiaceae > Rhizobium > Rhizobium sp. R86522. Next base: position 4,265,095 of record NZ_JAXHBX010000001.1, read on the forward strand.
GGCGGTGGTTGCCGTCGGCATTGATGGTCGGGCAGCCGGCCTCATTCTCCTCTCCGATCCGTTGCGTGCGGATGCCGGGGCAGCAATCTCCGCCTTTCGGGCCGGTGGTATCAGTCGGATCGTCATGGCCTCCGGGGACCGCAGCGATGTGGCGGAAAAGGCCTCGGCCAGTCTCAGCCTTGATGCTGTCGCCGGGGATCTCACGCCTGAAGGCAAGGTCGATCTCATTCGCAGGGAACGCGCCGGTGGCGTGGTGATGATGGTGGGAGACGGGGTCAATGATGCCCCGGCGCTGGCGCTTGCCGATGTCGGCGTGGCGATCGGTGCGCGGGGTTCGGCGGCTTCGTCGGAAGCGGCGGATGTCGTGTTGCTGGCGGACGATCTTTCTCGGTTGCCGCTTGCCTGCGGGATCGCCAGACGTTCCCGCAACATTGCCCGGCAAAGTGCGATTGCCGGGCTGCTGCTCTCTTTCAGCGCTATGGTCTTTGCCGCCTTCGGTTATCTGTCGCCCGTTCAGGGTGCGCTGCTGCAGGAGGTCATCGATGTTGCCGTCATCCTCAACGCCTTGCGCGCCCTTCGGGGTTAGCCGCACCTTAGGCCTGCGTCATGACGCTGCCTTCGCCAGAAATCCGCACACGCAGATTGTTCTGCACATGGGTGACGCCGCTGACGCGATCGGCGCAGTCTTCGGCGCGGCGCTTTTCCCAGCGATCCGTCACATGACCGGATAGGGTCACCTCGGCGTCCTTCACCGTCACCTCGATATCGGAGGCATCGACGGCGGGGTCGTCGGCCAAACGGTCGTTGGTGTCCTCGAGAATGCGGGCATCCGAGCGGCGATAGCCCTTGGGGCCCTTGCCGCGGTGGTTGTCCATCTCGCGACTCCGGGCGGCCTCCTCGTCGCCGAACCAGGATGCAACCTCGTCGCTGGCACGGTCGACAAAGCCACGATCGTCATCATGGTCGCGACTGCTGCGGCCATAACCACCGCGATAGGATGGTTTGTCGGACGGGTGGGAGCCTCGTCCGGCACCCCGGGCATAGCGGCGTTCGTCGTCTCCGTATCCACGGTCGCTCAGGTCGCCGTAGTAGCCCAGATCATCCGTCGTCCAGTCGGAGCGCCCCGTGCGGGGATAACGCGACCCGCTGGCTCTGTCACCGCCGTCCATGCCGTGGTCGCGCTGGCGCATGGCGTCGTAGCGATCAGCGTCCGGTCGGTCGTCGCCATAGCCGCGGACGAAGCCGCTGTCGCCGGGGCCGTAGTTACCGGTCGGGCTGCGGCGCGTGTTGCGGTTTCGGCCGTCTCCGGCATCCCAGTTGTCGTTGCGATTGACCATTGTTTCCTCCTTCGGGTCTGGAGGGTGGCGTCCTGCGCCACCTGCAAAACTAACCCTGCGGAGCTCTTGATCGTTCCCGTCGGCGCGGCAAAAACAAGTCAGGAACAAAGCGCCATCCGGCCGGTTCTTTTCTCACCACAACCGATAATCGAGGAGATACCGACAATGGCTACCAAGACACTCGAAGACCTGTTCCACGAGACCCTCAAGGATATCTACTACGCCGAACGGAAGATCCTGAAGGCACTGCCGAAAATGGCGCGTGGCGCTCAGGACGAGAAGCTGAAGGCTGCCTTCCTGCAGCACAAGGAAGAAACCGAAGGCCAGGTCGAGCGCCTGCAGCAGGTGTTCGAGATCATCGGCAAGCGTCCGCGCGCCAAGACCTGCCCCGCCATTGACGGCATCGTCGAAGAGGGTGAGGAGATCATGGAAGAGTTCAAGGGCTCGCCCGCCCTCGACGCCGGCCTGCTTGCCGCCGCCCAGGCAGTCGAGCACTACGAAATCAGCCGCTATGGCACGCTGCGCGCCTGGGCTCAGCAGCTCGGCTACAAGGATGCGGTCAAGCTGCTCGACGAGACGCTGGCGGAAGAATCCAAGACCGACGAAGCGCTGACCAAGCTTGCCGAAAAGGCGGTCAATGCCGCAGCCCAGAAGAAGGTGGCCTGATAGCAGTTGCTTGCCAATTCAAGGAAGGGGTCGGATCTGTCCGGCCCCTTTTTCCGTGCTTTTGTCCTGCCGGGACGCACTCAGTCTTTGTCTTCGTCCTTCCAGGCATAATGAGCCTGGAGAAAGGTCATGAGCCTGTTTTCGTCGGCACGGAGCAGGGCGCGGGCCGGCGCTGCCTGGATGAGTTCGCGGACTTGATCCAGGTCCGTGTTCTTGTCGGCGAGGTTGAGGATCGCCGGATGCACATAGCTCGAGCGGCAGATCGTCGGCGTGTTGTGCAGGCGGTCGGAGGCGATCTCACACATTTGTCGTATCGTCGGTCGTTCCGACGCATCGATGTGCTTCCAGGCTTCGGCGAATGCGGCGACAGATCCGCCCCAGGTGCGGAAGGTCTTGGCCGAGAGCCGTCTGCTGGTGATCTCCGTGAGGTAGGTGTTGAGCCGGCCCGAATCGATGCGATGCAACTGCCCCTCCTGATCCCGCCAGGAAAAAAGATCGCGCCCGGGCAGATCGGCAATCTCTTCGAGGATCTTCTGCAGTTTCGGATGACGAAGCTTTCGGCGCACCCGCTTGCCGCCCTTGGCGATGAAGCTCAGCCGGATGCCATCCGGCTCGAAGGTCAGATGGCGCTTCTGAAGCGTGGTTGCGCCATAGGTCTTGTTTTCCTGCGCATAAGCGCGGTTGCCGACGCGCATGTAGGTCACGTCAAGCAGGCTGATCAGGGCTGAGAGCAGGAAATAACTTGAATCGGCGTGTTCGGCGATGTCGCGGGCGATCCTCCGCCGGATGGTCGGCAGAGCCTCACCGAAGCCGATGAGATCGTCAAACTTCCGCTCGCTGCGCCATGTGGCCCAGTCAACATGGTAGCGATACTGCTTGCGCCCCCTGGCATCGTAGCCCGTCGCCTGCAGGTGACTGCGCGGGTCGAGGCTGATCCAGACGCGTTCATAGGCTGGCGGCAGCGCGAGCCTGCGGATGCGTGTGAGGAGGGGCTGATCAGCGATGACGGTGCCGTCTGGAAGGTGATAGGAAAAGCCCTTGCCGCGGCGTCGGCGACTGATGCCGGGCTCCGCATCGGTGCCGTAGACCAGACCGATCTCGGTCAGCTCAGGCACATCGTCCGTCGAAGGCGGAGGTCCCGCACTCGCGTCTGCATCCCCGCTGTCGGTCTTGCTCATCCGACGGGACTGTCCGTCCCGGTTTCACCGAGTTCACGGCGCAATTGCTGGCGCGCGCGGCTCAGGCGGCTCTTGACCGTGCCCACGGCACAGCCACAGATTTCGGCTGCATCTTCGTAGCGTTCGCCGAGCATGACGATGAGGACCAGCATTTCCCGGTGATGTTCGGGCAATCGGTTCAGAGCCCTGCGGACCTCGTCGGCCTGCACGGTCCACTCCTGGCTCGCCTCGCTGGTCAGTCGCGAGGCTATACCCTCGGGCAAGCCAACGGTCTCGCGGCTGCTCTTCTTGAAGCGCGTGCAGAAAGTGTTGCGCATGATGGTGAAGAGCCAGGACTTCAGGCGTGTTCCAGGCTCGAATTTGTCGAGGTTAGCTAGCGCCTTGGTCAGCGTCTCCTGGACGAGATCATCCGCCTCTTCAGGCTTGTTGCAAAAGGTCCGCGCAAAGGCGCGCAATGCCGGTATCAACTCGACCACTTCAGACTGTGCGGCAAGCTCGGCTCTACGGGTCGTCAAGATCGCCATCCTCCGATGTCTGTGGTACCAGGCAGAACGACGCAGAAACGCGCGTCATTTACCTTGGTTCCCGAAATTGTGAGTGGTCAGCCAGGCCGGCGACCATGTCAGCTACGGCTTACAAACTTGCTGAAGCGGCTCAGTTCGCCGTCGGCGGTTTTGTCCTGGTGGAGAAAGGCGAGGTCGTTCTTTTCAAAAATCTGAAAGAATTCCTCCCACTCAATCTTCTCCAGCGCCTGCTCCGGCTTGCCGAAATCCACCCTCAGAATGCCGCCGTCGCCGCTGTCCTTGACGCGCGTTGGCATGCCATTCCGCTCCTCGATCCAGCGGCGTATCTCGTCATGGTCCGTCGTTTGACGCGCACTGCTCATGGTGTGTCTCGCTCGTTCTCATTCCTCCCCTTGACCCGTTGATTGAACGCCTCTGTCAGCCAGTGGTTCCCGCGTCTGGGCCGCTTTTTCCGACGGAACAGAGAGCGTCTCCGGATGTTCTCTTTTGCGAGAGATCCGCAAGCGAGAGTGAGAAACATGACACATGTGCAGAATGTCGACGGCCAGGGACAGTTGCTGATCGGCGATCGCGTCTCGCCCATCACCTACCACGTGGCGGTCGAACGCCGCGGAGAAGGCTATAGCGCCAAGGTCGAGATACAGGCGCCGCGCGACTGGCTGCTGCGGCAGGGCTTCGAGACACGCGCAACACTGGTGTTTGCATCGGGGGAGCAGGCCGAGCTTGAACACGACGGCCGGCTCGACGTATCCGAAAGCATCAGTGTGATCCTTCAGGCCGAGCCGCTTGAATACAAGGATCGCCAGAAGCTGATCGAAGCCTTTCCCGAAGCGGACCGGGGCGTACACTGACCGCGGCAGTTGATGTCTGCAAAAGATGACTGATCCGAGATGGTCCGGATGGCGTAAAAGACGCATCAAGGACAAGTCGAATTCAACATGCCAGCAATGCCGTCAAGTCGGAGGTCCACATGGAAGAACAGAAAACCTCGTCTCCGGAGACGCGACGCGACAGGACGGGCGGAATCGTACGCGACAAGCTGGACCTGCTGATGCACGAGACGCGCCGGGAAGCGGTCCCGGGGCATCTGATCGCCTTGGCGGAAGAGCTGCAATCGGCCCTCGACGAGAAGGCCGCACCCTCAAAGAAACCTGCCTGATTCCTCTCGGAACCTTTTCCCTCCGCGACAGGTTGCAATCCTGAACGTGCACCCAGATTTGAGGAAAGGGTATTTCATGATCAACTATTTATGGTTGTTTGTCGTCATGCTTGGGCCGATCCTGCTCGGCGGCGCCGTCTTCTATGCCATCATGCGGCAGAGACGGTTTACCCGCCGCGAGCGCATCAATCAGGATGCGGCCACGCGAGAACTGTATGAAAAAGATGAAAGGGCCGATACCGGCCCTTATGGCGGCCGCCGATAGGCACCGGCGGCGCATTGGTCTTTACAGGAAACTTCCGTTGTTCGGGTCGTAACGCTTTCCGTTCGCAATGCTGGCAAGTTCGACGAGATCGTCTTCGTCACGAATGCCGCTCTTCACAAGATAGCTGACAAGCGCCTCAGCATTTTCCTGCACATGCCTGTCGGCATGCATACGTTCGTACAATCGCCGTACGGCCCGCTCCACGATTGCGTTTTCTTCATTGCTCTTGCCCGGGGGTCTTGGTGCCATGGCATTCCCTCCGTTCGAGGCCGACGATAAAAAGAATAAGCACCCGTCGGCGTGGCATGAAATCATCATGCCGTATAACGGCACGAACGCAACCCTAGATTCGTAATGGCGAGATGTGGGCAGTGAGAGGATGGTGATCCCGACGCGATTCGAACGCGTGACCCTCAGATTAGGAATCTGATGCTCTATCCTGCTGAGCTACGGGACCACTTCCTCCTCCATACAAAAGCAGAGCCTTCAAGCCAAGCGGTTTTGCATGGTCGAAATTCAGTGTTCAGCGCGGCAGGCGTTGCTCGGCCAGACGCACCCAATAGGATATCCCCGCCGCGATTGCCTCGTCGTTGAAGTCGTAAGCCGGATTGTGCAGGCCCGCCGTTTCCCCATTGCCGATCATGATGTAGGCGCCGGGGCGCGACTGGAGCATGAAGGCGAAATCCTCGCCGGCCATGCTCGGATCCACTTCGGTGTCGACATTGTCAGGGCCGACCACGTCGATCGCTGCGCGCGCGGCGTAATCCGTCTCGGCAGGATGGTTGACGGTGACGGGGCAGGCGCGCTCGTATTCGTATTCGATGGTCGCGCCATGGGCGGCCGCAATGCCGGTTGCGATCTCGCCGATGCGCCGCTCCGCCAGATCGCGCACGCCTTCGTCCAGCGACCGTACTGTGCCGGAGATGAAGGCTTCTTCGGGAATGATGTTATGGGTCGTGCCGGCATGAAACTGGGTGACGGAGACCACGACCGAGCGTAGCGGATTGGCGTTGCGAGCAGCAATGGTCTGAAGGGCGCCGACGATCTGGGCCCCGATGACGATCGTGTCTGCCGTGTTGTGCGGTTCGGCAGCATGGCCGCCGACGCCGGTCAGCTTGAGCTGGAACTTGTCCGGAGCCGCCATGATGCCACCCTTGCGGATGGCGAAGGTGCCGACAGGTTTTCCGGGCATGTTGTGCATGCCGTAGATCTCGTCGATGCCAAAGCGCTCCATCATTCCGTCTTCGACCATGGCGAGCGCCCCGCGCCCACCTTCTTCGGCCGGCTGGAAGACAACGGCAACGCTGCCGGAAAAATTGCGGGTCTCCGCGAGGTACTTGGCCGCGCCCAGCAACATGGCGGTGTGACCGTCATGGCCGCAGGCATGCATGCGGCCTGCAATGGTCGAAGCCCAGGGCTTGCCCGTGATTTCGTCGAGGGGAAGCGCATCCATGTCGGCGCGCAGGCCGATGGTCCTGCCTTCGCCGCCAGAGCCCTTGATGATGCCGACGACGCCCGTGCGCCCGAGGCCGGTTGCGATCTCGTCAACGCCGAATTCCCGCAGCTTTACCTCAACAAAGGCTGCAGTGTTTTCAACGTCGTATAGGATTTCCGGATTGGCATGCAGATGGCGGCGCCATTCGGTGGCTTCCGACTGGAGTTCGGAAGCTCGGTTCAGAAGCGGCATTCTCTCGTCCTGCGTTTATTCTTGATCACGGTCGCGGGGATCACGTGATTGTCGGCTTGAATGTGCGCCTTTCAATTGACGTATTCAATGGGCTTTGCCATTCCTTCCCTACATAAGATCTCGTCATGCGTTGACGAGAGCCCAGCCGAACAAGAGGATCGAAGTCGTGTTTGCGAAACGTCCCCGCATGTTGTCTTCAACCGGATCCGTCCGCCGAGTGGCGGTCGCCGTCTCGCTGGTGGCGATGGTTCTGCCGGGTCTGGCTGCCGCCAATCCGATGATGGTGGTCGATGTCGGCAGTGGCCGGGTCATCGCCCATGAAGAAGCCTTCCGCAAATGGTATCCGGCCTCGCTGACCAAGCTGATGACAGCCTATACGACCTTCCGCTCCATGCGCTCAGGCGAGCTTTCGCCGGAGACCGTGGTCGTCATGAGCAAACATGCCGCCGATCAGCCGGCGAGCAAGATGTATTTCAGGCCGGGCTCCAAGCTGACGCTCGACAGTGCCTTGAAGCTTCTGATCATCAAGTCTGCCAACGACGTCGCGGTGGCCATCGGCGAGACGGTCAGCGGCAGTGAAGCGGCATTCGTGCAGCGCATGAACCAGGAAGCCGCCCGGCTCGGCATGACGTCGACGCGGTTCGTCAATCCGAATGGTCTGCCGGGCAAGGGGCAGTATACGACTGCCCGCGACATGGCCGTGCTTGCGACGACCATCCGGCGTGAATTCCCTGAATATGCGGGTTATTTCGCGCTGGAAGGCGTGACGACCGGCAAGAAGGACTATCCGAACTTCAACCTGCTCGTCGGCCGTTTCCCAGGCGCTGACGGCATGAAGACGGGCTATGTCTGCGCCTCCGGCTTCAACCAGGTCTCGTCTGCCACGCGCAATGGACGCACCGTGATCTCCGTGGTGCTCGGTTCCGACAGCCTCGGTGCGCGTGCCGATCTTTCGGCCGAGCTGCTGCAGAAGGGGCTGACCACCTCGGTGGCCGGCAACCGGCTGGATCAGCTCGCGCCCTATGGCGAAGGGCAGGATCAGGTGACCGACATCAGCGCCGAGATCTGCAATCCAAAGGCGCGCCAGATCCGCAGCGAAGGTCGTGATGAGGCCGGGCGCATGAAGCTGACCTCTCCTTACATCCAGGAAATGGGCCGCCCGCCGGCGATGAGCTTTGCCGGCCTCATTCCCGGCAGTGAGCCGGTAGCGACAAAACAGGGCTCCGGCACGGGCGAGATCGCCAATGTGCCGATCCCGAGGCCCCGTCCCACATTCTGAGTATCGCAATGACCCAGTCGCGCATTCCCGTCTCCATCCTCACCGGCTTCCTCGGGGCCGGAAAATCGACGCTTCTCAACCGCCTGCTCAAGGACCCGGCGATGAAGGATGCGGCCGTCATCATCAACGAGTTCGGCGAAGTGGGTATCGATCATCTGCTGGTCGAGACCTCGAACGACGCGGTGGTGGAACTCGCCGACGGTTGCCTTTGCTGCACGGTGCGGGGCGAGCTGGTCGATACGCTGGCGGAACTGATCGACGGCATGCAGACCGGCAAGGTGAAGCCGCTGTCGCGCGTCGTCATCGAGACGACGGGCCTTGCCGATCCGGCACCCGTGATGCAGTCGGTCATGGGTCATCCGTCGATCGCCCAGCATTTCGATCTCGATGGTGTCGTGACGGTCGTCGACGCGGTCAATGGCCTCTCGACCATCGATACCTTTCCGGAGGCCTACAAGCAGGTCGCGGTCGCCGACCGGCTGATCCTGACCAAGAAGACGCTCGCCGACGAGGCCGCCGTCTCTGCCATCACGCAGCGCCTGCGCTCGCTCAATCCCCGCGCGCCGATCACCGATGGCGACGCTGATGATGCGGGCTCTGCCGCCATGCTGATCAACGGGCTCTACGATGCCTCAACCAAGATCGCCGATGTCGATCGCTGGCTGAAGGACGAAATGGCGGCGGCCGGCGATCACCATCACCACGATCATCATCATGCTCACCACAGCCACTCCCATGGTCACGGCCACCATCACCATCATGATGTGAACCGACACGGTACTTCGATCCGCTCCTATTCCATCCTCCATGACGAGCCGATCGATCCGATGGCGATCAACATGTTCATCGATCTCCTGCGCTCCACGCATGGCGAGAAGCTTCTCAGGATGAAGGCGATCGTGGCGCTCACCGACCGGCCGGACAAGCCGCTGGTGCTGCATGGCGTGCAGTCGATCTTTCATCCGCCCGTGCGCCTGCCGGCCTGGCCTGAAGGGTCCGACCGCAAGACGCGGCTGGTGCTGATCACCAGGGATTTGTCGGAAAGTTATGTGCGGGACCTGTTCGGTGCTTTCACCGGCAAGGTGGCGATCGACCGCCCGGATCGCGCGGCGATGATGGACAATCCGCTGTCGGTTCCCGGCCTCAAGTTCTAGCCGAGCGTCACGCCGCCCTTGCGGATGTGAAAGCGGTGACCGGCGTCGAGCCGTTCCTGCGCGACCAGTTCATGGCCGTCCTCGTTGCAGAAATGCGGAATGTCGATGCCGGCGAGCGGATCGCTGGTCTCCACCACGAGTTCGTCACCGGCCTTCATGTCGGCCATACGCCGACGGGTCTTCAAAACGGGAAGGGGGCATTTCAGCCCCCTCAGGTCGTAGATCACCGTCTCGGCCATGCCCTTACCAGAGCTTCCAGAAGGGCTTCTTGTCGGCCTGTGCCGGACCTGCAATGGCCGCCTCGGCCGTCTGGGGGGCAAGCGGATTGGGCTGCGGCACCGGGACGGCGTTGGTGGCCGGCGCGGCGGGTGCGGCCGTCGTCGTCTGTGCAGCCTGTGCCTGCGGGTCACCGTTCGGGTTGGTCGCCATCTGGTTGACGGCAGCCGTGCCGTTGGCGGCAGGCAGCCTGGCCGGATCGACGTCGTCGAGGTCGAGCAGCCTGCCCGCCTTCAAGGCCGAACCCGTGGGCGCGAAAGCGAGGTCGTGCGAGCGCGACTTGCGCAGATCCGCCACCAGCGCCTTGCGCTCGGCTTCCGTCGGGTCGTACCAAATCTTGCCGTCGTATTTTTTCATCGCCTTGGCATAGGCGGCATCATAGGCTTCGTTGAAGCCATTGAGCGCGACCGAGAGTGCCGGGGGTGTGCTCATGGCGGGGCAGGCGCCCTGCGGATTGAAGCTCGATCCTGCCGGGATCGACTGGTTGAAGACGTATTTCTTCTCGCAGACATTGACCTCGGGCGGCCGCTTTGTGACTTCGAAATTGTCGTAGCCGACCTTGAGCGTCTTCCAGAAATCGAAGTGCGGGCTGTGGCGATGACGCGCCATGTTTTCAGCGGTCATGCGGAAGGGAAAGGCCTGCAGCTGCACGGCCTGCTGGCCGCCCTTGAAGGCGTCGCGCGCAAACGCATAAATCTCCAGCATCTGCGCATCGGTCATCGAATAGCAGCCTGACGACGAGCAGGCGCCATGGATCATCAGGTGTGATCCAGTGCGGCCGTTGGCGCGGTCGAACTGGTTCGGAAAACCGGTGTTGATCGCCAGGAAATACTTGGAATTCGGATTCAGGTGATACGGCGTCAGCGGGTAGAAGCCTTCCGGCGCCTGGCGGTCACCTTCCTTTACCTTCGGCCCGAGGCGACCCGACCAGGCGCAGATATCGTATTCCACGACCTTGTCGAAGCGGCCGTTGGTCTTGGCCTTCCAGACCTCGAGCTTGCCCTCTTCCTTGAAGATGCGGATCATGATCGGCGAATTGCGATCCATGCCCTTCTTCTGGATTTCGGCAACGAGGCGCGCCGGCAGCGGCTGCTGGACCTTGTTGGAAACCCGCGGCGTGTCATAGGCAGCGCTCTCGAGCGCGTCATTGCAGCCTGCCAGAGCCGCAGCGAAAACCAGAACCAGGGCCGTTGATGTCAAACGCATGCGCGAAGGCTCTTTCCAGAAACACATGTTGGTGGCTCAAACCGAGCCGATCATGCGTAGTTTAGAACTGCTTTCTTCACAAATTATAAACCAATGGCCGTCGATTTCGCCATCCGTCTTCCGCCGCTACCGCTGCAAAGCGGCGGAGTGATGGCAAATTGCCGCAGTCGCAACCTTCAATCTCAGAGGTTGCGGCCGATATCGAGGAATTTCTGGCGTCGATCGGCGCGCAGCTTATCGCCCGGAAGCGGCGTCAGTTCGGCCAGTGCGCTGGCGATCACGTCGCCGGTCATGCCGATGACCCGGTCTGGTGCGCGATGGGCACCGCCGACCGGCTCCGGGATGATGGCGTCAATGATGCCGAGCCCCTTCAGGTCCTCCGCCGTGATCTTCATGTTGGTCGCGGCTTCCTTGGCGCGGGTGGAATCGCGCCAGAGAATGGAGGCGGCGCCTTCCGGCGAGATCACCGAATAGATCGCATGCTCGAGCATGTAGACGCGGTTGCCGGTGGCAATCGCGATCGCGCCACCCGAGCCGCCTTCGCCGATGACGACGGAGACCATCGGCACCTTAAGGCCGAGGCACATCTCGGTGGAGCGGGCAATGGCTTCCGCCTGGCCGCGTTCTTCTGCTCCAACGCCCGGATAGGCGCCGGCCGTATCGATCAGTGTGATGACTGGCAGGCCGAAGCGGTCGGCCATTTCCATGACGCGGATCGCCTTGCGATAGCCTTCAGGGCGCGGGCTGCCGAAGTTGTGCTTGATGCGCGACTTGGTGTCGTTGCCCTTTTCCTGGCCGATCACCGCGACAGGCTGGCCGCGGAAGCGGGCGAGGCCGGCCTGGATGGCGGCGTCCTCGGCAAACTTGCGGTCACCGGCCAGCGGTGTGAATTCTGTGAACAGCGCTTCGGCATAGTCGACGAAATGCGGACGCTGCGGATGCCGCGCGACCTGCGTCTTCTGCCAGGCGTTGAGCTTCGAATAGATCTCCACCATCGCCTCATCGACGCGGCTTTCCAGCCGGGTGATCTCTTCCGAGGTGTCGATGCTCTCGTCCTCTTCCGCGATCTTCTTCAGTTCGCGGATCTTGGCCTCGAGGTCGGAGATGGGCTTTTCGAAGTCGAGATAGTTGTGCATGAACTCCGTTCCGATCGTTCGTTCCTGGCGCTCGCCGCCCGCAGGAACCGGCTTTGCCGGTCCTAATCGGGGTTTTTGGCCTGTTTTGCAAGGGGGTGATGCGTATGCACCAGTTGCTGCAGGCGCTCGTCGAGCACATGCGTATAGATTTGTGTCGTTGAAATGTCGCTGTGGCCGAGCAGTTCCTGCACGGCGCGAAGGTCCGCACCATTGCCGAGAAGGTGGCTGGCAAAGGCATGTCGCAGAACATGTGGAGACACGGCATTCGCCGATAACCCCGCCCGGATGGCGAGATCCTTGAGGTCCCGCGCAAAGACCTGGCGGGGCAGGTGGCCTTCCTTGCTGGCGGCTGGAAACAGAAAGGGGCTGTCGGCGTGCACGGGATCGGCCCCGCGAATTTTACCGTATCGCGCGAGCGCCTCGATCGCTGTCCTCGACAGGGGGACGAGCCTTTCCTTGTTGCCCTTGCCGCGCACCAGAAGGAAACGGCCCTCCTGCGTCAGCACCTTTACCGGCAGCGATACGAGTTCGCTGACGCGCATGCCGGTCGCATAGAGAAGCTCGATCAGCGCCAGTCGCCGGATCCGTGCTCCCTGATCCGGTCCTTCGAGGTTTGCTTCGTGCTCGGCGAGCGACAGAAGCCCCGTGACATCCTCGACGGTCAGCACCTTGGGCAGGGGGCGGGTCTTCTTCGGCGCGTCGAGGATCGCGGTCGGATCATCGCCCCGCAGCCCTTCCGCATAGAGAAACTTGTAGAACTGGCGCATCGCCGACAGGCGTCTTGCCTGGGACGTCGGCTGGAAGCCGCGTCGCGCGAGATCGGAGAGATAGGCGGCGAGATCTTCCCGTGTCGCTGCACCCAGGGTAACCTTGCGGCCGGAAAGAAAATCGGCGAGGTCGTCGAGGTCCCGCTCATAGGAGATGAGCGTGTTCTGGGCTGCTCCGCGCTCGGCGCTCAGCATTTCCAGAAAGGCTTCGACGCGAGCCCGGCTCAGATCCGACATGTCCTGTTTCCCGCTATTGCTCGACCGGATTGATCCGCTCGGAAGGAATGCGCACCGTCACGTCGCGTTCCCGCGGTTCGACGAAGACGGCAAAGGACCACATGGTGACATAGACCAGACCGACGATGGTCCCGCAGATGAACAGGAAGCGAAACAGAGTGGGCATGGTCGGTCCTTCACCGGTTCCGAGAATAAATAGGTAGAAACATGGAGTTTACCAAGGCCGGGACAGGCCTTGCGGAAATGCTGCCATGGCTTGACGCTAGCCCTCTATATGTCAATAGGTCATGAAACAGTCGTGAACAGGCCGATGACCGATACGATCCTCAACCTTGCTCCCAGTCTGGGTGTGCGTGCCAAGACGGCGCTCGGCAAACGCAATCTTGTTCTCGTTGGTCTGATGGGGGCCGGCAAGTCGGCGATCGGTCGGATTGTCGCGCAGCAACTCGGTCTGCCCTTCGTCGATACCGATACGGAGATCGAGCGGGTGTCGCGGATGACCATCGCCGAACTCTTTGCCGCCTATGGCGAAGAGGAGTTCCGCGCGCTCGAAACCCGTGTCATCAAGCGCCTGTTGCGGACGGGGCCGCGGGTCGTGTCGACCGGCGGCGGCGCCTTCATCAACGAGAGGACCCGCAAGCAGATCGAGCGTGGCGGGCTTTCGGTGTGGCTCAATGCCGATCTCGACGTTCTCTGGGAGCGGGTGAACAAGCGCGATCACCGGCCCCTGCTGAAGACCGAGAACCCGAAGCAGACGCTGAAGGATCTGATGGACAAGCGATATCCGATCTATGCACTGGCGGATATCACTGTCCAGTCGCGTGACGTGCGTAAGGAAGTGATCGCCAATGAGGTCCTGACCTCGGTGATCGAACATTTCGGCAAGGACAAGACGCAATGACGAAGCTCGAGACATCGGAACGCCTCGTGCATGTGCCGCTGGGCGAGCGCTCCTATGACATTCTCATCGGCCCTGGCCTGATGGCGCGTGCCGGCGGCGAAATCTCGACCCGCATCAAGGGTCGCCGTGCGGCCATCGTCACCGACGAGAATGTCGGTGCGCGCTATCTCGACGGCCTGATGGACAGCCTCCAGACCGATGGCATCGAGGCAGTCTCGGTCACGCTTCCCGCCGGCGAGAAGACCAAGAGCTTCGACTATCTCACCAAGGTCTGCGACGTGCTGCTTGAAGCGCGCATCGAGCGCAACGACACGGTGATTGCGCTCGGCGGCGGCGTTATCGGCGATCTCACCGGTTTTGCGGCCGGAATCGTCCGGCGTGGTGTTCGCTTCGTGCAGATCCCGACATCGCTGCTCTCGCAGGTCGACAGTTCGGTCGGCGGCAAGACCGGCATCAATGCGCGGCAGGGCAAGAACCTCGTCGGCATCTTCAATCAGCCGGATCTGGTGCTCGCCGATACCGACGTGCTCGACACGCTGTCGGAGCGAGAATTCCGCGCCGGCTATGCGGAAGTGGCAAAATACGGCCTGATCGACAAGCCAGACTTTTTTGAATGGCTGGAGACGAACTGGCGCGAGGTGTTTGCGGGCGGTGCGGCCCGTATCGAAGCGATCGCCGTCTCCTGTCAGGCCAAGGCCGACGTGGTCGCCGCCGACGAGCGGGAGAACGGCCGTCGTGCTCTGCTCAACCTCGGCCACACCTTCGGGCATGCGCTCGAAGCCGCAACACAGTATGACAGCAGCCGGCTCGTGCATGGCGAGGGGGTCTCGATCGGCATGGTGCTTGCGCATCGCTTCTCGGCGCGCATGAACCTGGTCAGTCCAGATCTCGCGGATCGCGTCGAGGCGCATCTGAAGGCCGTCGGCCTGCCAACGCGCATGGATCAGATCCCCGGCGAATTGCCGCCGACCGGTGTCCTGATGGATGCCATCGCCCAGGACAAGAAGGTCAAGAGCGGTCAGCTCACCTTCATCCTCACCCGTGGTCTCGGCCAATCCTTCGTCGCAGACGATGTGCCGGCATCCGAAGTTCAGCGTTTCATTGAGGAGATGCGCCCATCATGATCGAGCAAATCCTTGCCGGCTTCGCCGAGTATTGGCTGACGCTGGTCGCCATCCTGTTGTTGATCTGCTGTTCTGGTTTCTTCTCCGGCTCCGAGACAGCGCTGACCGCAACGTCGCGTGCGCGCATGCACACATTGGAGGTCAATGGCGACGACCGCGCCGGGGTGGTCAACATCCTGATCGAACGGCGCGACCGGCTGATCGGCGCTCTGCTGATCGGCAACAACCTGGTCAACATTCTCGCCTCGTCACTGACGACCAGCCTGTTTCTCGGCCTTTTCGGCGATTCCGGCGTGGCGATCGCAACGCTCTTGATGACCGTTCTGCTCGTCATCTTCTCGGAAGTCCTGCCGAAGAGCTGGGCGATTTCTGCGCCGGAACGTTTCGCGCTGTTTGTTGCCCCGCTCGTTCGCCCGTTCGTCGCCGTGGTTGGGCCGCTTTCCAGCCTTGTCAACTGGATCGTGCGCAAGCTGCTTGGCATGTTCGGTGTTTCGATCTCCGGCGAAGCGTCGATGCTTTCTGCGCATGAGGAGCTGCGCGGCGCAGTCGCCCTCCTGCATCGCGAGGGATCGGTGATCAAGGCCGACCGCGACCGCCTCGGGGGGGTTCTCGATCTGGGCGAACTCGAAGTTTCCGACATCATGATCCACCGCACGGCCATGCGGGCGGTCAATGCCGACGAGGCGCCGGAAACCGCGATCCGCAACATTCTCGAAAGTCCTTACACCCGCATGCCGGTCTGGCGTGGCGCGACCGACAACATCATCGGCGTGATCCATGCCAAGGATCTGATCCGCGCGCTCGCCGAGCCGAATGTCGAGCCGCAGGACATCGACATCGTCAAGATTGCCCAGAAGCCGTGGTTCGTGCCTGACACCACCAACCTCAAGGACCAGCTCAACGCCTTCCTGCGCCGTAAGACCCATTTCGCCGTGGTCGTCGACGAATATGGTGAAGTGCAGGGTGTGGTGACGCTGGAAGATATCCTGGAGGAGATCGTCGGCGATATCTCCGACGAACATGATCTGGAGATCCAGGGTGTGCGTCAGGACAGCGACGGGTCGATCGTCGTCGATGGCGGCGTGCCGATCCGCGACCTCAACCGTGCCATGGACTGGCTGCTGCCGGATGAGGAGGCAACGACGATTGCCGGTCTCGTCATCCACGAGTCGA
Organism: Rhizobium sp. R86522; assembly: GCF_042466255.1. Classification (NCBI taxonomy): domain Bacteria; kingdom Pseudomonadati; phylum Pseudomonadota; class Alphaproteobacteria; order Hyphomicrobiales; family Rhizobiaceae; genus Rhizobium; species Rhizobium sp. R86522. The sequence goes on from NZ_JAXHBX010000001.1 coordinate 4,281,164, forward strand.
AGTCGATCCCCGAGGAGCGCCAGGCCTTTACCTTCTACGGCAAGCGTTTCATCGTCTTGAAGCGGGAGAAGAACCGCATCACGCGTCTGCGCATCCGGCCGATCGATGCGGCCGAGCCGGAGGTCTGATTTCAGACGAAAACTACCAGCGCGTGGGCTCGCCGGGGGCGGCGGGCTCGATGGCCAGCGCATGCAGGCCGGCGTCCAGTTCGGGTTTCAGCAGATCGGTCACGGCCCGGTGGCGCGCAAGCCGCGTCATGCCCTCAAAGGCGGATGCGACGATGCGAACACGCATATGTGTTTCACCGGTTCCGGTGATGTCGGGCTGGTGGCCGGCATGGTGCTGGCTCTCGTCGATCACGACGAGCCGTTCGGGGCTGAAAGCCTCCGTGAGACGGGTCTCGATCCGGCTCTTTACCGACATGGTCTTACCTCTTTCTGCTGCTTCGCAAAACGCCCCACAAAGCGCGCAACAAACCGGTTTGTCAATTCTTGTCCGACCCCTTGCTGAGCCCCATAATTAGCGCATGAAACTCGACTCGAAATATTTCGACGGGATACGTACCCGGCGAAAGCGGGCAGCGGAGCCCGAACCATCCAATCCTGTGTGCCAATGGGACGGCTGCGACAAGCCGGGGGCCCATCGCGCACCCGTGGGCCGCCACGCCGAAGGCCAGTTTTTTCTGTTCTGCTTCGAGCACGTGAAGGACTACAACAAGGGCTATAACTACTTCTCCGGCCTCTCGGACACCGAGATCGCGCGTTACCAGAAGGAGGCGATCACCGGTCATCGCCCGACCTGGACCGTGGGAGTCAACAAGGCGGCGAAGGCGAGCCCGCTTCACTCCACCATGCGTTCCGGTTCGGCTGCGTCACAGGCGCGCATGAAGGACCCGTTCGGCTTCGTACAGCAAGGCCGCGGCGGTGCGTCGCGCTATCAGGCGGCGGATCGAAAACTCAAGGCCCTTGAGGCAAAAGCGCTTGATACGCTTGGACTTACCGTCAGCTCCACGCCGACCGACATCAAGACCCGCTACAAGGAGCTTGTAAAAAAACACCATCCCGACGCAAATGGCGGAGACAGGGCTTCGGAAGAGCGTTTTCGCGCTGTTATTGAAGCCTACAAATTGTTAAAGCAGGCCGGTTTCTGTTAATCCGAACACACAGCAGCGATGAGATGCGGCCGGTCGGTGGCGCCCGGCATGGAGAAACGATGAGCAAAATTGATCTTGATATTACCAATCTCCCCGACACCACCGTGTCGGTGCGCGAAGTGTTTGGTATCGACAGTGACATCCGGGTGCCGGCCTATTCCAAGGGTGACGCCTATGTGCCGGACCTCGATCCGGACTATCTTTTCGACCGTGAAACCACGCTCGCCATCCTCGCCGGCTTTGCCCACAATCGCCGCGTCATGGTCTCCGGCTTCCACGGCACGGGCAAGTCGACGCATATCGAACAGGTCGCAGCCCGCCTCAACTGGCCTTGCGTGCGCGTCAACCTCGACAGCCATGTCAGCCGTATCGATCTCGTCGGCAAGGACGCCATCGTCCTCAAGGACGGCAAGCAGATCACCGAATTCAAGGACGGCATCCTGCCCTGGGCCTACCAGCACAATGTCGCGCTCGTCTTCGACGAATACGATGCCGGCCGCCCGGATGTCATGTTCGTCATCCAGCGCGTGCTGGAATCGGCCGGCCGCCTGACGCTGCTCGACCAGAGCCGCGTCATCCGCCCGCATCCCGCCTTCCGCATCTTCGCGACCGCCAACACGGTTGGCCTCGGCGACACGACGGGCCTCTATCACGGCACGCAGCAGATCAACCAGGCGCAGATGGACCGCTGGTCGATCGTGACGACGCTGAACTATCTGCCGCATGACAAGGAAGTCGATATCGTCTGCGCCAAGGTGAAGAGCTTCGGCTCGACCGCCGAAGGTCGCGACACCGTCTCGCGCATGGTCCGCCTTGCAGACCTGACACGTGCCGCCTTCGTCAACGGCGATCTTTCGACCGTCATGAGCCCGCGTACCGTCATCACCTGGGCCGAGAACGCCGAGATCTTCGGCGATGTCGCCTTCGCGTTCCGGGTCACCTTCCTCAACAAGTGTGATGAACTTGAGCGCACGCTGGTGGCCGAGCAGTATCAGCGCGCCTTCGGCGTGGAACTCAAGGAAAGTGCGGCCAATATCGTACTCGGCGCATAAGGACTGAGAAGCATGGCAGGGCGCGGCGACAATTCGAAGGCGAGAGCCGGCGGTGGAGTAGACACGGAACCGGTGCGCCGGGCCATCACGGGCTGCGTCCGTTCGATTGCGGGTGATCCGCAGGTCGAGGTCGCCTTCGCCAACGAGCGTCCTGGTCTTGCCGGCGAGCGGATCCGCCTGCCGGAACTCTCCAAGCGTCCGACCGCCCATGAGCTCGCCGTGACCCGCGGTCTTGGCGATTCCATGGCGCTCAGGCTCGCCTGCCACGATCAGAAGGTCCATGCGGCGCTTGCACCGCAGGGCACAGATGCCCGCGCCATCTTCGATGCGGTCGAACAGGCTCGTGTGGAATCGCTCGGGTCGCTGCGCATGCCAGGCGTGGCCTCCAACATCCAGTCGATGAACACCGAGAAATACGCGAAAGCGAATTTCTCGACGATCAGCCGGCAGGAAGATGCGCCGATCGGCGAGGCCGTCGCCATGCTGGTGCGCGAAAAGCTCACCGGCCAGAAGGCGCCGGAAACGGCCGGCAAGGTGCTCGACCTCTGGCGTCCCTTCATCGAGGACAAGGCCGGTGCCGACCTCGACAATCTCTCGTCCGTCATCGAAGACCAGCAGGCCTTCTCCCGCGTGATCCGCCACATGCTGTCGGCCATGGACATGGCTGAGGACATGGGCGACGATCAGGAGCAGAGCGAGGACGAGCAGTCCACCGACGAGGAGCAGCCGCGCAGCGGCGAGCAGGACCAGGAAACGTCCGAAGACGAAGCCGGTCAGGATTCCGCGCCTGCGGAAGAAAGCGAAGCCTCGCAGGAACAGCTCGACGACGGCGAGATGGACGGTGCCGAAATCTCCGAAGAGGAGATGTCGGACGAGGGCGACGACGACAGCGAGACGCCCGGCGAAATGCGCCGTCCGGCGACCCCCTTCGACGATTTCAACGAGAAGGTCGACTACAAGATCTTCACCCAGGAATTCGACGAGGAGATCACGGCTGAAGAGCTTTGCGATGAGGCCGAGCTCGAGCGCCTACGCGCTTTCCTCGACAAGCAGCTCGCGCACCTGCAGGGTGCCGTCGGCCGGCTCGCAAACCGCCTGCAGCGCCGCCTGATGGCGCAGCAGAACCGCTCCTGGGACTTCGATCTGGAAGAGGGTTATCTTGATCCGGCGCGTCTCACCCGCCTGATCATCGACCCCATGCAGCCGCTCTCCTTCAAGAAGGAGAAGGACACCAAGTTCCGCGATACCGTCGTGACGCTGGTCATCGACAATTCCGGCTCGATGCGCGGCCGTCCGATCACGGTTGCCGCCTCCTGTGCCGACATCCTTGCCCGCACGCTCGAGCGCTGCGGCGTCAAGGTCGAGATCCTCGGCTTCACCACCAAGGCCTGGAAGGGCGGACAGGGCCGAGAGAAGTGGCTTGCGAGCGGCAAGCCGCCGGCGCCCGGCCGCCTCAACGATCTGCGCCACATCATCTACAAGTCGGCGGACGCCCCCTGGCGCCGGTCGCGCCGCAATCTCGGCCTGATGATGCGCGAGGGCCTGCTCAAGGAAAACATCGACGGCGAAGCGCTGATGTGGGCGCATAACCGCCTGATCGGCCGCCGCGAGCAGCGCAAGATCCTGATGATGATCTCGGATGGTGCGCCGGTCGACGATTCGACGCTGTCGGTGAACCCGGGCAACTATCTCGAGCGCCATCTGCGCGCCGTCATCGAGCAGATCGAGACGCGGTCTCCGGTTGAGCTTCTGGCGATCGGCATCGGCCACGATGTCACGCGCTACTATCGCCGCGCCGTCACCATCGTGGACGCCGACGAACTGGCCGGCGCCATGACCGAACAGCTCGCCTCGCTCTTCGAGGAAAAGCCGTCCGGTGGCACAGGCCGGGCGCGCCTGCGTGCCTGAGCGATCGATCTATGGGCGGCGTCTTGGCCTGAGCTCTGCGCTGGCAGGCCTGCTTGCGCTCTCCGCCTGTACGCCTTCGGTCATCTCGCCCGGTCAGACCTTGTCCATCCCGGTCGACAGCGACATGTTCACTGAACTCGGCGGCAATCCGACCATCGCGCCCGGACTGACATTCCTCGGCGGTGTCGAGTTGTCATCCTCCGAGCCGCTGTTCGGTGCCTTCTCGTCGATCCGGTTCCTGGACGACAGCCGCTTCCTCGGTGTGTTCGACACGGGCTACTGGATCGAGGGAGAGATCAGGCGCGATGCCGAGGGCCGACTCGCTGGTGTCGACGCCGTCAAACTTGCGCCGTTGCTGGACGCGTCGGGGCAAGAGAGCCCGAGCAAGTTCTTTGTCGATGCCGAAAGCCTTGCCGTCGATGGTAACGGTGCCTTCGTGGGTTTCGAACAGCGTCACCGCGTCGTGTCCTACGCTCCTCTGTCCGACCTCGGCAAGGCAGTGCCGTCTGAACCGCTCGCCTTCCCCTTCGATCTCGACGTCCTGCGCAGCAATGGCGGTTTGGAGGCGCTGGTGATCGCCGAAAAGGACGGACCGCTCGGCGGGGCGCTGGTGGCGATTTCCGAAAAGAGCTTCGACGGCAACGGCAATATCTATGCGGCGATCCTCGGTGGTCCGCTTGCCGGCGAATTTCGAGTGCGTCCGCGCGACGGTTTCGACATCACCGATGCGACTTTCCTGCCGGATGGCGATCTCCTGCTGCTCGAGCGCCGCTTCACCATCGCCAGAGGTGTGGGCATGCGTTTGCGCCGCGTCGACGGGGGCAGCATTCGACCGGATGCTGTTCTCGATGGCGAGATCCTGTTCGAGGCCAATTACCGATCCCAGATCGACAATATGGAAGGCATCGACGCCATCCCCGAGCCCGACGGCTCCGTTCGGCTGATCGTCGTCTCCGACGACAACCATTCGATCCTGCAGCGGAACTTGATGCTGGAATTCCGGCTCTCCGCGCCTCAGTCATGATGTCTTCACCCCTAGAAAACGAAACAGCCCCGGTTTGCCGAGGCTGTCTTTGATCGTTTGGTTTCGCTGCCGTCAGGCCGTGCGCGAGGCTGTCGGCATGGGGCGAACGACACTCATCAGCGCGCCGTAGGGCAGGAGCATGATGAAACCGATCAGCATCTTCACGCCGAAGTCGGCGATCGCCCAGGAGATCCAGCGTGGTGCTTCTGTCGACATCACGCCTAGGATAGGGGCTGCGGCAATCGCGAAGTCGTCGTTCGGGCCGATGAAGCCGAAGACGGGCGCGAAGGACAGCGAGAAGAAGATGATCGTGTCCAGCACGGAGCCGATCAGCGAGCCCATCAGCGGTGCCTTCCACCAGGTCTGCTGGCGCAGCCTGTTGAAAACCGAGATGTCGAGCAGCTGGCCGACGAGGAAGGCCGAGCCCGATGCGATCGCAATGCGCGGCGTGGCCAGCAGGATCGACAGGAGAACACCTGCGATGAAGCCGACGAGAACGACGCGGCGCGCAACCTGGGGGCCGAACTGACGGTTGGTCAGGTCGGTGACGAGGAAGGCGATCGGATAGGTGAAGGCGCCAAAGGTCAGGAGGTCGGCCAGATTAATGCCGGCCAGAACGCCATTGACCGGATGCTGGACGAGGAAGTTCGAGGCGACGACGATTGTCGTCATCAGCAGACTGTAGGCAAAGAAATAGCGCTTGTTCAGCATTTTTTTATCCTGGGTGATGCCACCAGTTGGAGGGACAAAAATGTAAGGGTAGGGCGGTATGCGAGGCTCTCGCCTCTCAGGATACCCCAAACGAAAAGGCTTGCCCGGCGTGCCGGTCAAGCCTTTCGAAAGTCTGGCCGGATGACGCTATTAAGCGGCTTCGGCGGTCTTCTTGACGATCTGGCGACGCAGCAGACGAGCGCGCATGCTCAGTTCGGTTTCGGAAGCCTTGATCAGGAAAGCATCGAGACCACCGCGATGCTCGACCGTGCGCAGGGCAGCAGCCGAAACGCGCAGGCGGAAGCGCTGGTTCAGAGCGTCCGAGATCAGCGTGACGTCGCACAGGTTCGGAAGGAACCGGCGCTTGGTCTTGTTGTTCGCGTGGCTCACGTTGTTGCCCGACTGGACGCCCTTGCCGGTCAATTCGCAACTGCGGGACATGGTACACCTATTGTTTTTTTAGGCCATCGCATCGCTTCCGGCCAAATGCCGGCGAGGCAATCCAACAGCGTCTGATTGGAAAGTTGCGGTTCTATAGTCAGTGAGAACCGGCGCGTCAAGCCAAACCTTGGATTTTCCGGGCGGCAGACCGGGTGTAGGATATTTTCTTGCCACAGTCCACGGCGAGACTGCATGTTCTAGACGCCGGCCCGCCGGCATTCCCATGATGGAGATGGCATTTGCGTCCGACCGGCTTCCTTACCGCCTTCCTCGTCCTTGCCGCCGGTGGTGCCGGGGCTGCCGATTATCGCTACGACACATCCTACAAGGTTTCTCTCGGTGTCTTGCCGATTGCGCGCATGACCTTTCAGACGGCCGTCAAAAACGACCGTTATACCATTTCCGGCCAGTTCCATTCGTCGAGCCTCGTGGACATCGTGCGCGAGGTGTCTGCCGACAGCAGCGTGTCCGGGCGCATGTCCGGCGGGAGCATGAACCCGGAGCGCTATGTGCTCGACTACAAGAGCGGCAAGCGGAAACATACCTACGAGGTGCTTTTTGCCGGTGGCAATGTGGTGGAAACCAGGGTCACGCCGGAGCGGCCGAAGCCGGACACCTGGGTGCCCGTCCAGCCGGGTGACCTGAAGTCGGTGCTTGATCCGATTGGTGCTCTCCTCATCCCCGGCAATGCCGATGTCTGCGGCCAGATACTGCCCGTCTATGACGGCGAAAGCCGGATGGATCTCGTTCTCTCCCCGAACCGCTCCGAGACCTTCTCCGCCGGCCGTGCCAAGGGCGAGGCCATCGTCTGTTCGGTTCGCTACGTGCCGAAGTCCGGATATCGCCAGGGCCGCAAGGACATCGAGTATCTGAAGTCGGTGACCGGCATGGAGATCTGGTTTGCCAAGACTGCGACGCTGCAGCTATATGCACCTGTCTATGCGAGAATCCCGACCCGCTACGGAACCGTGCATGTGACAGCAGAAAAGTTCGACGGCTAGTTTCAGCGGGCGAGCCCCGCATCAGGGGATTTCATGAAGACCAAGGCAACGCTGATCGGGTTCACCGCGATCCTGATGTGGTCCTTTCTCGCGCTGATGACGGCGGCCTCCGGCACTATGCCGCCCTTCCAGCTTTCGGCCATCACCTTTGCGATCGGCAGCCTGCCCGGCATCCTGTTGTTCATCGCCCGGCCGGAGCGCCTGAAGGAGCTCCGCCAGCCGCCGAAGGTCTGGCTCGCCGGCGTCGGTGGCCTCTTCGGCTATCATTTTCTCTATTTCACCGCACTCCGGAATGCGCCGGCCGTCGAGGCCGGTCTGATCGCCTATCTCTGGCCGCTCCTGATCGTCGTCGGCTCGGCGCTCCTGCCGGGCGAAAGGCTCGGTTGGCACCATATCGTCGGTGCTTTGTGCGGCCTTGCCGGAACCGCGCTCATTGTCGGCAAGAACGGTTTCGCTTTCGACCCTGCCTATAGCCTCGGCTATTTCACCGCCTTGCTCTGCGCCTTCACCTGGGCGGCCTATTCGCTTGTCAGCCGCAAGTTCGAGACGGTGTCGACCGATGTCGTCACCGGCTTCTGCCTTGCGACATCGGCTCTTTCACTTCTCTGCCATCTCGCGCTCGAAACCACCGTCTGGCCGGATACGACGGCGCAATGGGCCGCGGTGATCGGGCTCGGGCTGCTTCCGGTGGGTCTTGCCTTCTATGTCTGGGACTATGGGGTGAAGAACGGCGACATCCAGATCCTCGGCGTTTCCAGCTATGCCGCGCCGCTTCTGTCCACGCTGATCCTGATTATTTTTGGCTTTGGCGAGATTAGCGTCAGAATTGGCCTTTCATGCCTGCTTATCACAGGTGGCGCTGTGCTCGCGGCTCGCGATATGGTTTTCCGCAAATCGGAGCGCGCGACCTGACGGGAGATTGAATGGCCACTGCGACCGGCATCCTCTGGCTTTCGGTCGCGCTCGGTACCAGCTATCTCTGGATCCTGCCGCGAGAGAAAACCGTGTTCCGGGCCGTCTGGAAGACGTTGCCAGTCCTGCTGCTCGCCCTCTATGCCTATGCCGTCGGCGCCCATCCGCTGCTGGTTGCCGCCCTTTTGTTCGGAGCCCTTGGCGACTGGTCACTCGCCTTTGAAGGAGACCGAGCCTTTGTCGGTGGTGTCGCCGCCTTTCTCTCGGCTCATATCGCCTATGTGGCCTTGCTCGCGACCCTCACCGACCTGGAGATCGCCTTTGCCGAACCCTGGCGGGTGATCGCCGGCGCGCTTGTCGCGATCCTGACCTTCGGCGTGCTTATGCGCATCTGGAAGCCTGCCGGACGATTGGCACTGCCCATAGGCATCTATGTCTTCTTGTTCATGGTCCTGGTCTGGCTGACGCTCGGTCTCGCCAATCCGATCGCCTTTGTCGGCGCGACGCTCTTCATTCTCTCGGACATCGTGCTGACGATCCGGAAATACTGGACGGGCCCCGATCACCCGATCGATGGCATGGCCGCTTACTTCGTCTGGGCGACCTATTATGCAGCGCAGGTGATCCTGACGGTGACGCTGTCCGAGGTCTGAATCGCGGACTTATGCGCCCGGTGCCCAGCCTGGCGGCGCCATTTCGAAGGCGGAAAAGTCGAAGCCGGGCGCTACGGTACAGCCGACCAGCGTGAATTCGCCGAGACTTTCCGCCGCCTGCCACTCATCGGCATCAATGATTGCCTGAGGACGCTGACCGGCCGCGAGATCGAGCCCCAGCACGACCGTCTCCTGCGTCACGCCGTCCTTCGAACGGCGCAGGGCAAGCGGCGCACCGGCATAGTAGTGCCAGGCCTCGGCGGCATCCTTGACCTTGTGCCAGTGAGACCGTTCGCCGGCCTGCAGGAGATAGTAGATCGCCGTCGAATGGCCGCGGGGGCCGCCGTGTTCGTCCCGATAGGTTTCCACATACCAGCCGCCCTCGGGATGACGCTGCATGCCGAGGGTTTCGATGATATCGGCTGCCTGCATCAGAAGGAGTCCTTGCGCTTGCGGATTTCCGCGAAGACCTCGTCATTTGTCGCGCCCTCCATGCCGAGCGTGCGGCGAATATCCGGGTCGCCGGCGCGCAGGAAGGGATTGGTTTCCTTCTCCAGGCCGATGGTCGTCGGGATGGTGAAATCGCCACGCTTGCGCTGCATTTCGATCAGTTCGACGCGGGATCTGAGCCGGGCATTCTCCGGATCGACCGTCAGTGCGAAGCGGGCATTCGAGAGTGTGTATTCATGGCCGAAATAGACGATGGTCTCGTCGGGCAGCGCTGCAAGCTTCTGCAGGGCATGCCACATGTCGAGTGCGGATCGTTCGAAGAGGCGCCCGCAGCCGAGGGCGAAGAGCGTGTCGGCGGCAAAGAGCAGCATATCCTCGGGCAGGTAGTAGCAAATATGCCCCGCAGTGTGGCCCGGCGTCTCGATTACCCGCACCGGCCGCTTGGCGAAGGTGAACTCGTCGCCGTCGCCCACAGTCCGGTCGATGCCGGGAATCGCCGCCGCCTCGTTGCGCGGGCCGATGATCTCGCAGCCGTATTTTTCCTTCAGTGCCAGATTGGCATCGACATGGTCACCGTGGTGGTGGGTCGTGAAGACATGGGTGATCGCCCAGCCCCGCTTCTCCGCGGCCGCCACGATCGGATCGAGTTCCGGTGCGTCGATCGACGCCGTCTCGCCGGTTTCCGGGCAATGGAGGAGGACGCCGAAGTTGTCACTTCGGCAGAGGAATACCTCGATCTGCAGTGATTTCATTGTTGACCCGCTTTTTTATGTCCCACCTCGTTGGCGCGAATGTATCCTCTTGCAGCTTGAAGTCCAAGGATGGGCTGCTAACAATAAGTTCATGCATGTCGATATCGTGGATCTGAGGCAGTTTTATTATACGATGCTCGGCCGAGTGGCGGAGCAGTCGGTCGCGCTGGCAATATCCTCGGTCTGGGCGCGCCTGCCACAGGAACGGCTTGTCGGCCTTGGTTACTGTATTCCCTTTCTCGAACGCTTCCGTGCCGACACCGAGCGTACCATGGCCTTCATGCCGGCAGGGCAGGGGGCTGTGAACTGGCCGGTCGGCGAACCCTCGGCCACGACGCTCGTCTTCGACGAGGAGTTGCCTCTCCCTGATAGTTCGGTCGATCGCGTTCTCATGGTTCATTCACTCGAATTCGCCGAGAACCCGCGGGAAACCTTGAAGGAAGTCTGGCGGGTGCTCGCCCCCGGCGGCCGCCTCGTCATCGTCGTGCCCAACCGCCGTGGTGTTTGGGCTCGCATGGAACACACGCCCTTCGGTTCGGGCCGGCCCTATTCGCGTGGCCAGCTCACGGCGCTGCTGCGCGAGACCAACTTCACACCCGGTGCCTCGGCAGAGGCCTTGTTCTTCCCGCCGTCGAAGATCCGTGCAGTCCTGCGCCTTCGCCGAGGCTTCGAGCGGCTTGGTAAGGTACTCTGGCCGGCCTTTTCCGGCGTCATCGTCGTCGAGGCGCAGAAGCGGCTCTATCAGGGACTGCCCGTTGCCGCGCGTGCCTCCCGCCGCGTCTTTGCGCCGGTGCTCGCACCGCAGGGCGTGCCGACGACCCGCAATCGGTCTCCCGAGGTCTGAAAAGCGGAGAGTGTCGGGCGTCCCCTGGACAGGCTGCGGCGCTCGCCCGCCTCGACAAAGCGAGTTTTCCGCAGTAATCCCAATCCCATGTGAAGGGGTGGCCTCTTGCCATCCAATGGCCGGGAATGCGCCTCATGAACGCCTCGACGAAGCCGACACCCCGTGCCGGGGTCATGGAGATCGCCGCCTATGTTCCTGGCAAGGACCATGCGGGCGGTGTTTCCCGCGTCTTCAAGCTGTCGTCCAATGAAACGCCGGTTGGTCCAAGCCCGAAGGCCATGGACGCCTTCCGCATAGCGGCCGAAACGCTTGAGATCTATCCCGACGGACAAGCGCGCGTGCTGCGTGCTGCGATCGCCGAGGTGCATGGGCTGAACCCGGCCAACATCCTCTGCGGCAATGGTTCGGGCGAGTTGCTGGCCCTGCTCGCCAACATCTATGTCGGGCCCGGCGACGAAGCCATCATCACCGAACATGGCTTCCTGCTCTATCGGATCCAGATCCTGGCGGCCGGCGGCACGCCCGTGACGGTCAAGGAAGCCGATCGGCGCGTCGACGTGGATGCAATCCTTGCCGCCGTGACCGAGCGGACGAAAATCGTCTTCCTCACCAATCCCGGCAATCCGACTGGCACCTATGTGCCCTATGCCGAGATCAAGCGACTGCATGCGGCCTTGCCTGCGCATGTCATCCTCGTGCTCGACGCCGCCTATGCGGAATATGTCCGCCGAAACGATTATGAGGCCGGTATCGCGCTCGTGTCTGCCAACCGCAACGTTGTGATGACCCGGACCTTCGCCAAGGTCTACGGGCTGGCTGCTCTGCGCATCGGCTGGATCTATGGCCCCGCCGAGATCATCGACACGCTGAACCGGGTGCGCGGGCCGTTCAACATCAACACGCCGGCACTTCTCGCCGGGGCTGCCGCCATGCACGACCAGGCGCATGTGGCGAAAGCCGTCGAGCATAACCAGGTCTGGCTCGCCCGGGTCTCGGAAGCGCTCACCGCCCTTGGCCTCGAGGTCACGCCCTCGGTCACCAATTTCATCCTGATCCACTTCCCTGACCAGGACGGAAAGCGCGCGTCTGATGCCGATGCCTTCCTGACTTCGTGCGGCTTCGTCTTGCGCGCCGTCTCGTCCTATGGTTTTCCCAATGCACTCCGCATGACGATCGGCAGCGAGGAGGCCAATACCGGCGTCATCACTGCCCTCACCGAATTCATGGAACGCACCTGATGTCTGAAATCCTGTTCGACCGCATCGCCCTGATCGGTATCGGCCTCATCGGCTCGTCGATCGCCCGCGACGTGAAGAAGCTTGGGCTGGCTAAAGAGGTCGTCATCTCGACCCGCAGCGCCGAGACGCTGAAGCGGGCAGAAGAACTGGAGCTCGGTACTGCTTATGTCGAGTCTGCCGCCGAGGCGGTCAAGGATGCCGATCTCATCATCGTCTCCGTTCCCGTCGGCGCTTCGGAAGCGGTCGCCAAACAGATCGCGCCCAACCTGAAGCTGGGCGCCATCGTCACCGATGTCGGCTCGACCAAGGCATCCGTCATCGCGCAGATGGCGCCGCATATGCCAGACGGTGTGCATTTCATTCCCGGTCATCCGCTGGCGGGTACGGAGAAGTCCGGTCCCGACGCCGGTTTTCCCGGCCTGTTCAAGGGTCGCTGGTGCATCTTCACGCCGCTCGAAGGTACGGACGCGCAGGCGATGGCCCGTCTGCGCGGCTTCTGGGAGGCGCTGGGATCGATGTGTGACGAGATGGATCCGCAGCACCACGACAAGGTGCTGGCCATCGTCTCGCATCTGCCGCATATCATCGCCTACAACATCGTCGGCACGGCGGACGATCTGGAGGCCGTGACGGAATCGGAAGTCATCAAGTATTCCGCTTCGGGTTTCCGCGACTTCACCCGTCTGGCCGCTTCCGATCCGACCATGTGGCGGGATGTCTGCCTGCACAACAAGGATGCGATCCTCGAAATGCTGGCACGGTTTTCGGAGGATCTCGCCTATCTACAGCGGGCGATCCGCTGGGGTGAGGGCGACAAGCTGTTCGAACTCTTCTCGCGCACCCGCACCATCCGTCGCTCGATCGTCCAGGCAGGCCAGGATGTCGATGTGCCGGACTTCGGCCGTCACGCGCTCGACAAGTGAGCCAATCCCGCCGCCTCAGAGGGGCGGGATCTGTCCAAGCGGGATGAAGCCGAGCGATGCCACGCCATTCTGGATGGTGATCTCGGCTTCGCTGTCGTCGCGGCCGAAGGCGAGTGCCCGCAGTACGTTGGCGACATTGTCGATCATGTCTGATTGCTCGGGATAAGCCGTCTTCACAGCATCGCGCCAGGCACGGATTTGCTCGACCTGCAACTTGATCCGCCCGGAGATCAGGCCGTCTTCACCCACCTCGAAGGGGCCACTCAGCGTCAGGACACGGCCTTCACCCATGTCGATCACCATGCGACGAATTTCGCCCCTGGTGCCGTAGAGCTTCTGCTCCTGTGCCACACGCGGATCGAGCAATCCGCCCTTGTCGGCAAAGGTGGCGTCGAGGCTCGCCGCTACGGGGGGAAGCGCGATCTGGGTGCCGTCGATCGAGACCGAGACATCGCGCACCAGCGTCGCGTAGTCGAGATTGCCTTCGTTCTGGCGGACATGCGACTGGGCGCTCGGCGCCGCCATCTGCACCTGCAGGTTCGACACGGTGGAGGTGACCGTCGCGCTGAGCCCTTCCATCATCAGCGAACTGCGCGACAGGCCTGATAGGCCGATGCGGAAGCTCGACTGCATGTTGGTCCAGTCCAGCGCCGTGTTGAAGCCGAGCGCCGAGCGGATTTCCGCCGGCCCGTCCAGTTCCCAGACGATATGGCCGGGATTGTAGATCTGGGCTGCTGCGCGCATCGGGCCGAAGGAGGCGGCCACACCCTGGAAGTGATCGTCGAAGGCAAGTCGCGTGCAATTCAGCCGGAAGCGGAAGGGATAGCCGCCAAGCGTCGCATCCTCGCAGGTTGCGGTCACGCCTGCCGGATTTCCGCCGCCGAAGAAGGTCAGAATGCGTTTCTTCAGAAATTCCGCAGCAAAATACCAGCCGACACTATAGACAGCGATGACGAGGACGATCAAAACGCCGAGCCGGACAACCTTTCGGCTGATCGTGCTTTCCGGCGCGGTCGACATGGCCATGGGATGCTCCTCGTTGCGATCACTTCACGTGTCTTGGATTGGCGTGCGATATGGACGAATTTTGGGTCTTTGGCTACGGATCGCTGATGTGGAATCCGGGCTTTCCCTATAAAGAAAGAGTGCTTGCCCGGCTCGGCGGTTATCGTCGTTCCCTCTGTGTGCGCTCCTATGTCCACCGCGGAACCGAAGAGCGCCCTGGACTGGTCCTCGGGCTCGACCGGGGCGGCTCCTGCAAGGGCGTCGCGTTCCGTGTCGCGCCATCTTCGTGGCAATCCACCGTTGACTATCTGCGCGAACGCGAACTCGTCACCAGCGTCTATCTTGAGCGCCACGTCCGCACCACGTTGGCCGACGGCCGCTCCGTCAGGGCACTCACCTACGTGATCGACCGGGCCCACCCGCAATATGCAGGCGCCGTCACGGTCGAGGAGGCGGCGCAGATCGTCGAGGGCGCCGTCGGTCGCTCGGGTCCCAATCCGGTCTATGTCGCCAACACCGTCGCCCATCTCAGGGAAATCGGCATCCGCGACCACTGGCTCGAGAGCGTGGCTTCCGCCATCACCGCGAACGGAGCCTGAAGCCCCGCACGCATTCCCGTGTTGAATGCGTTCAGAGTGCTCCGAGTTCCTTCAGCCTGTTCACGGCCGTGGGAGGCAGCGGCAGATGCGGGTTGTCCTTGGCCGTCTTGATCAGCAATTCGTCGCTTGCCGCCTCCAGGCGTTCCATCAGGGTCGCCTGCATGACGTCGGGATCGAGACCCGGCTCGATCGGCGGCAGGATGCGCACGACGAAGTGACCCGGAAAACGCAGGAACTTGCGGCGCGGCCAGAAGAGACCGGGATGCATGGCGACGGGCACGACGGGCACGTTGATGTCGCGGTAGAGACGGGCGATGCCATATTTGTATTCCGGCGGCGCACCCGGCGGACGGCGGGTGCCCTCGGGATAGATGATCAGCTGGCGGCCATTGGCCATTTCCACCTTGGTCCGCTCGATGACCTGCGCCATGACCTTGCCCTTGGCGCCGCGATTGACCGGGATCATCCGCTGCTTGGCGACATACCAGCCGAAGACCGGGATCCACATCAGTTCCCGCTTCAGGATATAGACCGGATCATCCAGCCATGGCAGCAGCGCATAGGTGTCCCAGAAGGACTGGTGCTTCGGCGCCAGGATATAGCCGCCGCTCTTCGGAATGTTCTCCAGCCCCTCGACCGTAAACGTCGTGCCGACGATCTTCTCCATCAGCCAGTGATTGGCGCGCGCCCAGTCCTTCGGCACGAAGAAGGCCTTCTTGCGCGGCAAGAGGAAGTAGATCGGAAACAGCACGATCATCCGGATGATGATGTTCGCGTAAAAGGCGATGTTGAAGATGATGGAACGCAGGGCAATCATGATCTGGAGCTCTCGAGGGCGGGCGAAACCGTCATTAGAGCAAAAGTCCCGCCAGCAAAAGCGCTAGCTTCTTCTTGCTGGTCAGGATGTGCGTCCAGATTCGGTGATTTCGCCGTCCGGGCGCAGGCCCTGATCCCGGCTCCATCCGGTCACGCCCCTGACATAGGCAATCACCGTCTTCCCGTATTCGGCCAGCATGGTGCGCATCGCATCCGGCTCGCTGTACCAGGCGCGCGTCTTCAGATCGGCATTGACCACGGGATAGCCGATGAATTCGGTGTCCGGATCGCTGCGGCGCAACTCCATCAGGCTGCGGGAGAGATGGTAGTTACTGGTGACGACCAGGATGGAGCGATAGCCCTTGTCGCGGATCCAGATCGCCGTCTCGTTGGCATTGCCGATCGTGTCGATCGCGGCGTAACCGATGTCGACGCAGCATTCGAAGATGTCAGGCGAGGTGCGCGTCGCCTTGCGGATCTGCCCTGCGGTGGTCGAGGGATTGACCCCCGAGATCAGAAGTCTTTCGCCGTAGCCGCGCTTCAGAAGATCGATCGCCTGCTCGATGCGCTGGTAACCTCCGGTCAGAACGACGATCGCATCCGCCTTCACCGTCTCGGGTGGCCGCATGTTACTCACCGAATCAGCGAAGATCAGAAAACCGGCCACCAGCACCGCCGCGCTGAGGATCACGAGCATCCCGCCGTAGCGCAAAGCCCGGCGTATCAGGCCTTTGCGCGCAAAGAGGCCGTCTCCGGAAGTAGGGCGGCCGCCGTCACGCAGCGGTTGATTCGAGGTCATCCGATCCATGCTCATAGCCCGTGAATAGCCGGGATTTCCCACAGCGAACAGGCGGCTTTAAGGCAAGTCAACATGCGAGATTTCGTCAATCGTCGAGAAGGCCGTCCGTGCGGGCCGGATCGGAGCGAATGAGATCGATTTCATAGATCGTGCGCATGACCGTCAGGCGCGCGGTAATGGTGGTCAGAAGCGCAATCACGATCATCGTCGCGAAGATGCCGAGATAGCCGCCCCAGCCGATCGTGAAGGTGCCAAACAGTGCCGTCGCCTGGTCGCTTTCCGGGGTTGCCAGCGAGCGGCTTTGCCAGAAACTGGCAAGCGCAAAAAAGCTTGCTGCCAGCACCGCCCCGACGGCTGCGCCCTTCATGCTGATCTTCAGAAAGTGTTTCTGAAATTCCTGGGCGACGAAGCTGCCCTCGGCGCCGACGAAATGCAGCACTTCGATGATATGGCGGTTGCCTGACAAAGCGCCGCGCGTCGCAAAAACCACCGTCAGCACCATGGCCGTGAAGACGAGGATCAGGATGCCCGAGCCGATCAGCACCGTCGTGCGGGCCATCTGCACCAGACGGTCCACCCAGGTGCGGTGGTCGTCGAGGAAGGCCTGAGGCACTTCTTCATTCAGGAGCGCGCGCATGGCGTCGAAGTCGGGCGGATTGGTCTCGTCGATGGTAATGACGATCAGCCGAGGAACGGGGAGGTCTTCGAGGTTGAGCCCCGTGCCGAGCCAGGGTTCGAGCAGGCGCGCGGTCGCTCCGTCGTCCATGATCTGGCCGTCGCGGGTTCCAACGAAGGTGAGCGCCAGATCGCGCGCCTTGACGAGGGCGGCCCCCATGTCGAGGCCTTCTTCGGGTTTGATCTGGATGGTGATCTCGCGAGAGATCTGGCTTTGCCAGCCGGCGGCCGTGGCGCGGACCATGGACACGCCGCCAAGCGTCAGGCAGGCAAGGAAGGCCATGATTGCGATCACCACCATCAGGGCATTGCCCTGGATGTTGGATGGCGGCAGGATCGGGCCTGTCGGCCTCACCGTCATCTCGACGCGGCGCTTCTTCTGACCAGGGGTCTGGTTTGCGTTCTGATTTGGGTTCTGGGTGATCTCATTCATAGATGTCGAGCCGCCCGTCGGTCAGGATCATCCGGCGCGCATCCACCTGGTCCATCAATGCGAGATCGTGGGTGGCGATCACCACCGCGGTGCCGAGACGGTTGAGTTCCAGGAAAAGGCTCAAGAGTCTGCGTGCCATCGGCGGGTCTACATTGCCCGTCGGCTCGTCGGCGAGCAGGATTTCCGGCCGGTCGATCAGAGCGCGGGCGATCGCCACGCGCTGCTTCTCGCCGCCCGAGAGCACCGGCGGCAGCACATTGATGCGCTCGCCGAGGCCCACCCATTTCAAGAGTTCGATGACATCCTGCTTGTAGGTCTGTTCGGCCTTGCCGCGTACGCGCAAGGGAAGCGCCACGTTCTCATAGGTCGTCAGGTGGTCGAGCAGGCGGAAATCCTGAAAGACGATGCCGACGCGACGGCGCAGCATCGGCAGCTCATTGCGGGGTATGCTGGTGATGTCGCGGCCGAAGCTCTTGATCAGTCCGCGCGTCGGCTGCAGCGACATGAAGAGCAGGCGCAGAAGCGTCGTCTTGCCGGCGCCCGACGGCCCGGTCAGGAACTGGAAGGATCCCTTCGGCAGGTCGAAGGTCAGGTCGCGGAGGATCTCCGGTCCCATCCCATAGCGCAGGCCGACATTTTCGAAATGGATCAAAGGGGGCCCAGTCTGACGTGTCCGAGGTCTGGGGCGCGTAAACGACGATCGTAAACGGCCGGTAAACATGCCCCGGGGCGCCTGGCCTTCTCAGCCGTCTTTCCGAAGCATTAACCAATTGAATTTACGACTGGTGAGGATTCGTTTCAACCGCCGACTTTCGGGGTATCCGATTTTGGCTGTGCGAAAGGTCCGCACACATGAGTGCTTTCCGTTATCAGAAGCAGGCCGCCGCCGCGGACCTCGATCTCCTGCCGCCGGATCGTGCCCGTCGACGGATCGATCACCAGCACCAGCGTGCGACCCGTCACGAAGTCGTGGATGCGCAGTTCGTCACGGTCCGGGAGGCACCCAAGGCGTCGCCACGCCCGGATGCGTCCGCGTCTTCCGCAGCCGTCGCCCCTGATCTGCGTGCGATCCTCCGTCATGCGACCGATGCCGTCGAACAGCGCCTGCAACAGCTGTCGGACGTCGCCTTTTCGCTGCTTGTGGCGATTGCCTTTGTCTCCATCTTCTCGCTTGCCGGACAATTGGTCTTCGGCGGTGGCGAGCATCCGGAGATTGCCGCCAAGCCGCTTGACTTCACGCATGTCAATCTGACGCCACAGGACCGCAACGGAATGCGTGTTCTTCTGCTCAATGCCATCGTCGAGAACCGCACCGCCCGGGAAGTGTCGCTGCCGAAGCTCAGGGCCGATCTTCTCATCGACGGGCAGGTGATCGCCAGCACCTATATCGAGCCGCCGGTCGCGAGCCTGGATGGCGGCGAGAGCCGCGGCATCGTCACCCGTCTCCAGCATCCCGGTGGAAAAACGCCGGAAGTCCGGCTTTCCTTCGAAGAGTCGGGTGCCTAAGCCCTTGCCAGTGTGCTAAGGCCCTTGCCTTTCCGGCATGCCGCCGGCCAAGGACCTGAGGTCGACAAGCAAGGAGTTCCCCATGCCCGTAGTTCGCGGAAAGAACATCGAACCGCTCTTTACCGCCGAGCAGATCCGGCAGCGTAATCTCGAACTCGCCCAGGATATCATCAAGGGTCCCTGCGACGACCTTCTGGTCATTTCGGTACTGAAGGGCTCATTCATCTTCGCTGCCGACCTCATTCGTGCGTTGCATGACGTCGGCCTCGCCCCGGAAGTCGAGTTCATCACCCTGTCCAGCTATGGCACAGGCACGGTCTCCCAGGGCGTGAAGATCATCAAGGACATCGATAGCGACGTGAAGGGGCGCAACATCCTTCTGATCGACGATATTCTCGAGTCCGGCCGCACCCTGCTTTTCGCCAAGGAACTGATGTTCGAGCGGGGTGCCGCCAATGTCACCATCGCCGTGCTTCTCGACAAGAAAGTGAAGCGAAAAGAACAGTTTGAGGCTGATTATGTCGGTTTCGAATGCCCCGACTATTTCGTCGTGGGCTACGGCATGGATGTGGCCTATGCCTTCCGCGAACTGCCCTTCGTCGGCGTCGTCACAGGCGACGCGTGAGCTGTTTCGAAATGGAACATCTCGCCATCTGATGGCAGTGACCTGTTAACCATCGCGCCGGACGACCTGTCCGGCGTTTACCACTCGACAAGGAAAGTCTGGTGATTTGCCTCTCGCAAGGCTCAAATGACGCGGGAGAAAACTTCAACCATGGCGAGAATCCTCATCACCGAAGACGAAGACTCCCTGCGTTCGTTCGTGGCCAGGGCGCTCCGCCTCGACGGTCACGAGACGCATGAAGCCGCCGATGGCGCGGAAGGTCTCGAAAAGCTCTCCGAAGGCGCCTTTGACCTGCTTCTGTCGGATATCCGCATGCCCGTCATGGACGGCATCGAGCTTGCGCATCGCGCCCATTCCGAATTCCCGGCCATGAAAATCCTGCTGATGACCGGCTATGCCGAGCAGCGCGAACGTGCAGACGACCTCTCGGCAAAGATCGTCGACGTCGTCTCCAAGCCCTTCGCCCTGCCGGATATTCGCAAAGCCGTTGCTTCGGCGCTTGCCGGCTGAGGCCGCCGACTACATCGCTCAACAAACAAACGCCCGCTGATGCGGGCGTTGTCGTTTCTGCAAAACCGCTACGGCCTCACTGGATGTCGAGCAATCGCTCCAGATAACGCCGCTCGATCTCGGGGCTCGAATTCTCACCGAGCTTTTCGCGGATCGCTTCAAGGATCTCACGAGCACGCTGCACGTCGATCTCGTCGGGAACCTTGACCTGCTCGCCGAAATCCGGGCCGCTGGTGGCGCGGGGGCGGCCGAGCGGATCGCGACCATCCTGATTGCCCTGACCCTGACCCATCTGCGGACCCTGGCCACCCTCGCCCTGCTGGGCCTGCATCATCTGGTTCATCATGTCACGGGCGCCCTGGCGAAGCGCCTCCATGGCGCGTCCCTGGCCTTCGACGGCCGGGCCGCCCTGACCTTGGCCAAGCGCCTCGCCGGCGCCCTGCATTTCCTGCTGGGCTTCGCCGAAACCGGGGCCGGGCTCCATGCCCATGCCTCTCAGGCCTTCCTGCAATTCGCCAAGCTGCTGACCAAGCTGTTCCTGCTGTTCGCGCAGCTGTCGCAGGGCTTCACGCAATTGCTCGGCGGTCATGCTTTCCAGGCCCTGCTGCCCCTGCTCGCCCTGTTGTCCTTGCTGGCCCTGTTGCTGCTGGCCCTCGGCGCCTTCTTCGCCCTGCTGCGGGTCGCCGCGCTGCATGCGGTCGCGCAGCGCCTGATCCAGACGGAAAGTCTCGTCCATCAGCCGCTGCTGCTCCTGCATGATCTCGCCGAGCTTGTCGATCTGGCGGCGGGCCTCGCTGTTCTGCTGCTGCTGGCCCTGCTGCGGGCGTCCGGCCTGCAAGTTGTTCATCATCCGCTGCAGTTCCGAGAGCAGTTGCTGTGCCTGGTCGCGGTTGCCGGAACGGGCGAGGTTCTCCAGCTGGTCGAGCATGTTGTCGAGATCCTGCTGACGCAGCATGTTCTGCGCATTCTGCTGCGGTTCGCCCTGCTGGTTGGGCATGCGCTGCGCCAGGGCCTGCAGGAATTCCTGCATCGCCGAGCGCAGCTCTGCCATCAGCCGCTGGATTTCCTCGTCGGAAGCGCCGTTCTCCAAGGCATCGGACAGAGCCTGCTGTGCGTCGCGCAGACGGCGTTCGGCCAGCGACAGGTCGCCGTCCTCGATGCCGAGCGCGATTTCCCAGAGATAGTCTGCCGTGTCCTTCAGCTGTTCTTCGCCGCGCGCCATGTTCATGCGCGCGCGAGCGCTTTCTATCGCAATGAAATTGCCGAGATCCGGGATCGTCTCGTCGGCGCGGAGCACCAGCGCCTCGTTCAGCGCGATCGCCTGCGGCATCTGGCGGGTGTCGAGCGCGAAGACCTTGCGCTGTTCGGCAACGGCTGCGGCGAGCGGCTCGTTGAAATTGCGGCTGGGCAGCAGCATCTCGATCGGCTCGCTACGGCCGGTCTGTCCAGCGCCATCGGTCGCCACCAGCGTGATCTTCACCATCTGGCCGGCAAGCGGATGCTCAGTGATGTTGCGGCTCGCCACGCCCTTTGTGTCGCGGGCATTGTGGCGCGGCAGGTCGAGCTTGTAGTCCGGATGCGGGTAAAGCGGCGTCGCATCGGCCTGCTCTTCCAGCGGCAGGATCTCGGCATGGGCCCCGCGCAGGCCGTAGTCATCCTTGGCGCTAAAGGCGATTTCGAGCGCCCCGTTGATCGCGCGGCGCGGCGTGCCGTCAAAGGCGATCTCAGGTGCCTTGTCGGGTGTGACGCCGATCGTCCAGGTCCGGTCGGCAACGCGCAGTTCGCCGGCCTCGTTCAGTTCCAGCTCATGGGTGCGCGCCACCATCGGCGCGTTCGGAGCCGGCGCTGGCGGCGGCGTCGGGACAGCCGTCTGACTGCTTGCGTCGATCTCCGAGCCGGCCGTGGGCCTGCGGGCTGCATCGTCCTTCTCGGCGACGTCGAGAACGGCGCCATCCGATTGCTGGACGAAGAGGACCTTCTCTTCCGACGGCCCACCGCTGATGCGCACGGTCACCTTTGACTTCTGCGGCACGGTCACGCCGGCTGCGTCCTGGGTGCCGAGACCCGAGAGGAAGACTGGCGGCTGACCGGTATAGCCCGGTGGCGTGATCCAGGCGTCGATGCGGATCGCCGGTAGCTCGCTTTCCGGCACATGCTGGCGGAAGGCATCGGCAATCTGGCCTGCGCCATTGGAGCCGGAATAGGCTAGCGCCGTGACGAAGAGCAGGGCCGGCACTGCGCGCAGGGCATAACGGTCGTAGCGGGCGATGTCGGGCTGCGGCATACCGGCGTCGAGGGCGGCAATCCGCTCGGCCATGCGCCGCTGGTGTTCCTGCCAGAGCGCGCGAGCAAAGGGTGTCTCGGCGGAGAGCTGATCGTCCTGCACCGCCACCGGCTGGTGGGCGAGGCCATTGCGCTCTTCAAGCAGCCTGTCCGCTTCCGGAATGCTCGGCAAGCGTAGCTTCAGGAAGGGCAGGAAGGAGGCGACAAAGGCAAAGACGAGGATAAAGACGATCGCCAGGCGGACGAGATCCGGGACCTCACGATAAACGCCGAACCAGGCAAGCGCGACGAAGAGGGCTGCAATGCCCGCGACCGGCAGGAAGAGCGGCAACAGCCGCTCGGCAAACAGCACGGACCGTGCGAGCACACGTTTGACGCCGACGCGCCGCGCAAGCTTCGGGTCGTCCTTGAAGGCGCCTTTCCTGTGGCCGGCCGGGCGGGAAGAGCTCATCCGTCTGGTCTCCGAGAGCGCCGCGCATCGTCACGGCTGATTGTTCTCGAAGATAGCAGTCTTTGTGGCGAAGACGAGGGCGGCAAGGAAAAGCGGCAAGCTTTTCCCGCCTCATCGCCGAATTGTGAATGGATCAGGCCAACCAGTCGGGCACGCTGTCGAGCGCGATCAGGTCCTCATAGGTCGGACGCGGGCGAATCACGTGGAACTCGTTGCCGTTCACCAGCACCTCCGGCACCAGCCGGCGGGTGTTGTAGGTGCCGGCCTGCACCGCGCCATAGGCACCGGCGGAGCCGACCGCGATCAGATCGCCCGGCTTCGGCATCGCCATCTCGCGGTCGAGCGCCAGATAGTCGCCGGTCTCGCAGACGGGGCCCACGACATCGGCCTTGATGCGTGGCGCGTTCGCTGCCGAAATCACCACGGGCTTGATCTCGTGATAGGCCTCGTAGAGCGTCGGGCGAATGAGGTCGTTCATCGCCCCGTCGACGATGACGAAAGTCTTGTCGCCGCCGTCCTTCACATAGATGACCTCGGTCACCAGGATACCGGCATTGCCGACGATCAGGCGGCCGGGCTCGGTGATGATGCGGCAGTTGAGGCTCGACAGCTGGTCCTTGACGATCCGGGCATAGGCGTCCGGCTCGGGCGGCGGGTTGTTGTCGTCCTTGTAGGGGATGCCAAGGCCACCGCCAACATCGACGTGATCGATGCTGTGCCCGTCGCCACGCAGCGTCTCGACGAGTTCGCGCAGCAGGCGGAAGGCGTCTTCGAAGGGTTGCAGATCGGTGATCTGGCTGCCGATATGCATGTCGATACCGGAAACCTGGATGCCTTCCAGCGTCGCCGCCCGTGCATAGACGGCACGCGCTCGCTCGTAGGAAATGCCGAACTTGTTTTCCTTCTTGCCGGTCGAGATCTTGGCATGGGTCTTGGCATCGACATCAGGATTGATGCGGAAGGAGACATGCGCCTTTTTGCCGGCCTTGATGGCCCGCTGGTTCAGGATTTCCAGTTCCGGCTCGCTCTCGACGTTGAAGCAGTAGATGCCGGCTTCGAGTGCTAAATCCATCTCGCTCGGCGTCTTGCCGACGCCGGAGAACATGATGCGCTCTGCCGGGATGCCGGCTGCCAGCGCGCGGCGGAGTTCGCCTTCCGAGACCACGTCGACGCCGGCGCCGAGGCGGCCCAGCGTCTTCAGGACGGCTTGGTTGGAATTGGCCTTCATCGCGTAGCATACGAGGGCATCGACGCCGTCGAAGGCTTTGGAGAAGACCTTGTAGTGTCGCTCCAGCGTTGCAGTCGAATAACAGTAGAAGGGCGTGCCGACGGCACGTGCGATTTCGGGAATGGCCACGCCTTCGGCGTAAAGAACGCCGTCGCGATACTCGAAGTGGTTCACGGGTTAAGCCCTGTCAAAGAAGCGGATCGAGAAGGAAGGGGCTATCCGGCGTTGCCGGCGCTTCGGCGCCACGCTGGTTCTGCTGGCTGGCAGGCGTGCTCGGCGGATCGAGATCGCCCTTGCGGCCGCAGGCGGACAGAGCCAGCGAGGCGGCCAGCGCAATAGAGAGCGTAAGCGTCGTGCGTTTCAGCGAATTCACCATGACCCGGTCCATAGAAATGTTGTTGCTCTAGGCTCTAGCGAAAAAAGGGGCGCTTGTGCACCCCTGATCTCGTGATGATTGGCAAGCGTTCGCGTGATCGGTTGCCTTATCAGTTTCTGGCCCGCCACCAGGCAATCTGCTTCCTGACTTCGGAAGGTGCCGTGCCGCCAAAGCTCTTGCGGCTCGCGACCGAGGCTTCAACCGTCAGGACGTTGAAGACGTCGGCCGTGATTGCCGCATTGATGCTCTGGAGTTCTTCCAGCGAAAGCTCCGAGAGATCGCAGCCCTTCTTCTCGGCCATGGCAACCGCATTGCCGGTCACATGGTGCGCATCACGGAAGGGCAGGCCGGCTTCGCGGACCAGCCAGTCGGCCAGATCGGTCGCGGTCGAGTAACCCGAACCGGCAGCCGCCTTCATGCGGTCGGTGCGGATGGTCATGTCGGTGACCATGCCGGTCATGGCGGCAATCGCCAGTTCCAGGCTTTCGGCGGCGTCGAAGACCTGTTCCTTGTCTTCCTGCATATCCTTGGAATAGGCGAGCGGAAGGCCCTTCATCACGGTCAGAAGCGCAATCAGCGAGCCGTTGATGCGGCCGGTCTTGGCGCGCACCAGTTCGGCGGCGTCCGGGTTCTTCTTCTGCGGCATGATCGAGGAGCCGGTCGAAAACGCGTCCGACAGCCGGATGAAGCCGAATTGCGGCGTCGACCAGATGACGATTTCTTCGGCGAGTCGCGACAGGTGCACGGCGGCAATCGAGGCGATCGACAGGAATTCCAGTGCAAAGTCGCGGTCGGAGACGGTGTCGATCGAGTTGCGGGTCGGCTCGCGGAAGCCAAGGGCCTTCGCCGTCATGTGGCGGTCGATGTTGTAGCCTGTGCCGGCAAGCGCTGCAGCACCGATCGGGCTTTCGTCGAGGTGTTCGATTGCATGGCGCACGCGCTGGCGGTCACGGCCAAACATCTCGACATAGGCCATGCAGTGATGACCGAAGGTCACCGGCTGGGCCGTCTGGAGATGGGTGAAGCCAGGCATCACGGTGTCTGCATGTTCTTCGGCGCGGTCGAGGAAGGCCGTTATCAGGCCGGACAATGCCTGTTCCGTCTTCTGCAGCTCTTCCTTCACCCAGAGGCGGAAATCGAGTGCCACCTGGTCGTTGCGCGAGCGGGCCGTGTGCAGGCGACCAGCGGCCGGGCCGATCAGCTCGGCGAGGCGGGCCTCGACGTTCATATGGATGTCTTCGAGCTTGCGCGAGAAGACGAACTGACCGCCCTCGATCTCTGACAGGATCGTGTCCAGGCCGTGAAGGATCTTGTCTTTATCTTCGTTCGAGATAATGCCTTGGTGCGCCAGCATGGTCGCATGCGCCTTTGAGCCGCGGATATCCTGGGCGTAAAGCGTCTTGTCGAAACCGATGGAGGCATTTATCTCCTCCATGATGGCCGAAGGGCCCGAGGCGAAGCGACCGCCCCACATCTGGTTGGAGGATTTGGTGTCTGTAAAGTCCTCGGCCATGAAGTGCCCGTCCTGGAGAATGACATGACAGAAAAAAGACCTGAGGGTCTCTTCCCCACCAAGCTGGTTGCGATTGCGGCGGTAGCCGGCATCGTCGCCGGCGCGGCTGCGGTATACGTGAAGCAGACCATGTCTGGCAATGCCGTGGAGACAGCGGATGCCGCGCAATGCGAGGGTTCTGTCGCCAGGGCAGAAGCCATCACGCCCTATCTGAAAGGCGATGTCGCAGCGATGATCCCCGTCAGCGAACCGAAGCTCATCCAGGGTCTTACCTTCCAGGACAAGGAAGGTACACCGATGACCATGGCAAACTTCGCCGACAAGACGGTGCTCATCAATCTCTGGGCCACCTGGTGTGTGCCCTGCCGCGAGGAAATGCCCGCCCTCAACAACCTGCAGGAGGCAACTGGTGGGGAAGCCTTCCAGGTGCTCGCCATCAACATCGACACCGGCGATGTCGAAAAGCCGCAGACCTTCCTCGAGGAAACCGGCGTCGACGCACTCGGCCTCTATCGCGACGCCTCCATGGGTGTCTTCAATCAGCTGAAGCGCGAGGGGCTTGCCTTCGGCCTGCCGGTGACATTGCTCGTAGACGGCACGGGCTGTCTGCTCGGCAGCATGAACGGCCCTGCCGTTTGGGACGGCGCGGACGCCAAGGCGCTGGTGACGGCTGCCGCGACTCAGTGACCGAATTCTAGCGCATGAGGTGAGGGAAGCTGTCCGGCCTTGCTCGGCAGACGGCGCCGTGCTCGCTCACTAGGCTGCTTTCGGCAGAGGCGTCAGGCTATTCTCGACCCTGGCAATCAGGTCGCTCGCCGGCAAAGGCTTGGCGTAGAGATAACCCTGACCCTCCTTGATGCCGAGGTCCAGGAGCTTGCTCCGCTGTTCTTCGGTCTCTATCCCTTCGGCCACGACCTCCATGCCGAATTTCTCGGCAAGCGAGATCAATGCTTCGACCAGAACGCTGGACTTCCTGTCCAGGGCCACGCTGTCGACGAAGTACTTGTCGATCTTCAGATACTGGGCCTGAAGGGCATGAAGCGATGAAAGTCCGTTATGCCCGGTTCCTGCATCGTCGATCGCCAGCCTGATGCCAAGCGTTGCCAGTTCCCGCGCAACCTGCAATGCAGACTCGAAGTCGGAAATCGGCTGACGTTCCGTGATCTCGATGACTAGCTGGGTAGGGTTCAATCCGGCTTTTGCGATCATTGCGGCCAGATTTTCGACAAATCCTGCACCGAGAAGCTGGTCCGGGGTCACGTTGAACGAAAGCTTGAGTGTCTCGTGGCGTCGGAGCAAGTCGCCAATCTCTGAGCCTGCCCTGCCGAGGAGGACTGATGTCAACGTGTCGATCCGACCATTGTTCTCGGCCAGCGGAATGAAGACTGCCGGCGAGACGCTGCCGCCATCGGGCTTGGTCCAGCGTGCCAGCATTTCGAAACCGGTCATCCGGCCGGTCGCAAGGCAGAAGAGCGGCTGGTAGACCGGATGCACATGTCCTCTGGAAAGAGCGTCGTCCAGTTGCCGCAGCGGCGTTGGCGGACGCACCAGACCTCTGGCGCCGAGATAACCCAGTCCGAGCGAAAACAGCCCGGCGATCACGATGATGTCGCTGCCGAAGCTGCTGTTCCAGGACCCGATGACAGCTTCTTCGATCATCAGCCTGACGCGGATGGGATAGCGCTCGGAGGCTTTCATGAATTCGCCAAACGGTCCGTCCAGTCCGGCAGCACCCTCTGGCTCGTAGCTCGATACGACCTGCTGATTGCTGAGCGTCATCTCCATCAGGGCATGGTCGCGCAGCTCGCCGGGCAGGATGTCGAAGAGAAGGCCTGCCGTGGCGAGGAAGGCGGTCAGGCTGCCATCCTCGGTCGTCCATCGCACCATCAGGCCTTTCCATTCCTCGGCCTCGATGGGAGCCAGTTCATAGGCGGGATTGATTGCGGGCACTGGATCGGAAGCAGCGAGGGCCGCCTGAAAGACCTGTTCATGGGCATTGTCGGCCCAACATGTCACCTTTGCCGAGGAAACACGGATTTCCCGGATGGAGACGGAACGGAAGGCTATGTCTTCAATGGCCTTGTTGACGGACGGCGAGCAGCCATAGGGACCCTGTGCGCCAAGCTCGCCCATGCTCATGACTGCAAGATCGATCTGGCGTTCCAGCCGGATCACAGCGGCCGTCAATATATCATTCAGTTGCTGCCGGTTCGCCTGAGCGACGAAAGACTGCGCGATCAGCCAAAGACTGCCAGCGACGAGCGCCGCAAGCGCGAGGGACGCTGCGGTCAATTTCAGTCGAACTCTCGTCGTCACGCTGCCACCCATGATGGCAAGGCTGGCAAACAATCCTTAAGATTGGCTCAAAGACCCAAGCCTGAACCGTCTCTGGATCATTCACAATCAGGAGAGCAGCGCGGAGCTTGGCTCACAGCTCGTAAATCCGCGGCCGCAGGATTTCGATGAAGCCCTGATCGCCCTTCGCCTTGGCGAAGTCGGGGGACACGTCGAATTCGACGATCGTGTCGCCCGCGGTCTTGGCCAGCACCCGGCGCGAGCCCGGGCGGTCAAGAACCCGCTGGATTGTCGCTGCCACACCCTTCGATGCGTCGTCGCTCCACACGACATCAGTCGGACGGAAAAGAAGCTCGGCCGGCCCGTCCTTCAAACCTTCCGCGGCATAGGTCATGTTGCCGACGGTCGCCTGTCCATTCGATACACTCGCCTTCAGCGTGTTGGTGTCACCGAGGAAGCGCATGACGAAGGCATTGGCGGGATGGCGGCAGACCTCTTCCGGCGTGCCCTGCTGAACGATTTTACCCTTCTCAAGGATCACCACGCGGTCGGCGAGGTCGAGTGCCTCTTCCTGGTCATGGGTGACGAAGAGCGTGGTGATGCCCAGCTCGTCATGGATCGAGCGCAGCCAGCGGCGCAGGTCGCGGCGGACATTGGCGTCGAGTGCGCCGAAGGGCTCGTCGAGCAGCAACACGCGCGGATCGACGGCGAGTGCACGGGCGAGTGCCACGCGCTGCCGCTGGCCGCCGGAGATCTGGCCGGGGAAACGTTCGCCGAGACCGGAAAGCTGGACGAGGGAAAGCAGGTCTTCGACACGACGGTCTATTTCGGCCGTCGAGCGCTTTACCTTCGACACCTTCATGCCGAAGGCAATGTTCTCGGCCACGGTCATATGCGGAAACAGCGCGTAATGCTGGAAGACGAAGCCGACGCCGCGGTCGCGTACGGGAATGTTTGTCGCATCCTCTTCGCCGAAATGGATCTGGCCGCCATCGGCAAATTCCAGGCCGGCGACCATGCGCAGGATGGTCGTCTTGCCGGAACCCGAAGGGCCGAGCAGCGCCACCAGTTCGCCGCTCTTGATGTCGAGCGACACGCCATGCACGGCGCGGAAGGTTTCGAAGGTCTTGACGACCGTGTCGAGGCGAATGTTCACGAATTCATCTCCGAAGTATTGCCGGCGAGCGTGGCCGGTCGGTTCCGGCGTCCTGCGCCCTGGCGCTCGAGCAGAACCTTGGCCACGAGCGTGACCAGTGCCAGCGCGGCGAGCATTGAGGCGGCAGCGAAGGCGCCGACGGCGTTGTAGTCCTGGTAAAGCAGCTCGATATGCAGCGGCAGCGTGTTCGTCTGGCCACGAATGTTGCCGGAGACGATCGACACGGCGCCGAATTCACCCATGACACGGGCATTGCAGAGCACCACACCATAGAGCATGGCCCATTTGATGTTGGGCAGCGTCACCGACAGGAAGGTGCGCAAACCTCTTGCGCCCAGCGAGGTTGCGGCCTCCTCGAGATCGCGCCCCTGCGCCTGCATAAGCGGGATCAGTTCACGGGCAACGAAGGGTGCCGTCACGAACATTGAGGCGAGCACGATGCCCGGCAGGGCAAAGAGGACCTTCAGCCCGGCGCTGTCGAGGGTGGGGCCGAAAATGCCCTGCAGACCATAGACGAAGAGATAGGCGACGCCGGCCACGACCGGCGAGACCGAGAAGGGGATCTCGATCAGGATGGTGAGCAAGCGCTTGCCGCGAAAATCGTGCTTGGTGATCGCCCATGCGGCGGCCACGCCGAAGATAGTGTTGATCGGCACCGCGATCAGCGCTGTCAGTACCGTCAGCCAGATCGCATGACGCGTGTCGGGGTCTGCGATCGTCTCCAGGAAATAGGGAAGCCCCCTGGAAAACGCTTGGATGCCGATGACCGCCAGGGGCGCTACGACGAAAAAGGCCACAAGCACGAGGACCATGCCGATCAGCGTGTATTTGAAGAGGGGCGCATCGCCGACGCGTGGCGGGCGTCGATTGTTCGTGACGTGGCTCATGGTTCAGCCTTTCACCGTGTAGCGCAGCGCGCGGGCCTGCATGTAGTTGGTGATCGCCAGCATCACGAAGGCGGCGATCAGCATGACGGAGGCGATCGCGGCGGAGGCTGGATAGTCGTATTCCTCGAGCCGGATGAAGGCGAGAAGTGCCGTGATCTCGGTCGAGAAGGGCTGATTGCCGGCAATGAAGATGATCGCCCCGAATTCGCCGAGGCTGCGGGCGAAGGCGAGCGATGTGCCGGCAAGCAGCGCCGGCGTCAGAAGTGGCAGGATCACGCGGCGGAAGATCGACCAGTCGCTGGAGCCGAGCGTCTGGCCGGCCTCTTCGAGCGCCGGATCGAGCTCTTCCAGCACCGGCTGTACCGTGCGCACGATGAAGGGCAGGCTGGTGAATGCCATGGCAATCATGATGCCGAGCGGCGTATAGGCGACCTTGATGCCGATCTCGCCCAGTGCTGCGCCAAACCAGCCGTTGGAGGCAAACAGGGTGGTGAGCGAAATGCCAGCGACGGCCGTCGGCAGCGCAAACGGCAGGTCGACCAACGCATCGACAATGCGGCGCCCTGGGAAACGATAGCGCACCAGCACCCAGGCGAGCGCCAGGCCGAAGACGAGGTTGAACAGGGTCGCGACCAGCGCCGAGCCGATCGTCACGCCATAACTCGCCACAGCGCGTTCGGAAGAGACGATGCGCCAATAGTCTGCGGGTCCGAGGCTCGCGGCCTTGAAAATCAGAGCTGCCAGCGGCAACAGGATGATGATCGCGGCATAGACCAGCGTGATCCCGAGGGACAGTCTGAAGCCCGGCAATACGCGGCGTTTCAACGTCGTCGTCCTTTCATGAGAAAACCGGCGGATGATCCGCCGGTCCTGAAATCGATTGGAGACCGTGCTTAGCGGCTGCCATAGATCCCATCAAGGATGGCACCCTCTGCGAAATGCTCCTCGGAAACCTTGGCCCAGCCGCCGAAGACGTCTTCGACGGTGACGAGACGGATCTCGGGGAACTGGTCCTTGTATTCGGCAGCGATCGTCTCGTCATGGACGCGGTGGCCGAAATCGGCGGCGATCTTCTGACCTTCCGGCGAATAGAGGAAGTCGAGATACTTCTTGGAGAGTTCCTGGCTTCCCTTGGCATCGGCGACCTTGTCGACGATCGCGACCGGGAATTCGGCAAGCAGGCTCACCGACGGCACGACCTGCTGGAACTTGTCCTCGCCATACTGCTTGGCGATTGACTTGGTCTCGGCTTCGAAGGTGATGATCACGTCACCGGTCTCGCGCTCGACGAAGGTCGTCGTCGCGGCGCGGCCACCGGTGTCGAAGACCGGCACGTTGTCGAAGATCTTTTCGACGAATTCCGTCACCTTGGCCTCGTCGCCGGCAAACTTCTCCTTCGCATAGGCCGTTGCCGCCAGATAGGTGTAGCGGGCATTGCCCGAGGTCTTCGGGTTGGGGAAGATCACCTGGACGTCGTCGCGGGCGAGATCGTCCCAGTCCTTGATGTTCTTCGGGTTGCCGGCGCGTACCAGGAAGGACGGGAAGGAATAGAAGGGCGAGGCATTGTTCGGGAATTCCGACTGCCAGCCTTCGTTGATGAAACCGTTCTTGGCCAGGAATTCGACGTCCGTCACCTGGTTGAAGGTGACGACGTCGGCTTCCAGACCCTCAACGATGGCGCGTGCCTGGCGCGAGGTACCGCCATGCGACTGATCGATGCTGACGCCCGGATTGGCCTTGATGAAGGCTTCGTTCTGGGCGGCGAAGATCTCGCGGGCGATGTCATAGGAGGCGTTGAGCAGCTTGTCAGCGGCGCTGGCCGAAACCGGCAGGGAAAGGGCGGCGAGGGCGGCGCTCAAGAGCAGGAGGCGTTTCATGGACTGGTACTCCGGTATGCGGGGGATCGGTATCTGCCCCGCAAACTAGAGGGTAGGCCCGCCCCTTCCGAGGAATGGCCGACCAATGATTGCCCGCAGGGGCAAATATCTTTCCGCCGGCGGGGCCCCCGCCGGAATGGTCCATCAGCGCGTCGGAACCGGCACTTCGCCGCGGTAGTCGTAAAAGCCGCGGCCCGACTTGCGACCCAGCCAGCCGGCCTCGACATATTTGACCAGCAGCGGGCAGGGACGGTACTTCGAGTCCGAGAGGCCCTCATGCAGCACCTGCATGATCGAGAGGCACGTATCGAGACCGATAAAATCGGCAAGCTGCAGCGGGCCCATCGGGTGGTTGGCGCCGAGCTTCATTGCCGTGTCGATCGCTTCGACCGAGCCGACGCCTTCATACAGCGTGTAGATCGCCTCGTTGATCATCGGCAGCAGGATGCGGTTGACGATGAAAGCCGGGAAGTCTTCGGCGACCGTGATCGTCTTGTCGAGCGAAGAGACGAAGTCCTTGGCGGTGGCGAAGGTGGTTTCATCGGTCGCGATGCCGCGCACCAGTTCGACCAGCTTCATGACCGGAACCGGGTTCATGAAATGGATGCCCATGAAACGCTCCGGCCGGTCGGTGGCAGAGGCAAGGCGGGTGATCGAGAGCGACGAGGTATTCGTTGCAATCAGCGCCTCTGGCTTCAGAACCGGGCAGAGTGTCGCGAAGATCTTGCGCTTGACAGTTTCATCCTCGGTCGCTGCCTCGATCACGAGATCTGATGGAGCGAGGTCGTTGACGTCCGACGAGCCGGAGATCAGCGCGAGTGCGGCCTTGCGATCCTCGTCAGTGATCTTGCCATTGGTGACCTGTCGGGCGAGGTTGCCGTTGATGGTGGCGAGGCCTGCCTCGATCCTCTCCTTGGAGAGATCGTAGATCGTGACCTTGTAGCCGGCGGCGGCGGCGACCTGGGCAATGCCACAGCCCATCTGGCCGGCACCCACTACACCCACATTGCTGATCTTGTCCGTCATCGTCTCGCTCCTCACCCGTTCTCGTCTTCACTCAAGAAGATGGCACCGACAAAAATGCCGGACCCGCTCATCGCGGACCCGGCTGATTGATAGACCGCAAAGGGTTCTTTGACCAGTCCTTTCGCAGTTGCGAAAGGGCGATCAGAGCGCCTTCTCGAGCTCCGGCAGGGCCTCGAAGATGTCGGCGACGAGGCCGTAATCGGCAACCTGGAAGATCGGTGCTTCCTCGTCCTTGTTGATCGCGACGATGACCTTCGAGTCCTTCATTCCGGCGAGGTGCTGGATGGCACCGGAGATGCCGCAGGCGATGTAGAGCTGCGGGGCAACCACCTTGCCGGTCTGGCCAACCTGCCAGTCGTTCGGGGCATAGCCTGCATCGACGGCCGCACGAGATGCGCCGACGGCGGCACCCAGCTTGTCGGCTACAGGCAGGATCACTTCCTGGAACTTCTCCGAGGAGCCAAGCGCACGGCCACCGGAAATGATGATCTTGGCCGAGGCCAGTTCCGGACGGTCGGACGAGGACAGCGCATCGGAAACATAGCTGGATACGCCGGGGTTTGCAGCGGCAGCAATGCTTTCTACGGCAGCAGACCCACCTTCACCGGCAGCGGCGAAGGAGGCTGTGCGAACGGTGATCACCTTCTTGGGATCGGTCGACTGCACGGTCTGGATGGCGTTCCCGGCATAGATCGGACGCTTGAAGGTGTCGGCAGAGACCACTTCAGTGATTTCCGAGACCTGCATGACATCAAGCAGGGCTGCGACGCGCGGCATAACGTTTTTGCCGACCGAGGTCGCGGCCGCAATGATCGTGTCGTAGGAGCCGCCAAGCGAGACGATGAGGGCCGCGAGCGGCTCTGCAAGGTTGTTGCCGAGCGAAGCGTCGTCGGCGAGCAGCACCTTGGAGACGCCCGAGAGCTTTGCAGCCGCATCGGCGGCAGCCTTGGCGCCAGCACCGGCCACCAGCACATGCACGTCGCCACCGATCTTGGTGGCGGCCGTGAGCGCCTTCGCGGTCTGTTCGGAGACGGTCGCGTTGTCGTGTTCTGCGAGAAGAAGAATAGCCATTTTACGTTTCTCCTGTCCGTTCCGCTTACAATACGCCGGCTTCGTTCTTGAGCTTGTCGACAAGCTCTGCCACCGACTTCACCTTGATGCCCGCCTTGCGGCCACCCGGCTCCTCGGTCTTCAGAACCTTGAGGCGCGGTGCGACGTCGACGCCGAAGTCGGCCGGGGCCTTCTTGTCGAGCGGCTTCTTCTTGGCCTTCATGATATTGGGCAGCGAGGCGTAGCGCGGCTCGTTCAAACGCAGGTCGGTGGTGACGATCGCCGGGAGCTTCACGTCGATGGTCTGCAGACCGCCGTCGACTTCGCGGGTGACGGTCGCCTTGTCAGCGCCAAGCTCGAGCTTGGAGGCAAACGTCGCCTGGCCCCAGCCGAGGAGAGCCGCCAGCATCTGGCCGGTCTGGTTCGAATCGTCGTCGATCGCCTGCTTGCCGACGATGACGAGGCCCGGAGCCTCAGCCTCGACCACGCCCTTCAGGAGCTTGGCGACGGCGAGCGGCTCGACGGCTTCGTCTGTCTCGATCAGGATGCCGCGGTCAGCGCCCATGGCGAGTGCGGTGCGGATGGTTTCCTCGGCCTTGGCCGGGCCAATCGACACGATCACCACTTCTTCGGCCTTGCCGGCTTCCTTCAGCCGCAGCGCCTCCTCGACGGAGATCTCGTCGAAGGGATTCATGGACATCTTGACGTTGGCGAGCTCGACGCCGGAACCATCTGGCTTGACGCGGATCTTGACGTTGTAATCCACAACCCGCTTGACTGGGACGAGTATCTTCATGGGTTCCTCTCTTCAAATCTTCTGCCGGAAAATGCGCGCTGATGCGCTCCGCCGTTTGTCGATTGGCGACATCGATACGCATTTTTTTCCCAAACACAACGATCGATGCCGTTTGACGGACAGCAATAATTTACGTTGACGTTCACGTCAATACTTCGCCACCGCGACCTCTTGTCATCGTCCCCAGTGGGTGACCTTGCGAACCGGTTGCGATGCCGTGGTTTTTGCGCCGTTTGCGGCCTCGTCCCTGTCCCGGGCTCTCGGGTCGCCGGCCGGTCTTTGACCCCAGGGGCCGACTGTCGCGACATCCACGGTGGGCGCGGCGTGTTCGACAGCCTTGGGTGTCACGATCGCCCGATCGAAGAGCGGCACACCCGGACGTCGCAAAAAGAGCACCAGGATCGCACCGGCGATGATGCCGCCGACATGCGCGCCCCAGGAGACATTGCTGTCACCGTCGATCACCAGCATCACGAATTGCTGGCCGACCCAGAAGAGAAGCGGGATGAAGGCCGGGAGCGGCAGCGGAAAGCGCATGAAGACCAGCACCCAGACGCGCACCTTTGGGTGCAGCATCAGATAGGCCGCAACCACGCCCGATACCGCGCCCGACGCCCCGATCAGCGGCGCTTCGCTCGCCGGCATAACCAGCCCATGCACGAGCGCGCCGGCGGCCGCGCAGGCAAGGTAGAAGAACAGGAACTTGAAGTGCCCCATCGCATCCTCGACATTGTCGCCGAAGACCCAGAGGAAGAGCATGTTGGAGCCCAGATGAAGCCAGCTGCCATGCAGGAAGGAATAGGTGACATAGGTCGCCCCCTCCGGCACCAGCACCAGCCGCGGATCGAGTTCGGCAATATCGAAGGCGACGGCCGGTATGAAGCCCATGCCATAAACCCCGATCTCGTAGAGCGCCTCCGGTGCCAGTGTCGCCAGCGCATGGGTCACGACATTGGCGAGAATCAGCCCCAAGGTCACATACTGCTTGCGGATGTGCTTCAGCGCGTTTCGGTCGTGCAGGGGAATGAACATCGCGCCTCGTCGGGTTCGCCGGAGTTTGTTGGGCGGATGCTAGCGCAGGTTGGGATGCGGGGACAGGGGGGCGTACCACACAGGCAGTTCCTGCCTCCCCCTTAGCGGGGGGAGGACGGAAAATCGAAGGCTTGAGGTCCGCGCAAGCCGCCTAAACTTCAGATTTTCCAAGAGAGGGGCAAAGTTGCGCGGGCAGAAACCTCAGCAGGCCCCCTCTTGCGAAATCTGAGGTTTGCCCCTGATCGGGCCAATTCCCCGATTTCGCTTTCTCCCCCGCAAGGGGGGAGATATGTCGTCGCCTACCGGTTCTTCCCCGGCACCCAGAGAATATCCGCCCTGCCGCCATCATTCGCATGACGTGCCGCGACAAACAGAAAATCCGACAGCCGGTTCACATATTTCAGCGCCGGCTCGCCCACTTCCTCGCCGTCGAAGCGGGAGAGTTCGACCATGATGCGCTCGGCGCGGCGCGAGGTGGTGCGCGCGAGGTGCAGATAGGCTGCAGCGGGCGTGCCGCCCGGCAGGATGAAGGACTTGAGCGGATCGAGATCGGCGTTCAGCTGGTCGATTTCCTTTTCGATCCGGTCGACCTGGGCCTCGATGACGCGGAGCGGCTCGTAGGAGAGCACCTCACCGGTTTCGGGTGCTGCGAGATCCGCGCCGAGGTCGAAGAGGTCGTTCTGGATGCGCATCAGCATGGCGTCCAGTTCCGGCATCTCTCCCGTGTGGAGCCGGGCGATGCCGATCGCTGAATTCGTCTCGTCGATCGTGCCATAGGCGTCGACGCGCAGGTCGTGCTTCAGGCGGCGCGGGCCGGTCACCAGTGCCGTGGTGCCGTCATCGCCGGTGCGGGTGTAGATCTTGTTGAGCTTGACCATGGTTTCAGCGTCCCCCGCCCGTCAGCCAGAGTGTGAGCATGATCAGCGCGATCGCGATCGCCTGCAGCACGATACGGGCCTGCATCAGCTTGTTCGAGGTGTTGCCGTCGCCGCCCTTCAGCATGTTGAAGAGGCCTCGCAAGAGGACGAGGGCGACAAGCCCCATGACGATGATGGCGAGGACATAGGTGAATGTGGACATAACGTGGGATGAGCCTTTGTTCGTCGCCGGTCAGTCCAGCGAGCGCATCAGTCGATAGAAGAGGTCGGCCGGCAGCCAGCGCTTGATCAGGGCCCCCTGCTTGGCCGGCTTGGTCACGAGATAATGTGGGCGGGCACGCCGGGCGGTCAAGGCGTGGGTGAGGACTTTGTAGACGGCCTCTGGCCCGAGTTTGTGGCGGTTGACGGGGCCTGTGCCATCGAGTCGCGCCAGTTGCCGGCGGTAGTCCTCGGCATGAACCGAGTTTTCGAGGTCGATCACGCGGCGGATGTGGTGGAGCGCATTGGCGGTGAAGCGGCTTTCGATCGGGCCGGGCTCGATCAGGCTCACCTGCACGCCGGAGCCCTCAAGTTCCATGCGAAGCGTGAGCGAGAGGCCCTCGAGCGCAAACTTCGAGGCCGTATAGGCGCCGCGCCAGCGATAGGGGATGATGCCGAGGATCGAGGAGCATTGCACGATGCGGCCTGATCCTTGCGCTCGCATCGCCGGGATCACCCGGCGGGTGAGATCGTGCCAGCCGAAGAGATTGGTCTCGAACTGGATGCGAAGCGCGTCCGTCGGCAGATCCTCCACGGCGCCCGGCTGGCCATAGGCGCCATTGTTGAACAGCGCGTCGAGCCGGCCGCCGGTGCGCTCGAACACGGTCGCGACAAGGGTTTCGATGCTGGCTGTGTCGGTGTAATCCATGACGAGGGCCTCAATACCCTTCGCCTCGAGCGCGCCCAGGTCTTCCGGCTTGCGCACCGTCGCAAAGACCCGCCAGCCGTCGCGCTTGAGGGCCTCGGCACAGTAGGCGCCGATGCCGGAGGAACAACCGGTGACGATGATGCTCTTCACGGGGAAAACCTCGTTATTGCTTTGCAAACGGCGATGGGTTTCCCATATTCGGCCCCAGCCTGCAATCGTGCCCCGCGTTCTTGAGGAGACTGGATGCCGACTTTCCTGCGTATGCTCTACAAGGTCGGCTTTGACGCGTTCTGGCATTTCACCGAGGACGACGGCTGGGCGATGGCGAGCCATGTCGCGCTGTCGGCTATTCTTGCGCTTTTTCCATTCCTGATCTTCGGCACGGCGCTTGCGAGTTTCCTCGGCGCCGACCAGTTCGCCGAGACGGCGGTGCATCTGATTTTCGACACCTGGCCGGAGACCATCGCCAAGCCGCTGTCCGACCAGGTGGTGCAGGTGTTGACCATTCCGCGCGGTGGGCTTCTGACTATCTCGGTGCTGGCAGCCGCCTATTTCGCCTCGAACGGGGTGGAGGCGCTGCGCGTCTCGCTTAACCGCGCTTACCGCGTGGCGGAGACGCGGCCCTGGTATGTGACGCGGCTCGTCAGCCTCGGTTTCGTGCTGGCCGCCGTCGTCGTGCTGGCGGCGATCAGCGCGCTCCTCGTCGCCGTGCCCGTGGCGCTGGCTTATGCGGAAAAGCTCTTTCCCTTCCTCAAGGATTTTCTCGCGACCGTCGCCAACTGGCGGGTTTACGGAACCGTTCTCTTCCTCGTCCTGGCGCTCGTGGTCTTCCATCTCGGCCTGCCGGCCGGCCGGCGGCGACTGTTCGACGTTCTGCCCGGCGTGCTCCTGACGCTGGCGCTCTGGCTGGTCGGCGCGCTTCTCTTCGCCTATTACCTCGCGTCCTTCGCCGATTATGCGGCGACCTATGCCGGTCTTGCCTCGATCATGATCGTGCTGGTCTTTCTCTACATGGTCGGCGCGATCTTCATCATCGGCGCGGAGTTCAATGCGGCGCTGATGAAGTTCCGGGTGGTGCCGGTGAAGGGGACACCCGCAGGGATCTCAAATCCCGACCATGGCGCGAATATCTGACGGCGTCTTGCCCTCTGCCCTGAGCGCCGACAAGGCCGTGTCGCCGAGGCTTTTCGACAGCTTGCGGCCATCGGGCCCCAGGATCAGCCGGTGATGGTGGTAGACGGGTACGGGCAGGCCGAGCAGGGTCTGCAGCAGTCGATGGATCGAGGTCGCATGGAAGAGGTCGAGACCGCGCACGACGTTGGTCACGCCTTGGGCTGCATCATCGAACGTGACGGCCAGATGGTAACTCGAAGGCGCGTCGGAGCGCCAGAGCACGACATCGCCCCAGGCGGCCGGATCCGCCTCAATCTCGCCTGTCGGCCCATCGCCGGTTTCCTGCCAGGTGAGAGGTTTTTCGATGAGACGCTGCGCCTTGTCGATGTCGAGCCGCCAGGCATAACGTTCGACCGTTGCCAGTTTGTCGCCCCGCTCGGCCTCGGACAGCATGCGCTCCTCTGTCGGATAGAGCGGTGCGCCGTCCGGGTCGCGTGGCCAGGGGCCACCCTCGCGCTCGAAGGCTGAGACACGGGCCTTCACCTCGCCGCGGGTGAGAAATGCGGGATAGACCAGCCCCATTGCTTGCAGCCTATCGAGAGCTTCGCGATAGAGGGGAAAGTGTTCCGACTGGCGGCGGACGGGCCGTTCGAAGGGGATGCCGAGCCAGGTGAGATCGTCGATGACCGCCTGTTCGAAGTCCGGCGTGCAGCGCGTCAGGTCGATATCCTCGATGCGCAGCAGAAGGCGCCCGCCCGTTTTTCCGGCCATATCGGCGTTCAGAAAAGCACAGAGCGCATGGCCGAGATGCAGCCGGCCATTGGGGCTCGGCGCGAAACGAAAGACGGGGGCATCCTGTCCGGTGGTTTGACGATCGCGTTCGGTCATGCTTTTCCTTCGCATGAGAGTGGAATGAGGAAAAGGGGACGGATTTGACGACGATCCGATGCGAGGCCGATCTCGCTGCGGGGCTTTCCCTTTTGCTGACACGCGATCCCCGGCTCTGTCCGATCGCAGACGCTTGCGGTCCGCTGCCGCTTCGCCTGTCGCCGCCGGGATTTGCGGGGCTCGCCTCGATCATCGTCTCGCAGATGGTGTCGCGGGTCAGCGCCGACGCGATCTGGCGGCGGATGACGGCGGTCCTGGGGAACCGGCCGCTGGCGGAAGATTATCTGGCGCTCGGGCCCGAGCTGATCGGCACATTCGGCCTGTCGCGCGGCAAGGCGCAGGCGCTGGAAGAGGCCGCCAAGGCCGATCTCGGCGGACCCTTCCGGCTCGACGAGCTGGCAGAAATGCCGGCGGAGACCGCGATCGCGGCGCTGACGGGGCTCAAGGGCATCGGTCCCTGGACGGCCGAGGTTTACCTGATGTTCTGCGGCGGCCATCCGGACATCTTCCCGGTCGGCGACGTGGCGCTCAGGATCTCGGTGGGCGATGTTTTCTTCGCCGGAGAACGGCCCGCGCCGGAACTTGTGGCGGAGCTGGCTGAAGCCTGGGCGCCCGCCCGATCGGTCGCCGCAAGGCTGTTCTGGGCGCATTATGCCCGCATCACAGGCCGTACTGCCTTGCCCCGCTGAGGGCGCGCCGAGAGGTCGCAAGGCGGCTCAAAGATTCAGGCTTCACAATGCTGTAACAACGGACCTAATATAGAAGGGCAGATGCCGAATTGATCAGGAGTACCCCTTGACGATTGCAGTTTCTCCCCAGGCCCTGCCGGCGCTCGTCCTGAATGCCGACTACCGGCCACTGAGTTATTATCCCTTGTCGCTCTGGTCCTGGCAGGACGCGATCAAGGCGGTCTTCCTCGACCGTGTGAACATAATCGCCGAGTATGATCACTCCGTCTGCTCGCCGAGTTTCTCGATGCGACTGCCGAGCGTGGTCAGCCTCAAGACCTATGTTCAACCGACCCGGAATCCGGCCTTCACCCGCTTCAATGTCTTCCTGCGCGACAAGTTCGAATGCCAGTATTGCGGTTCGCCCGAGGATCTGACCTTCGACCATGTCATCCCGCGCGCCCATGGCGGCGAGACGACCTGGGAGAATGTCGTGGCCGCCTGCTCGCCGTGCAATCTGCGCAAGGGATCGAAGCTCCCCAGGCAGGCCGGCATGCATCCGCATCAGGCGCCCTACCGGCCGACGGTGCAGGACCTGCACAACAACGGCCGGCTCTTTCCGCCGAACTACCTGCACGAAAGCTGGATGGACTATCTCTACTGGGATACCGAACTGCAGCCTTGAGGTCAGGCGGCAGCGCGGCTGAAGGCGGCACGGATTGCGCCGCCTCGGATCCGCTTCAGACAGCGGGCTTGCGGAAGACGCCCCAGAGCGCAAGCGCGGCGAGGGCGGCACTCGTCAGCACATTCCAGCCGGCGAAGGACAGGCCGAGCACGCGAAGCGTCGCTTCGGTGCAGGAGGGCGCCTTGGTGGCGTTCAAGGCTTCCAGCACGTTGACGGGCGTGTCGCCACCGGTTGCGCCGATCGCGCAGGTTGACGGGCCTTCCCAGAACTTCCACTCGACGCCAGAATGGTAGATGCCCATGCCGACGCTGATCAGCATGGTGATGGCAATGGCGATCAGCAGGAGCTTCGTGACGACTGGCGGCAGGCGGAAGA
Source organism: Rhizobium sp. R86522 (assembly GCF_042466255.1). NCBI lineage: Bacteria > Pseudomonadati > Pseudomonadota > Alphaproteobacteria > Hyphomicrobiales > Rhizobiaceae > Rhizobium > Rhizobium sp. R86522. The sequence goes on from NZ_JAXHBX010000001.1 coordinate 4,322,678, forward strand.
CGGTTGAAAGGACGGCCAGGACGCCGATTCCAATGCCGATATAGTAGGGATTACGCTGCATCAGGCAGAGCGCACAGGGGATATAGCCGCCGATATGCTCGAAGCCGAGCGCGGAGCCCACAACGAGCGCCATGCCGAAGGTAAGCAAGGCGGCAAGCGCGCCATCGGACTTCAGGGGTATTAGGATCGAGTTCATCTGCAACACTCTCACAGGGCGAATTTCACGAGGTAGAAGCCGCCGACCAGCAGCAGCATAAAAAGGGTAAAAAGAAGACCGAGATATTTCTCGATGAAGAGGCGAATGGATTCGCCATAGAGCTTCAGCAGGAAGGCTACGAGGAAGAAACGGAACGCGCGGCCAATGATGCTGACAATGGTGAAGACCAGGAAATTCAGCCCCGTGGCGCCGGAGAAGATGGTCAGGACCTTGTAGGGGAAAGGTGTGATCGCAGCAAAGAGCACCCCCCAGCCACCCCAGGTGTTGTACCAGCCCGCCACCTGTTCGAAGGCATCCTCCTTGCCGTAGAAGGCGAGGATAGGGCGTCCAATTGCCTCGAACAGGAACATGCCGATGGCATAACCGAGAAATGCACCGAGGACGGATGCGAGCGTGCAGAGGAGGGCCAGCCTGAACCAGTTGTGCCGGCGCTTGATGACCATAGGGATGAGCAGGACATCCGGCGGGATCGGAAAGAAGAAGCTTTCGATGAACGAGACGCCAGCAAGGGCCCGATCGGCGTGGCGAGTGCCGGCAAGCGACATCGTCCAATCATACATACGACGCAGCATTGAGGCTTCCGTGGGTAGATGGTTCACGGCGTTCTAGGGGGCGCATGGCTGCCTGTAAATGGTGCTGGCGCCGCGTCGGACGCGAGCGTTGAACGTTTGCGTGAAGGGATGCTCGAAAAAGGCGTTGACCGCTGCACCCCGGCTCGTATAGTCCGGCGCTGTCCATCCGACGCTCATGTGCCCCATTGGCGGAACTGGTAGACGCGCTCGACTCAAAATCGAGTTCCGAAAGGAGTGCTGGTTCGATTCCGGCATGGGGCACCACAATCTCAAAAAGGCAGAAGGCATGAGCAATACCGGCAAGAAGATCCGTATGGCGCAGCCTGTGCAGCAGGTGGTGGTGGATGCAGGCCTGTTGCCGAAGGTGCCGGCTCAGCCCGTTGCCGCCAAGGGCAAAGGCAAGCCGCAGACGGCTGCATCTCTGGCCGCGTCGCCTGTCGCCCCTGTCGAGGGCAAGCAAAAGATCAACATCGTGGCACCCGTTGCGCCGCAGGTTGCGGCCATGCGCCAGAAGCTTCGGCAGCAGTCCGTCCAGTCGCAGGTCGCGCGTATCGATGCGGCGATCGAGGCCGGTACGGTTTCGTCCGCCGATGCCAAGGCACTGGTTCTGACGCTTGCGATGAAGCGGCTCGGCGCGAAGGAGGCGGCGGAGAAGTGGTATCGCAGCCAGAAGCTCGAACCCTTCGCCGGACGGACGCCGGCGCAGATGGTGCGTGCCGGTGAGTTGAAGGCACTGGTTGCCTTGATGCGCGCAGAGGGCGCCCAAGCCAAGGGCTGACCTTTGCGGCCGGCCCGTGCGCTTCGATGTGCAGACGTTTCCGTTTTCGGGTCAGCCTATGTCCTCGCCTGGCAACCGGTTTCCCGGCCATTCCAACGTCGATCCTTCTCCCGTTTGCCGGTCGTTTACGCTGAGATGAGCGGCTTATTGTGCGCTTGCGAGATGAGTGTTAGCACTGACAGCATGACGATCCGGACACTCAGCCATGCTGCTTGAGCCGCGCGAGACCTTCGAGGCCCTGCGCCGCGACTTCCGCTGGACCATTCCCGCCGATTTCAACATCGGCCGGGCGGTCGCCGACGATTGGGCGGCGAAGTTTCCCGAGCAAGTTTGCCTGCAGCACTTTTCACCCGATGGCCGGCATCTTTCGATGACCTATGGCGAGCTTTCGGCGCAATCCTCGGCGCTGGCCGAGGCCTTGACGGAAATCGGCGTCATCAGGGGTGACCGTGTGGCGCTTCTCATGCCGCAATGCTTTGAAACGGTGATTGCGCATGTCGCGATCTACAAGATGGGCGCGATTGCCCTGCCACTTGCACTGCTCTTCGGCGAAGAGGCGCTGGAATACCGGTTGCGGGATGCGGGGGCGCGCGTGATCGTCACCAACAGTTTCGGCCTGCAGCGGCTGAAGGCCATCAAGGCGCGTCTGCCGGCGCTGCAGACGGTGATCTCGGTCGATGGGCCCGGGCCCGATGTCATCGGTTTCCGTTCGATGATCGAGGGCCGGTCCGGCCTGTTCGACATTGTCGACACAGGACCCGACACGCCGGCGCTGATGATCTACACCTCGGGCACGACGGGGCCGCCCAAGGGAGCGCTGCACGGACATCGCGTTCTGGCCGGTCACATCCCCGGTTTCCAGCTGGCGCATGACTATCTGCCACAACCGGACGACAAGGTCTGGACACCCTCCGACTGGGCCTGGGCGGGCGGGCTGCTCAACGCGCTTTTGCCGGCGCTGATGCTTGGTGTGCCGGTCGTTTCCTCGCCGGCGCAGAAATTCGATCCGCATATCGCCTTCCGGATCATGGCCGAGATGAAGGTGCGCAATGCCTTTATCCCGCCGACGGCGCTCCGGCTCCTGAAGGCGGTCGACAAGCCCCGCGAGGCCCATGATCTCGTACTGCGCAGCATCGGGTCAGCGGGCGAATCGCTGGGGCGTGAAACCTATGAATGGGTGAAGATGGCGCTCGGCATCGTGCCCAACGAGTTTTACGGCCAGACGGAGTGCAATTTCGTGCTGTCCTCGGCGGCGCATCTCGGTGTTTCCAAGGGCGGCTTCATCGGCAAGGCGGTGCCGGGGCATGAGGTGGCGATCATCGATGCCGAGGGTCGGGAATTGCCGGCCGGCGAAACCGGGCAGGTGGCGATCAAGCGACCGGATCCGGTGATGTTCCTCGGCTATTGGAACAATCCCAAGGCGACGGAGGAGAAATTCGTCGGCGACTGGATGAAGACGGGCGATCTCGGACGGCAGGACGAAGACGGCTATGTGCAGTTTTTCGGCCGCGACGATGATGTGATCACGTCGTCCGGCTATCGAATCGGACCGGCGGAGATCGAGGACTGCCTGATCGGGCACCCGGCCGTCCGGCTCGCAGCCGTCATCGGCAAACCGGATCCTCTGAGGACCGAGATCGTCAAGGCCTTCGTCGTGCTGCAGGACGGATACACGGCGCAGGCGGCCTTGTCGGCGGAGATCCGCGACTGGGTGAAGAACCGATTGTCGATGCACGAATATCCGCGCGAGGTGGAATTCGTCACCGAGCTTCCGCTGACGACCAGCGGCAAGGTGATCCGTCGGCTGTTGCGGGATCAGGAGATCGCCAAAGCCAGCTGACGGGGCAAGGATCGCTCACTGCGGTCGCGGTGATCAGCCGCCGAAACGGCGGTTCAGCACCTTGTCACGCAGGATACGGGCGATGTTGCGCGTGTTGCGGTACATATGCAGCTGTGCACCGACCTGGCGGACGTCACGATCGACATTGGTTTTCAGGCCGATCACCAGGGTGCCCATGGCTTCGCGCTCCTGCCAGAAGCGGCTCATGATCGGATGATCGGGGGCCGCACAGCTGTCGGTGCGCTCGATGTTGGCATCGTCGAGATGCCATTCGGTGAGATCCGCCATCAAGAGCTTGCCAGGCGAGAAGCGGGCGTAGCGCTCGTCATAGGCGGTCTTCCAGGTATAGGCCTCGCCGGCCATGATGAAGACGACCATGGAGGCGATCGCCTGACCGTCGAGGTCGAGCGTGTGGATACGCACGGCATCGGCCTCGGCAAGATTGGTGATGGCCTCGCGGGCAAAGGCCGCCCGCAAGCGGTCGTTGACCATGGCGGAGCGCTTGCGCCCCTTCCAGCCGCTCGCTTCCAGCGCCAGAAATTCCTCCATCCGCAGACGGATCTCTTCCGGCTGGCGCGCGACATTGTAGCTCAACGTGCCCTGCGCGGAGAGCAGCTTCGCCTGACGCCGCATCTCGCGCAGGTGGCTCTTGCTGAGCGTCGATTGCAGATAGGCGGGGCCATCCACATAGCTCTGCAGCATGGGCCGTTGATATTCGTTGGTGACGGTCAGAGGCAGGTCGCGGGCGAGCGCCACGGCACGGGCGAGCTGGGTGAAGCGTCCTTCGAGGCGCAGATCCGGAATGACGAGCACGTTGGGAAGGCGCATCTCCGGCGCCACAAGGGCATCGAACATGTTGTCGATGGTTTCCGCCGCCCCTTCGGCATCGACCAGCGGCGTGCCAAGCGGTCCGAAGGGATTGGCCCAGACTCGAATGATCGAGGGACCGACGGAGAAGCCTGGCTTTTCGATCGAGAAGGGAAAGAGAAGGCGCAGGCGCGAACGGCGCTCGTCCTCGTCGCGAATGACGGCGAAACGCACCTGGCGCTCCTCCAGCCGCGGCATGGCCGGGGCGAGGAAGCGCGGGGCGAAGAAGACATTTGCTTCCATCACCCGATAGGTCAGGTAGTCGAGTTCGTCCTGAAGCTCGTAGCCCATCTGGCTCGGATAGACGCTCAGACGACGGCCGGGGCGGCCGGTCGCGACCTCCGTCTCCGCCGCGGGCTTTACGCGGGCACCGGCAAGGCTGCCGACCAGGCGGTTGGCGCCGCTGTTCATGCTCTCGTCGTAGATGCTGTCGGTCATGGGCGGACGGCCTCCGTGGGGGGCGTCAGGGCATGCGGATCGGCAAAGGCGAAGACGACGATCCCGAGTGCGCGGCGGACCGCGATATGTAGCAGCATGGCTTCCACGACCATGGCCGTGGCGGTCGCTGTGGCAGCGCCGGCCAGACCCCAGGCGGGGATCAGCGTGATATTGAGGCCGATATTGCAGGCAAGAGCCACCGCATAGACGGCGACGCAGAGCTGCTGGCGCCCGGCCATGGTCAGGAGCATTTCGGCCGGGCCGACCAAGGCCTTCGCCATATTGCCGGCAAAGAGGATCACCATCAACAGGTATCCGGCGGTAAAGGCTGAGCCGAAGAGACCGAGCAGCATGTCGCCGAGCATCAGGACGACGACGCCGACGGCCAGCGAGGGCCAGAAGCTCCAGCGCGCGGCCGTTCCCGCAAAACCGGCGAGGCCCTGGCTGTTTCCCTCGGCCATCAGGGTCGAGAAACGTGGTGTGGCTCCGGCTTTCACGGCGAAGAAGACGAATTGCATGAGTGCCATGGTCTTTGCTGCAGCGAAATAGACGGCGACCTGGTCCGGCGGCAGGTATAGGCCGACGACGATGACATCGGAATTGGTGAGGAGAAAGCCGAACCCCTCGATGAAGAAGATCGGCAGGGCTACCTTGAACCAGCCGGCGAAATCGATCTTGCGATCGCCACGGTCGTAGCGGTTCAAAAGGCGTCGATCTACGAGCAGGAACTGGCCGAGGGTCGTGAGATAGGTTGCGGCAAGTGCTGCCTGCATGGCGGTGACCGCGGTTGCGGGCGCGCCCCCGCTGACGGCAAGAAGCATGAAGGCGAGGATCAGGGCGGGGCGGACGATATAGGTGGGGCTCAAGCCGAGCACGGCCCAGCGATTGGCCCGGGCGGTGCCGTCGAGCACATCGCCGAGGGCGATCATCGGCAGGGCGAAGACGGCAAGGAAGAGCGGCACGAGGTAATAGTGCTCGATGCCGCTGCCGAAGAAATGCAGGGCCGTGATGCCGGCAAGTGCCAGGATACTGGCGCTCGTCATGGCAAAGAGGCGTGCGGTGGAGGTCAAGCCGCGGATCTTGGCATCGGCCTTGTCCTGGTCGTATTGCGGCAGGAAGCGGATGACGGCGGTGTGGAAGCCGAGGCAGGAGAAATTGCCGGCGAGAACGACCAGAACCCAGACGAAGACGAAAATGCCGTATTCGAATTCGCCCATCAGGCGGGCCTGGATGATCTGCGAAATGAAGGCGATGGCGGCGCTGACGACGCGGATGGCAAAGGCGATCGCGGCCATGCGCTGGGCGCGGGCCGTCTCGTCTTCAGCGCGGAGCGCGCGCACCAGACGCGGGCCCGCGGGCAACCATTTTTCCGCTGTTTCCAGAACAGTCATCGGTACGGACGCAATACTTCTCGCTGGGTCGGGTATGGCCTCCAGTGATGACAGATCAGGGTTAACGAAGTGTGGTGATGCTGCCTTGCGGCCGCCCGTCGTCCCGGGTCTCGCCGGACATCGGTACGCCGTTGAAGAGGAAAAGTGCCAGGGGCGAGCGCCGGATCAGCCGGTGGAGACCAAAGGAGAGGAAGAAGGTCGTGAGGCAGATCAGGAGGAACTCCACGACCGGCGGCCATTCCGCCAGGATGAAGAGCGCCGCAAGCGCGTAGATGATCGGGTGGTGCAGCAGATAGATGCTGAAGGAGGCGTCGACGATGCGGTCGATGCGCGGTTCCGGGCGGTTCCAGAAGCGTTCGGCGATGCCGATGAGAAAGAGGCTCAGGAGGATCGCGGCCGCGCCGTCGAGCGCGTTGTAGGCGATGCCCCCATCGCCGGCTTCCGCCCCGCGCAGCGCTGCAGCAAGGATCGCGGCGACCACGCCGAATGCCGGAAGGCCAGCCCCCTTCGTCCAGACGAGTGCCTGGCGGATCTCCGGCGAGGCTCGCAGGACGGCGCCGATCAGGAAGAATGGCAGGTAGCGGAGATAGGGATCGATGCCATGGGCGAGCAGATAGGGAAGGGCACCCTGGCGCGTCAGCATGTCCTGATGCGAGAGGTGGATCATCACCTCCCATGCTGCCGTCGCGATGATCAGGAATACGAGCGCCAGCCTTGGGCGCGTCCACCAGTGCACTTCGGTCTGCTTGATGACACGATCAAGTCGTGCGAACCGCCGTCCGGCCGTGAGAAGCACCAATATCCCGCTGTAGGCGAGGAGCGCTGGCAGGAACCAGAGATGCATGATCCAGTTGGCACCGGGATGGACGAGATCCCGGCCGACCTGATCGAGCGCCGTCGACATCGAGCTTGCGCCGAGAAGGGCGCTTTCGAGGTCGATCACGGCAATCTGGATCGGCGCGAGCAGCACCAGCCCGGTGAGGAAGGGGATGCCGAGGCGAATGAGCCGACCGCGGAGCCAGGCTGCGGGCTGGCGCCTCTCCAGCATCATCGCCGCGAAGTAGCCTGCGACCATGAAAAAGGCGGGCATGCGGAAGGTCACGAGCACGCCGCTCAGGAAGGTCAGGATCTCGCTCTTTTCGGGGGACTGTATGTCCCAGAGGACGCGGGCATTGTAGGCCATGGCGGCGTGGTAGGGGATGCCGAGAAGCATCAGGAAGGCGCGCAGCCAATCCCACTGGTGCTCCCGCGCTGTCATAGCCGACATCAAGCCCTCCAAAGGAAAAGGGGAACCGGGCCGTTTGGCGCGGTTCCCCTTTTGTCAGAGGCTAAAAGCGAAAGGTTGAGAAAGCCTCAAGCCCTCGCGGTCACGCTTCGAGCGCGCCGTGGCAGTGCTTGAACTTCTTGCCGGAGCCGCAGGGGCAGGGCTCGTTACGACCGACGGTGCCCCAGCTCTTCGGATCCTGGGGGTCGCGGTCGCCGGCGGGAACGGCAGAGCCTTCGCCGACATCGTCCTCGCCGGTGGTGGCGTCGATGTGGTGGGCCTGCATCGGCGGCGGGGTCGGGGCCTGGGGCGGATCACGGACCAGTTCGACGCGTGACATCTGCATGGTCACGGCATCGCGCAGGTTGGCGAGCAGGGCCTGGAAGAGCTCGAAGGCTTCGGCCTTGTATTCCTGCAGCGGGTCGCGCTGGGCGTAGCCGCGGAAGCCGACGACCGAGCGCAGGTGGTCGAGGTTGACGATGTGTTCGCGCCATAGGTTGTCGATGGTCTGCAGCACGACGGAGCGCTCGACATAGGTCATCAATTCGGCACCGAAGCGCTCGGCCTTGTCGGCATAGGCCTTGTCGGCAGCTTCCATGATGCGGTTGTAGATGTCGTCCTCGGCGATGCCTTCCTCGGCGGCCCAGGCATCGATCGGCAGGTCGAGATTGAGGGTGGTCGCGACCTTCTGCTTGAGGCCGGCGACATCCCACTGCTCGGCATAGGCGTTCGGGGGCACATGGATGCCGACCATGGTCTCGATGACTTCGTGGCGCATGTCGGTGACGGTCGCCGAGACATCGGTCGCGTCCATCAGCTCGATGCGCTGCTCGAAGATCACCTTGCGCTGGTCGTTGATGACGTCGTCATACTTCAGAAGGTTCTTGCGGATGTCGAAGTTGCGGGCTTCGACCTTCTTCTGGGCGCGTTCCAGCGCCTTGTTGATCCAGGGGTGGACGATCGCTTCGCCATCCTTCAGACCGAGCTTCTGCAGCATGCTGTCCATACGGTCAGAGCCGAAGATGCGCATGAGGTCGTCCTGGAGCGACAGGTAGAACTTCGACCGGCCCGGGTCACCCTGACGGCCGGAACGTCCGCGCAGCTGGTTGTCGATGCGGCGGCTTTCGTGACGCTCGGTGGCGATCACATAGAGACCGCCGGCTTCGAGCGCCTTCTGCTTGAGGGCCGCGATCTCAGCCTTTATGGCTTCTGTCTTCGCATCGCGCTCCGGACCCGGCTCGATCTCGGCCAGTTCGTGTTCGAGGCGCATGTCGAGGTTGCCGCCGAGCTGGATGTCGGTGCCGCGGCCGGCCATGTTGGTGGCAATGGTCACGGCGCCGGGAACGCCGGCCTGGGAGACGATATAGGCTTCCTGCTCGTGGTAGCGGGCGTTGAGGACCTTGAAGTCCTTGAAGCCCGACTGGCTCAGCATGTTGGCGAGCAGTTCGGACTTTTCGATCGAGGTGGTGCCGACCAGAACCGGCTGGTTGCGTTCGCTGGCGGCCTTGATCTCCTCGATGATCGCCTTGAACTTTTCCTCGACGGTCCGGTAGACCTCGTCATCCTCGTCGATACGCTTGATCGGCAGGTTGGTCGGAACTTCCAGGACATCGAGACCGTAGATGTTGGCGAATTCTTCCGCTTCGGTTGCTGCCGTACCGGTCATGCCGGCGAGCTTCTTGTACATGCGGAAATAGTTCTGGAAGGTGATCGAGGCGAGCGTCTGGTTCTCGGGCTGGATCTGCACCTTTTCCTTGGCTTCGAGCGCCTGGTGCTGGCCTTCCGAATAGCGGCGGCCCGGCATCATGCGGCCGGTGAATTCGTCGATGATGACGATCTCGTCGTTGCGGACGATGTAGTCCTTGTCGCGCTGGAACAGCTTGTGGGCCTTCAGCGCGTTGTTGATGTGGTGGACGATCGCAACGTTTTCGACGTCGTAGAGGCTCTCGCCCTTCAGGAGGCCTGCCTCGCGAAGCAGATTTTCGAGCTTCTCTGTGCCGACTTCCGAGAAGTTGGCCGCGCGCTGCTTTTCGTCGATCTCGTAGTCTTCTTCCGACAGGAGCGGGATGAAAGCGTCGATGGTGTTGTAGAGATCCGAGCGGTCGTCGAGTGGGCCGGAGATGATCAGCGGCGTGCGGGCTTCGTCGACCAGGATCGAGTCCACTTCGTCGACGATCGCGAAGTTGTGGCCACGCTGCACCATCTGGCCGCGCTCGTACTTCATGTTGTCGCGCAGATAGTCGAAGCCGAGTTCGTTGTTGGTCGCATAGGTGACGTCGCAGGCATAGGCAGCGCGGCGTTCATCGTCGGAGAGACCATGGACGATGACGCCAGTGGTCAGCCCGAGGAAGCCGTACATCTTCGCCATGGTCGCGGCGTCACGGCGGGCGAGGTAGTCGTTGACGGTGACGACGTGGACACCCTTGCCCTCGAGGGCGTTCAGGTAGACGGCAAGTGTCGCGACCAGCGTCTTGCCTTCGCCCGTCTTCATTTCGGCAATCGAATTGTCGTTGAGGATCATGCCGCCGATCAGCTGAACGTCGAAGGGACGCATGCCGAGCGCACGACGGGCACCTTCACGGGCGACGGCGAAGGCGGGTACCAGGATATCGTCCAGCGTCTTGCCGGCGGCCAGCTCTGCCCGGAACTCGGCCGTCTTGGCGGCGAGCTGTTCGTCGGTCAGCGCCTTCACCTTCTCTTCGAGGGCTGCGATCTGAGCAACGCGGGGGTTATAGGATTTCACGCGACGGTCGTTCGACGATCCGAAGATTTTGCGCGCAAGTCCACCAAGACTGACCATATCGATGGTCCTTTCTGACCTTCGTCATATCGTTGACGTACCTTTCGAACCACCATTAGCGAGGACGAATAGGCACAAGGCGCCCTGAAACTACTCTGGACGCGAGGTTGCGTGACAGATAAGAGGGGGGTCGAATGATGTCAACGGCGCAGGCTGGTGCCAAATCCCCTCGGTCGCCGGGCATCTGACAATCTTTTGCCCAATTCGAACGGTCTTGAAACGGTTCACCATCCGAAAGGTCTTTCATGCTTCGCCTCAACAAAATCGTGCTTGCCGCCTGCGTTTCCCTCTCGGCCCTCACCGGTGCGGCTTTCGCCCAGGACGCCACTGTCGTTGCAAAGGTCGGTGATCTCGAGATCACCCAGTCCGAACTCGATCTGGCGATCGCCAACCTCGATCCGCAGCTCGCACAGCTTCCCGATGAGCAGAAGAAGGTCGCTGCCCTTTCCGGTGCAATCGACGTCAAGCTGCTTGCGGCAAACGCGACCGCCGCCGGTCTGCAGGACGATCCTGAATACAAGCGCCGCATGGCCTTCATCGCCGAGCGCGAGCTGCATAACGCCTTCTTCAAGAAGAATGTTGTCGACGCTGTCACGGAAGACGAAGTGAAGGCGCGCTACGAGAAGGAAATCGCAGCGCTTCCGAAGCAGGAAGAAGTGCGCGCCCGCCACATCCTGGTGAAGACCGAGGAAGAGGCCAAGCAGATCATTGCCGATCTCGATGCCGGCAAGGACTTCATCGAAATCGCCAAGGAAAAGTCGACAGACCCGAACAAGACGGAAGGTGGCGACCTCGGCTACTTCTCCAAGGGCCGCATGGTCCCCGAGTTTGAAGAAGTGGCGTTCTCGCTCGAAAAGGGCACTTACACGAAGACCCCGGTTCAGACCCAGTTCGGCTTCCACGTGATCCTTCTCGAAGACAAGCGCGATGCTCCGCCGCCGGCCTTCGAAGCCGTCGAGCAGCAGGTTCGCCAGCTCGTGATGCGCGACAAGTATCTCGAGCTGATCGAAAAGGCGAAGACCGAGCAGAAGATCGAGATCGTCGACGAAGCCCTGCGCAAGGGCTACGAAGAAGCCAACACGGCAGAGCAGCAGTAAGCTCTTCCCTAATCGTTGTTTGTTCCAAGGCCCGCAGTTTGCGGGCCTTCCATTACGGGCCGCGCCATGTCTTCCAGCATTTCTCCTCTCGCTCCGAAAACCTATGCCGACATGCCTGTGATCCGCGGTGTGCGGATGGCGACCGCGGCTGCGGGCATCAAGTACAAGAACCGCACCGATGTGCTGTTGATGGCCTTTGACGAACCGGCCTCGGTCGCGGGCGTCTTTACCAAATCCAAGTGCCCTTCGGCTCCGGTCGATTTCTGCCGGCAGAACCTTTCGCATGGCGTGGCGCGCGGCGTCGTCGTCAATTCCGGCAATGCCAATGCCTTCACCGGGGTAAAGGGCAAGGCTGCGACAGAGCTGACGGCGAAGTCGGCAGCGGCAGCATTGGGCTGCGGGGAGAACGAGATCTATCTCGCCTCGACGGGTGTCATCGGCGAACCGCTGGATGCGACCAAATTTTCCGGCGTCCTCGAGCAGATGGCGACAGATGCGACCGGTGATTTCTGGTTCGAGGCGGCCAAGGCGATCATGACCACGGATACCTATCCGAAGGTCGCGACGCGCAGCGCCCAGATCGATGGCGTGACTGTTACGATCAACGGGATCGCCAAGGGTGCCGGCATGATCGCGCCCGACATGGCGACGATGCTCTCCTTCGTCGTAACGGATGCGGATATCGCGCCGGCGGCCCTTCAGGGTCTCCTGTCTGCAGGCGTCGAGCCGAGCTTCAATTCCATCACCGTTGACAGCGATACATCGACCTCGGACACGCTGATGCTGTTTGCGACCGGTGCCGCATCGGCGGATGGTCAGGCGAAGATCGAGGGGGCAGATGATGCCCGTCTCGGCGACTTCCGGGCGGCGCTGAACGATCTCCTCAAGGATCTGGCGCTGCAGGTTGTGCGTGACGGTGAAGGTGCCCGCAAGATGGTGGAGATCACCGTCAAGGGGGCCGAAAACGATCTTGCGGCCAAGAAGATCGCGATGTCGATCGCCAATTCGCCGCTGGTCAAGACGGCGGTGGCCGGTGAAGATGCCAATTGGGGTCGTATCGTGATGGCGGTCGGCAAGTCCGGTGAAATGGCCGATCGTGATCGGCTGGCGATCTGGTTTGGCGATGTGCGCGTAGCGGTCAATGGCGAGCGTGATCCGGCCTATTCGGAAGAGGCGACCACGGCCGTCATGGAACGGGAAGACATTCCGGTTACCGTCGATATCGGTCTTGGTTCCGGCACGGCCACGGTCTGGACCTGCGATTTGACAAAGGAATATGTCGCCATCAATGGCGACTATCGGAGCTGACGTCTGAATGCATGCAATGGTAAGTGATCCCAACCTGCCGCTCGTCCGGCGCCTCGAAGCGGTGGGTTTTCGGGCCTGGCCGGCAAGCAGCGTCGTCTATGATGGAAGCTGGCAGGTGCGCCTGACTGGGGGACATCCCGGCAAGCGGTTGAATTGTGTCGTGCCGCTCGATCCCTCGGATAGCCGCGATATCGCGCTGCGCATCGAAAAGGCCGGCAAGCGTTTCGAGGCGCATGGGCGACCGCTTCTGGTGCGGCAGACGCCGCTTTCGCCGAAGCCGCTGATCGACTTTCTGGCGTCCGATGGCTGGGAATGCTTCGAGGAGGTCGTGACAATGACCGGCGATCTCGGGCGCATGACCTTCCCGGATACTCTCGACCATCTGCCGACCCAGGATGTCGGGCGTTATGTCGATGCCGATATCGCGGTGCATGGCAGCGATCCGGGTTTGAAGGCAGCGCTCGCTGAGATCCTTGGAAACATCAAGCCGTCGTCGGGCCTTTTCGTGATCGAGGATGCCGTCAAGGGACCGCTTGCGGCGGCTCTGTGCGTTCAGGACAATGATCTCGCGGGCATCATGTCGCTTGCTGTCCGTCCCGATCACCGTCGACAGGGGTTCGGTATCGAGATCCTGAGTTCTGCACTGCGCTGGGCCCGCATGCGCGGTGCGCGCACCGCCTGGCTGCAGGTGGTTGCCGACAACACGGAAGCGATGGCGCTCTACACGAAGATGGGCTTCGAGGAAGCCTATCGCTATGCCTATTGGCGGAAAGCGTCTGCATGAGCGATGTGAAGATGCCCATCCTGCTGGTCGCGGCCTGTGCACTCGTCGATACCGACAACCGCATCCTGCTCGCACAGCGCCCCGAGGGGAAGTCGCTGGCCGGTCTCTGGGAATTTCCCGGCGGCAAGGTCGAGGCTGGCGAGACGCCTGAGGAAAGCCTGGTGCGCGAACTCGAGGAGGAGCTCGGGATCAAGACCAAGGTAGCTTGCCTCGCGCCTCTGACTTTTGCGAGCCACACCTACGAGACGTTTCATCTGCTGATGCCGCTCTATATCTGCCGTCGCTACGAGGGCATTCCGCAGGGGCGGGAAGGGCAGGCAATCAAGTGGGTCAAGGCCAAGGCGCTTCGCGAGTATCCGATGCCGCCGGCGGACGAGCCGCTCATTCCGGTTCTCCAGGACCTTCTCTGAGAAAAGCCTGATTCAAGCCGCGTCGTTAATCAAAAGTTTATAACCCTGACCGCAATATACACTCTGTTCATGCGTCGGATACGTGTGTGGAGCGTAATATGGTAAACGAGGATTTCTGGAAGGCCGCACGGTCCCGAGAGCGGTCTTCGGTCAAAACGGGCAGGACCGGGGTCTTGAATATCGCGTTGCTTTTCGGCACGGCTGCGATCGCCCTTTCGCTTGTCTTGACGCCCATGCTCGCCTCCAAGACCGACCGCAAGACGCTCGCTTTTCAGCCTGACGAATTCGACATGATTACCACCGGATCGATCCCCAAGGACGAGAGCGGCAAACGGTATACGATCCGCCGCAGCGTGCTTCAGGAGACGCCGGGTTCCGTCTGCATCATCGACGGCTACGGCTCCGGCCAGGCCTGCTAATTCCCATCGGCCGGGGCGGGGGCAACCATCTCGGATCCAGACTGTCAGGAGCGAGAATGCGTCTTTTACGCCAGTTGATGTCTGACCTTCGTGGCGCGACCGCCGTCGAATACGGACTGATCGCCGCGATTATCAGCGTCGCGCTGCTTTCCGGCTACAGCGCGTTCACGGGCTCGCTGCTCAGTACCTTCAATACAGTCGAAACCCAATTCACCGAAGCCAAGAAGTAACAATCGCCGTCAGGGTTCATCTGGTCGCCGCGCTGGATCGAGCGCGTCGGCGAGGCGCATCTTTGCAGAACCGGGCTTGAGCGGTTTCTGCTGGCTCTCGTGTGGGGCCCAGCCGGAAACGAAGACGATCGAGAAGGTGGCGCGGATGCGGCCATCCGGATCGGAGAACCGTTCGGCATAGAGTTCCGCTGCCCGAAGGAAGAACTTGCGCGAGACCGGGCGACGGCTGCGTCCCAGCAGCGGATTGGCCATGCCCATGGCCTTCAGGTCTCGCATCAGCGCGAAGATGTGATCGTAGCGGACGGTGAAGCTTTCCTCATCGATGACCGGAAGTGCGAAACCCGCGCGCTGCAGAAGCGAGCCGATGTCCCTGATGTCGGCGAAGGGGATGACGCGGGGGCTTGCACCGCCATAGATCTCCGTTTCGGCCGCCAGGAGGACCTCGCGCAACTCGGAAAGCGTTCCTGAACCTGGGATGGCGGCGAGCAGCAGGCCGTCGGGTTTCAGCGCACGGCGCATCTGGATCAGCATGCCGGGGGTGTCATTGGTGAGATGCAGAGACAGCGGCGAGAGGATGAGGTTTACCGATTGCGGGTCGAGCGGCACGCTTTCGTAACTGGAGACGGCGACCGGGTTTTCGGCCTCACCGAAATTCGCATCGGTTTCGATCCGCCGCAGCGTACCGATCTTGCCGGTCGCGAGCGCAGCCCTGGCGGTGAGCCCGGTTCCGCCGAAGAGTTCCACGGCATCGTCGAAGCTGCGCTGGACGATGGCCAGGCGGTCGGCGAGTTCGCGGGCGGTCAGGTCCAGCAGGAAATCGCTGCCGGCTGCGTTGCGGGCCAGGGCACGCGCACGGTTGCGGGCGATCAGGGCTTCGTCGAAAAGCTCGTTCATGGCGGGAATCCTGGATTGGCCTCGTTCCGGCATTGGCCGAACGCCCAAGCGGGCGTAAAGTCGATGCATGTGGGCTCATTTAGTGCAGAAAAGCGCATCCGTCAGCCGGCATCATGCCGGATCGGCACTGCGCGGGCTGTTTCACCTCATCTATCCACCGGCCTGTGCCCATTGCCATGCCCGTGTCGCCAGCCATCACGCACTCTGTGCGCAATGCTGGGGCGACATGCGGCTGATCGACAAGCCCTATTGTCCGGTTCTCGGCCTGCCCTTTGCTCATGATCCGGGCGAGGGGATGGTTTCGCCGCAGGCGATCGCCCATCCGCCCGTCTTCGACCGCCTGCGTTCGGTTGCCCTCCACGAGGGGGTGGCGCGGCATCTGGTACATGATCTCAAGTATCGTGACCGGGTGGATCTGGCGCCGATGATGGCTGGCTGGATGCTGCGGGCGGCCTCGGTGGAAATTGTCGCCTGCGATGCCATCGTCTGCGTGCCGCTGCACCGGATGCGGATATTTCGGCGCATGTTCAACCAATCGGCGGAACTGGCGCGGCATGTGGCGCGGCAATCGGGCAAACCGTTTTTCGCGGAGGTTCTGGTGCGGCGCAAGCGCACGCAGCAACAGGTCGGCCTGACGGCGAACCAACGTTCGCTCAACGTGCGCGGCGCCTTCGGCGTGCCGGCAGGCCTTGAGGATCTCGTCTTCGGCAAGCGCCTAGTGCTGGTTGACGACGTCTACACGACGGGGGCGACGGTCAGTGCGGCGACAACTGCCCTGAAAAAGGCAGGCGCTCAGGATGTCACTGTTTTGACCTTTGCAAGGGCACTCGCCGGGCCTATATGAGGGGACCAATTTCCTGTCTATGCGACGCTTTCCGGCGGAGAACTTCATGGCTGACGTCACGATCTACACACGGCAATTCTGCGGCTACTGCGCCAGCGCCAAGGCGCTACTGGACAGCAAGGGCGTCGCCTATGTCGAGCATGACGCGACAGGCAAGCCGGATCTGCGTGAGGAAATGATCGCCAAGTCCGGCCGCAACACTTTCCCGCAGATCTTCATCGGTAGCCAGCATGTCGGCGGCTGCGACGACCTGCATGCGCTCGATCGGGCCGGCAAGCTCGATCCGCTTCTCACAAAGTAAGGACTGATTGGTCATGGTTTTCAAGGCTGCCGCCGTCCAGATGTGCTCCGGGATCGATCCGGAGAAGAATGCCGAAAGCATGGCACGGCTCGTGCGCGAGGCCGCCCGGCGCGGGGCGATCTATGTTCAGACGCCGGAAATGACGGGCGCGGTGCAGAAGGATCGGGCCGGTCTTGCCGCCGTGCTGCGCGACGAAGAAACCGATCTCATTGTCAAAAAGGCGTCAGAACTCGCCAAGGAGCTCGGCATCCATCTGCATGTCGGCTCCACCGCCATCAAGCTTGCAGATGGCAAGATCGCCAACCGCGCCTTCCTGTTTGGCCCCGACGGCAAGAAAATCACGTCCTACGACAAGATCCACATGTTCGACGTCGATCTCGACAATGGCGAGAGCTGGCGCGAAAGCGCGGTCTATCGTCCGGGCGAGCGGGCGGTCGTTGCCGATCTGCCCTTCGCCAAGCTCGGCTTCGGCGTTTGCTACGACGTACGCTTCCCGCATCTCTTCCGGGCGGAAGCCATGGCGGGGGCGCAGATCCTGACAACGCCGGCCGCCTTTACCAAGCAGACCGGCGAGGCGCATTGGGAGATCCTGCTTCGAGCCCGCGCGATCGAGAACGGCGCCTATGTCATCTCGGCCGCCCAGGCGGGCGTGCATGAAGACGGGCGCGAGACCTTCGGTCATTCGATGATCGTCGGCCCCTGGGGCAAGGTGCTGGCGTCTGCCGGCGGCACCGGCGAGGACGTGGTCGTTGCCGAGATTGATCTCGAGGCAGTGAAGGCCTGCCGGGCGAAGATCCCGAACCTGAAGAATGGCCGCGACTTTGCGCTCGACATCGCGCCTGTGCTTGCCAAGGGAGGCGTCACAGTTTGATCCGCTATTCGCTGTGCTGCGAGAAGGCCCACGAATTCGAAGGGTGGTTTTCGGAAAGCGCCGATTTCGACCGGCAGAAGGCTTCGGGTTACCTGACGTGCCCCGTCTGCGGATCGGCCGAGGTCGGCAAGGTGTTGATGGCACCGGCCGTCTCGACCGCCCGTCAGAAGGAGGAGACCCAGGCGCTGGCCGTCTCCGAGGTGCAGAAGCAGGCCTTCGTCAAGCTCAAGGAGGCGATCCGCGAGATCCGTGCGAGCAGCGAGGACGTCGGGGAGAAGTTTCCCGAGGAAGCCCGCAAGATCCACTATGGCGAGTCGGAGGCGCGCGGCATCATCGGCCAGGCGTCACCCGTGGAGGTCAAGTCGCTGATCGAGGAAGGCATCGAGATCGCGCCGCTGCCGGTCCTGCCTGACGACGTGAATTGACCACCGCCTTTACCGCCGACGGTGATCTCTATTTCATCAATCGAGAGCGCATCAAGCGACTGGCTGCTGACAATCTTGAGACGCAGGCCGATCGGATTTCAGCCGTCAAAGCCTTGCCCGTCTGATCGACGGCTCAGCCCTTGAAACCGTCTTGGTCGAGATAGGCCTGCTCTTCGGGCGTCGTCTTGCGGCCGAGAGCGGTATTGCGGTGAGGAAAGCGACCGAAGCGCTCGATCAGATCCAGATGCAGAAGGGCCCATTTCAGCGCTTCCGCATCACCGGTCTCGTCGCGGTGCTTCTCGAAAAGCGAGACGCTGTGGCGCTGATCTTCCATGTCTTCCGAGTGTTCGAAGGGCAGGTAGATAAAGGGACGCAGGATAGGCTCGACCTTGATGTCTAAGCCCTTGGCCAGAGCGTGGTGGGCTATCGTGCGGGCGAGCGGATCGGTCGCATAGGAATGCGCGCTGCCGCGAAAGAGATTGCGCGGGAACTGGTCGAGCAGCAGGAGAAGAGCGAGGGTGCCCTCAGGGGTCTGCTGCCAATCCGACAATTCGTTGCGCGAAGCCTGGAAATGCAGTTCGGCATAGTCCGCTTCGATTTCGGCGTCGAGCGCTTCATTGCGCGAAAACCAGGCTTCCGGACCGTGGCGCAGCCAGAAGTCGATGATCGTCTGCGGTGTCGTCATGTCGCCGATCCCGGGCGGCTCGCCAGCATCATGTAGTTGACATCGATGTCTGCCGAGAGGTTCCACTGGTTCTGCAGCGGATTGAAGAAGACGCCTTTGGTTTCGAGGATCTGCATGCCGTTTGCAGAAAGCGGCCGTTCGATTTCCTCGGGGCGGACCAGCTTTTCATACTGGTGGGTACCGCGGGGCAGCCAGCGCAGGACATATTCGGCGCCGACGATGGCAAGCGCTGCTGCTTTCAGCGTGCGATTGATGGTGGAGACGAGCATCAGGCCGCCGGGGCGGACCATGGAGGCGCAGGTCGACAGGAAGAAATCGACGTCGGCGACATGCTCGACGACTTCCATGTTGAGCACGATGTCGAAGGTCTCGCCCTGGGCGGCCAGTTCTTCCGCGGTGATCGCGCGGTAATCGACTTCCACGCCGCTCTGGGCGGAATGGGTCATGGCGATCTTGATGTTCTTCTCGGAAGCGTCAGCACCAAGAACGCTTGCGCCCATGCGGGCGACCGGTTCCGACAGGAGGCCACCGCCGCATCCGATGTCGAGGATGCGCAGGCCCTCCAGCGGGCGGGCGCTCTTCGGGTCGCGGCCGTAATGCTCGATGACCTTGTCCCTGATGTAAGCAAGGCGCACCGGATTGATCTTGTGCAGCGGCTTGAACTTGCCGGTCGGATCCCACCACTCGGCCGCCATGGCGGAAAAGCGGTCGACTTCGGACTGATCGATTGTGGTGCGGGCCTCTGCACTCATGATGGAACCTCCTGGCGCGTTTGGTCATGAAGTCGTCTCGATGACCTTTAAAGTCAAGGGTGGAGACGTCGCAGGTGGCGGAGCGACGACGGATTGGCAGGCCTCAAGCGTTCTTGCCGTCGTTCGCGCCAGGTCGTGTTGTCTTGCGGACGATCAACGGGACGTCCGTTTCTCCAGTCCGTCGAGAATGCGTTTGGCAAGGGCGGGATAGTCGCCGTCAAAGTGGTGACCGCCCTTGATGCCGATCGTCTCGATCGGGCCGCCGACGAGATCCTTGCAGGCGTCGTCGTCTTCGTCCGTTCCATACATGCATTGAACCAGGGCGGGGTCGATCCTGGCGACTTCCGTCAGGGGATCTGCCCCGCCGCTTCCGCCACTGCCCAGCCAGCCGGAGACGGACACCTCGTAATCGGCCTCGTGGGACAGCGCGAGCAGGCTCACGAGGGAGACCCGTGACTTCAGCTTGTCGGGCAGCCCGTTATAGGCGGCCGGCAGGATGTCGGCGCCAAAGGAATAGCCGATCAGCATCACATGCTTCACCTTCCAGCGCTTCTCGTAGGTGTGGATGATGGTGGCGAGATCCCCGCTGGTCTGTTCCGGGGTCTTCTTCGACCAGAAGTAACGGAGCGAATCCACGCCGACGACGGGAATGCCGGCGGCTTGCAGATTGGTGCCGACCTGGCTGTCGAGGTCGCGCCAGCCGCCATCGCCCGAAAAAATCACCGCCATTGTGTCGCGGGTCGGCGCAGCATCGAGAATGGTCAGCGGCAGGCCGAGCGGGGTTTCTGCAGCATTGGTCGCCGCGACCAGTTCATCGATCGTATCGGAAAAGGCCTTGTTCGTATCCGCATCGATGTCGCGCTGGTCGATGTCAGGATGGCTCGCCAAGAGGTCAGTGACATGGGCGCGGGCATCGGCCTTGGCAGCCGGGCTGAAGAGGACGGTCGCAGGATCGGGCAGGTCGCCCGGTGTGAGGCCATAGATCATGCGGTCACCGACGACCTTCTTCTCGGCCGGGGTGCAGAATTGTTTGGTGAGCGGGATACCGGCTTCCGGGTCGAGGGCCAGCGTCTGGCCAATGGTGGCCTTCGGGGTCTGGGCAAGGATGGCGAGCGCCAGTGCCCCGCCTTCGCCGCGGCCTGCGACAACAGGCGGCAGGAAATTCGCATTGCCTGCCTTGCGCTGCAACTGGCGTCCAAGCGCCTCGATATCGGAGACGGTGTAGATGCAATCGCCTTTGTCGGCAGACAGCGAGGCAATGTATTTCGGCGTGTCGATGCCGACGACGATCGCGCCGTTGGCCTGCAGGCGCTCGGCTTCCGTCTGGTCGGTATCCTGCCAGCCCGGCGCGTCCGACAGCAGAACGACGAGCGATTGCGGATCTCCGTCGGGCAACAGTGTGACCGGCGAGGGGATCATGCCGGTGTCGAGTGGCGGGTCTTCGGCATGGGCCAGACCGGGCACGATTGTCGGCGAGAGCAAGGCGAGGAGGGGGAGTGCGAGCAGCGTCGCGCGGAGGGAGGTCTTCATTTTTTCACCACGCCTTTCAGACCGCCGCCGATCAGAAGCGTTGCATCGAGCAGGGCCAGTACGGGATTGAGACCGCCGGCGACCGCGAGATAACGCGGCTGCCAGTCGGGATGGAACTTGGACTTGAAGGCGCGCAGGCCCTTGAAATTGTAGTAGCGTTCGCCGTGTTCATAGAAAGTGTTGGCGACGCGATCCCAGACGGGAGCCACCTCGCGGCGTGACAGGCCCGACAGTGGCGCCATGCCGAGGTTGAAGTGGCGATAGCCCTGGTCGCGGAGTGTCGTCATCAGGCGCACGAACAAGAAATCCATCGCGCCCTTCGGGGCGTCGGGGGCGAAGCGCATGAGGTCGATCGATGCCTCCTCGCGGGTGTCCGTCAGCAGAATGTCGGCGAAGGCGACGATCCGGCCCCCGTGGCGCAGGATGGCGACTGGTTGGGCTGTCATATAGGTCTCGGTAAAGGCGCCCAGCGAGAAGCCCTTTTCCTTCGCCCTGTGGTGGTCGAGCCAGGCATCGGAGATGCGGCGCAGGTCGTCGAGGATGGCAGCGACGTTTTCCGTCGGGATGATCTCGAAGGTCAGGCCGTCGCGCTCGCCCTTGGCGGCGGCCTGGCGCAGGCCCGCCCATGTGCCGCCCTTCAGGTCGAAGCGCTCGAGATCGACCACCGCCATCTCGCCGAGCTTGAAGGCCTTCATGCCGGCATCGGCGATGACAGGCAGGATGGCAGGGGAGGCCTGGTAGAAGACGGCGCGGCATCCGCTCGCACGTGCCGTTTCGACGAATTGCCAGACGAGCTCGTCACGCGAGGCTTTCGGCCCGACGGGATCGAGGAAGGCAATCAGGGACCGGCCCTGGCGGCCATACATCAGGAATGCCTCGCCATCGGGTGAGACCATCACCGACTTGTCGCCGGTGCGCACGAGATTGGCGTCGGCCACATCGTGGCGGTCGAGAATGGCGACGGCTTTCGCCAGTTCCTCCTCGCCTGCCGGGTGGATCGCCGGGGCTGCCGGGCGCATGAGGCTGAAGAGGCAGACACCCATGGCGACTACGGTGAGACCGAGCATGGCGCGAAGCGAGCGCGGCGCCTCGGCATCGAAGGCGAACTGCCACCAGAGCGCATGGCTGTATTCGACGTCACGATAGACGAAGAGGAGGACGATGACCGCGCCGCCGATCAGGACTGCAACAGCGAGCAGCCAGGAGGAGGTGAGCGCCTGGCCGAGGGATGCCCTGCGATGAAAAAGGCGGCGGCTCGGGAGGAGGCCGATGACGAGAATGGCGAGCAGGGCCGCTTCGTAGACGGCGACGGCCTTGGCGAGCGACAGGACGAGGGCGAGCAGGGCGACAAGCAGGGTGCCCCACCAGGCGCCGTCGAGGCGCTGGGCCAAGCCGCGGGCGACGACGACGAGCATCAGGCCGAGGATGCTGGCGAGGAAATGGGCGCCTTCGACCAGGGGGAGCGGCAGGAACCCCGCCAGCAGGTCGAGATTGTCGCCCGGTGTGGGCGTCACGCTCGACAGCACCAGCATGGCGCCGAGGACCAGAGCAAGTGCTGCGAGAAGCGTCGGGGCAAGGCGTCCGGCGGTCCTGGCGACACCTGTTGCGAGCGGGCTCGCCGACAACTGGCGCAGTTCGGTTGCCGTGACCACGAAGATGGCGATGATCAGCGGCAGAACATAATAGATGGCGCGGTAGGCGACGAGTGAGGCAAGCAGCGCGTCGCCCGGAACCTCTGAGCCGAGGGCGGCCAGGATCACGGCCTCGAAGACGCCAAGGCCGGCGGGCACATGGCTGACGACACCGATGCCGATGGCGACGGCATAGACGGCGAAGAAAGCAGGCCAGGAAATCTGTGCTTCTGCTGGCAGAAGGGCATAGAGCACCGACGCTGCAAAGGCGACATCAAGCATGGTCACCAGGAATTGCCGCGAGAGCGTGCCGGTATCGGGGAGGCGGAGCGTGCGGCCGGCAATCTTCAATCCGCCACGGCGGGCGATGCCGAGAAGCAGCAGGATCGCGATGAGGATGATGGTGCTGACCGTCGCAAGCGTCGTGGAGGAAATTCCCAGCAGCGGTGCGATTTCGCCGGCCATCGGCACCAGGCTGCCTGATGTCAGCAGGGCGAGGCCGAGCGAGAAGGACACAGTGACGAAGGCGATGATGCGGCCGATTTCGTCGGGCGAGAGACCGGCGCGGGAATAGGCGCGGTAGCGGATGGCACCTCCCGACAATGCGCCGAAGCCTGCGACATTGCCCACGGCATAGGCGCTGAAGGCGGTGAGCGCCACCTCCGGCCAGGGGCGCTTGCGGCCGATATGGGACAGGGCGTTCAGATCATAGAAGCAGAGGGTGACGAAGCTCAGTGCCGTGAAAAGCACGGCGAGCGCGATCGAGGAGGCACTTGTCGCCTCCAGGGAACGGATCACGTCGGCATAGGTGACCTCCTCTGTCAGCCGGTAGACGGCATAACCGACGGCGGCAAAGACGAGGAGTGCCGCGACTGCAGCGATCGACTTCGCATGTCTGTTAAAGAAGGAGGGCGGCGGGAGGTTGTCGCTGAGGGCAGGCTCGGGAAACGCGTCTAATGCTTTCATGACACCCTATCCGGTATCGATCGACCAACATGTGACGATCCAGCCTCCCAGCCCGGGCGTCGCCTCATGGTTGGCGCCCGAATTCGATCCAAATTAAGGCAGGGTTCCCGCACGCCTGTTGCGACCGAAAATCCGCGCTTTACCGTACCGTTTGGGGGGCAAGTGGCCGTTGCGCCCCGGGAACATATAGACTAAAAGCCCCGCAACCTGAGGCCTATCCGCCCAGGTCGGTGTTTTTGTGCCGGGGTTCCGGCGTCTTTCAAGGGCATATGGTTCAAGTCTATGGCTCGCATCGTCATGAAATTCGGCGGGACATCCGTCGCCAATCTGGATCGCATCTATAATGTCGCGCGCCATGTGAAACGCGAAGTGGATGCGGGTCACGAAGTGGCCGTGGTTGTCTCGGCCATGTCGGGCAAGACCAACGAGCTGGTCGACTGGGTGCAAAACATGCCCAAGGTCGCCGGTGCCGCTTCGCCCTTTTACGACGCGCGTGAATATGATGCCGTCGTCGCTTCGGGCGAACAGGTCACTGCCGGCCTGCTGGCGATTGCGCTCCAGTCGATGGATATCAATGCCCGCTCCTGGCAGGGCTGGCAGATCCCGATCAAGACCGACAACGCCCATGGTGCTGCCCGCATCCAGGAGATCGACGGCACCGAGATCATTCGCCGTATGGCCGAAGGCCAGGTGGCTGTCGTTGCCGGTTTCCAGGGTATCGGCCCTGACAACCGCATCGCGACGCTCGGCCGTGGTGGCTCTGATACGTCTGCCGTTGCGATTGCCGCCGGCGTTAAGGCCGACCGTTGCGACATCTACACCGACGTTGACGGCGTCTATACGACCGACCCGCGCATCGAGCCCAAGGCGCGTCGCCTTAAGAAGATCGCGTTCGAGGAAATGCTTGAGATGGCCTCGCTCGGCGCCAAGGTGCTGCAGGTCCGCTCCGTCGAACTCGCCATGGTGCATAAGGTCCGCACCTTTGTGCGCTCCAGCTTTGAAGATCCCGATGCGCCGGGCATGGGTGATCTGATGAACCCGCCCGGTACGTTGATTTGCGATGAGGAAGAGATCGTGGAACAGGAAGTCGTCACCGGTATTGCCTATGCCAAGGATGAAGCCCAGATTTCGCTGCGCCGTCTGGCCGACCGGCCGGGTGTCTCGGCTGCGATCTTCGGACCGCTCGCTGAATCCCACATCAATGTCGACATGATCGTCCAGAACATCTCGGAAGATGGTTCGAAGACCGACATGACCTTCACGGTGCCCTCTGGAGACGTGGACAAGGCGCTCGCCGTTCTCGGCTCCAACAAGGAGAAGATCGGTTTCGACGTCGTCCAGAGCGAGAAGGGTCTCGTGAAGGTTTCCGTCATCGGTATCGGCATGCGCAGCCATGCAGGCGTTGCCGCGACCGCCTTCCGTGCGCTGGCCGAGAAGGGCATCAACATCAAGGCGATAACGACGTCCGAGATCAAGATCTCGATCCTGATCGACGGCCCCTATGCCGAGCTTGCGGTTCGGACTTTGCATTCCTGCTACGGTCTGGATAAGAATTGATTCCTGAGAGCGGACATCCGTGACCCGACCCCTGAAAAGGTAAGGGTAACAATCCGCTGACCAATGGGAAGTGGAGCAAAATCGGGATGAGAGACCTTTCTGCGGGTCCCCGCGTCCTCCTCAAGCGGCTGCGCGAATTGATGGCGGAGCCGCTCGAGCCGCAGGAGCGACTGGATCGGATCGTTCGCCAGATCGCGAACAACATGGTCGCAGAGGTGTGCTCCGTCTATGTGCTGCGCTCCGACGGCGTTCTCGAGCTTTATGCGACCGAAGGTCTGAACAAGGACGCCGTTCACCTGGCCCAGCTGAAAATGGGTCAGGGTCTCGTCGGTACGATCGCGGCGTCTGCGCAATCTCTCAATCTTTCGGATGCCCAGGCGCATCCGGCTTTCCGGTACCTGCCGGAAACCGGCGAAGAGATCTATCACTCCTTCCTCGGGGTGCCGATCCTGCGCGCCGGGCGAAGCCTTGGCGTTCTCGTCGTACAGAACAAGGCGCAGCGGAACTATCGCGAGGACGAGCTCGAAGCGCTCGAGACGACCGCGATGGTGATTGCCGAGATGATCGCCACCGGCGAGCTCAAGAAGATTACCCGGCCCGGCCTCGAACTTGATCTGACGCGACCCGTCTCGATCGACGGCGACAGCTACTCCGAAGGCATAGGCCTCGGCTATGTCGTGCTGCATGAGCCGCGAATCGTCGTCACCAATCTGTTGAACGAAGACAGCGAGACGGAAATCCGCCGGCTGGCAACGGCCCTCGGATCGCTGCGCATTTCGATCGACGACATGCTGTCGCGGCGCGAAATCTCCATGGAAGGCGAGCATCGCGACGTGCTCGAAACCTACCGCATGTTTGCCCATGACCAGGGCTGGGTGCGGCGCATGGAAGAGGCGATCCATAACGGTCTGACGGCGGAAGCCGCGGTCGAGAAGGTGCAGAGCGACACCAAGGCGCGCATGATGCGCCTGACCGATCCCTATCTGCGCGAGCGCATGCACGACTTCGACGACCTGGCGAACCGCTTGCTGCGCCAGCTCACCGGCTTTTCGCCGCACAGTGCTGCCGAAGGCTTCCCGAACGATGCGATCGTCTTTGCGCGCGCCATGGGGGCGGCCGAGCTGCTCGATTATCCGCGTGCCAACCTGCGCGGCCTCGTGCTCGAAGAAGGAGCCGTCACCAGCCACGTCGTGATTGTTGCGCGTGCCATGGGCATTGCGGTCGTCGGCCAGGCGGCGGGTGCCGTGGCGCTTGCTGAAAACGGTGATCCCGTCATCATCGACGGTGACGACGGCAAGGTGCATGTGCGCCCGGTTGCCGATTTGCAGAAGGCTTATGAGGAAAAGGTCAAGCTCCGGGCCAAGCGGCAGGAACAGTTCCGCGCGCTGCGCGATGTCGAGCCAGTCACCAAGGACGGTCACCGGATCAAGCTGCAGATGAATGCGGGCCTTCTGGTCGATCTGCCGCAACTGGCCGATTCCGGTGCCGATGGCATCGGGCTGTTCCGCACCGAATTGCAGTTCATGATTTCCTCGACCATGCCGAAGGGCGAGGAGCAGGAGAGCTTTTACCGCAATGTGCTGAAACAGGCGGCTGGCCGTCCGGTCACCTTCCGCACGCTCGATATCGGCGGTGACAAGGTCGTTCCCTATTTCCGCTCCCAGGAAGAAGAGAATCCGGCGCTTGGCTGGCGGGCGATCCGCCTGTCGCTTGATCGGCCGGGATTGCTGCGCACCCAGTTGAGGGCGCTGCTGAAGGCTGCCTCCGGCGCCGAGCTCAAGATGATGCTGCCGATGGTGACCGAGGTCTCGGAGATCCGGGCCGTGCGCGAACTGATGCAGAAGGAGATCCAGCACATCTCCAAGTTCGGCCATCAGTTGCCGAAGAAGCTGCAGTTCGGCGCCATGCTCGAAGTGCCGGCGCTGCTCTGGCAGCTCGACGAGCTGATGGACGAAGTGGATTTCGTCTCGGTCGGATCGAACGACCTCTTCCAGTTTGCCATGGCCGTTGATCGTGGCAATGCCCGCGTGTCTGACCGTTTCGACGTGCTGGGGCGACCTTTCCTCAGAATTCTGAGGGATATTGTTCGCGCCGGCGAGCGCAACAAGACGCCGGTGACCCTTTGCGGCGAGATGGCATCGAAGCCGCTCCCGGCGATGGCCCTGCTCGGCATCGGCTTCCGCTCCATCTCGATGTCGCCGACCGCGATCGGTCCGGTCAAGGCCATGTTGCTCGGTCTCGACGTCGGTCTGCTCTCGGAGGTTTTGATGGCTGCGCTTGACGACGACACCCCGGGCGTGTCAGTGCGCGACCTGCTCCTCCGCCATGCGGAAGAGCACAACATCCCCGTCTGACTTTGAAGACTGACTTTGGCGACTGACCTGGAGTAAAGGGTGGCGAAGCTTCCTGTCGAGAAAATGCGCGAGCTCGAACGCCGGTTCGGCGAGATCGAGGCGCGAATGTCGGCGGGACCGGCAGCTGATGTCTATGTGAAGCTCGCATCGGAGTATTCCGAACTCGAGCCGGTCGTGAAGAAGATCCGCGAATACCAGTCTGCGATCGACGAGGCCGACGGCTTGCGCGCCATGCTGTCCGACAAGGCGACGGACCGGGAGATGCGCGATCTTGCCGAGATGGAATTGCCCGAGGTCGAAAGCCGGATTGAGGCGCTTGAGGGCGAGATGCAGATCCTGCTTCTGCCGAAGGATGCCGCCGACGAGAAGAGCGCGATCCTGGAAATTCGTGCCGGAACCGGCGGGTCCGAGGCGGCACTCTTTGCCGGTGACCTGTTCCGGATGTACGAGCGCTTTGCCTCGACGAAAGGCTGGAAAGTCGAAGTGCTTTCCGCCAGCGAAGGGGAAGCTGGCGGCTACAAGGAAATCATCGCAACGATCAGCGGTCGGGGCGTGTTCTCCAAGCTGAAGTTCGAATCCGGCGTTCACCGCGTGCAGCGCGTGCCGGAAACAGAAGCGAGCGGGCGCATTCATACGTCTGCGGCAACCGTTGCCGTTCTGCCGGAAGCGGAAGATATCGACATCGAGATCCGGCCGGAAGACATCCGCATCGATACGATGCGCGCTTCGGGGGCCGGCGGCCAGCATGTCAACACGACAGACTCGGCCGTGCGTATCACCCATCTGCCGACCGGCCTGATCGTGACGTCGTCAGAGAAATCGCAGCACCAGAACCGCGCCAAGGCCATGCAGGTGCTGCGTTCCCGGCTTTACGATATTGAGCGACAGAAGCTCGACAGCGAGCGATCGGCAAACCGCAAGAGCCAGGTCGGTTCGGGCGACCGTTCGGAACGTATCCGGACCTATAACTTCCCGCAGGGGCGCGTGACCGACCACCGGATCAACCTGACGCTCTACAAGCTCGACCGGATGATCGAAGGTGATCTCGATGAAATGCTCGATGCGCTGATTTCCGATTATCAGGCCGGGCAGCTTGCGCAGCTGGGCGAAAACCAGTGACGGGGGCCGCGCCAACAGCACGGTTGCTGATGGCGGACGCCCGGCGTCGTTTTGAGGCAGTCGGATTGGACGATGCTGCAACCGATGCGCGGGTGCTCGTCTGCGGCCTTCTCAAGCTTAGCCCGACGGCCCTGTTGCTCGAGGGTGAGAAGCCGGTTTCGCCGGAAGGCGTGGCACAGGTGGAGGCGGCCGTGCTTCGGCGTCTGGCCCGCGAGCCGGTCCATCGCATCCTTGGTCGGCGTGACTTTTACGGGCTCGATCTCGCGCTTTCATCCGGGACGCTCGAACCCCGACCGGATACGGAAATCCTGGTTGACGTGATCCTGCCACATCTCAAGTCCATGGTCATGCAAGGTCGCAAGCCGAAACTTGTCGATCTTGGAACGGGAACCGGAGCGATCGCGCTTGCGTTGCTTCACGAATGCCCCGAGGCCGAGGCCATGGGGATCGATATCTCCGAAGACGCCTTGAAGACAGCTGCTGACAATGCCGAGCGCAACGGGCTGGGGTCGCGTTTTGTCACGCGGTCGGGACCGTGGTTCGACAAGACAGCCGAACGGTTCGACATCATCGTTTCCAATCCACCCTATATCCGCAGCGATGTGGTCAAGGGACTGGAACCGGAAGTGACCAAGTTCGATCCGATGGTAGCGCTGGATGGTGGTCCGGACGGGCTCGACGCCTATCGGGCGATTGCCCAGAGTGCTGCGAGCCACCTCGAAGACCAGGGGCTCATCGGCCTGGAGATCGGTTTCGACCAGCGTCGAGACGTTACGCAAATATTTGAATTGGCGGGTTTTTTGCTTGTCGAAGAGCACCGTGACTACGGCCACAATGACCGTGTCCTGGTGTTTGCGAAGAGGCTTGATTAGCGCATTTGCTGCGGCTGCTAAGGATAATTTCGGGAAACATAGAAAAAGGCTTGGTTTTCCGAATGAAGCGTAATAGCTTGCGGGCACGCAACGGGCGGCGGGGAAAGAACGAAGATTCGTTCGCGACTGGGCCGGCTTCGAAAAAGTTCGCTGTCGAACTCCGCGAAGCACGACTGGACCGATGCGTACTCAGTAAACTCGACTTTCACCAGCGGCGAGCAAGGCGAGAGCGCGGTCTGTTGGCGGCGCGTGGAGACTTGGTCCGGTTCAATAAGAGCCCATGGCGTTGCCCTTTATCAGCACAACAAAGACATTCAGGTGAAGCATCTATGAGGCCAGGACAGCAAAACAAGCGTGGTCGGGGGCGTAACAACAATGGCGGCGGCGGTGGCGGCGGCGGTGGAAACAACAATTTCAACCGCAAGGGCCAAAACCCGCTGACCCGGACCTATGACAGCTCCGGCCCCGATGTGAAGATCCGCGGCACCGCCCAGCACATCGCCGAAAAATATTCCACGCTCGCTCGCGATGCCCAGAGCGCCGGCGACCGCGTCATGGCGGAAAACTACCTGCAGCACGCCGAGCACTATAACCGCATCATTGCGGCCGCTCAGTCGCAGATGCAGGAACGCTTCCAGCGTGACGACCGCGATGGCGGCGACGACCGTCAGGATTACAACGAACGGGACGGCGAGGATTTCGACGGCTCGGAAGACAATGCCGCCCAGGCTAGCGAGCGTCCGCAGCAGCAGGCACCGCAGCCGCAGCAACAGAACCGTCAGCAGCACGAGCGCCGCCAGCGGGAGCCGCGCGAGCCGCAGGCCCAGCCGCAGCCGCAGGCGGAGATCGCCGGTACGGGTCCGCAGCCGGTCATCGAAGACATGCCGGCGGAAGCCGCAGCCGCTGCTGCCGAGAGCCAGGCGGAAGCCGGGGCCGAGCGCCAGCCGCGCCGTCGCAATGCCGGCAACCGTCCGCGTCGCCAGCCGCGCCGCAGCGCTGCCGGTGATGAAGGCGGTGAAGGTGCTGAAGGTGGCGAAGGTGGAAACGGCGAAGGCGGCGAAGCACCCGCTCTTGCCGAAGCCGCTTCGGAATGAGCTTTTCGAGCTCGATTTGACGATTGCAAAACTCCGGGCTCAGACCCGGAGTTTTTCGTTTATCTGCCTCTTTAAAGGGCAAAATCCCGCTCCCATATCTCGGTCAGGGGAGCGGTTTTCGCTCCGGGGTCCGCCGCTTCCGGGGACCTCATCCACACCAACCGACCTGTGCCGATTGCGGGCAGGGCGGGGAAACGGAGAGTGACTATGAATATCGAGAAATATTCCGAACGCGTGCGCGGATTTCTGCAATCGGCGCAGACCCATGCCCTGTCGGAAGGGCACCAGCAGTTCACACCCGAACACGTGTTGAAGGTTCTGCTCGATGATGAGCAGGGCATGGCCTCCTCGCTGATCAGCCGTGCGAGCGGTGATGCCAAGGCCGTGCGGATCGCCAATGATGCCGCACTTGCCAAGCTGCCCAAAGTGTCCGGGGGCAATGGCCAGGTCTATCTGGCGCAGCCACTTGCCAAGGTGTTTTCGACCGCCGAAGACGCGGCCAAGAAAGCTGGCGACAGCTTCGTCACCGTCGAGCGTCTTCTGCTGGCGCTTGCGATCGAGTCTTCCGCTTCGACTTCGGCTTCGCTGAAGAAGGGCGGCGTGACCGCCAATGCGCTGAACCAGGTGATCAACGAGGTCCGCAAGGGCCGCACGGCCGATGGTGCGAATGCCGAGGCCGGCTTCGACGCCTTGAAGAAATATGCGCGGGATCTCACGGCTGAAGCGCGCGAAGGCAGGCTCGATCCGGTCATCGGTCGCGATGACGAGATCCGGCGCACGATCCAGGTTCTGTCGCGTCGCACGAAGAACAATCCCGTTCTGATCGGTGAACCCGGCGTCGGCAAGACGGCGATCGCCGAGGGTCTGGCACTGCGCATCATCAATGGCGACGTGCCGGAGAGCCTGAAGGACAAGAAGCTCATGGCGCTCGACATGGGTGCCTTGATTGCCGGTGCCAAGTATCGCGGCGAATTCGAAGAGCGTCTCAAGGCGGTGCTGAACGAGGTGCAGGCCGAGAACGGCGAGATCATCCTTTTCATCGACGAGATGCATACGCTTGTCGGTGCCGGCAAGGCCGACGGTGCCATGGATGCGTCCAACCTGTTGAAGCCGGCGCTTGCGCGCGGTGAACTCCACTGCGTCGGCGCGACCACGCTCGACGAATACCGCAAGCATGTCGAAAAGGATCCGGCGCTCGCCCGGCGCTTCCAGCCTGTTATGGTCGAGGAGCCGACGGTCGAGGATACGATCTCGATCCTGCGCGGCCTCAAGGAGAAGTACGAGCAGCACCACAAGGTGCGGATCTCCGATTCCGCTCTGGTTGCTGCCGCGACGCTGTCCAACCGCTACATCACCGACCGCTTCCTGCCCGACAAGGCGATCGACCTGATGGACGAGGCCGCATCGCGGCTCCGGATGCAGGTGGATTCCAAGCCCGAAGAGCTCGACGAACTCGATCGCCGCATCATTCAGCTGAAGATCGAGCGCGAAGCGCTGAAAAAGGAAACCGATGCGGCGTCCGCCGACCGGCTAACGCGTCTTGAAACCGAGCTCACTTCGCTCGAGGAAGAGGCGGATGCGCTGACGGCCCGCTGGCAGGCGGAAAAGCAGAAGCTCGGCCTCGCCGCCGATCTCAAGCGTCAACTGGACGAAACCCGCAACGAGCTTGCGATTGCTCAGCGCCAGGGTGAATTCCAGCGCGCCGGCGAACTCGCCTATGGCGTGATCCCGAAGCTCGAAAAAGAGCTGGTGGATGCGGAGGCGCAGGATGGTTCGGCCGCCGGCAATATGGTGCAGGAGGTGGTTAACCCCGACGGCATCGCCCATGTCGTATCCCGCTGGACCGGTATCCCCGTCGACAAGATGCTGGAAGGCGAGCGCGACAAGCTGCTCAGAATGGAGGACGACCTGGCGAAATCGGTCGTCGGCCAGGGGGATGCGGTGCAAGCCGTGTCGCGGGCGGTTCGCCGTGCGCGTGCCGGCCTGCAGGATCCGAACCGGCCGATCGGCTCGTTCATCTTCCTCGGCCCCACTGGCGTCGGCAAGACCGAGCTCACCAAGTCGCTTGCACGCTTCCTGTTCGATGACGAGACAGCCATGGTCCGGCTCGACATGTCGGAATACATGGAGAAGCATTCGGTCGCCCGGCTGATCGGGGCGCCTCCCGGCTATGTCGGCTATGAGGAAGGTGGCGCGCTCACCGAAGCGATCCGTCGCAAGCCCTATCAGGTCGTGCTATTCGACGAGATCGAGAAGGCGCATCCTGATGTGTTCAACGTTCTCCTGCAGGTGCTCGACGACGGGCGCCTGACGGACGGGCAGGGCCGAACGGTCGATTTCAAGAACACGATCATCATCATGACCTCGAACCTCGGGGCCGATTATCTGACGAGCCTCGGCGAGGACCAGGATGTCGACCAGGTGCGCGATCAGGTGATGGATGTGGTCAAGGCCTCGTTCCGACCGGAATTCCTCAACCGTGTCGATGAGATCATCCTCTTCCACCGGCTGCGCCGGACGGAGATGGGTGCGATCGTCGACATCCAGATGACGCGGCTGCTCTCGCTGCTTTCGGAACGCAAGATCCGCATCGATCTCGCCCCGGACGCGCGCGCCTGGCTGGCCGACAAGGGTTACGACCCGGTCTATGGCGCCCGTCCGCTGAAGCGGGTGATCCAGAAATACCTGCAGGACCCGCTCGCCGAGCAGATCCTGTCCGGTCAGGTGCTGGACGGATCCGATGTCACGATCGAGGCGGGCAGCGATCGGCTGTTGATCTCGCCCAAGGCTTCGGTGAGCGCTGCGGCTTAAGCCAAATCGCTTCGTCTGCACAAAACCAAAACGGCGGTCCTTGCGGGCCGCCGTTTTCCGTTTGTCTGACGCGCGGACGGTTCAATTCACCGGCTTGCGACCTGGGCAGGGCGCCCACCTGTTTGCAGCAGGGTGTCGATACGCTGACGCTCCTGCTGGAAGGCGGCAAGTGCCGGACCCTCGAGCGCCTTGCCACCCGGCAGACGGACCTTCATCGCGTCGACCTTCGTGCCGTTGACGATCAGTTCGTAATGCAGGTGGGAGCCGGTCGATGCGCCGGTCGAGCCGACGAAGCCGATCACCTGGCCCTGATTGACCTTGGCGCCGGGCACGATGCCCTTGGCGATGCCGCTCTGGTGATTGTAGGAGGTGACATAACCATTGGCATGGCGGATCAGCGTCTGATTGCCGTAGCCCGAGGCCCAGCCGGCTTTCTCGACGACGCCATTGCCGGCGGAAATGATCGGTGTGCCGCGCGGGGCTGCCCAGTCGACGCCGGTATGCATGCGCGAATACCCGAGGATCGGATGTCGGCGCATGCCGAAGCCGGAGGTGAAGCGGCCGTTGGGCACCGGATTTCTCAACAGGAACTGGCGGATCGATTTGCCGTTTTCGTCGAAATAATCGAGCGAGCCGTCTTCGGGATCCTGGAAGCGGTAGAACTGGGTGATCGAGTCGCCGAAGCGGGCGCGTACATAGAGGAGCTCGCTATCCTCCGTCGCTCGGCCTTCATCATCGGTCACGGAGAAGACTGCTTCGAGCATGTCGGTCGGCTTCAACTGTGCCTGGAAATCGACATTGGCGGCCAGAAGCCGGATGACCTGTGCGGTCAGATCCTGGTTCATCCCGTAGGACAAGGCGGCGCGGTAGATGCCGTCATAGACGCGCGGCAGATCGCGGCCGGACATCAGCGCAGGCTGTGAGGTCTCGAAGGCACCGGCCACGGCGTCGAGTTCCGGCGGTTCGGCACCCTCGACGAGACGGCCGACGTCATTGACGGCCATCGTCACGATATGATCGGCCCGGTGGTAGAGCGAAAAACGCACGAGGCGTACCTCATCGCCACGCTGCAAGAGCCCGACGCGGATCACGTCACCCTCGACGAGCTCGGTCTCTTTCATGAAGGGCGCCAATGCCCTGCCGACATCCTCGGCCTTTGTTTCGGGATAGCCGGCGGCCTGCATCAGCGCCGCCACGGATTGCGGCTGTCGGACCGGCAGGATGTCGTCGGCATATTCCGGGGTCATCGGCGTGATGATTTCCGGTTCGGCGACGCTCATGTTCTCTTCGACGATACGTGCGGTCACCCCGACGGAGAGATCGAGCCCGGTGTCCTCCGCATCGAAGCGGCGCGGGTCGATGTAATAGAGCGCTGCGACCTGGGTGTTGCCATCGGTCAGAACGGAACCGTTCGAGCGGACATTTTCTTCGACTTCGTCGAAGGTCATTTCGCCGGCCAGCGGTTTATCTGGAACGGTCGGGAATGGGGTCGACTTCAGGATGACCTCGGATTCGACATCCGAGCCATACAGCGAGCCTGCCCGATTGGCGACAGGCGGGGTTGTGTCATCGGTGGCGAAGATCGCAAGCGGATCGAAGCGCGGATAGCGCTCCTGAACGGCGTAGTCAGCGGCGAGCACCATCTTCACATGCGCGAAGGGCAGCTTGCGGACAACCTCGCGCTCGCCATCCTTGAAAACTG
>NZ_JAXHBX010000001.1:4362500-4638244 GCF_042466255.1 Rhizobium sp. R86522
GGCCTGGTGGTAGTGACGGATCGCGTAACTTGTTCATTCTTATTGGATTGAATGGGCGAGGAAGCGGTTCCAGGAAATAGCTCCACCGTACAGACCGTACCCGAAACCGACACAGGTGGTCAGGTAGAGTATACCAAGGCGCTTGAGAGAACTATGTTGAAGGAACTCGGCAAATTGCACGCGTAACTTCGGAAGAAGCGTGACCCCTTTATACGCAAGTGTAATGGGGTGGCACAGACCAGGGGGTAGCGACTGTTTATCAAAAACACAGGGCTCTGCGAAGTCGCAAGACGACGTATAGGGTCTGACGCCTGCCCGGTGCTGGAAGGTTAAGAGGAGAGGTGCAAGCTTTGAATCGAAGCCCCAGTAAACGGCGGCCGTAACTATAACGGTCCTAAGGTAGCGAAATTCCTTGTCGGGTAAGTTCCGACCTGCACGAATGGCGTAACGACTTCCCCGCTGTCTCCAACATAGACTCAGTGAAATTGAATTCCCCGTGAAGATGCGGGGTTCCTGCGGTCAGACGGAAAGACCCCGTGCACCTTTACTATAGCTTTACACTGGCATTCGTGTCGGCATGTGTAGGATAGGTGGTAGGCTTTGAAGCAGGGACGCCAGTTTCTGTGGAGCCATCCTTGAAATACCACCCTTATCGTCATGGATGTCTAACCGCGGTCCGTCATCCGGATCCGGGACAGTGTATGGTGGGTAGTTTGACTGGGGCGGTCGCCTCCGAAAGAGTAACGGAGGCGCGCGATGGTGGGCTCAGACCGGTCGGAAATCGGTCGTCGAGTGCAATGGCATAAGCCCGCCTGACTGCGAGACTGACAAGTCGAGCAGAGACGAAAGTCGGTCATAGTGATCCGGTGGTCCCGTGTGGAAGGGCCATCGCTCAACGGATAAAAGGTACGCCGGGGATAACAGGCTGATGACCCCCAAGAGTCCATATCGACGGGGTTGTTTGGCACCTCGATGTCGGCTCATCGCATCCTGGGGCTGGAGCAGGTCCCAAGGGTTTGGCTGTTCGCCAATTAAAGCGGTACGTGAGCTGGGTTCAGAACGTCGTGAGACAGTTCGGTCCC
The DNA here is from genome assembly GCF_042466255.1 of Rhizobium sp. R86522. NCBI lineage: Bacteria > Pseudomonadati > Pseudomonadota > Alphaproteobacteria > Hyphomicrobiales > Rhizobiaceae > Rhizobium > Rhizobium sp. R86522. Next base: position 4,363,583 of record NZ_JAXHBX010000001.1, read on the forward strand.
TATCTGCCGTGGGTGTAGGAATATTGACAGGATCTGTCCCTAGTACGAGAGGACCGGGATGGACATATCTCTGGTGGACCTGTTGTCCTGCCAAGGGCATAGCAGGGTAGCTATATATGGAAGGGATAACCGCTGAAGGCATCTAAGCGGGAAACCCACCTGAAAACGAGTATTCCCTATCAGAGCCGTGGAAGACGACCACGTTGATAGGACGGGTGTGGAAGTGCAGTAATGCATGAAGCTTACCGTTACTAATAGCTCGATTGGCTTGATCGTTCTCATTGACCATGCTCATCGGCCCGGACAAAACCGGGCGATGATGCCAAATACGTGTTCAAAAAGACAAACAGGTAATCCCTGTACCAGCTTCTCAACAACATTGCCCTTAGCCGACCTGGTGGTCATGGCGGGGTGGCTGCACCCGTTCCCATTCCGAACACGGCCGTGAAACGCCCCAGCGCCAATGGTACTTCGTCTCAAGACGCGGGAGAGTAGGTCGCTGCCAGGTCTGCTAAAGGCAATGTTGTCAGGTTTTGTAAAAGCAAATACCTCACGTTTTGCTCACCGCAGAACCACAATCTTCTCAAGACACAATCGGCCCAAGCCGAAAACATCGGGCCGCATAAAGCGGCCCTTTTTGCTTGGTAAGAACTCTCAAGCGCAACAATAATAGTTGCGCTCTTGGCGCGGGGTGGAGCAGCCCGGTAGCTCGTCAGGCTCATAACCTGAAGGCCGCAGGTTCAAATCCTGCCCCCGCAACCACTGAGACTTGTAAATTCTCCCACTCCGGCAATTTGCGTGACAGTTCATCGATATAAGCCTCGATGAGCTTGTTCTTCTTGGCCTCCGTGTCGATCTCACCGGATGCCAGGCGCGTCATCAGATCATTCTGAGCGGCTGCGTAGAACTGCTGCTGCAGGATATCGATCACGTCCATCGATGCCATGATGTGGGCGATGTCCCCATGCACCTGCAGGCTTGCCGGCTGGTGGCCAGGCGTCTTGCCGATGACGACGGTCTGGATGAGGTCACGCACGATCGGCATCAGCCGCTGCTTCACCGCTTCGTCGGCGTTGTTGCGTGCGAGGAAGATGAGTTTGCGGATCCCGATCTCGATGTTTGCCGGGTTAAACTGCGCCTTCAGCTTCTCGATCTTCCCTTGAAAATCCTCTGCCGGCTCCTCGACCGTCGCGAGTTCTCGGGCGAGCTGTTCGCGCTTTACCTCGAGTTCGTCGAGCTGGTCATCGAGGATGGCAAGTCGCGGCCGGCCTTCGGCATGCCGGTCCTGGATCTGCTGCATAAGGCTCGTCTGTGTCGCCTTGATCTTTGCGAGTTCAGCCTCCACTTGCGCCTTGCGAGAAGGGGCGCTCTTAAGTTTGCTCACCTCGTGGGCGATCATCTTCTTGGAAATCCGGTCGAAGATGTCGACCGAGTAAAACGCGACCGGAAGGCAGTTGAGGACGCGCTCTTCCAGTTCATGGCGGGTGATCGTCTTGCTGTTGGTGCAGCATTCCCCGTCAAGCTCATCGATTGGCAGGCGCTTCTTGCGGTTGGTGCAGCTATAGCGATCTTTTCCGCTGATCGCGTAGGGCCCGCCGCACTCGGCACATTGGAGCATCCGGCTGAGGAGATATTCCGGACGGTGCGTCGCGTTGAGACGGTTTGTCGAGTGCCGGTCGAACTCTTCCCGGCTCTCGGCCTGGCGTTGCTTTGCCCGTTCCCACAGCTCATCCGAGATAATGCGCAGCTCAGGCTCGTCCCTGAACTCCCACTCGTCCCTGTCGTTCGCACGAGAGGTTCGCCGTTCTGTCGTCGGGTCCTTGCGGAACTTTTGTTTGTTCCAGACGACTTTCCCGACATAGAGGGAGTTGTTCAGGATGCCGGTCCCGTCAGTGACACTGCCCCGGATGGTGGTGTCGCGCCAGTATTTGGTACGCGCGCCCGGGATCCCCAAGTCGTTCAGCTTCTGTGCAATGGCGGCCGGTGAGACGCCATCGACGTAATCCTTGAAGATCCCGCGCACGATCTCGGCCTTGACCGGATCGATCTCCCTCAACCCCTTGAGGCGATCGCCATTGGCATCGCGCTGCTGGGAAAGCCTGTAGCCGTAGGAGAGGCATGTGGTTGCCTTTCCCTTACGAACGGCCGTCTTCATACCCTCCCGGGTTGCGTGTCCGGCCCTGCTCGACGAGTTCATGGCTCATCGTGGAACGCATGTGCAGTTCCATATCGGTGACCGCGCGGCCGGCTTCGACGGTCCAGATGGCGCAGTCGTGGTAGTTCAGATCCTTCAGGTGTTGATTTCCACTGAGAGCTGACCCGGCGTTTCCACCGAGAATTGACCCGCCTTTAGGTATCGTTCGTGTTGTTGGTCTGGGTCAAGTTCCTGCGTTTCTCCTTTGATGTTTTGGGCTGATGCGCCGAGCTGTTCTTGAAGCGGAAGCTGTCGTTTCCGGTTTCGAGGATGTGGCAGTGGTGGGTGAGCCTGTCGAGCAGCGCGGTGGTCATCTTTGCGTCGCCAAAGACGCTTGCCCATTCACTGAAGCTGAGGTTGGTGGTGATGATGACGCTGGTGCGCTCATAAAGTCTGCTGAGCAGGTGGAAGAGCAGCGCCCCGCCTGAAGTACTGAATGGCAGGTATCCCAGCTCGTCGAGAATGACGAGATCAGAGTGGACGAGCCGATTGGCGATCTGTCCTGACTTGCCTTGTGCCTTCTCTTGCTCGAGCGCGTTGACCAGTTCGACCGTCGAGAAGAACCTTACCCGCTTGTGGTGGTGTTCAATTGCCTGAACGCCGAGCGCGGTGGCAATGTGCGTCTTTCCCGTGCCAGGTCCGCCGACCAGAACGATATTGTTGGAGTCATCGAGGAAGTCACAGCGATGAAGCTGTTGCACGAGCGCCTCGTTAATCTCGCTGCTGGTAAAGTCGAAGCCATTCAGGTCACGGTAGGCTGGAAAGCGTGCTGTCTTGAGCTGATAGGCCGTTGATCGAACCTCGCGCTCCGCCATCTCTGCCTTGAGAAGCTGCGACAGGATCGGAAGGGCAGCCTCGAACGCGGGTGATCCCTGCTCAGTAAGTTCCCCGACGGCCTGGGCCATGCCATGCATCTTCAACTGCCGCAGCATGATGACGATCGCGCCGCTTGCTGGATTATGACGCATGGCGAGCCTCCGTCTTTCTCAAGGTGTCGTATCGTTCAACATTAGCCTTGGGTTCATTGGTGAGCGTCAGTGCCTGAGGGGTATCGAGGGTTGGCGGCGTGAAGGATTTGCCGTCAACGAGCCGATGCAGCAGGTTCAGCACATGCGTCTTGGTCGGAACGCCAGACTTCAGCGCCATGTCGACGGCAGACAGGACTGCCTGCTCGTCGTGCTGAAGGACCAGCGCCAGGATATCGACCATCTCCCGATCGCCCCCCGGCTTCTTGAGCAGGTATTGCTGCAAGGTCCGGAATGCATCGGGAAGCTCAATGAACGGTGCGCCGTTACGAAGAGCACCAGGCTTACGCTGCACCACCGCCAGATAGTGACGCCAGTCGTAGATGGTCTGACCCGGCCGATCATGGGACCGATCTATGACGCGGCGGTGCTCGCAGACGATCTGGCCTTCTGCGGCGACCACGACACGATCCGGATAGACCCGGAGGCTCACCGGTCGATTGGCGAAGGATGACGGAACGCTGTAGCGATTGCGCTCCAGATGCACGAGGCAGGTTGGCGTGACCCGCTTCGTATATTCGACGAACCCGTCGAACGGCCTGGAGAGCGCCATGAGAGCTGGGACTTCCTCGGCCCAGATGTCGGCAATGGTGCCACGCATCTGACCGTGGGGTGTGTTGGCCCAGAACTCCTTGCAACGCTCCTCGAGCCAATCGTTCAGGGCCCCCAGTGATGGAAAGCGCGGGATCGGTTGAAAGAAGCGATGACGCGCATCCTGCACGTTCTTCTCGACCTGTCCCTTCTCCCAGCCGGAAGCCGGATTGCAGAACTCGGGCTCGAACACATAATGGCTGGCCATCGCCATGAAGCGGACGTTGACGTCGCGCTCCTTGCCACGACCGACCTTGTCGATCGCCGTGCGCATGTTGTCGTAGATGCCGCGACCAGGAATGCCACCGAAGACACGGAAGGCATGGTTATGGGCATCGAACAGCATCTCATGCGTCTGCAGGAGGTATGCCCGGACGATGAAGGCCCTGGAGTAGCTCAGCTTCGTGTGGGCGATCTGCAGCTTGGTGCGCTCATTGCCGATGATCGCCCAATCTTCTGACCAGTCGAACTGGAAGGCCTCGCCTGGTTCGAACGTCAGGGGCACAAATGTACCGCGGCCCGTCGTCTGCAATTCCCTCTGACGATCATTGCGCCATTCCCGCGCAAATGCCGCCACACGATTGTAGGACCCCTTGTAGCCGAGGCTGACAAGATCAACGTGTAGCTGCTTCATCGTCCGCTTCTGCTTGCGGCCTTTCTTCGACTTCGTCTTCAGCCAGGCCGATAACCGATCTGCAAACGGATCAAGCTTGCTCGGCCTCTCCGGCACGTTGAACTTTGGCTCCACGCCGTCGGCGCGCAGATATTTGCGGATGGTATTCCGGGACAAGCCGGTCCTGCGGCAAATCTCCCGGATCGATAGATGCTCTCGAAAATGCCAGCGCCGGATCACGCTCAGTAACGCCATGTCGATCACTCCAGAGCCCCCGCTGAAAACATGCGAGGGACGGTTGAAACATGGGTCAATTCTCAATGGAAATATCTGGCTGCGCCGGGTCAGCTCTCAATGGAAATCAACAGGCGCGCCTATTCTTGTGGATGTACCTGCTTTCCGACGCCTTTCGACCTCCGCTCGTCGGTAGATCTGGCCGGATCAGGAAGCTGCGGCCTCTTGCAAAGCGCTTGACCGCTTCTGCTGTTTTTAATTCTCGGAGCTGCCAGTCCGCAATCGGCCCCAAACTTGACGTTCCAGATGCACTAGGTGCTTCATCTGCCGAGTTTATATCCCGGCTCGCATTCGAAAACATTGCGGGCCATAGGTTCAACTCTTTTCAAGACGTAGACCTCCATCAGGCGGCTGGCGCCCGATGCCGTGCCGGCTCGCTGTGCTAAGAGCGGCCGGTGCAGTACGGGCCGTGATCGTAGAGGACGATTACGGCAGTGAATTCGTCTGGGAAGGCCGAGGGATAGCCGCGCTGGCGGAGCTGCCTGATGCCGGCCATGTGGTTTTCCTGGGACGTGTTGCCAAAAGAAGCCTGCTGCCGGGGTTGCGCATCCCCTTGTCTTCACAGTACTGAGCCTCCTTTCTCCAGATCCAGAACGGCTTTGAGTTCACGAGAGCGTAAAACAAGGCGCCAGAACGGCTTTAGCCCCTCTAGCGCCAACAGCACCCCGATGCCGGCCAACGGCGGCGCGGCAAGCCAGGCGCCCTGCAGCACCCCAAAGCCGAACAGTTCACGAGCGGGCGCCCAGAACAGTGTCAGTGCGAGCAGCGCCGCCACAACCGGCAGGACTACCGCCAGCGCCCTGTTTGGCCGCAAGAGTGCCGACAGGATAGAGTTCGAGTTGGACCGGTCGATCAGGATTAGGGCCACGACGCCGAAAACTAGCGTGGCAAATGCCAGCCCGCGCACCTGATCGGGGTCGAGGCCGTAGCCCGGTGCAAACCACGCGGCAGAGCCAGCCGTGCCTAGCACCGTCAAGCCCTGAAGAAGGCTCCAGACAACTGTGGGCCAGGAAAAGAGCGGCTCGTCGATCCTGCGGGGTGGGCGGCGCATGACGCCGTCCTCCTCGCGTTCGGCCTCGAAGACCAGCGCGCAGACGGGGTCGATGACCATCTCCAGAAAGGCGATATGAACAGGGCCGAAGAGCAGCGGCATGCCGAAGAGCAGCGGCATCAGCGCAAGTCCGGCAATCGGCACATGCACGGCCAGAATGAAGCTCATCGCCTTGCGCAGGTTGTCGTAGATGCGACGGCCGAGGCGCACCGTCGTGATGATGGAGCCGAAATCGTCATCCAGAAGGACGATTGAGGCTGCCTCTCTTGCCACATCCGTGCCACGCTCGCCCATGGCAACGCCGATATCGGCAGCCTTGAGGCTCGGTGCATCGTTCACGCCGTCGCCGGTCATTGCCACCACCGCACCATTGGCCTTCAGCGCGTTGACGATGCGCAGTTTCTGTTCTGGCAGGATGCGGGCGAAGATATTGACGGTCGAGACGGCAGTGGCGAGCTCGTCATCCGGCATTGCCGTCAGATCGTCTCCGGTCAACACGGTATCGCCAGGCAGGCCCGCCGCAGCGGCGATCGCGCGGGCGGTGACCGGATGATCGCCGGTGATCATGATTACTCGTATCCCGGCCGCCTGGCACTCGGCCACCGCGGCAGGAACCGAGGCGCGTAAGGGGTCAGCCAGCCCGACCAGCCCCAGATAGACAAAAGTGAACTCAGTCTGAGCTTCAGGTAATGGACTCTCTGTCGGCCAGGAAGATTCGGCCACGGCTAGCACCCGCAGACCATCGCGGGCCATCGCCTCCACTTCCGCGGAAATAGCTTCACGCTGGTCTGCCGGCAGCTTGCAAAGCTCCGCGATCGCTTCAGGCGCACCCTTGGCGGCGATTATCCGGCCATCCGCAACCTGCCAGACTTGCGACATCGCCAGAAGATCGGTGGACAGGGGATAGCTATGGACCAGGGATTTCCCCGCACCCGGTAACGTATCCCCCGCACGCAAATTGCCGGAAGCCAGCGAATGAAATGCCTTTTCCATCGGATCGAACGGTTCCGGGGCGGAAGCTAGAACCCCCATCGACGCCAGGTCTCGAAACGCTGGCGGCAATGGCATGTCTACCGCAACCAGGCATGCTGTGCCCTCGGCCAGTCGCAGTGCTGCGATCGTCATGCGGTTTTCGGTCAGCGTACCGGTCTTGTCGGTACAAAGAACATTTGCTGCCCCAAGCGTCTCGATCGCCGAGGCGCGCCGCGTCAGCACGCGTTTTTTGGAAATGCGCCAGGCCCCCATCGCCATGAAGACTGCGAGCACCATGGGAAACTCTTCCGGCAGCATGGCCATGCCGACGGCGATCCCTGCCAGGACCGCATCCAGCCAGCCGCCGCGCAAGAGGCCATAAAGCAGAACGACAATGACGCTCACCGCGATGCCGATCCCCGCTGTAGCAAGGACCAGCATCCGCATCTGACGCTGAAGATGCGGTGTTTCAGGCTCTATCTGGCTCAGGCTCTTGCCGATCTGGCCAATCTCGCTCGCCGCACCGGTGGCGGTGACCTCGGCGAGAGCTGTTCCTCGCACGATTAGCGTGCCGGAAAAGACCTGCGGCAGATCATGGCCACCCGGACGCACATTGGTTTTGGCGGCGCCTGCCTGTTTGCGCACGGCTTCTGCCTCGCCCGTCAGCAGCGACTCGTCGGCGGAAAGGTCGGCTGCCTCGATCAGCAAGGCATCTGCGGGCACCCGGTCGCCTTCCGACAGCACAATCAGATCGCCGCGCACCACGTCTCGGCCCGCAATACGCTGACGTGCTCCGTCGCGGATTACCAGCGCTCGGGGGCTGGAGAGATCCCGCAGGGCTTCCAGCACGCGGCTGGTTCGGGCCTCTTGTGCTGCGGTGATGGAGATCGACATGCAGGCGAAAGCAAGCAGGATCAACGCTTCGGCCAGGCTCCCCAACAGGAGATAGACCACGCCACCTACCAGAAGCAGAGCCAACATCGGTTCGCGCACCACATCCAGCACGATGCGAAGAACCGATCGGTGCTTTGTCGCGGCAAGTTCATTTGGTCCATCGGCGGACAGTCTTATCCGGACCTCGTCTCCGGTGAGGCCTTTGTGCGTCGGCGTATGCGGGATTGGCGCAGTTGAGCTCGATCTATCCATGTAACTCATCCATCACAGATTGATTTGCAGTCTGGGCAATGCGGCCACACTGGAATTGCCGGGAGGTTTGCCGATCAGATCGTCGACACGGTCACTCGCAGCCATTGAGGCAGATCTAGAAGGCGAGCTCTCACGGCCTGCGGACCGAATTTCCACCCGCGACGATGCGATTGATCAGGGTTGCGACGGCCGTGTGCATTTCAACGTCCTCCGGCGCACCTTTTGCATTCTCATGCGAGGCTGCGGCGTCTTGGAGAATGCCCACGATCTCGCGTTCAGGCAGCACCTTGGCATCGTTCAGCGCAAGAAGCAGAGCCTCGCAGATCGAAAGCGCTGCTATTCCGGAATGGGTGGCATGATCAGACATTTTGAGCTGGCCCTTCTTGATGCATGCTCTCGGAGAGAGAGTCCAATGAGCGCAACAGGCAACATTTCAGATTATCTGCTAGCTTGTGCTGATCGATATCAGCTACCGCTCAGATCTCCGTGCTAGGGTTTGGCTCGTTCAGGAGATTGGTCTGCATTTGGAAAAGACACCGCTCGCCCTTAAGCTTGGCGCTTTCGTTGCCTTGTCTGGCGCTGAACTCACTGTGCTGGAAGCGCTGCACAAGCGGCGCCGAACCTTTATCGCAGGACGCGATCTTGTTCATCAGGGACAATCCGACCAAGCCGCTTACATTCTTGTTTCTGGTTGGGCCTGTTCTTACAAGCTCCTCCAGAATGGGCAGCGGCAGATCGTCGATTTCCAGATTCCTGGCGACTTCCTGGGGCTGCGCAGTGTGTTGCTGCATATGTCGGACCACAGTATTGAGCCGATCACCGACATAGAGGTGACGGAGGTGACTGTCGCCGACCTGCTGGTTGCTTTTTCGCAGACACCCAGGCTGGCCACTGCCGTCTTTTGGGCCGCATCGCGTGACGAAGCGATGGTGGTCGAGCATCTGATCGACATCGGGCGCCGCAATGCCGCAGAACGCATGGCGCATTTCCTTCTGGAACTGGGCGCCAGGCTTTCGCTCGTGGGTTTGGGCAGCAAAGCTGGCTTTGCCTGCCCTCTATCTCAGTACCTTCTGGCTGACGCACTCGGGCTAAGCGCAGTTCACGTCAACAGGGTGCTCAGAACTCTGCGCGAGAAAGGAATGGTCACGTTCCGCGATGGGCTCGTGACGTTCGACTCCTATAGCAGGTTGACGGAGTTTGCCGAATTCGACCCAGTCTATCTTGATCACACCGGGCCGCTTCTCAGATAAGCGGAACTGGTTTTTCCTGTGTCACGCGTGTCCCGGCACGTCCTTCAAGGATGGCGCGGGCGTCAGCCAACTGGCCGATACCGGCAAGCTTGCCGCTTCTCCTGGCGAAGTCAGACGCAGCGGCTACCTTTGGCCCCATGGAGCCCGGCGCCAGATCGAGACCGCCAAGGGCATCCGCCGTAGTCGCGCTGAGGGCGCGTTGGTCAGGGCCACCATAATCTTCAAATACGGCGATCACGTCGGTCAGCAACAAAAGTGCATCCGCCTTGAGTTCCAGGGCCAGCAGTGCTGCCGTCCTATCCTTGTCGATCACCGCCTCCACGCCCTGCATTTCGCCAGCCGAATTTCGGACGACCGGAATGCCGCCGCCCCCGGCGCAGATCACCGTCTGTCCCGCGCCAAGCAGCACCTTGATGGCATCGAGCCCGATTATTCTCTGGGGCAAGGGTGAGGGGACCACGCGGCGAAGGCCGCCGGACACTTCGGTGACCAGTGTCCAGTCGTGTGTTCTCTTTGCCTGCGTTGCCTCTTCCATGGAGTAGACGGGGCCGATGGGCTTGCTTGGTGCCTTGAAGGCCGGATCAGCCGGGTCCACTTCGACCCGGCTGAGCAGGGTGGCACAGTGTGCGCCCTCTGGCAGCGCGTTCATCAGTTCCTGCTCGATCAGATAACCGATCATGCCTTCGGTTTCCGCACCCAGCACGTCCAGTGGCCAGGGCTTGGCTGGATCGTATGCCGCGCCCTGAAGGGCCAGCAGCCCAACCTGTGGGCCATTGCCATGTGCAATCACGATCTGGTGGTCTCGCGCCAGATCGGCCAGCGCAATTGCCGCAATTTTCACATTGGCGATTTGTGCGGCAGCCGTCATAGGCTCGTGACGACGAAGAAGGGCGTTTCCGCCCAGGGCGACGACGACGAGCATCTCAAGACCCCATCGTTGCCACAAGGACGGCCTTGATCGTATGCATCCGGTTCTCTGCCTGGTCGAAGACCACCGAAGCGCGGGATTCAAAGACCTCTTCGGTCACCTCCATGCAATCGATGCCGAACTTCTGGAAAGTAGCTTCGCCGACTTCGGTATCGCGATTGTGGAAGGCCGGCAGGCAGTGCATGAATTTGGCGTAAGGGTTGCCGGTTTTCTCCATCACGGCTTTGTTGACCTGATAGGGCGACAAAAGCGCAATCCGTTCTTCCCAGACCTCGTCTGGCTCGCCCATGGACACCCAAACATCGGTATAGACGAAGTCGGCGCCCTCAAGCCCTTCCGCGTGTTTCTCGGTCAGGGTGATACGAGCACCTGTGGTTTCAGCGATCGCCCTGCATTGCGTGACAAGGTCTGGATCAGGCCAGCAGCTTTGCGGCGCGCACAGACGAATATCCATGCCCATCAAGGCGCCACCGACCATAAGGGACGAGCCCATATTGTTGCCTGCATCTCCCATGAAACAAAGGGCGATGTCAGATAGGTGCTTATGGGTGAATTCGCGCATGGTCATCAGATCGGCGAGGATCTGGGTTGGATGGAATTCATCTGTCAGACCGTTGAAGACCGGCACGCCGGAATATTGCGCCAGCACTTCGGCGTTCGTCTGGCTAAATCCGCGATACTCGATGCCATCATAGAACCGGCCGAGCACGCGAGCGGTATCCTTCATCGATTCCTTGTGACCGATATGACTTCCCGACGGGCCGAGATAGGTCACGTGCGCACCCTGATCGTATGCAGCCACCTCAAAGCCGCTGCGGGTCCGGGTACTGTCCTTCTCGAAGATCAAAGCGATATTCTTGCCCTTGAGCCGTGGCACCTCGAAGCCGCCATGCTTGGCCATCTTCAGGCTTGCTGCCAGTTGCAACAGATGACGGATCTCGTCAGGGGAAAAGTCGAGCAGTTTCAAAAAACTGCGTCCGTGTAGGTTCTGTGGCATGGAATGGTTCCTTAAATGCTGTCGCGGATCAGGGGGCAGGTCATGCAATGCGAACCGCCGCGTCCGCGCCCGAGTTCGGCGCCTGGAATGGTGATGACCTCGACGCCGGCCTTGCGCAGCAGGGTGTTGGAATAGACATTGCGCTCGTAGCCAACGACGACGCCAGGTTCGAGGCACAGAAGATTATTGGCGTCGTCCCATTGCTCGCGCGCCGATTCATAGGCGTCGCCGCCGGTCGGGACAGTCCTGAGTTCCTTGATGCCGAGCGCCTTGGCAACGACTTCAAGGAAGGGCTTCGTCTCCGCCTCCACCACGATATCCGTGCCGTCTCCGGGCCGCAGGCTGTAGCACTTGATGGCATCCGTCACTTCGGCAAAGACAGTCACCAGATCGCGATCGCAGAAGGTGAAGACCGTATCGAGATGCATGGAGCCGCGGGCTCGGGGAAACTGGCAGGCAATCACCCGGGTTGCGCCGCCGCCGGCAAACAGATTGCGGGCTATCTGGCCCACTGCCTGGGGTGTAGTGCGTTCGCCCATGCCGATCAGGACGGTACCATTGCCGATCGGCATAACATCGCCGCCTTCCACCGTTGCCGGTCCATGATCCTGCATCGGGTCACCCCACCAGATGGGAAAGCCGGCATCCTTGAAGTCGGGATGAAAGCGGTAGATCGCGGCCACGTTCAGTGTTTCGAGCCGCCGCGCGGGCCAGTGCATCGGGTTGACCGTCACGCCGCCATAGATCCAGCAGGTCGTGTCGCGGGTGAAAATATGGTTGGGCAAGGGTGGCAGGATGAAGTCCGCAGGCTCCAGCATCGGCGCAAGAACGCCCTTGGAAGTGATGGGGAGTTCTGCGCGGCTCATGCCCCCGATCAGGATTGTGGAAAGGAGATCGGCGCTGATCTCCATCAGGTGGGCCAGAAGATCGCCGGCAAGGCCGACGCCCACGGTATTGTCGTTGATCCGCGCCTCAAGCAGCCAGCGGCGCGCCTCCATGTCTGCCAATGTCTCGGCCAGCAATTCCCGCAGATACACAACCTCAACGCCGCGGTTGCGCATGGCGTCGACAAAGGTCATGTGCTCAATCCGGGCCTGCTTGACCCAGATGACGTCATCAAACAGCAGCTCGGCGCAATTGGCGGGTGTCAGACGGGCCATCGCTGCGCCGGGCTTGTGGACGAGGACGCGACGCAGCTTGCCCGCCTCGGAATGGACGCCGTAGGAAATGCTCATGTCGGGGTTCCTTGCAGAAGGACGCCAAGGCTGAGGGCGGCCATGATGATAATTGTGAGGACCAGAAGGACTGGCCAGATGAAACGAAGCCAGCGATCGTAGGGAACGCGGGCAATGGCGAGACCGCCCATGACGACGGCGGATGTGGGGGTGACCAGGTTGACGAGGCCTGCTGCTGACTGAAACGCGGTCACTATGAGGCTGCGCTCGACGCCGGCAAAATCACCGACAGGGGCGAGGATCGGCATCGACAGAACGGCAAGGCCTGACGTCGAGGGCACGAAGAAGGAGAGCACGACCTCGATCCAGTACATGACATTGATGAAGACGATGCGGTTCAGGCCGGCAATGCTCGCTTCGGCCCAATGGAGAATGGTGTCGGTGATATGACCGGCGTCCATAATCACGACGATGCCGCGCGCCAGCCCGATGATCAGGGCCACGCCCAGAAGATCGCGCGCGCCGCCGACGAAGGCTTCAGTCAGTCCCTTTTCGCCCAGTCGCCCGATCACGCCGATGCCAATACCCGCAAACAGGAACAGGCCGCTCATCTCGGCCATCCACCAGCCGCCCAGCGAGACGCCCCAGATCATGACTGCGAAGGTTATCGCCGCCAGAACCAGGATGATCTTGTGCAACCGAGTGAAATCGGTTTCGGCGCTTTGTGCGGTGCTGCCAAAATGCGCTTCGTTCTCGGCTTTCCGGTCAAAGACCAGCGATGTCGAGGGGTTCGCCTTGACCCGTGCGGCGTAGCGCATGACATATGCGACGGTGACTGCAAATGCGACGGACAGAATGGCGAGCCGCAGCATCAACCCATCGGTAAAGGGTACGCCCGCTGCATTTGAGGCGATGACTGTCGAAAATGCGTTGACGGTCGAGCCGAGGACACCGATGCCGGCCCCCAGCATGATCACCGCCGCGGCTGTCAGTGAATCGTAGCCGGCAGCAATCATCACGGGGGTCAGCAGGATATAGAAGGCGAGCGTCTCTTCGGCCATGCCTTCCGTGGTGCCACCAAGCGCGAACAGCCCCATCAGGATCGGGATCATCCATTTTTCCCGACCCTTCAGCTTCGTCATGGCACGCTTGATACCGGCGTCTATTGAACCGGTGGCCGTGACCACACCGATGAAACCACCAATCATCAGAACGAAGAGGGCAACATCAATGGCATTGGCGGTGTTGCTGGCCGGATCGTAGAAACCGGCAATCGGGGCGAGGATGACGTCAAAGAAGCCCTGCGGATTAGCATCGGTCGGTGCATAGGTCCCGGCAATCGGGATTTCCTTGCCCAGCAGCTCGGACGCCACGCGCTCATACTTGCCGGCAGGAATGATCCAGGTCATCGCTGCAACCAACACGATGAGCGCCAGAAGGATCGTATAGGCCGTGGGGAAGTTGAATCGAGTCGGTTGCTCGGGTGGCGTCGGAACAGTTGCGGCCATGAGGGTGCGTCCTTTGCCTGCCCGACCAGAAAGCGCGCGAGCAGTACGGTCAGACTAAGCAAGGATGCCGGAGTGCGGACTGATCGAGGTTAGGTTCGAGCAAGGAGTTCTCAGTCGAACGAGAACTGGACCGCGCCGGATGCGTCAGCTCAGGATCCGACTGCCGGAATAGATCAACGCGCGTCACGCGCTGCGGCAGCACCTGTTCCAAGCTCAATAATCTCTGCCGTGATCGCCTCCTGTCGGACCCTGCGCAGTGAAGCCTGAAACACGTCGAGCTCGCGGCTGATCTGGCTGCTTGCCGCGGTCATGGTCTCAAGTCGTGCCTCGTTCTCGGCTGCAAAGGCGTGGAGTGCGGTCCTGCAGACGAGCGCATGAAAATAATCGGCTCCCAGACTTTCCATCAGCGCGCCGACAGGGAGTTGCATCAACGGAGCTCTAAACACTGATTGCGGAAGATCGGACAGATCGATCGGGAAGAGAGTCTGCCGCTTGACCTCGGGCCGTCCGGATCTCCACCCGGTGAAGTGAACATCGAGACGGTTGATGTGTCCGGATCCCACCGCTCCGTAAATAGCCTTGGTGATCCTGTCGGCGAGCTTCGGGATGCCGAGTGTGTGGGATGGCATGGCAGCGCTCCATCCAGGCACAATGCCGCGGGCAGCAACAACGGAAAGGCCACGGGTTCCGATCAGGAAAAGGGTCTGCGGATCAGGCTCTGCACCGATGCTGTCCAGCACGCGCTCGCTGAAAGCACCGGCAAACCCTTGTTCCGCGCAAAACACCAGCAAGCCGGTCCTGCTTGCAACCGTGCGTGTTTGTGCGGGAGGTCTAGCATCAGGTCCAAGCGCGCTCGACATCGCAGCGGCAATGGTGGCCGCATAACTATCGACCGCATCGATCTGAGCTCGAGCAGTGTGGGCGCGTGCGGCGGCGATGCCTTTCATGGCGTTCACGACGGCTCCCAACTGACCGACACTTTCGATCCGGGCACTAATATCGGCCAGCCGTTCGGTCATTGTCCTGGTGTCCCTCCAGGTGTCTTGGCCGCTGCATCGTCAGTTTTGCCCTTCATGCCACCGCCGCCCAGCAGCGATTTGGCGAGCTGCGCCCCCGCCGCCATGAGCGTCTTGCGGGTTTGCTCGGTGATTTCGCCGGTTTCGGAAATGGTGCTCAAAACCTCTGTTGCATCCCGGTCCAACGCGGCTGGAAGGCCGGCCCGGAACGCAGCCACTGCCTCCAACGACAGCGTGTCGAGCAGACCGGACTGGACGGCCAGCATCAGCGCGACCTCGTCGCCGAGGCGAAACGGGGCATGCTGTGGCTGGCGAAGGATCGCCCTGATCCGTTCCCCGCGCTTGAGTTGGTCGCGCACGCGCCCTTCAGGCATGCCGCCGAAGCGGGTGAAAACCTCGAGCTCGAGAAACTGCGCATAGTCCAGCCGCAGCGTTCCGGCGGCACTGCGCAAACCTGGTGCCTGTGTCTTGCCGCCCACGCGGCTGACACTCAGCCCGACATCGACCGCTGGCTTCTGGCCCTGGTGAAACAGTGCTGCGTCCAGAACGATCTGCCCGTCGGTGATAGAGATCAGATTGGTCGGGATATAGGCCGACAGGTTGCCCGAGTCCGTTTCGGCGATCGGCAATGCAGTGAGCGAGCCGCCGCCGCGATCCTTTGACAGCTTCGCAGCCCGTTCCAAAAGACGGGCGTGGATGTAGAATACATCGCCCGGATAGGCTTCGCGCCCCGGCGATTGCCGGGTCAGAAGCGCGATCTCGCGGTGGGTGGCAGCGTGCTTTGACAGATCATCGATCACGATCAGCGCGTGCTGGCCCTTGTCGCGGAAATACTCCGCCATTGTCATCCCGGCATAGGGTGCGATCCATTGCAGACCAGGTGCCGAGGCCGAGCCGGCGACAAGGACGATGCAGCGCTCGAAATTCCCTTGCGCCTTCAACGCATCAATGGCGCGGCGGACGCTGGATGTCTTCTGTCCGACCGCGACATAGATGCAGATCATGTCGCTGTTGCGCTGGGCAATCAGCGCATCGATCGCCAATGTCGTCTTGCCGGTCGAATGGTCTCCGACAATCAGTTCACGCTGGCCCCGGCCAAGAGCGAACAGCGTGTCCATCACCACTATTCCCGTCTGGACAGGTTCTGTCACCAGATCGCGCTCGATAATTGATGGCGCCGGGCGCTCAATGGGTAACCGTGTGGTCGCCTCGATCGCCCCCTTGCCATCGAGCGGTCGACCAAGCGGATCAACGATCCGGCCGAGCAAAGTCTCGCCGACCGGAACCTGGACTACTTCACCCGTGCCAAACACCGCATCGCCGGCCTCGACATCGGTCGCAGCATCGAGGAGCACGCAGCCGATCAGGTCGCGGTCCAACACCCGAGCAAAACCGACCTGACCGCCTTGAAAACGCAACACTTCATCAAGCCGAACATTGGCGAGCCCCGAGATCATCGCGACGCCGTCGCCGATTGTCTCGACCCGGCCTCTATGTTCGACACGTGGCCCAAGGGTCGTGTTGTGGAGTACGCCTTGTGCGGCGGCAAGCCAGTCCAGTGTATGATCAGGCGGCATCCGTCATCTCCTCCAGGATCGCCGCAAGGTCCGCGCGCCAGCTATTGTGCAAGACAAGATGCGCGCTTCTCAGTTCCAGCCCAGCCAGGAGAGAGGGATCGGTGATGAACGTCAGCTTCGGCGCTCCGCCCAGTGAGGCAGTGACCGCCTCCTCGATCTCTGCCCTGTCCTCGGACCCCGGTTCCGTGGCGGTGACAACCTCTATCTGGGTAGAAGAAGCGACGAGCGCCGTGCGCTCGTTGAGCGACATTCCTTCGATGGCTTGAACCAGTCGTTCAAGCCATTCAGCCAGAGCTGGTGATCTCTTGAACCGAGCGAGAAGCTTTGCGGCAATCTCCACCGCCAATGCGGAGGCCTGCGCCGCGTTGTCCTTACGCGCAGCCGCAGTGTCGCGCTCGATGGAGGTCTTTGCAGTCGTCAAAAGGGTCTCGGCTTTGCCCTTCGCATCGGTCAGTTGCACCTTTGCGGCGGTCTCGGCTTTGTCCATAGCCTCTGCCAGCAATGTCGAGCGTTCTGCTGCTATGCCAGCGCGGCTCTCGCTGATGTCTGCAAGTGCGGCGTCGACCTTCGTTTGTGTGGCCTTTGCGTCGTCCAGCATGTCCTGGGTGAAATCCCGGCGTTTGGCGATCGCTGCCGCAACCGGACGCCAGAACAGCCACGAGAGCAGCCAAACAAGGATCAGGACGTTGACTGCCTGCAGTGCAAGCGTCCACCAGTTGATGGTCATGGGATCACGCCAGCAACGGGTTGGCGAAGAGCAGCAGAAGCGCGATTACCAGGCAGTATATCGCCGTCGTCTCGATCATGGCGAGACCGACGAAAAGTGTGCGCGAAATCGTGTTGGCCGCCTCCGGCTGGCGCGCTATGGCATCCATCGCGGCAGCGACGGCACGGCCTTCGGCCAGAGCTGGACCAATGGCGCCAAAGGCGACGGCGAAGGCTGCGCAGACAATGCTGGCAAGGGGGAGGTAGTCCATCAGGAATCCTTTGCGGTTGAAGCTGTCGCCGGTGCGGCGTCGGTCTGTTTGGGCGCGCCGTCCTCGACCGTCGCTGCGATGAACACCATCGCGAGAACGGCGAAAATGTAGGCCTGTACCAGCCCGGTCAGCAGATCGAGCGCCATCAGCGGGATGGGCACCAGAAGACCTGCCAATGAGGCGACGATGCCAATAATGAACACGCCGCTCATGACGTTGCCGAAGAGGCGCACGAACATGGAAAAAACACGGGTGATGCTTTCCAGTATGTTCAGAGGGATCATCACGGGGTTGGGTGCGGCGAAGGATTTCAGGTAACCGCCGACACCGCCGCTGCGCACACCAAACCAGATCACCGAGAGAAAGACGAGGATCGCCAGTGCCGCATCGGTTTCGAGCTGCGCTGTTGGCGGATCCAGACCAGGCACCAGAGACGACCAGTTTGCCACGAGAATGAACAGGAACAGCGTGCCGATAAAACTGCGATAAGGGCCGGGGGCTGCACCTGAGGTCTCGTGGATCTGGCCGTCAAGCGTGGCGACAATTAGCTCCAGTGCCGCCTGCCTTCTTGTTGGATTCACCTCAAGCCGTCGGGTGAGCAGGTATGCACCAATGACAAGCACCGCCATGATCACCCAGGTCGTGATGACCGCCTGCGTGATCGGGACAGGGCCGATCTGGAAAAGCGCGACAGAATCGAGCGGGGAGTTCATGCACTGGCCCTCCGGGAATGGCGCAGCATCAGGCCTTTCGCACCAATGACACCGGCCAGTGCTGCCAGCAACGCAAAACCGCCCGCTAGAACGGCCAGGTAGAAACCGGCACACAGCAGCGCCAGACGGCCCAGTGTCAGGATCATAGCAAGGAGGGGATGACCCTGGCTGACAATGAGATTGGCGGTTTCGCGCAAGGCGCGGAAATAGACATAGCCCAGCACGAGTCCGCCCAGAAAACACAAGGCCAGGAGTAAAGGTAGCGGAAAAATAGCAAGCTTGATCATGGTGCGTTCATCCATTTCCATGCGGTCCAGCCACCGAGGCAAAGTCCCAGAATCATGAAGGGAGCGGTCCAAAAGATCCCGCTGCCGAGCTGCGCATCGAGCCAGCGGCCGAGAAACAGGCCCGCAAGGGTCGGGGCCACGAAGATCCAGCCCAGTACGCCGATCTGCGCCAGACGCCGACCGACCGACATATCGCCTTCACGCAGCCACCGGTCGCGCCGGTCGCGCCGCAAACGGGTTTCGCGGATCAGCGGGTCTTCGCCTGGCACTTCAGGTTTCATTGGAATTCACCCGCGTTCGAGCCGGGCCTAAGCCGGCTGATCATCCGACGAATGGCATTCAATTGCAGACGAACTGTCTCGACATGGTCCATTCGCTCCTCATCGGCGTCCGACAGATAGCGGGCCAGGACATCTGTATCGAGCGTGGCGAGATCGTCGCCGGCCACAGCCTCGCGTGTGGCAATCGCAATAGCGACGTCACCGCCGACGGTGATCACACCGCCGCGGACCGCGCAAAACCGTTCGTTTTCGTTCCGGCGCCAACTGACAATTGAGACCGCAAGCGCCGTCAGGAACGGGGCATGGCCGGACATGATGCCAAAACTTCCGCTGGCATCCTCGGCGCGCAGGCTATCGATGTCTTCATCCACCACCACCGACAGCGGTGTCACGATCCTTAATCTCATGTAGCAGCCCCCTCTGTCGGACTGTCTGCGGCCTGTGCATCCGCTTCTTTCTTGCGCGCATCGTCCAGCGTGCCGACCATATAGAGCGAGCTTTCCGACCAATCGTCGGCCTCTCCGTCCAGAATGGCCCGGCAACCCGCCAGGGTATCGGCGAGCTTGACGCTCGCGCCCGGTGTGCCGGTAAAGGCCTCGGTCACCATGAAGGGTTGAGTCAGGAAACGCTGCAGCCGCCGCGCGCGCTTCACGGTCAGCCGGTCGGCGGTGCCCAATTCCTCGACCCCGAGCAGAGAAATGATGTCGGCCAGTTCGCGGAACCGGGCGAGCGCCTGACGGACAGCCTCGGCCGTTCGGTAATGCGCATCACCGACCACCAGTGGATCGAGGAGCATGGAGGACGAAGCCAAGGGGTCTATCGCCGGATAAAACCCTTCCGCCGCTTGCGCACGCGACAGCACGATCACGCAGTCCATATGGCTGGATATCGTGGTGACGGCAGGGTCCGTGAAATCGTCTGCGGGCACATAGACGGCCTGAATCGCGGTTACCTCAGAGCCTGCGACAGAAGCAATGCGCTCTTGCAGCGCGGCAACTTCGGTTGCGAGCGTTGGCTGATAGCCGACGCGCGAGGGGAGGCGCCCCAAAAGGCTCGACACCTCCGCGCCCGCCTGGACAAATCGGAAGACATTATCCATCAGCAGCAGCACGTTCTGATGCCGCTGGTCGCGGAAATATTCCGCGATTGTCAGGGCGGTCAGTGCGGCGCGCCAGCGGGCGCCCGGCGGCTCATTCATCTGGCCGTAGACGAGGACGGTGCGATCCAGCACGCCGGACCCTTGCATTTCGGTCAGCAGCTCGTGTCCCTCGCGCGATCGCTCGCCAATCCCTGCAAAGACCGAGATGCCTTCATATTTCTCAACCATGGCGCCGATCAGCTCCATCACCAGAACCGTCTTGCCGACGCCTGCACCCCCGAACATGGCGGCTTTCCCGCCCTGGGCCATCGGTGTCAGGAGATCGATGACCTTGATGCCGGTTTCGAACACGTCGGTCGTACCGGTCTGGTTCTTCAGAAGGGGCGGAAGCGCATGGATCGAGCGGCGGGGAGTTTTCTCTGGAAGCGCAGGTCCATTGTCTTGGGGATTGCCTACGACATCCAGAAGCCGACCAAGGACCTCCGTTCCAACGGGCACCGAAACAGGTCCGCCGGTTGCGCGAACCGTCACCCCACGGGCAAGCCCTGCTGTGGACTGAAACGCAACCGCGCGCAGGGTTTGCAGATCGAGATGGCTTTGGACTTCGAGAACAAGAGGTGTCGGCCGATCCCATTCCACGATCAATGCAGAATTGATCTGCGGCAGGTCGGCCGCGTCAAAGACGACATCGACCACAGCTCCGCGGACAGCATCGATGATGCCGGTGGGAGGATTGGAGCTATCCCTGTTCAAATCGCGCTTTCGCATTGGTTCTGGAACTTTCGATCGTCCGTCGCTGGCTTGTCCATCAAGTGTATGGGCTAGCATCAGTTGCGCGCACTGATCGGTGTTAGGAGAGCGGGGCGAGTAGCTGAGGGACGAAAAACTTAAGGCAACTAACCCTGATCAGTGCGCGTTTGACCCATTCATTGCAGACTTCGCGTTGTCACCGGCCAGGTGACGGAGTTTTGGGAGCGCCGCTGTGATTGGATATGTCGCGAACATCGAAGAGCTGACCGAAAGAAACACCGACTTTCGCCGTGTTCTCTATTCGGGGTTGAAGCTGCAACTGGTTTTAATGTCGGTTGCGCCGGGCGAAGAGCTCGGCGGAGAGATGCATTCTGATACGGATCAGTTCTTCCGTATTGAACAAGGTGAGGGGCGGATCGTAATCGACGGCGTGACCCACAAAGTCAAACCCGGTGACGGCATCGTGGTCCCGGCAGGCGTGCATCACAATCTGATTTGCACCGGCCATGATGCTCTCAAGATCTACACCATCTACGGCCCTCCGCACCATCGCGATCAACTGGTTCAGAAGACGAAGGCCGAGGCGGATCAATCCGACGAAACATTCGAAGGGCAGGCTACCGAACAAGGGCCAGCCGTCCTGCTCGTCTAGCGTTCTACACGCTCGGAAGCCTCCTGTTGTGCCCCCGGCGCTGGCCGCCGATCCTTGAAAAGGAACTTAGTGATGAAAATCCAAGTCAATACCGACGAAAACATCGAGGGTGGCGAAGAACTGTCCGCTCGTGTTTCGGCCGAGATCCATACCTATCTTGACCGTTTCAGTGACCATATCACCCGTGTTGAAGTCCATCTCAGCGACGAAGACGGCGACAAAACCGGCGGCTCCGACAAGCGTTGTATGATGGAAGCACGCATCGAGGGGCGGCAGCCAGAGGTGGCCAGCGAGCGGGCGGCTACCCTTGAAGGCGCTTATTCAGGCGCTGCTAAGAAGCTGCAGCGGGTTCTTCAGTCCACCCTCGGCAGGCTCCATCATGCCAAAGGCGCGGACACGATCAGAACCGGAAGCCTGTAGGCGCGCGCTGGCACAAGACGCGAAAATCAACACTCAGGAGAAACAGGATCATGGCAGATAAAGAACCCAAGACACCGATCCTAAAGAACGCGTCCAAAGACAAGCGCGACGAGGCAAACCCCGTTGACAAGGTCGCAGACAGTTCATCTCAGCCCGCGCCAGTCGATCGACCTGGCTTTGATCTCGGTGGATCGACTGGCAAGACGAGTGCGGGCACAGGTGTTGGTCTGGGTCCGGACGCGGCCGAAAATCGCCAGGATCGAAGCCTGCCGGGGCGCCGCGGGAAACCTGAATAGGGAAGAACACCGTTCCGACACGGCAGGCAGAGGCAATCAGATTGTTCGGTTAGAATGGTATTGAGGTGGGATCAGTGCATGAACGACCCTTATGAAACTCTCGGCGTCGCCCGAACCGCGACCGATAAGGAAATCAAGGAAGCGTTCAAGAAACTGGCGCGAAAGTCCCATCCCGATCTGCATCCGGGCGACAAGACCGCTGAAGAGACATTCAAGGCCGCCTCCAACGCAAACGATTTCCTCAAGGACAAGGAGCAGCGACGGCGCTTCGATGCAGGCGAAATTGATGCCAGCGGCGTGGAAAGAAAACAGGAAAGATTCTATCGCGATTTTGCCGATGGGCCGTCCTACACATCTCACGCAGCCCAGGATGGCTTCACCAGCAATGAGGACCTTGAAGAGTTTCTCGCGCGGGCATTCAAAAGCGGAACGCAACGGCAGCAGAGTGCATTCCGGGCGCCTGGGCAGGATTTGACCTATGTGTTGCCGGTGGATTTCCTCGATGCCGCCATTGGTGCGACGCGTACCATTACGCTGCCTGAGGGCAAGACGCTCCAGGTGAAGATCCCGGAAGGGGCCGACGACCGGCAGATGCTGCGACTGAAGGGGCAGGGAATGCCCGGCTTTGGCGGTGGGCCTGCAGGAGACGCCTTTGTCGAGCTGCATATCGAGCCGCACCCGTTCTTCCATCGCAAGGATGACAATATTCACATTGAGTTGCCAGTCACCTTGCGGGAGGCCGTGTTGGGCGGGCGTATCGAGGTCCCGACCATTGGTGGCCCTGTATCGATGACTATCCCGAGGGGCGCCAATACCGGCCAGACGCTGCGACTTCGTGACAAGGGCGTTCTCAACCGCAAAACCGGCCAGCGCGGGCACCAGCTCGTTACTTTGAAGGTCGTTCTTCCACAGGGCGAGGAACCGGAACTGTCATCGTTCCTGGAAACCTGGCAGCCAAGAACTCCGGACCTGCCTCGCAAGGAGATGCTAAAATGATGCGCGTCGAGGATATTGTGGAGCGGATAGAAGCGCTTCAGCGGAGCGATCTCGATGCGTGGATCAGCGAGGCGCTGATCTCGCCGCAGGAAGATGCCGGTGTGATCGTCTTTTCGGAGATGGAGTGCGCACGCATTCGGCTGATCTGCACGCTGCGTTACGAGCTTGAGATCGATGCGGACACGCTGCCGACCGTCCTCTCTTTGGTCGATCAACTCTACCAAACTCGCCGGCAATTGTTGCGACTGACGGCTGCCGTGGCCGCACAAGACAAGTCCGTCCAGGCGGCAATTCTTGGTGCAATTGGCTTGAATGATGGGCTGGATGAAGAAACGTCGTCTGGTTCGCTGGCTTGAAGTCGAGGGACATAGTCTCGTGTAGCTAACCCCGATCAGTGCGCACCAAACCGCTTCCTTGCACAATCTTCGTGTTCGCTGGCCATGTCTCGAAGCCCTAGGTGCGCCACGGTGAAAATCTATGCCAATCGTCCGTCGGCAGAGGTCCCCCAAGACAACAAGGAATACAAAATGTCTCATCAAGCAAAAGTTGCCCTCGTCACCGGATCCGCACAAGGGATTGGCCGGGGCATCGCCCTGCGACTGGCCAGTGACGGTTTCGATATCGCACTGGTTGACCTCAAGGCGGACAAGTTGAATGCGGTGGCCAAGGAAATACAGGCGCTCGGCCGCAAGACATCAGTCTTTGCCGCCGATGTCAGTGATCGCGATCAGGTCTACGCCGCCATTGATCACGCCGAGGCGGAGCTTGGCGGCTTCGATGTCATCGTCAACAATGCCGGTATTGCCCAGGTCAAGCCCATCGACGATGTGATGCCCGAAGACGTGGAGAAGATCTTCAAGATCAATATCGATGGCGTGTTGTGGGGAATCCAGGCTGCTGCCAAGAAATTCAAGGCCCGCGCGCAAAAGGGCAAGATCATCAATGCCTCGTCGATTGCCGGCCACGAAGGCTACGCGATGCTCGGTATCTATTCGGCGACGAAATTCGCTGTGAGAGCGCTCACCCAGGCATCCGCAAAGGAATACGCAAGCGCTGGCATTACCGTCAACGCCTATTGCCCCGGCGTGGTTGGCACCGACATGTGGGTCGAGATCGACGAAAAGTTTGCCGAGCTGACCGGCGCGCCGACGGGCGAAACCTACAAGAAGTTCGTCGACGGCATCGCGCTTGGTCGTGCGCAGACGCCTGAAGATGTCGCGGCACTGGTGTCTTTCCTTGCCAGCCCTGACGCCGATTATATCACCGGACAAGCGATCCTATCCGACGGTGGCATGGTCTATCGCTGAATACAGCAATGCTGGAGGTGCCGTCAGCATCGCGCCACGCTGGTTAGCGAGCTGGAATGATTGATCCACCCACGCGTTAGGCGTGTTATAATGCCAAAGTCGAATTGGGCTTATCAGCTTTTCGACGTTTCTGCCGAGTGATGACTTGCTCCGTGAGTCTCCGGCCCCTGGGGGCGCATCATGCCACAGATACCCGCAATTCATTTCGAAGCGGCGAGCACGCTTGCCGTTGTGATGTCCTCCCATGAACCGCTGTTGTTCCTGTCTGACGATCTCAGGGTCATCGCGGTAAGTGCATCCTTCTGCCGGGCATTCGAGATTGACCCAGCCTCCGTCAACGGCAAACGCCTCGGCGAACTTGGGCAGGGGGAGTGGGCGATGGCCAAGCTCGAGTCACTGTTGATGGCGACCGCAACCGGCAGTGCAAGCATCGATGCCTATGAGATCGACCTGAAGCGACCGAACCAGAAAACGCGGCAGTTGGTGGTCAATGCACAGACGCTGGACGATGGCGACCCCGACCATCTTCGCCTGCTTCTGGCCGTTACCGACGTGACCGACATCCGCGCTGAGGCTCGCCTGAAAGACGATCTGGTTCGCGACAAGGGCATCCTTCTCCAGGAAGTCCAGCACAGGGTCGCCAACAGCCTGCAAATCATTGCCAGCGTGCTCATGCAGAGTGCGCGCCGCGTTCAGTCGGAGGAGGTCCGCGGGCATCTCCATGACGCCCGTCACCGCATCATGTCGATTGCAGCCCTGCAGCGACAGCTTTCCACGTCCGCCGGTGGCAGTGTGGAGTTGCGTACCTATTTCACGCAGCTTTGCCAAAGTCTCTGCGCATCGATGATCGCGGACCCAGAAAGGCTGTCGATCCAGGTGAACGTCGATAACAGCTCCGTCCTTGCGGACGTATCTATCAGCCTCGGGCTCATCGTCACGGAACTGGTGATCAATGCTCTCAAACATGCCTTCACAGACGAGCGACCCGGGACGATCGAGATCGACTATCGATCCTCGGGCAAAGACTGGACCCTATCCATCTCCGATAACGGAATTGGAATGCCTGTTGGGGATGATATGCCAAAGGCAGGATTGGGGACC
The DNA here is from genome assembly GCF_042466255.1 of Rhizobium sp. R86522. Taxonomy (NCBI): domain Bacteria; kingdom Pseudomonadati; phylum Pseudomonadota; class Alphaproteobacteria; order Hyphomicrobiales; family Rhizobiaceae; genus Rhizobium; species Rhizobium sp. R86522. The sequence goes on from NZ_JAXHBX010000001.1 coordinate 4,388,799, forward strand.
GGCATCGTAGAAGCGCTCGTCAAGAATCTTGAAGGCGAACTAATGTTGAGCGACGCCGACCCAGGTACAGTCGTGACGATCAGTCACAGGGAACCGTTAGGCCTGCGGGCCGATTTTTCGCCGGCGGCACAGGAACAAAATCGCTATCTGAACGCTAGAGATTAAGTGTTTAGGCCAGATCATACATCGAGTGTACAATGAAGAACGGTAGACCCGTCGTCCTGATCGTTGAAGACAGCCCTATGATACGCATGAGCGCTGTCGATCTCGTCCTTTCGGCGGGCTACGAAGCGCTGGAAGCTGGCGACGCCGACGAGGCGATCCGCATCCTGGAAGCACGAGATGATATCGATCTCGTGTTCACGGATGTCCAGATGCCAGGGACGATGGACGGTATCAAACTGTCCCATTACATTCGCGATCGATGGCCAGCCGTGAAGCTGATCGTCGCATCCGGTGCTGCCATTGTCGAAGAAAGCATGCTGCCGGGAGGAAGTCGGTTCTTCCCCAAGCCTTACGACGACCTCACCATCACCGAGGCGATGGCTCATTTGCTTTCGAGCGAAAGACCGCACGATCGCCCGAACTGAAGTCGTCTGACAAAGGAAGATGTGGGCCTTATACGGTCGTCCCCACAAGGGCACCAATACCTGCGGTGAGTGCCATGGCGGCCGCTCCCCAGAATGTGACGCGCGCGGTCGCCTTCAGCATGTTCGCACCGCCCGCTTTGGCGCCGATGGCGCCGAGGAGCGCGAGGAAGAGGAGCGACGCGATCGAGACCGCAGGGACAAGCGTATCTTTTGGCCATACGAACACCAGTGCCAGGGGAAGTGCTGCACCGATGGCAAAGGTCATAGCTGACGTCAGTGCCGCCTCGATCGGGCGGGCGGTCATATGCTCGACAATGCCCAATTCATCGCGGGCATGCGCGTCAAGCGCATTGCCGGCGGTCAGTTGCTCGGCAACCTGTCGGGCAAGGTCGGGGGTAAGACCGCGTGTCACGTAAATCTGGGTTAGTTCCTCCAGCTCAGCTTCCGGCATGGTTTCAAGCTCTCGGCGTTCACGAGCCATGTCGGCCGACTCGGTGTCGGCCTGTGAACTGACGGAGACATATTCGCCGGCGGCCATCGACATTGCGCCAGCAACCATACCGGCAATGGCTGCCACGAGGACATCGGAGGATGCCGCGGAAGCGGAGGCGACCCCGACGATCAGGCTTGCCGTCGAGACGATCCCGTCATTGGCTCCGAGCACTGCAGCCCGCAGCCAGCCGATGCGCGAGACGAGATGACTTTCCGTGTGCAGACGGGACATGGCATGGTTCCATTCAGGGGATTGGCGGTGATTGAGGAGTGTGGAAAGCAATGATGCGGGCTGTCACGGAACATGTCAGGGCGCAAACACGCCGCACCCGGCAGTCTTCTCAGATCCATGATACAGGAACAGGACGGAAAGCCCGAGCTTTTCGGCGAGCGGCAGGCCGCGGGTCTCGCCAAGCACCATCATCGCCGTCGCCCAGGCGTCGGCACTCATGCAGTCACTATCGATGACGGTCACAGAGGCCGGCGACTGGATGAGCGGCATGCCGAGACGCGGGTCCATGGTATGCGACAGGCGCCGGTCGTTGACATCGATCCAGTGCCGGTAATCACCCGATGTGGCGACGGCCGCATCGTGCAACTCAAGGATCGAGTGTGGGGCACGGGCGTCAAAAGCGGGTTCCTCGACGGCAATGGTCCAGGCCCGCCCATCTGGCTGGGTGCCGAGCGCCCGCAGTTCGCCGTCGATGGCAAAGAGGCCTGCGTCGATCCCGTGTGCGCGCGCCACCTCAGTCAGCCGGTCGACACCATAACCCTTGGCAATGCCGTTCAGATCAAAATGCAGGTCAGCATGTTTTCGGCCCCGTCCTCCGGCACTGTCTAGTTCCAGCCCTTCATGGGCGGCGAGCCGTACCATGACACGGGCGGCCTTGATCCGCTGCTGATCGGCAACATCGGCTCCGAAGCCCCATGCGATAACGGCATCGCCTATACCGATATCGAAGGCGCCACCCGAGGCGTGGCCGATAGCGAGACCCGCGGACAAAACAGTGAGCAACCGCTCCGGCAGCGTGATCCATTCGCCCGGACGTGCAGCGTTCAGGCGGTTGAGATCACTGGCCGGTTTCCAGGTGGACATTTGCCCATCGACCTCGTCCACGGCGGCAGCCATGGCCGTCTGCACGGGTGCGATGTCAAAGTCAGCCGGCATGTGGAAGAGTGCTGACCAGCGCGTGCCCATGGTCTCACCGTTCAGAGCGTGACGCGTCAGTTCAGTAAACGTCTTCGGCATAACGGCCCTCTGCTTTCAAAGTGGCAAGGGTCATACCTTGCGGGGCGAGACTATCGGCAAGGGCGGCGGCAACCCCTGAAGCCATCTCCCGTCCACCGCAGACGAGAACCTGCCCGCCGGCGGCGATCAGCTTGCCGAGCCTTGCCGCGTCCTTGCGCACGATATCCTGCACATAGGCAGGCGTCGCTGTCCGCGAATAGGCCATCGAAACCGAGGCGAGGCGGCCGTCGTCCTTCCAGCCGGCAAGCTCTTCTGCGTAAAGTGCATCGCTGGCGGGGTGACGGGCGCCGAAGTAAAGATGCATAGGCTGTTTCGCCTGATTGGCCCGCGCGAAGCCTGCCAATGGGCCGATCCCGGTGCCAGCTCCTATGAGGATGACCGGCTTGCGACCCCGCACTGGGCGGAAAGCCGGGTTCGATCGGACGAAGGCGGTCATCGTGTCGCCCGGCTCCAGAGCGGTCAGTTGTCCGGAACAGAGGCCGCCGGCCTGCTTGCGCACGCAGATTTCGATAAAGCCGTCCCTGGTGCCTGATGCCAGTGAGTAGAGGCGCGGCAGGTCGGAGCCTTGCGGCATGACGCCGATCAGGTCTCCAGCCTCAAAATGCGGTAGCCCTTGACCCGTCAGTCGTTGCCAGAGAGACGTTTTTGGCAGGGCAAAGCGCAGGATCGAGGTCAGCGCCTGCACGTCGGCACCGTAGTCGCGGCGCGATATCAGCGCGAATTGCAAGGTCTTTTGCGCCACCGGTTGATGGTTCAGCTCGAAATCGAGGTCGAGCGCATGCGCAAGATTGCGTCCCCATCGGGCGAAATCCTGGGGTGACTGGCGATCCACCGTGTCAAACGGGAGAAGCTGCGACCAGCCCTTTTCGTCAGCGGTCCGCGCGACCTCTGCCGCAAAGCCACAGAAGGCCGGGAAGCTGCGATCACCAAAGCCGAGGACGGCAAGTGACAGGCCGGGTTTTGCCGGAGATCCTTTGAAGTCGCGGAGAAAACCACTTGCCGATGCGGGTGCCGCGCCATCACCATAGGTCGCGGCAAGAAGGATGATCCGCGTTGCCTTCGGCCACAAGCTAGCATCGAATCCCGCCATCGATCCGACATGCACTCGAAGTCCTTGTGCTGACAGGGCGGTCTGAAGTGTGGCTGCAAAGCCGTTCGTCGTCCCGCCCTCGCTGGCGACGAGGAGAATAGTGTCAGCGTTGCCGGCGGGCACGGATGTGGCCTTGCCCGAGCGCCGGCCGGCAAGCCAGACCAAGAGGCCGCTCCAGCCAAGCACCGGCACACCAAGCGCCGACAAGCCCAGCAGCAGGCCAAGCCAGGCCATGCCTTGGCCGGTATGCAGCATCGTGACGAGATGGGAGACGCTGTCGATCCAGCCTGCATCAGTCCAGCCGAGAAGCGCGCCTGTCCCTTGGTCGAGATAGCCTTCGCCGGAAGCCGTCTTCAGGGTGAAGACATCGGTCGCATCGCCCATCGCCGGGAAACTCAAGGAACGCAGTTCATCCATGGGGATGGCTTGGAGTGTGGGGACTGCGGAAAGGACTAGGCCTGTCTGTCCGCTCACCTGTGCTGGAAAGACGGGCGCTGAAGCGCCTGCCGGCAGAAGGCCGAAGGTCGTCGCGGTCATCCACAGTGCCGTCAGCGAAGAGAGGAAAAGACCGGGCAGTGCAAGACGTGAGACGACCGCGTGAAGCTTCCCCTTGCCAGTGCCGCGCATCGGCTTGAAGAAGAACCGCCATCCGCCAGCGCGCCGTGCCAGCAGGAAAAGACCGGATATGGACAGTGCAAGCATTGCGGCGGCCCCACCTGCTGTAATCAGGCGCCCTGTGTCGTCCAGCATCAGCGATCGATGGAAATTGGTCATCCAGCGTTGGAGAGGCGACGTGTCAGCGCTGCCGGCAGGCTTTCCCGTTGCGGGATCGATGACCGAAGAGGCAGGCTGGTCACCCTCGAAGTAGTAGGCGGTGATGCGACCCGATGGAGACCGTCTGATCTGCTCCACCGTAGGTTCCGCAGACTGAACGCGGGCCGCGAGATCCGCAACGCTGATCGCCTGCGAAGCAGGCCGGGTCAGTGCCTCGGCTGCTGGAAAGATCGACAGGACCATGCCGCTCAGCGCGACCGCGATCAGAAGCACGGCGGCAATCAGTCCAAACCAACGGTGGAGTGATCGGATCATGACACGCGTCCTTCTTGATCAGCGGGCGTAGGTGAAGTCGGCGATGTAACGGGTGCCGCTCACAGGCTTTCCGGCGCCATCCGATGTCAGCGGCACGACAATCTCGTTCGGGGCGTCGCGCATGTCTTCGACGGCGGAATCGACGTGCAACTGGTAACCGGCATCGAACAGCGTATCGGCGAGATCCAACGTGATGCTCAGCGACCGCCCTGCACCGACACTGGCGCCGGTAATGCCGTTGATCTCCGCCGTGTTTCCAGCCGTCGCCCGGGTCCAGCCGCTCAGATGCTGGTAGTACTTTGCCTTTCCGCCCGCCATCCAAAGGCTGCCGGCATATTTGCCACTGGCATCGGTGACGTAATAGGCGAGGTAGGCGCCAGGGCCGCCGTAATCACGCATTGTGGTGGTGAATGTCACCTGGCCGGCACTGGCAATGCCGGGAAGGGTGAGGGCCGTGGTGACGGCGAGTATGGCAAGAAAGGACTTCATTTCGTTCTCCTTCGCAGGGCGGACAGGGTCAGTTCATCTGGACGGTTGGCTTGGAACCTGGCGCAAACAGGCCGTTGGCCGGCGGGGTCGCGCTCTGCGGCTGCTGCATGGCGCCGCCGTTGGCACCACAGTCGTCATCATCATCGTCACCGCCGCAGTCGTCCGATGCCTCGCGCTGATCGTCATCGTCGTCGCCATCGTCGTCGATCAGGGTGATTGCGGATTTTACATTCCGCTCGAAAGCGTCGAACGGCATTGCCATGCTGCCGAATGCGACCAGAATGGCGGTGCCCGCGCAGGCGGCCAAAAGTAGATTACGGTATGTCATCAAGGATCTCCTGGGTGGGTTGAGATAGGGGTTGAGCTTTTGGAGTGAGGCGCAGGCGCGATCAGCGCTCTTAGTCCTCATGTTCGATTTCGATGATCTCGAGGGTGGCGGGATCAATTTTCGCCTCGAAGCGCTGGCCCTGCCTGTCCGTGCCGTAGACTTCGTAGCAGCCATCGTCGATCTTGATGCGCTTCAGCCTCCAGGCGCGATCCTCAGCCATGGCGCGCACGGCTTCGCGTGGCTGCCACGTGGCAATCGCACTGTCGCAATCGTCCCTTGCCTGAGTGGACGTGGCGGCCATCAAGGCTAGAGCAACTGTGGGCAGGAGGACGGTTTTCATCATCTGTTCCTCGGTTCGTTGGAACGATGAATGGTCCCGCAATCTGACTGGCACCTTACAAAGGGTGAGAGATTGCTTCAGCTTCCCGTAAGCTGGCGGGCGCACAGCGGGATTGAGCCAGGAGGAATAGATGCGAGTACTGCTTATCGAAGACGATACGGCGCTGGGTGCCGCGATCCGTGACCAGATCGCTGCTGATGGCCATTCTGTCGATTGGGTGGTCAGGCTGGACCGGGCGGCAGACGCGCTTTTCTCAGCCGCCTATGATCTGCTCCTCCTGGATCTGATGTTGCCTGACGGCCTGGGCGTTCCCTTTCTCAAAGCACTCCGTGGCCGTGGCGATGTCACGCCCGTGATGATCCTCACAGCGCTCGACCAGGTTTCCGACCGGATTGCCGGGCTCAACGCTGGTGCTGACGACTACATGGTGAAGCCCTTCGATCTCGCCGAGCTTTCGGCGCGTATCGGCTCGGTCGCTCGTCGTTACACGGGTAACCCCAATCCCATCGTCACGCTCGGCCCGCTTTCAATCGATCTTGCTGCGCGAAGTGTGGCCCTTAGCGGCAAGTCGGTCATTCTGACCGCGCGCGAATGGGTTCTGTTCGAAGCCTTCCTGCAGCGTCCCGGGCAACTCTTTTCCAAGGCGCAGCTTGAGGAACGGCTCTATTCTTTCGACACGGAGATCGACAGCAATGCGATCGAGGTTCATGTCAGCCGGCTGCGCAAGAAGCTCGGCGCCCATGTGATCGAGACCGAACGCGGTCTCGGCTACCGGTTGGCGCGTGCATGAGCACCGGCACTTCACTTCAAAGGCGCCTGGCGATTGCGGTCGGTCTTTCGGTCACGCTGCTGTGGTTGGCCGCAGCGGCAGTAACGGCACATCGTCTCGACGGTGAGATGCGGCAAGTCTTCGACGACGGGTTGAAGGCGACTGCCCAGCGCATCCTTCCCATTGCCCGCCACGATATACGGGAAGACCACAGCAACGGCGTTTCCGTTGAGCATGATGACGACGAAGAGGGAGAGCAGGACGACGATCGGACGGGCCCCGACCGCGAGGCGCGATACGGCGAGGATGTCACCTTTGTCGTGCGTGATGGCAATGGACGTATCCTGCTCGCATCACGCGGTGCCGATGCCGCAATTTTTCCTCCCTTTGTCAGGCAGGGTTTTGTCAGAACTGAAACGCACCAGCTCTACTATGACATGGACCCTTCCAGGAGCCTGACGATTGCTGTTGCCGAACCACTTGACCGTCGCCTGGAGCTGTCGCGCCAGATGCTGCTGGGCCTCATAACGCCCTTGATCGTGGTTGTCCCGCTCAGCTTGCTGGCGATCGTTCTGGTGGTGCGCCGTTCCCTGCGTCCGATACGAGGGCTCAAAGAGGAACTTGCCCATCGTGGCGCACGGGACTTGTCGCCCTTGCCAGCCACCAATTTGCCGAGCGAGCTTCGCCCGATTTCCGCCGGCATCAACCAGTTGCTGGACAGGCTAAAGGCAGCGTTCAATGCCGAGCGTGCCTTCGCTGCCAATGCGGCGCATGAGTTGCGCACGCCCGTGGCTGGCGCCATCGCCCAGGCGCAGCGTATTCGCTCCGAAACCAAGGAAGAGCAGACCGGCCAGCGGGCAACCGAGATCGAGATGACGCTGAAGCGGCTCATGCGTATGTCGGAGAAACTGATGCAGCTTGCTCGCGCTGAAGGCGGGCGCCTGCAAAGCGACGAGCCATCCGACCTCAGACCGGTCCTGGAGATGATCGCTCAAGATTTCAGTCGCGCCGGAGAGGGGCGGATCGTCCTTACCCTTCCGCCGGATCCAGTGCTGTCCAAGCTGGACCCCGACGCTGTCGGCATCTTGTTTCGCAATCTGATCGAAAATGCGCTCAAGCACGGCGCACAGGATGGTCTGGTCGAAGCGGTTCTGAAAGCAGATGGATCGCTGTGCGTCGCCAATGATGGCCCGGTCCTGCCGATCGAAACCATGGAGCGACTGATGCAGCGTTTCGAGCGGGGAGATGCAAAGATCGGTGGCAGCGGTCTCGGACTTTCCATCATCAGGGCCATCGCTGACCGCACCGGCATGACCTTGAAAGTGATCTCACCGAGGCCGATCAAGGATGAAGGGGTCGAGGTTCAGGTAAAGCTGCCGCTCGCTTGAGTGTCTTGCTTTTGCGAAGTGTCGGAAACTTCAGCCGGGAAGACGACGTTTGGATCAAGGTCAAATTTGCCGGTGGCAAAGAACGGTAAGGTGCAATTGCAGCTCCGGAGGAAGTCGCGCCACCCTTGGGCCAAAATGGGACCCTGTCACTAGGTGTTTGGATGTCCGCTTTCAGTCTTCTGCACGCCAACATCGGACTGTCGCCTCCCGGCCCCATTCCGGAAATGATCTCCGCTGTGGCATGCTGCCGGTTTTTCGGACACCTAGTTAAGCTAATCCCACCTTGGTTTCAAAGTCATTGGGGCTGAGATAGCCCAGTGTCGAGTGGCGACGCTTCGGATTGTAGAAGCGCTCTATGTAATCGAACACAGCCGCTCAGGCTTGCCTTGATTGAGGGATACGCAGACAGGCCGTGAAGGCTTCTGCGGCTTGTTCGAATTCCAGGGCTCCGCCGTGGGCCCTCGCCACCTGGTCGACGATCGCCAATCCGAGGCCCGTGCCTTCTCCGCCGCGGGCAACATCACCTCGGGCAAACGGGCGAATGAGGTTTCGTGCTTCTCCAAGTGAAATGCCAGGCCCCGAATCCCGCACCTCGATCAGCAGGTCTCCGCCATCAGTCCGCGCGCTTACGCTGATCGGGGCTTTTCCGTATCGGATCGCATTGGTCAGAAGGTTCTCAACAGCTCTGAGAAGGGCTGCTTCCCGAACCCAGGCCAGGTCATTGGTCGGCGCGTCGAGTGCTATGGTGTCTGGTCGATCGCTCGCCTCGATTGCCTGCTGGAGAAGCGGTCGCAATGGAACTGCCCGCGTCTCTTCCACCTCAAACCCACGGGCGAAGTCGAGGAATTGACGCAGCATGGTCTCAATCCGGATCACGTTGCGCTCCGCACCAGCAACGAGATCGGGATCAGAATTCTTCATCATCGCAAGAGACAGGCGCAGCTTGGTCAGTGGCGTTCGCAAATCGTGACTGACCCCAGCCAGCAACAGCGCGCGGTCAGCCTCTGCCGTTTGTAACCGATGCGACATATCTTTAAGTGCGCCGGAGACCGCAGCGATTTCCCGCGGACTATGGATGGCGTTCTCATAAGTATAGGATGGCCCGGACATAACACCGACCGCATCCTCCAAATGCTTCAGCGGTCGAGCGATCTTTCGTTGCAGCGTGATCCCACCGGCTAGAGAAGCAAGCAATGCGACGGCGGATGCCATGAGCACACCAACCACGGGATCGGTCGCCGGCAATGTCCTGACGGTCAACCAATAGGGTTGATCCGCCGTGAGGAGCCGCACCCAGACCCGTCCCTCACCATCTATTAGGACATCGGGGCCCGTAATCCCGTACTGCTCAGACAGAATTTGCAGGAAGTATTCTTTGAACCAACTGCGCGGTCCGCCTGCCTCGTCGGGCGCAGCGTCGGTCAAAAGCATGCCGCGCTCATCGTCCGCACTGAGCGCCTCGGTGAAGAGGATCTGCTGGAACGGATCCATCTGTGTCAATGAAAGTTGGAGATTTCGGATCGTCTGTGCCGTGTCTGCTGCCGAGCGTTCGATCTGGGGCCGTATCACGTATCCGGCGATCAGAAGGAGTGACACCAGAAGTGCGCCGAGGATGGTCGCGGCAAGGACCGCGATGTTCTGCTTCAGGAGTGAGTCAAGCACCGTCGGACACCAACACGTAGCCCACACCCCAGACCGTCTTGATCAATTCGGGCGCATCGGCCCGGTCGCCGATCGCGCGCCTTAGTCGCGCGACGTGGACATCCACCGCGCGGTCAGTGACCTCCGCGTCGCGTCCTAGAGCGCGTTCGATCAACTGGGCCCGGCTCAGCGGGCGTCCGCGGCTCTGTAACAGAGCCTCCAGCAGAGCGAATTCACGGCTGGAAAGCTTCAGCGACGCGCCGTCACGTTTCACCGTTCGGGTCGAGAGATTGATCTCCAGGGAACCGATCGTCATGACCTCATCTGCGGCCACAGCCCGCATGCCCCGCGTGCGGCGGAGCACGGCTGCAAGACGTGCCACCAGTTCGCGCGGTTCAAACGGTTTGGGCAGGTAGTCGTCGGCGCCGGTTTCGAGGCCGACAATCCGATCGATCGGATCCCCCCGTGCTGTGAGCATCACGATAGGCGTCAGATCGCCGGCTGCTCGAAGCCGCCTGCAGATGGCAAGCCCGTCTTCGCCTGGCATCATGAGGTCGAGGACGATGACATCCGCAGGGTTCCGCGACAGCTCCCTGTCAAGCGCGCTACCGCCTTCGACAGCGCGGGTCTCGAAGCCATGCTCCGTCAGGAACCGGCGCAGCAGCGCACGGAGTTCAGCGTCGTCGTCCACGACGATCACTCTGTCTGATTTGCCGTTCATGGCACTGATCGTGTCACGTATCCGAGACGTAACGCAAGATTGAGTTATGTCAAAACATGACGGACGGGGTCCTTTGAAACACCTTGTCACATCTCGCCCAAAATCCGTAACGCCTGTGACATTCAGCTCCTGCAAACGGCTGATCACGAGACGAAAAAGTTGCATCGTCGGAGATGGAGCAAAAACTATGCTGAAGAAGATTTTCGTGATTTTAGCCTTGGTGATGGGCGGGGCAACGGTCGCCTCGGCGTCAACCGTTGCTGTATCGACGGCAAACGTCAATCTGCGCGCCGGACCGGCAACAAGCTATCCGGTGGTGACAGTATTGCCCCAGGGCGCGCGCATCGTCACCCATGGTTGCGTTGCTGATTATGCGTGGTGCGATGTTGCATTCGGCCAGTATCGGGGCTGGGTGTCTGCAAGCTATATTCAGGTGGTCTACAAAGGCGGCCCCGTCGTCTTATCCGCCGCAGTCGCTCCCACCGTCGGTGTGACCGTGGTGACCTATGACCGCACCTACTGGAACACCCATTACGTGGCGCAGCCGTGGTACCGGTCCTGGACATCCTACTACCGTCCCTATGCTCCCGTCGCACCACGGGTTGAGACCTATGGTCGAAGCGCGACATGCGTTGATGGCAACTGCACGGGGACACGCACGGCGACGGGAATTTATGGTGGAACGACGAGCCAGACCCGTAATTGCTCAGGTGGTGAATGCAGCGCGACCCGTGAGACCACCGGACGCTTCGGCAATTCCGCTTCCCGCGTCCGCACCTGCAGCGCCAATGACCGCAGTTGCAACATGACGCGCACTGGCCCGGCCGGTGGTACTGCGACCGGAACCCGCACCTTCAGCCGCTGAGGCGTCACTCGCCTCCATCACCGGGGCATCTGCGGGACAGCCCGTCGGCGGAGAGAGAACACCTTGGTCGGAACGACGGTCATGGCCCTCACTCTGTCCGTCGGAATGAGCGCGCCAGACACGACAAACTGCAATTCATCTGAAGAGGAGAAATAGGGACATGAAACCTAATGTATTGGCACTGCTGGCTTGTGCCGCTTGCGTTGCCCTGCCGCTGTCTGGCGTTCAGGCCCAGACAATGTCTGATGCCGACAGACAAAAACTGGCTGAAAACTATCTCCAGGCAGATGCAGATGGCGACAAGGCTCTGACTCGCTCGGAGTTTCACACTCTTCTTTCGCTCAATGCACAAGACAACCTGGGTAGGGCAGGCCAGGTCGTGAAGTTTGGTCGCCAGGACATGGCCTTCAACCGGATCGACGCTGATCGGAACGGCCTTGTGACACAGCAAGAATTGCAAGCGCTGGCGCGATGAAGCCCGCTGGTACTCCCTTGGAAGACACGACTGTCTCCGACACCTTGCCACTGCTCGACAACGGCAAGGATTGGTCTTCGTCGAAGATCACCCAGCGGAAGAAGACGAGTTGGCCATTGAAGGCCCTCATCGCTGTATCGCTTCTCCTGATCGGTGGCGTCATCGGTCTCTATTTTCAAGGGCCCGCCATACGCGCCGTCTTCGACTGGACGAAGCTCGAGCCCGGTGCTGGTGCCCGTCGACCCATCGCTTTGCCCGTCGAACGCGTCCCGTCGCCCGATCGGGTCGCGGCGATGGCGACCGGTGACGTTGTCTCTCTCGGTCGTCTTCAGCCGGCCGGAGGGATCGTCTATGTGGCACTTCCGCAAGGGGCCGGCGACGCGCGCATCGACCGTATTCTGGTCGATGACGGCGATGTCGTGGCCAAAGGCGAGGTATTGGCCGAGCTCGACAGTCTCGTGCTGTATGAATCCGCTCTGACCAGCGCGGAAAGCACACTTGCGATCCGGCGTGCAGCACTTTCCCAGGTGAAGGTTCAGGTCGCGGCGGCTGAAGCCGAGCTTCGTGCGCAGATTAGGGGAGCAGAGGCTTCGCTTGCGAGGTCCGAGCGCGAATTGGCCCGCGTGACGTCCCTGTTGGGCACAGGCGTCTCGACCCAGGCGACGCTCGAGGAGGCAGAACGGGCCGCCGACACAGCCCGCGCCGATCTCGACCGACTGCGGGCGTCGATGACCCGTTATGAGTTCGGACCGGACGACCAGCAGGTCGATATCGCCGTGGCGACCGCGGATCTCGCTGCGGCAGAAGCCGCCGTTGAACAGGCGCGCCGCGACCTCGACAGGGCCCGGGTGCTGGCGCCGCAGGATGGGGCCATTATCGAGGTGTCGGCGCGCGCCGGAGAACGGCCGCCTGCAGACGGGCTTTTGCGGATGGGCGACACGGCGCGAATGGAGGCTGAACTCGAAGTGTTCCAGACCATGGTTCCCAGGGTTGCGGTCGGTCAGTCCGTGTCGCTCGTCTCCGGCGTGCTTGGCGACGAACAATTGACAGGAACGGTCTCGCGCATCGGCACGCTGGTCGGGCGGCAGAGCGTAACAGCGGACGATCCGGCCGCGAACACCGATGCGCGCGTGCTTCTGGTCACGGTCTCACTCGATGAGGCTTCAAGTCTCCGTGCGGCATCCTATGTCAACCTTGAGGTCGTTGCTCGGATTGCTGTCGCCTCGGACACGCCTGACGAGGGAAGCGGACAATGACCGGCTTCCTCTCACGCCTTCTTGGTCGGCTCCCCATCGGGTATCTTCAGCTCATGCATCACCCGGGGCGGCTGATGGCTGCTTTGGCCGGGGTGGCCTTCGCCAATGTGCTCGTCTTTGTTCAGCTCGGTCTGGCAGGATCGATGGCGGAATCAGTGGCCATTCCCTATCGGCTCTTCAAGCCCGATCTTCTGATCATGTCACCTGTCGAATCCGAGACACTGTCCGATGCTGCCACGCTGGCGCGACAAAGACTTTTCCAGGCGCAGGTGCACCCGGATGTAACGGACGGCACGCCTGTCTACATGGGGCGCTCGACCTGGATCTCGGGTCATGACGCGTCATCCTCGATCCAGTTCATCGGGCTCTCGCCGGACGCCGGATCCTTCGTAGACGACGCGCTGGTCGATCCCCTGATCAGCCTGTCCCTGTCCGACACGGCGCTTGTCGATAGGCTGACGCGCTTTGTCGATATGCGCAGTTTTTCCGGGGCAAGTCCGGAGGCACCGGTTTCGTTCGAGATGCAAAATCGTCAGATCGGCGCGATCGGAACCGTGTCGATCGGTGGCGGGTTCGGTGGCGACGGCGTCTTCCTTGTCTCGGATCAGACCTTCTTCCATCTGTTCCCACAGCGGAGCTCCGCCACACCGAGCCATATTCTGCTGACGCTTGCTCCCGGCGCAGATCCCGGACGGGTTGCAGCCGAGTTGATGCAGCTCTACCCGCCCGACACAGTTCGGATCCGCGCGGTCACGGACGCAATGGAACACGAGATCCGCTACCAGATGACAGAGCGTCCGACCGGTCTGATCTTCGCCTTTGGCGTGGCCATCGGCGTCGTCGTCGGCATCGTGATCGCCTATCAGGTGCTGTCTTCAGATGTTGCCGATCACATCCGCGAATACGCGACCTTCAAGGCCATGGGCTTCCGCCAGGGCTTTTTCGTCGGGATCATCCTGGAAGAGGCGATCATCCTGGCCGCCATCGGCTTCTGGCCCGGCCTGGCGTTTTCTCACCTGTTTTATGAGGCGTTGGCTTATCTCACGAATATCCCAATCTTCATGACGCCGGAGCGCGCCGTCGCGGTCTTCATCGGGACGATCACGGCCTGCACACTGTCCGGCCTTCTCGCCATGCGCAAACTCGCCGCCGCCCAGCCGGCCGACCTGTTCTGAGGCCCCATGACAGACGCAGCCATTTCAGTCAGAGGTCTCGACCACTTCTTTGGCGAGGGCGAGGCCCGCAAACAGGCCCTTTTCGATATCAACCTTGAGATCAGGCGCGGATCGCTGACGATCCTTATGGGGCCGTCGGGGTCGGGCAAGACCACGCTGCTGACCATTATGGGCTGTCTGCGCGAGGTTTATGCTGGCAGCATCCGACTTCTGGACCAGGAGCTGTTTGCATCGGACGAGATCACCCGGATCGACATGCGCAGGCGCCTTGGCTTCATCTTCCAGGCCCACAATCTGCATGACAGCCTGACGTCCCGACAGAACGTGATGATGGGTTTGCAGGTCCATGGCCGGGGCGATCCCAAGAGGCACGCCCAAGCGGCGGATCACCTTCTGGGCCTCCTTGGGCTTGGCGAGCGGCTGGACTACCGTCCGGCGAACCTGTCTGGCGGGCAGAAACAGCGTGTGGCCATCGCACGGGCTCTCGTATCTAACCCCGACATCATCTTCGCCGACGAGCCGACCGCAGCGCTCGACAAGGTCAGCGGAATGGCGGCCGTGCGCCTTTTTAAGGATCTCGGTCGCGCCCGCGGCACCACGACCGTCATGGTCACCCACGATTCCCGCATCCTCGAACTCGCGGATCGCATCATCACGCTGGATGACGGCAGGATCCTCGAAGATCGCGCGGTATCTGGCGCCTAGGCAATACTGCGGCAATGAAGGTGCCAATAATGGATCGAGATCGCCCCCGTTGGACTGCTCTGCCTTCTTGGTGTTCGGCCAGCGCTAGCAGAAACCTGTCTGGAGGCTGGCGCCAATCCCATGCGAAACGGTTTGATCCGGGCTAACGATCAGAGTCAGTTTGATTGAGGGTCACGGCTGCCGGTCACAAACCAAGAGGAGCCTGTCTCTATCATCGTTATCTCTCTGGAGTGATCATCTAGACCAGCTTGTCTGATTTCGGCCCCGTCACAGAACCGGGGGCTATGCGTACTTCCTATGGCCAATAGTGGCCACAGGAGAACAGAAATGGGTATTTCACAATATGATCCTGTCGCACCGGGTCGACCGGCATGCAACGCAGGCAAGCAAGTTGGTGTCAACAAGCCCCCTCGTTGATCTGCCGGGATGCACCCGAAGTTATGTCGGGTCGGTGGTTCGCATCTGTTCAAGAGCGGAGGCACGGCTGTTGCGGTCGGAGGTGCAACCCTTTCTGTGGGATGCAAACTTAGCCGCGGCAGTGGATGCCGCTGACCTCAGAGCAACGGGAGTGCTCAAGGTTGACCTCGATGGAAAAAACAGGCCCGAGTTTCGAGGAGAACTGGCCCCGCCATTGAAGCAAGAGATGAGCTTCTTTGTGAGCTGGAAAAAAATCGCGTGGCCGACTGTAATGTTCCCGAGTTGGTAGCGTCTAATGGACAAAACCAGTCGCGGCCCTCATCGGCCATTGTCATCCATCCGGAGGTTCAGGTTTTGCGAAAACCCACATGCGCGATTGTAACCGGTGCGGCTGGCAATCTTGGGCGAGCGATAGCAGTTAGACTCGCTAGCGAGGGCGTGAACCTAGTTTGCGTAGATCGAACGTCTGAAGCATTGAACACCATGGTTCAGACCCTTCCCCCGAAAACGAAGGTCCTCACCTTTGCGGGCGCTGACTTGAGCAATCCGGCGGTTGCCCAAGCCATGGTCGAGGCAGCGGCAGATTCGTTTGGCGGCGTGGACGCTCTCGTCAATACGGTCGGAGGGTTCGCCTCCGGGCCGGTTGATGGCGATGCTCTCGATCAGTGGGACCTAATGATGAACCTCAATGCTCGGGTTGCTCTCGTGACTTCGATCGCAGTCCTGCCCACCATGCAGACCGCCCGATACGGCCGCATCGTGCATATCGCGGCAGCGCCGGGATTAAAGGCTGGCGCCAATCAGGCAGGCTATGCAGCCTCCAAGGCTGCGGTGCTTCGACTGACAGAGAGCATTGCGGCCGAACACCGCGGCAATCGCATCACGGCCAACTGCATCCTGCCCGGCACGATCGACACGCCACAAAATCGCGCAGCCATGCCGGATGCCAAAGTCTCCGACTGGGTTTCTCCCGATGCGATCGCCCGACTGATAGCCTTTCTCGTCTCTTCCGAGGCTGCCGTTGTCACAGGCGCTGCCATTCCCGCAACCGGTTTGGAATGAGGGTAAGGCCATGGCTGCTTTCGCCGATCCAGCGCAGTTCCTCCTCCTTTTATGGGGTACGCCGGGTCTTATTGTCGCCGTAGCATTTCTGGCTGTCGGCATCGACCGGATCGACCACGCAGCCGCGGGTGCCTACACGTTTCGACCGCTGCTAGTCCTGGGCGTTATCCTGTTGTGGCCGCTGGTCGTCTGGCGATGGGTTGTGCTTGTTCGACACCAGGGAGAGTAGCGGCATGCAGCGCGCTCATCGAAAAGCCCATGCGTGGATATGGACGATATTGGCAATCGCCCTGCCTGTCCTCCTAGCGTTGGCCTTTGCTTCGACGTCCCGGCTCTCGCCAGATGCCCCCTCCATCAAGCTTGGGACATCCGAGGGGCAGGTCCAGCCATGAGCACGGCATACAAACCTGTTGGATGGAACCGCAACAAGCTGATCTACGACGCTGTCCTCTTGGCCGGCGTGGTCGTCTACATCCTTCTCTATCTCAAGCTTGCGCCGCTTCTCTCACCCTCCGTGCGCGCGGTTGATACGCCGATCTTACGCATGCGCGCCTTCGGCTCGTTGGCCTTTCTGTTGTTGACCATTGTACTTGCCATGGGCCCGCTCGCGAGACTCGATCCGCGTTTCCTGCCTCTACTCTACAACCGACGCCATTTCGGCGTGCTCACCGCAGCGGTCGCGTTCACGCATGCCATGTTCGTGCTCGACTGGTACTTCGCCTTCAGCGCGACGCCGAAGCTCACGGCGCTGTTCACTAGCAACACGAGCTTTGGCAGTCTGGCAGGTTTCCCATTCGAAGTGTTCGGCGTCTTTGCTCTCGTGATCCTGATCGTTTTGGCTGCAACAAGCCATGATTTTTGGCTGTCCTTCCTGTCGCCTGCCGTCTGGAAGGCGATCCACATGAGTGTCTATGCAGCCTATGCCGCAGTCGTCCTGCATGTGGGCCTTGGTGCCGTCATCGGTGGATCCAGTCCGATGGCGGCCGTGTTTCTGGGGGCAAGTCTGGTCGCGCTGTCGGTGCTTCATCTGCTGGCAGGGCGCCGGGAGAAAGTGATCGACGAGGCGGCACCCCGGATCGAAGCGGAGACAGGCTGGGTAGACGTTGGCGACCTGCACGGCATCGAGGAAGGCCGGGCTATCATCGGAGTGCTACCACAGGGCGAACGCGTTGCCGTCTTTCGTTTCAAGGGCCGGTTGTCGGCTCTTTCCAATCTATGTTCACACCAGAATGGCCCCATCGGGGAGGGCAAGATCGTCTTGGGTTTTGCGACCTGCCCCTGGCACGGCTACCAGTATCGCCTCGAGGACGGGTGCGCGCCGCCGCCATTTCGCGAGCGCGTCCGCAAGTATCGTATGAAAGTCGTTGGAACACGGGTCCTCGTCGATCCTGTCGCCGTGCCACTCGGAACAAGGATCGAGCCTTTCACTATCGCCGAGGCGCCGTCTGCCTCTCCTCCGCCAACGTCAAGGCCAACGAGGACGTCGCCATGATGCCGCAACCACCAGATCCTGGTTTCTTCATCGGCTATTCGAAGAAGGTCCCGCCGGTGATCGCGCAATGTGCGCTTCTCTTCGGCGTGTTCCTATTCCTGGGACTTGTCTCGGCGTCACTGGCCTTTTCGCTTTCCACGCAGAACCCAGGCTCCGGTGGTTATGTCGACGAATTGCGGGGCGGGCAGTTGTCCGGTGTCCTGGAAACGCTGCCCTATCCGATCTTGCGCGTGCCCGCACAGGATGGGCAAAGCCCACGCGCCATCATGCTGTCGGGGCAGGGGAAAGCTGGTGTCGCGAACCAAGCTGATCCCCTGAATGGACAATGGGCGGCAGTATCCGGCATCTTCGTCAAGCGTGGTGCGCTGGATATGCTGCTGGTGGGCGGCAAGCCCGGTCTGGTGGGTACAGAACCGCCAGCGGGTGCCAGTCAGCCTAATGCGCCGGTGTCCTTGGGCCGCTGGCGGCTGACCGGGGAAATCTGCGATGGCAAATGTTACGCAGGCGCCATGCGGCCGGGAACCGGGCTTGCGCACAAGGCCTGCGCCAATCTCTGCATCACCGGTGGTGTGCCGCCCGTGTTCGTGACGACCTCACCAGTCGAAGGCCATAACTTCCTGCTGATGGCAGGGTCGGACGGTGGTCCCTTGCCGCGCGAGATGCTGGATCAGACGGGTTTGCTGATCGAGCTTGAGGGCGAGGTTGAGCAGCGTGACGATCTTCTGATCTTCAGGGTCGAATTGCCAACCGCGCGGGGAGCCAACTCATGAGCGAGAAAACTCGGCCTTCACGCCTGCGCCATCTCCTCGGGCTTCTGTTCGTTGCGGGCCTTGTGTGGTTGCTTGCGATCCTGTGGTACTCAGGCCCGGCGTTCCTGCGCGGCACGATCTTCCAGGATCTCTTCATAATTGCCTATGTCGCCGCCGCTTTCGGCGTTTTGACATTGGCTGAGCGGATCGCAAGCGTTTGGACGAAGCGCTGAAGCAGGCGGCGCCCCACCTCAATCCGCGTCTGGTTTCAGAAGCCTCAGCACCGCCTCGCGATCCGCGTCGAGATGCGGAGGACGGCTGCGGTACTGAACCGGCGTCACCGACATCTTGAGCGGATTGCCGAGCAAACGAACCGGGTTCTCGGTCTCATCGCCCGGCAGTTCCACCACCATACCGCGCGCCAGCGTATGGGGATCGCTCAAGACGGTATCGATCGTCGCGACGCGACCAGCCGGCACACCGGCGCCGAGCAGACGTTTTTCCCAGGATAGCGCGGTGTCCTTCGCGATTTCCGCCTGGATCAGGGCCTGCAGCTCCTCAAGGTTGACAAGCCTGTCCCTGTTCCTCTGGAACCGGTCGTCGAGCGCGAGTCCTCCAAGTCCTATCGCTTCGGCAAAGCGCTGGAACTGTGTGTCATTCCCCACCGCAACGGCCAGATATTCGTCGGAGGCCGCAAAGGTCTGGTAGGGTGCGATATTCGGGTGTGCATTGCCGAGCGGCTTGGGAACCCGGCCTGAAACCAGATGATTGGTGGCGGCATTGATGAGCCAGGCAACCTGGCTGTCATAAAGGGCAAGGTCGATATGCTGACCTTCTCCCGTCCGGTCGCGGTGTCTGAGCGCTGCCAGCACGCCGACCGTCGCATACATGCCGCACATCACATCCGCGATCCCGACGCCCACCTTTACCGGCTTGCCGCCGGCTGCCTCTGGTTCGCCGGTAATGCTCATGATCCCGCCCATGGCCTGAATGAGAAAATCGTAGCCGGTGCGATCGGAATAGGGACCCGTCTGGCCAAACCCTGAAATCGAGCACCAGATGATATCCGGCTTGATCTGTCTGAGGTCCTCATAGCCGATGCAGCGACGGGAGAGATCGCCGGGTTTGTAGTTTTCGACCACGACGTCCGAAATGGCAACCAGCCGGCGCAGCAAGGCGACGCCGTCTTCGCTCGCGATATCGATGGCGATCGATTTCTTGTTCCGGTTGGCGCAGAGGAAATAGGCACTCAGGTCACTGTCATCGCCGTTCGCATCGGGTAAGAACGGAGGTCCCCAGCTACGCGTATCATCGCCGCTCTCGGGTTTTTCGACCTTGATGACCTCGGCGCCGAGGTCGGCCATCAGTTGGGTTGCCGTCGGGCCGGCGAGAATCCGCGATAGGTCCAGGATGCGCAACCCTTCCAGGCTGCCCGGTGGAACCGGTCTGTCTTCCTGGGTCATTGTTTCACTCGTCTCTGACGTCATATCGTCTCATGCTTTCCAGGGGGCGGCCTTGAACCAGGCGACCAGATAAGCGGTCGCGATCAGCAGGGCGAAACCAGTGAGGTTGGCAAGTGCCGTCCACAAGGGCGTGCGCCCCACGTGATCGAGCCAGATGCCGATGATCTGTGCAACGACCATGCCCGTCGTGAAAACCGCCAGGGATTGCTGCCCTACCTTCATCAACACGCGTGTGAGGGGATAGATGCGCGGATGGATCAATCTCTGGCCCCCGACGCCGACGGCATGGAAGGCGATATAGGCAAGCGCCACGAAATGAACGAGCCGCAACAGGCCGAACGTGGTCTTGTCGGTCAAAGGCCGGATGGCACTGGCCGCATCCCGGAAGAAGACTGAAGCGTCGAGGACCATGTACCAGGCGAAGGGCACGGTCGCGAGAACCACTGCGATGGCCAATGCCATCAGCCAGCGCGTATCCGGCGGCGAGACGATCGTGCCGCGCATCAGGAAGAAGCCGAGAAAGAAGAGGAACTGCCAGCCGAAGGGATCGAAGAACCAGGAACGGTCGGACCAGGGCTCGGCTGGAAAATGCACCAGGGCAAACTGGGCGGACAGCCAAAGCACGGTCATCAGCAGCAAGGGCAGATACCGGTTCAGCCGCTCGGCGAGCAGCATGACCGGCATCAGGGCCAGGATGACCATGTACATCGGCAGGATGTCGAAATAGTTCGGCACATAGGTGAGGCTCATCAGCCCGATGAGAAGCGGAGCAGGTTCGCTAAACAGCCGGACGAGGTTAAGGCTCTGGATGTAGGAGGTCCCATCCGGCTTATTGCCGGCAACGGCCATCAACGTTGCAATGACGAGGAACACGCAGATATGCGACCAGTAGATCTGCCAGATGCGCTGCACCACCCGGGCCGACAGCATGACGATCCCCTCCCGGTCGAAGAGACGACCGAAGGCAATCGCTGAAGCCATGCCCGACAGGAAGACGAACATTTCGGTGGCGTCGGAGAAACCGAACCGTGCCGGTATCCACAGGGCCCAGTGATCGTTCGGCACATGCGCCAGAAGAATGATCAGCATTCCGATCCCGCGAAACACATCGAGGCGCGGATCGCGAGGCCGCTTGATGCGCGGTGGCAGGTCGGACCTTGCGGTCGGCTCAGAAGGCGTTTTTGTAAGCATCGGCATCAAAACTGCATGAAATCAGAGTAAAGGTTGTCCGGCCTTCGGCGGCGACAAGCTCGCGGCGGAGATCGTCGGCCGTCTCGACGCGAACGCCGTGACCACCAAATCCGGTCGCAATGGTGGCAAAGTCGGTTTCGCCAAGCGCGACACCGGCCGGCGCCAGGCCGGCCGAGGCCTGCTTTAGTGCGATGAGCGCGAGGCTGCGATCCTGGAAGACGACCACGGTGACGGGATGGCCGAGATCCCGCAGCGTTGCCAGTTCGCCGATCCCCATCTCCAGCCCGCCATCGCCCATCACCGCAAAGACGCGGCGTGCGGGATCGGCGACCTTCGCTCCGATCGCCAGAGGCAGCGCGGCGGCCATGGTGCAGAAGCCGGCGGACTGCAGGAGCGACAAGGGGCGGTGGGCAATCCATTTTTGCGAGAGCAGGATCCGGTGTGCGCCGCTGTCGACCGTCACAAGGCCACCCGCGCCGGCCGCCTCGTTGAGCAGGTCGATGATGGCATGGGGACCCCAGTCCGAGCGGGTCGCAAAGATCTCAGTGACCTTTTGCCGGGCGCTGACGTGTTCGCCATCAGGCCAGGATGCCTTGGTCTCAACGGCACTGGCCAGGACGGCCGTTGCGTCGGCAGTATTGGCGACGAACCGGGTGGCCGCATGATGCATGGCATGATCTGGCGCAGCGGAAGTGATTTCGATGATCCTGTCGGGATCCGAAACCGGATCCAGCCAGCCTAGACGCATCTCGATCGGATCGTAGCCGATCAACAGGATCAAATCGGCGCGCCGCATCAGGTCGAGCATGATAGCGTCTGCCAGTGGCGACAGTCCGGCACCGCCGAGAGAGAGAAGATGTGTTTCCGGGATCAATCCCTTGCCCTTGTAGGTCGTCAACACAGGTGCACCGATCGCTTCGGCCAGACGCAGGATGTGAGGACCCGCATTCGCCCTTGCCGCCTCGAAGCCGGCGAGGATCAGGGGCCGCTCAGCCTTTGCAAGTCGCTGTGCCAGGGTCTGGATCGCCGGATCGTCTGCCCCGATTGCAGGCGCAAGGATCTTGGTCGGGCTGATCACCCTCGGATCGGGATCGACCATGGCTGCAACGGCAGGGGAGAGATCGAGATGAACAGGCCCCATCGGTTCTGTGAGAGCAAGCGCCAGCGCGCGGGCAACGGTGGGTCCAGCGCTCTCGCATTCGATCTCGAAACTCGCCTTGACCAGAGGCCGCAGGAGCTGAGCGTGATCGATCACCTGATGCGTGTAGCGAGCGCGTGTGGCGCGGTCGACGATGCCGGAGATGACGACGAGCGGTACATGCTCCTGGGCTGCGTCCGCAATGCCGTTGACGGCGTTAGCGAGACCAGGCCCGACAGTGGTGACGAGCAGGCCGGGTGTGCCGGTTGTGATGCTGGCGCCCGCCGCCATCGAAGCGGCTGCCGTCTCGTGACGAGCCAGATGAAAGGCGATCCCGGCTTTTTCCAAGCCGTCGATCAAGGTGACGACCTCGCCGCCCGGCATGCCAAAGGCGTGGCGGACCCCGTGAGCATGCAGCGTGGCCGCAACGGCTTCAACTACCCGCGCGGGTGTGGTTTCGATGGCATCTGGCATTGGGCAAAAGCCTCTCTCAATATCGTGAAGTACCGCCAAATTGCGGCACCTCACCAAAGACTGTACGTGGAAATGAAGGTCTGGGGCAGGAGGCGACACGGTGACATTTCGTAAAGTTCTGCTGATCGCGGCTGGTCTTCTGGTTCCTGCTGTGGCTCATGCCGATGACTGCGGCGCGGAGGTGCCTTGCGTCGTCGAAGACGGTTCCTATCGGATCGAAATGCCCCTGTCGGGTACGCCGAAAGGCGTGCTGGTGTTTTTTCATGGCTACAAGAGTTCGGCCGAACTGCAGATGAAGCACCGGGCGCTCGTTGAGGTGGCTCATACCCATGGCCTGGCCTTTGCGGCCGTCGATGGCCTCAACGGAACCTGGTCGCATCCCAACGCGCCGGGACGATACCGCGACGAGAAACGATTTGTCGGCCACGTGCTTGATGATCTCAGCACGCGTTTCGGCTTCAATGCGACAAACACGCTTGTCGGCGGTTTCTCCCAGGGTGCCTCGATGGCCTGGTATACGCTCTGCCAACAGGGAGATCGTCTCGCGGGTGCCGTGACCTTCTCCGGTGTGTTCTGGAACCCGCTGCCGGACCCGAAGGATTGTGTCGCGGATATGCCGCCGGTGGTGCAGATTCACGGTTCGGCCGACAAGACATTCCCCCTGAGCGGCCGCGCCATCGGCTCGGACTTCCACCAGGGTGATACATTCAAGAGTATCGCCATCATCCGCCAGCAGAAGACCTGCAAGCCAGAGATCGCTACCCAGAAGGTCATCGGCGGCATTCCCTGCGAAGTCACCCCCGACTGCAACCGTGGTGAAGTCGCGCTGTGCATTCATGACGGCGGCCATCAGGTTCGTCCTGATCATCTGAACGCTGCTCTCAAGGATCTCGGTTTCTGAGGTGCCGTTCCGCACACCCTCGAAGCGGGGTGCGGAACTTCCGATTTGATGTCGGAGAGGCTTCACGCGGATGAACGCTCGCGAAACCAGACCACATAGGCGACAACAAGCCCGAACAGCAGGTGGCCAGCAAGAGATGCCCAGGTCAGGGGAATGAAGCCGAGAAAAGCTGGGAAGCCAGCGATCAAGTGGGCCATCACGTAGAGGGCAAAGATCCACAGGCCGACCCCGAAACCGAGCCCGGTCAGGAACAGGGGCAGACGAGGAAAAATCATCCGCTGCAGCGGCCGTGCGATGAAGAGGTAGCCGATCGGGTAGAAGATGATCCCGACGATGGCGTGGATCACTTCAGCCAGGAACAGGTTCTGAAAACCGAAGACGCTCTGGACGAGACCTGCCGGCTCGAGCGGGCCGCCGACGAGGAGCGGCGTTATTGCTCTTGCCCAGAATTCCCATGTGATGTCCGCAGCCAGTCCAGCAATGACGATGGTGGCCAGCAGCCGGCCGGACAGGCGTGGAAGAATAGGCGTATGGTGTGTTTCGATCATGGTCATTGTCGTTCCCCCTTGTTGAACGTCGATAGGGTGCAAATCGGAAAGATTAGAGAGCCCTGTGCATTTCGATTGACCCCAGCAGTCGATCTTCGGCTCGCAACAGGCCTCGAACGGCTCGAATGCGTGAGAAGCCGGCGCTGTCACCGTTTGTGCCGGCAGCTTTTGCCACAGCGAGTAGGAAGAAATCGCGCTGCGCGTTGCTGCCACCGATCATCGGCATGTCGAGCACTAGTTGATCCAGCATCTTTCGGTCAGCCGCAGTGCTCATTCCGGCAATCACCCGGGCAAGAGGCAGACCGACCTGAGCGGCGACCCGTGCCTGGTCGCTGTTGCCGGCGGCCTTCACCTCCAGCCCGGCGATGATATCGCGCACGGCAGTATATTCGCCGAGCGCGACGAGAGCGGCCAGCGTGTGCAGAGAGGCAAAAATCAGCGTTGTATCATGCCGCCGCTTCAGTGCGATCTCCGCCAGATCAGCCCAGCGGGACCCAACATCCACCCCGGTCTGGTTGAGCCGCCACAGCAGCGATACGGCATTTGCCACATCGCGGAAGTCGTCCGTCTGTTGCGGGCGGACTTCCTCGTCATAGATCCTCAGGACCTGCACGTGGTCGCCTCGCTCTAGATGCAGCAGCGCCAGATGCCAGGCCATATGGAAGGCGAAGTTGTTGCAGCGGGACCAGGAACGGCGGCCCTCTTCGAGCCAGGCAATGCCGGCCGCGGTATCGCCGCGCATCTCGTGCACATGGGACACGGCGTGCAGGCCCCACGCATCATCCGGCTGCAGTTGCACGGCACGCTGTCCGGCCCCTTCCGCGGCATCGTAGAAGCCATGCTCCTCGAGCGCGAATGCATGGCAGCCGAGCAGGAAGCCAGCCGCCGGCAGGTCTTCGCTCCAGACCTCCATCACCCGGTTGCTGGCCGACAGCATTCCGTTCGCATCTCCCAGCATGAAGCGCAGGGAGTGCGAGATCTTGAAGGGAAGAAAGGTCGCCGGTCGTTCAGAAAAGCCCTCATCTAGCCGCTCGGCGGCTGTCGAAAAAGAACCGCCGACGGCCGCCGAAAGCGCATGCACCATGACCTGTTCATCCCGGGTTCCTCCGTCGCGATTGGCCATGGCCCTTCGCGCGGCAGCCAACGCTTCTGCCGCCGGTGTCACCAGTTCGGACCGCGCAAGAATGAGGTTTGCAAAACCCTTGAGCGCAAGGGCCGCCACGTGGTCGGGATCCGCCGATAGTGTCGACTGGAGCGCCATCCCCGTATGTGGGCTATGGGCGGCCAGACCATGAACTGCCGCCTCGAAGGCCGTTTCTGCTTCTGAGCTCAGCGTGCTCGTTGAAAAATTGTAGGCATCCAGTCTCATTCGCTCGGCTCCTTCAAAGAACCATCACGATCCGGATTTTTTAGGCCAAGGGCTTGCAGGAGTTCGTCGCTCACAGGCTCTCGAAGACTTTCGGAGATCAAGCTCCGCGTGATCTTCAGCCCGCGAACATAGGTCCTGCAATTTTTGCATTGCGCGAGATGAAGCGACATCATCATCCAGGTTCGTGTCGAACCTTCCCGACTGATGTAGTCGCTGGCAATCTCAGGAACTTCTCTGCAAGTTAGCAATGCCGTTCGCCTCTTGGTCTAAACCCGGTCGGGTTCTGCCCGTAAGACTTGGGTCGGCGCAGAACGTTACAGCATTCCTTTCACGCTTGCGTGATGGTCAGTATTTTTGCCGAGAAGCAGAGCCTCGATCTCGTTCCGGATCCGAGTGCGAGCGCGGTGGAGCATGACGCGCTGGTTTTCTGGGCTGAGTTCGAGAGCCTTGCAGGTTTGGGCGGCATCATGACCTTCAACATCGCGCATGATCAGAACGGCCTTTTGTGCCGGCGGAAGTTGCTCGATGATGTCCCGGACGTGGTTCCACAATTGGCGCCCGGCAAGTATACGCTCAGGGTTCAGCCCGTCGAACGAGCGCGGTTCAACGACCCAATGCCCTGACGCATCAAACTTCGATGCCGACAGGTCTTCGCTTTCACTGCCCAGATCGGTTTCCTCGGCAAGCGGTGCGTAACGACCTTCGCGTTTGGCGCATGTCTTGGCCTTGTTGAGCAAAATCGCAATTATCCAGGTCGAGAGGGCTGCCTTGCCTTCAAACCGAGATATGTTTGCGATGACTGCAAGCCAGGTTTCCTGCGCAACGTCTTCGGCTGATGCCCGGTTCTTCACGATGGTCTGCGCCAGTCCGACAAGGGCCGCATGATGACGTTCGATGAGAAGTCGAAGGGCGTCAGCATCTCCACTGCGAAGCTGGTCGAGAAACAGTCCGTCCGCATGAATGCGCAGGCCAAAGCCGACTGCTGCAACGAAGAATGTGAAGCTCATCTGTACTCCGCTCCGTATGCGCTTGCCGGACACCCAGGAGACCAGTAACCTCGCTAAAGGCAGGAAAGTAAAGCACGCGAACACTGTGTCTCGGGAAATTGAACGAGTGTGTCATGGTCACGGGTCCAAGACAGCGGGGTGTCCTGTAGCCAGGAAGCTTTTAGCAATAGTATCCGGCGCAGGATGAACCGCGCAGGGTTTGCCGAAGGCTCCAACTTCTCAGAGAGGGGAGCCGTCATGACCAAGACCACGAGCAAGTTTTCACTTGAAGTCCGCAACCGTGCCTTCCGCATGGTTTTAGATCACGAAGCCGAGCGTCGATCACGCTAGGCTGTCGTTTCACGTATTGCTGCCAGGATAGGCTGCTCGCCAGCCAGGCTGCACGAATGGGGCAATTGGTTCAGCCACCGCGGCCTTCTGGAACCCATCGGGAACATCCAGCCAGCCAAGGCCGAAGAACGATACTACGCCATGCTGGACGTGCCAGCCATGGCCGCACAACTTACACCAAACGGTCTCCGGTAAAGTCGGGGCGGTTCAAATCCTTGAACGCTAGGAACGGGCTATCGGGAAGCGGCCCAACTTCCCATTGGTCTGAGAACCGAGCTAGCCGTGTGATCGGATCACAGCGTTGAACTCCGTTCCCGCTAGGGAGGCGGATTCTACAAGTCTCCGCGCAATCAGGCCCCCGCAACCAAAATCTCGAAAAAAAACCGCCATATACTGAAAAGCTCCTCGCAAAACACGAGGAGCTTTTGGCGTTTGATCGAGAAGACATCGAGCAGGTGACTTGTGACCTGAGATCCAATTTCCCTCCAGTTTCAGGAGAATCTTGGGCTAATAATATGGCCTCATGCGGCGTGGTTTTCCATAGCCATTTTTATTGCGAATTCGCTGGTGGTGATATCGCCGAACGACGAGTGCGGTCTGTTTGTGTTGTAATCCTCCTTCCATGCGGTAAGGTCGGCGCTGGCTTGAGCAAGCGACGAGAACAGGGTCCCGTTGAGGCACTCGTCGCGGAAACTGCCGTTGAAGCTTCGACGAAGCTGTCTGCATCGGCTTGGTACAGGTCACCTGCCGACTGCCTGAAGGGCCCGTCTTGTTGATCTCCTGACATCCTACTCTTGCGCCCTTTAATCTCGCGGCGGGCATGCCGACTAGCCGGCGACGATCAGGCGTTTTGCGGTGCTTGGAAATCAGCAAAGGTCGTGGCAAAACAAGAGGTTCGGTTTCGTCGGGTCGTTGTTCGCTTTTGGAAGACCGGCAATTACTTCGCGGGCTTTCGTGAGAAGCGCGACCAAAACAGGGCTTGGCTGTATACTGCGCATACTGCAGCCTTAAGTGATGGGGATACTGTGACGGGCACTGGTACTTCGGTGATGCCGGGCCGTTCCGGCCTGCAAGCCTCCAAGCGTGTCTGCCTGCTGGGCGCCACCGGTACGATCGGTCGGGCGACATCTGCGGCACTTGTGCGGCGGGGATATGAGGTGGTCTGTTTGGTCCGGCCGCCCGCTGGTTCCAGTGGAGCGAGGCTGCCAACGACACTCTCTCGAGTAATGGAGGGTGCATCTGTCCGGTTCGTGGATGTTTCCGATCCCGTATCACTGGATCGCGACGGGTTTTCCGGCTCCAGATTCGATGCTGTGATCTCGTGCATTGCCTCGCGCACCGGCGCGCCGAAAGATGCCTGGGCCATCGACCACCGCGCGCAGCTGAACGTTCTGGAAGCGGCACAGCGTGCAGGCGTTGATCACTTCGTCCTTTTGTCTGCAATCTGCGTGCAAAAGCCGCTCCTCGCCTTTCAACGCGCCAAGCTGGCGTTTGAGGCAGCCCTGCTGACATCCGGTCTTCGCTATTCCATCGTGCGCCCGACCGCTTTCTTTAAATCCTTGTCCGGCCAGATCGCACGCGTCCGCAATGGTCGCCCCTTTCTGATCTTCGGAGACGGCACACTGACCTCCTGCAAGCCCATCAGCGATGGCGATCTGGGCGGTTATCTTGTCGACTGCCTGGAAGATGCACGCCTCTGGAACTGCATCTCGCCGATCGGCGGGCCGGGTGAGGCGATCACACCACGCCAGCAGGGCGAAAATCTCTTTGAACTCCTCGGGCGCCAGCCGAGGTTCCAATCGGTTCCAATCGCCTTGCTCGACGGCATTATCGGTGGCCTCGCAACCCTTGGCCTGATCGCACCGTCCCTGCGCGAGAAGGCGGAACTGGCACGGATCGGCCGCTACTACGCAACCGAATCCATGCTTGTGCTCGATCCGCAGACAGGGCGGTACGATGCGGATGCCACGCCCTCGACGGGGACCGAGACTTTAATCGACTTCTACCGCTCTGTCGTGGCCGGCGGTGTCTTGCCTGAGAGGGGAGACCACGCCGTCTTTTAGGTTTCTGTGAGGCCTGAAGGATTAGCGGTCTGAGAACGCAGGGTTCCATTGCCACTTAGTGCCTCGCCGGCGGTGGGTTGAGGCGATCTTAAGGCATGATGGGGTGCAGGACATGGCCAGAAGAGGGAAGATGATGAGGACGATATTTGCCTGGGTGGCCGGGTTCACTGTCCTTGGGATCATCGCCATCGCTGTCTGGCTTTATGAGCCCGACAAACAGCGTGCCGCATTGGAGGAAATCTATGAAGGGGAATATCGCATTGTCGACGGGGTTCGTCTGCGACTGCGCGACACCGGCCCTACGGCCGCCCAGGCCATTGTCATGCTCCACGGTTTTGGCGCCAGCCTGGATACCTGGGAGGATTGGGCACAGGCCTTGTCGACACGGTACCGGGTTATTCGCTTCGACTTGCCGGGATTTGGGCTGACCGGTCCAGATCCGACGGGCGACTACACCGACGCTCGCAGCATGAAGATCCTGGGCGACCTGATGGACCAGCTGGATGTGGCCCGCGTCAGCCTGATCGGCAATTCCCTGGGTGGACGTATTGCCTGGAACTTTGCCGCCTTGCATCCGGATCGGGTTATCAATCTCGTCCTGGTCTCCCCCGATGGTTTCGCCAGTCCGGGCTTTGACTATGACAAGCAATCAGAGACGTCGCTGATCATGCGCGCTCTGCCCTACACGGCACCGCGCAGCATGTTGAAGGCTAATCTGGCTGCGGCATACGGAAACCCGGACGTCCTGAGCGAGGCAAGCGTCACCCGCTACCACGACATGATGCTGGCACCTGGTGTGCGTCCAGCAATCCTCGCACGCATGAGCCAGGTGATCCTGCGCGAACCCGGTCCAACGCTCGCCCGCATACAGGCCCCAACGCTGCTTCTCTGGGGTGAGAAAGACGGCATGATCCCGATCAGCAATGCGGATGATTATCTGCAAGACCTGCCAAATGCCACGCTGGTGCGCCTACCGGGACTCGGTCATTTGCCCTTTGCGGAAGATCCGGTTCAGTCGCTTCTCCCGTTGGAGCAATTCTTGTCAGGCAAGGCGCCATAGGGCCTCCATTAAGGCAGGGGTACAAACTCTGGATGACGTAGGGACACAACCCCACAATTTGGCCGTTTCAAGGACGCTTCACATCTGTGGTCGGCGGGTGGTTTCAGTGATCGAGCAGAGAAGCTGGGGTATTTGAACCGTTTGCAGGCCGCCGAGCTGGTGTCGATCGGCTATTCCGTCGCCTTCAGCGTTACCCCTTTTTGCTTGAGCAGCCGTACGATTTCCTGCAGATCCCCAACTGACCGCGCAAGCCGATCGACCCGCGTCACGACCAGGTTGTCGCCGTCGCGCATGAATTCCAGAAGCGTGTTAAGCTCCTTCCTATCCTGCTTGGTCGATCCGGATTTCTTTTCCTCCCGGATGACCGTGCACCCCGCCGCTTTCAGAGCCGCCTCTTGAATCGCCAGATACTGATCGATGGTGCTGACCCGCGCATACCCGTAAATCGCCATGAAGCGTCTCATTAGCTTCTAGACCTTCTTTGGGTAGCGTCTCATAACTGCAGAATCAAACCAAACGATACACTGATTTACGTCTCACGGAGATTGTCTCAGCAGGTATACCCCAAACGAAGCTGTGGCTTCATTTTGCGGAGGGTTCGGTCGTTGACCACCGATGCGCGTAGAATAGAGGGGACAGAGACGTGCCCAATCGAAAAGCTGCGTGATACGTGCACGGTGCGAGAGAGAATGTGTTGCGAAGCTTATAAACTTAGCGTCATCTCTTCATGAGATGAAGCGGGTTGATTGGTGGGGGGATTACCACCTGACCTATGTCGCGATGACGCGCCAAAGGGAGGATCTGTATCTCTATTTCGGGTGCCGCTCCTTCGAGATGAGTGGTGGGCTGACGAAGATCCTGTCGCGGCAAAACGCGAAGGAGACAACCCTCGACTACGAGCGCGGCACGCTCTACCGCGACGCGCTTCACTTTGCCGAAAACCGAGGCCTACACATCGTTCACGTGGAGCGAACGCTGCTGCGAGACCGCCTCGACTGGACGCTGCGCCAGAAGAAAAAGCTCACGGATCTCGCCAACCGCCTTCGCGCGCTCGGCGAATGGCTCGGCTTGCGGCAATCCCCGCTAGCCCAATCAGCCAAGGAGTCGGAACCCATGGTCGCCGGCGTAACCCGGTTCGAGAATTCCGTCGCAGATACGGTCAGCGAGAGGCTCGACGCTGATCCGGCCTTGAAGAAGCAATGGGAGGAGGTTTCGATCCGGTTCCGCTATGTGTTCGCCGATCCCGAAACCGCCTTCCGGGCGATGAACTTTGACGCCGTGCTGGCGGATAAGGACATGGCGCGGCAGTTACTTCTGAAGCCTAAGACCGAACCGGCATCGATCGGGCCGCTCAAGGGTAAGACCGGCATTCTTGCCAGCGAAACGGAGCGCGACGCGCGACGCGTCGCCGAGGTCAGTGTGCCCGCCCTGAAGCGTGACCTCGAACGCTATCTGCAGATGCGAGAGAGCGTTACCTGCGCATCGGCTTTACCGGCGAGGGCGGCCGCGTGCTGGAGGCGGTCAAGGGCGTCGCCTTCCGCGTCGGCCGGGAAAAACTCGGCATCGTCGGGGAGAGCGGTTCGGGCAAGAGCCTGTCCAGCCGGGCGCTGATGGGCGTTCTGCCCCCTCACGCGCGGGTTTCGGCCGATGCCATGTCCTTTGCCGGCATCGATCTTCTCTCGGCTTCGCCGGCAATTGCGCGGCGGCCGCATGGGCATGATCCTACAGGACCCGAAATTCTCGCTGAACCCGGTCTTGCGTGTCGGCCAGCAGATCGCCGAGGCGATCCGGCTCGGCGACTGCACGATGCCCCGCGCCGCCGTGCGTCGGAATGTTTTGGAGGTGCTGGAGGCGGTGCATATCCGTTCTCCCGAGCGCGTCTTCGATCTCTATCCGCACGAACTTTCCGGCGACATGGGCCAGCGCGTGATGATCGCCATGATGGTGATGCGCGAGCCGGAGCTGCTGATCGCCGACGAGCCGACCTCCGCCCTCGACGTCGCCCTGCAGGCGCAGGTTCTGGAGATCATGGACGAACTGGTGCGCAGGCGTGGCATGGGGCTCATCCTCATTAGCCACGATCTCAACCTCGCCTCGCGCTTACGCGCGGGTTGCTGGCCTGCCTTCCCGCCATTGACGGGCCGCTGACGCCGCAGCCGACCTTTGTGCGCGAAGCGAGCTGGAGCGAGGCCGGCATATGATCCGCATCGAAAACCTCACCGTGTGCTTCGGCAGCGCCATCGCCGTCCGCTACCTTAGTCTCTCGGTGGCGCCGGGCGAGAGTTTTGGCCTCGTCGGCGAAAGCGGCTCGGGACAATCCACCGTGCTGCGCACCCTCATGGGCCTTAACCGCGGCTGGACGGGCACAGTCAGCCTCGGCGGCATCGGCCTGCGAAAGGGGCGGCGAGCGGAGCTGGTCCGCCTTGCGCAGATGGTGTTCCAAAACCCTTATGCCTCGCTCCACCCGCGCTATACGATCGGCTAGGCTCATCGCTGAGCCGATGCGCATCAACCGCCTGCCGGATCCCGACGGCCGCACGGTCGAACTGCTAGAGATGATCGGTCTGACGGCGGCGCACCGCTTCCGCTTGACGCACGAGATTTCCGGCGGCCAGAGCCAGCGTGTGGCGATTGCCCGCGCGCCTTCGCTGTCGCCGCGCCTTCTCCTGCTCGATGGGACGACTTCGGCGCTCGATGTTTCCGTACAGGCGAAAATCCTCAACCTGCTCAATCGGTTGCGACGGGAACTAGACCTTACCTTCGTTATCGTCAGCCACGATCTCGCGGTAATTTCCTATATGTGCGACCGGCT
Organism: Rhizobium sp. R86522; assembly: GCF_042466255.1. Lineage (NCBI taxonomy): Bacteria > Pseudomonadati > Pseudomonadota > Alphaproteobacteria > Hyphomicrobiales > Rhizobiaceae > Rhizobium > Rhizobium sp. R86522. Next base: position 4,421,537 of record NZ_JAXHBX010000001.1, read on the forward strand.
GATGGTGATGCAGAACGCCTCGTCCGTGGAAACACTGACCGGCGAACAGTTGCGCGCCGGGGACATGCAAGCCGACTATACCCGTACGCTCTTCCTGGCGAGCCATCGTCGATTGAAGGTCGCTCAACTGGGCGATGAGTTCTGAACCCCAAGCTCAAGCGCCGGACGCTGGAGTTTCTGAGCCGTGATCACGATGACTTGCTGGTTCCGCGCCTCGATCGTCTCACGGCCATCAGCACTAGCGGATGGCACTCAAACGTATAGCCTATTTTAGCTCCGTTCTATCTCTCGCCGTAGTACAATCAAGCTCGTCAAGTCATCTACACTATCCATCGCTGAGACTTCGTTCCGCAGTTCGTTCAGTGCGTTGATGGATCCGACCTCAACCTCCACGACGAGGTCGAGCTGGCCGCTGACCGAAGACACCTTGCGCACGGCCGCGTAGCCGGCTAGCCGGTCCAGCACGCCGAGCGAGGGCGTGCGCTTCAGCGTCACCAGCAGGAAGGCCTGGATCTGGCCGTCGTCGAGCTGGCCGATATCGGCGCGGTAGCCCCGAATTATACCCGCCTTTTCCAGTCGCGTGACGCGCTCCGTCGTCGCACTGCGGGACAGCCCTATGCGACCGGCAAGCGACTTCATGGGGATGCGCGCTTCCTTGGTGAGGATGCTGAGGATCATCCGGTCGATGCTGTCCGTGCCCTGCATAATGCTCCTCTCCGCCACGCCGACAAGATGACGGTTATTGCATACACAGTGCTGGCGCAACCGGCATAATGCCGGGTGCGCCAAAGGGCCGTCCATGCAAATCTTCGTATCGAGAAGAGGATTGCCATGAACGACATACTGAAGACGACCCCGGATTTTTCCCTCGACGCCGCAGCCGGCCTGCTCAAGGAACATTATGGTCTTGCCGGCAAGCTCTCGCCGCTCGCCAGCGAGCGCGACCAGAATTTCAAGGTGGAATCGGCCGAGGGGACCTTCATCCTGAAGATCGTCAATGCCGCCGAGCCGGCGGTGGAGAGCGATTTCCAGACAGCACTCCTCGCCCATATCGGCACCCACGCCGGCGATCTGCCGGTGCCGCATATCCGCCCGACGCTGTCAGGCGAAAGCTTGGCCTTCATCACCAACACTCACGGCGCCGCGCACCGCCTCCGCCTCGTCAGCTGGGTCGAGGGCGTGCCGCTCGCCGAGACGGGCCGCAGCGAAGCCGCGCTCGAATCCCTCGGCCGCATGCTCGGTCGCTTAGACGCCGCCCTGAAGGGCTTCATGCATCCCGGCGCGTTGCGCGATCTCGACTGGGACATCCGCACTGCCGCCCGCTCGGCGGGCCGCCTTTCGCATGTAGCAAATGCCGAAGACCGCGCCCTTGTCGAACGCTTCCTCAAGCGCTTCGCCACCGTCGCGCCGCGCCTTTCGACGTTGCGGGCCGCCGTCATCCACAATGACGCCAACGATTGGAACGTGCTGGTCGATGCCGCCAACCACGACCGCATCTCCGGCCTGATCGATTTCGGCGATGCGCTGCACACGCCCGTTATCGTGGAAATGGCGATCGCCGCCGCCTATGCCGGTCTCGATCATGCCGACCCGATCGGCGCCACCGCCGCCATCATCAGGGGCTTCCACGCCGAGTATCCGCTGCTTGAAGAGGAAGTCGATCTCCTCTTCGACCTCATCTCGATGCGCCTCGTCACATCGGTGGCCATCTCCGCCTCGCGCCGTGTCCACGCCGAGGACAATCCGTATCTCACGATCAGCGAGCGCCCGGCGTGGACGCTGCTGCGCAAGCTCGACCGCATGAACCCGCGCTTCGCCACCGCCATCCTGCGCAAGGCCTGCGGCTTCGAGGCCGTGCCCGGCGCCCGCGCGGTCATCGACTGGATCGAGACGAACCGCAAGTCGCTCGCGCCCCTCCTCGAAAAGCCCGCGGCGACCTATCCCGCCGCGCTCGTGCCCTATGCGGACCCCGCCCATCCGATGACGATCGCCTCCGCCGCCGAGCGGCCGGACGAGGCGCAAGCGATCTGGGAAGCCTATTGCCGCGAGACCGGCGTCGAGCTCGGCATTGGCCCCTTCGCCGAGGAACGTACCGTCTATGCCGGCGAGATGTTCGTCTCCCGCTTCATCGAAGGCGCGCGCCGCACGCACCATCTCGGCTTCGATCTCTTCCAGGCCGCCGGCACTAGGGTCTTCACGCCGCTTGCCGCGACCGTCGTCAGCGTCGAGGTCGAGAGGGATCCACTCGGTTATGGCTGCCTGATCGCACTGCGCCACGAGCCCGAGGGCTGCCCGCCCTTCCTCTCGCTGTGGGGCCATCTCGCCCATGAAGCCGTCAACCGCCTGAAGGCCGGCGACCGGTTGGAAGCTGGCGCGCTGGTCGGCGAAATGGGCGCGCCGAAGGAAAACGGCGGTTGGGCGCCTCATCTCCACCTGCAGATCTCCACCGACACTACGCTCTCGGCCACCGAAATCCTTGGCGTCGGCGAGCCGCGCTATCTCGACGTCTGGACGGAACTCTTCCCCGATGCCCGCACCTTCGCCGGCATCGCGAAGGAATTGTTCAAACGCCAGGGCCGCTCGCATGAGGAGATCGTCAAGATGCGGCGCGATCTGCTCCTGCCGAACCTCTCGATCTCCTACGACAAGCCAATCAAGTTCGTGCGCGGCGAAGGCGTCTGGCTGATCGATGACAGCGGCCGGGCCTATCTCGACTGCTTCAACAATGTCTGCCACATCGGCCATGCCCATCCGGCCGTAGTGGAGGCGATGGCCAGGCAGGCGGCGACGCTCAACACCAACACGCGCTACCTGCACGATAACATTGTCGCCTATGCCGAGCGACTCACGGCGACGCTGCCGAAGGAGCTGACGGTCGCCGGCTTCGTCAACAGCGGCTCGGAAGCCAACAGCCTGGCGTTGCGCATGATGCGCGCCCATACCGGCCGCGAAAACGCCATCACGCTCGACTGGTCCTATCACGGCACGACGCAGGAGCTGATCGACATCAGCCCCTACAAGTTCCGCCGCAAGGGCGGCAAGGGCCCCAAGCCGCATGTCCATATCGCTGCCGTGCCGGACAGTTATCGTGCTCCGTCGGACTGGCCGATCGAGGAGCACGGCAAGCGCTTTGCCGAAAGCGTCGCCGAACAAATCGCCGTCATGAAGGCCAAGGGCGAGGGGCCGGGCTTCTTTCTCGCCGAATCCATCCCGAGCGTCGCGGGCCAGGTCTTCCTGCCGGAGGGTTATCTCAAAGAGGTTTACCGGCTGGTGCGCGAGGCGGGCGGCGTCTGCATCGCCGATGAAGTTCAGGTCGGCTTCGGCCGCGTCGGGAGCCATTGGTGGGCTTTCGAAACGCAGGGCGTCGTGCCCGACATCGTCACCATGGGCAAGCCGATCGGCGACGGCCATCCGCTCGCCGCCGTCGTCACGACCCGCGAAGTCACCGACAGCTTCAACAACGGCATGGAATATTTCAATACCTTCGGCGGCAACCCGGTCTCCTGCGCCGTCGGCCTTGCCGTGCTCGATGTCATCGAGGGCCAGGACCTGCGCGGCAATGCGCTTGCCGTCGGCAATTACCTGATGGACGCCTTCCGCGACATGCAGAAGCGCTACCAGGCAATCGGTGACGTGCGCGGCCTCGGCCTCTTCATCGGCATCGAGCTTGTCACGGACCGCAAGACCAAGGCGCCCGCCACCGTATTCGCCCGCGCCGTATCCAACGGTGCGCGCTGCCGCGGCGTCTTGATGGGCACCGAAGGGCCGCATGACAACGTGCTGAAGATGCGCCCGCCGATGATCTTCTCCAGGCGCGACGCCGATCATCTGATAGCCGTGCTTGAGGAAACCTTCGCCGGCGTAGAGAAGACGCTCGGCTAACGCCCAGACATCATTCTTTCAAAACCTGTCAGCTGGGGCGCTTTCCCCGGGCCGGGAAGACGCATGCCAAAAGGATCAATCAAGGAGGAGAACACCATGAAGACTACAATACTGGCCCTCGCGGCCGCAGCCTTTGCCGCCGGCACGGCCTATGCCGGCACGGTCGATGTCATCAAGGAGCGCGGCGAGGTGCGCTGCGGCGTCAGCCAGGGCGTGCTCGGCTTTTCCGGGCCGGACAAGAAGGGCGTCTGGGGCGGTTTCGACGTCGATTTCTGCCGGGCGGTCGCTGCGGTCACACTCGGTAACCCGGACAAGGTGGCCTATGTGCCGCTTTCCACAAAGGACCGCTTCACGGCGCTGCAATCGGGCGAAGTTGACCTTCTCTCGCGCCAGACGACCTGGACGCTCTCGCGCGACACCGATCTCGGCATGAGCTTCGTCGGCGTCAACTACTATGACGGCCAGGCCTTCATGGTGAACAAGGAGGTCGGCGTGAAGAGCGTCAAGGAGCTCTCCGGCGCCTCCGTCTGCACGGAAACCGGCACGACGACCGAGCAGAACATGGCCGACTATTTCAGCGCCAACAAGATGGAGTACGAGGTCATCGCCTTCGAAAAGCCGGACCAGACGATCCAGGCCTTCAACACCGGCCGATGCGACGTCTATTCGACGGATGCTTCCGCGCTCTACGCCCAGCGCCTGACGCTCAACGATCCCGACCGTTTCGTGGTGCTGCCCGAGGTCATCTCCAAGGAGCCGCTCGGCCCGGCCGTGCGCCAGGGCGACGACCAGTGGTTCAAGATCGTACGCTGGACGCTGTTTGCGCTGATCGAAGCCGAGGAAATGGGCATCACCAAGGAGAATGCGGCTTCCCTCGCCGAGAGCGGCACCATCGCGCAGAAGCGTTTCCTCAGCATCGAGAGCGAGGCCGGCAAGACGTTGGGGCTTGGTTCGAAATGGGCCTATCAGGCGATTTCTGCCGTCGGCAATTACGGCGAAATCTTCGAACGCCACCTCGGCAAGGACAGCCTGCTCAAGATTGATCGCGGCCTCAATCGCCTGTGGAATGACGGAGGCCTGATGTACGCCCCGCCCGCTCGCTGACGTAGACTGGCCAGCTACCGCGGGATGTTTACCGCGGTAGCTGGCTATGTCTCGCAGGCAACCTTGCAGGTTCAAAATTACCTTTTGGATATTCCGACCCGACACCCGTCGAAGACACGAGTGGGCTAGGGAATGATTGTGAGGGAGTGGCCCCGCTGAGGCAGCGCATCGACTACGCCATGCGCGCCACCGGTCTGAGTCATCGCAATGAGCCTTGTCTCCTCCGCGGAAGGCGATCCAGCTCGCCTCACGAGCAGATTCGAAATAATTTAGGCCTATCGAGAACTTAGCTCAATTGAGATGCGCCGGCTTTGTGAGGAAACGGGCGAAACGGTGCAACTGTGTTCGCGCGACGAAGGTATGATGACTGTGATTGCAATGGTGGAAGGCGAAGGGCACTTCCGCGTGACGTCGGACGTGGGGACTCGGGTCCCGCTGAACTGGACAGCATCGGGCCGCCTTCTGCTTGGGCATCTCGAAGAAGGCGAGCGTATCGCAGCTTTTGCAAGGTCGGCGCGGTCATCACCAACGGGTAGAGCTGAAACCGATCCGCTGGTTCTTGCCCGGCAGTCGTCAGAGGACTTTCAGCGCAGACTTGCCATCCAGATGGGGCAATCCGAATATGCGGTTGCTTGCATAGCCGCTCCTATCCGCGATGAGCAAGGAGCTTGCGCCGCTACCATCTCGATTGTCTTGGCGGATAGTCAAGCTGATGCTCGTGCGGATGAACTCGCGACAGCGGTCAAGAATGCTGCGCGTCGCATTGAACTTTCGATTGGCTTTGACCAACCGTCTTGAGCCTGCCGCCAATGATGTGACATCGCCCCCACAGTCTTTAAGAAGGCCGTGGTCACGGCCCGGATGTGACTCCGGGCATTTAGCCTGTCTGACGCCGAGCGGCTGACAGATGCCGTGCCACGAATTCTCGCCGGATTCTCACCCAATCTTCAGATTGAGTGACGCCTTACGGGCCGTCCGAGAGGTCCAGAAAGAGCTTCACCAACGCCGCGTTGATGAAGTAGTCACTCTCGCCCGAGCAACGGTCGTGGCGGAAGTCTCAGCCACGGCTTCGAGCATATAGATGACCGAAGCCGCCCAGTCCCCTGTGTCCCGAACGGCCTGAAGGTGCCGATAATAGTCGGCCTTGTCGCGGGTGATGAAGCGCGGCAAGTACAGCACTTGGAAAGCCGTCCAGACGGTATTTCTTAACTCTCATCAGGTGTGGGCAGATATTGCGGGAAGGGGTTCTGTGGTGACCAGCAGCATGGGGGGCTTTGAGCAAGCCATCTTAGCAGGGCGAGGGAAGACATGTTTTGCAACGGCCCCCGATCATTCCGGTCGCCAGTGCCATCCCTTCGACCAACAATCACCTAAGCCTGTTCGGTTTCAATCGTGCAACCCGCGTCAGTCCGGGCCGTGTTGGCTGCCTTCAGCGTACTGAAGTCCAAATCACCCAAGGCGGCCTTAAGATCACCACCTCACCCTTGCTATCTCGCGTCCCGGACTCTCGGACGGTCGCGTGATGCGCGACGAAAACGACTATCCAGGCATGGACGCCGAAAGGTACCGCATCACCTGCTTTAGAGGTGTCGGCAAGGCAACAGCAGAGTACTGCGAAAAGGGAATGTCCTCGGTCATCGTCGCATCCACTATATTAAGTGGACCGACGCAACCGTACCGACCGCTGTGACGAATTCCCGTTTTGAAAGGAAGGGATTCCCCTAAGGCCCGGCGGAGACGCCCGCCGGTGCATTGGTGCCTTCGGATCAGATTCTGCTTGACTAAATCACAGCGCCATAGTTAGTTCGTCAACAGAACGAATTAATAAGGTGCTAAATGGAACCCGCCCAGTCCCACTCGTTTTCCCGGCAGGTTTCGCTTTGCATGACGATGCAGTCGATCATCCATTGCGGACCAATCTCGCGCGCTTCGATCTCGAAACAGACCGGGCTTTCAAAGCAAACGGTCTCGGAACTCGTGCGCATCCTCGAAGAGGAAGGCTGGGTCAGCGAAACGGGCCGGACTTCTGGCCACGTCGGTCGTACGGCCACGACCTATGAACTGATCCCAGACAGTGCTTTCATGGCTGCCGTCGATCTGGGTGGCACAAAACTTCGTGTGGCCATCGTTGATCTGGCCGGTTCTATCGTCGCAGAAGTTGTCGCTCCGACCCATCCCGATGGTGGCCGGGCCGTTGCGGTCCAAATAGGTGAGCTGGTCGAGGCCGCGGTCATGCAAGGCAATGTCGACCGGACGCGGGTTCGGCAGACGGTTGTCGGTTGTCCGGGTGTCCCGGATCAGGCCACTGGATATGTGCGCTTCGCGCCAAACATTACAGGAATCGATAGTTTTGATTTCCGGGGTGCCGTGTCTAAGGAAACCGGCACGCAAGTCATGCTGGAGAATGACGTCAACCTTGCCGTTCTGGGCGAGCAATGGCTTGGGGCAGGGCGCGGGATCGACCATCTCGCTTTCATTGCCCTGGGAACCGGCATTGGTGCAGGCCTGATCGTGAATGGTAACTTGTTGCGTGGGGCGTCCGGCGCAGCAGGGGAACTTGGCTATTTGCCCTTTGGCGCCGATCCGTTCGAAGCCGAGTCACTGCGGGTTGGTGCTTTTGAACGAGTGACAGCCACTCAGAGTATCCGTTCGGCTTATCAGTCGGCGACTGGGCGCGCCATCGAAGTGCCAGCGATATTCTCAGCTGCCGCAGAAGGCGATGCAGCAGCACAGGCTGTCCTTGACGGCGTAGCCCGGCAGCTTGCCCGCGCGGTGGCCACACTAGGCGCTGTGATCGCGCCCGAGGTCGTTATCCTTGGTGGCTCGATTGGCGCGCGCCCGGAGATCATCGCGGCGACCGAAGCCGAGCTGGCGCGCTGTTTTCCCTTCCCAATCCGTGTCGTTCCAAGCCTGCTTGGAAACCACGCTGCTCTCAGCGGTGCCGTGGCGATCGGCCTTACCGAACTGCATACGGCGCTCTTTGCTCAGTCCGCCCCGGGTGCAGTCGTAACGCTCCCGGCGCCTAAGCCTGGCTTGATCCCGAGGGCAGCAGAATGACCGGCCGCGACACCTTGATCACCCGACTGCGCGCCCGTCTGGACACGGTCGCAGCGACCGATCTGCTGGCACGGGCAGTGCAAGCGGCCTCGGTCACCGGTGACGAGGCCAACATGGTTGCGATGCTGCGGCCCGAGATGGAGCGCCTCCGCCTTTCACCACGTGTCGACGAATTCCTCGCGGGCCGCCCCAACATAAGCGGGCGACGACCCGGCGCAGGAACAGGTCCGGACCTGCTGTTCATTGGGCATACCGATGTGGTCCACCCTCGCGACTGGAGGGATTATTGGGCTGGTCACGCCCAGCAAGACCCGTTTGGTGCGGCAGTCGTCGATGGCGAACTTTGGGGGCGTGGTGCTGCCGATCTTAAAGCAGGCATATGCACTGCGCTGGCCGCGTTGGACTTGATTGACCGGTCGGGCATCCGTCTCGCAGGCAGCGTCTCATATGCTTTCGTCGGCGACGAAGAGAGCGGCGAGACTGGAACGGGCATCAGCGCGGGCGTGCGGCAATGGGCCAATTCCGTCACCTCTGGCAAACTTCCCCGCCCTGACCTTGCTGTCTATGTCGAGCCGACACGATTGCAGGTGCTGCCTACGCAGATAGGGTTTTACATCGCGGACGTGAAGCTAACCGGACAAGCGGCCTACTTTGGTCGCCCCGATCTTGGCCGGGACGCATTGCGGGCCGCGCACAGAGTTTTGCAGGCGATTTGGGATCATTCCGACCAGCTTTCAACAGCCCGCGAGCATCCGCTACTGGGTCGGGCCTTCACATTGGTTACAGGGCTTGAGGCCGGCGGCCTGATCGCAGTACCTGGCGAATGCCGTTTCTCTATGATCGGCAAGCTGCTGCCGGGTGATAGCCTTGATCGCGCGACCGCCGAACTCGAAGCGGTGATCCGCGCAGCGACCCCGGCGGATATCGGCATCGAGATCGTCTTTCCAGCTGGGCGTGACCATCCACGCGGCGGATCGCCTGCCGGCATTGCGGTTGATCATGACTTGGTCAGGACCTTGTCCAACTGCATTGCATCTGTCCGCCCGGATCGCGGCGGCATCGAAGGGGCACCGTTCTGGTCGGAAATGCCCTTCCTCACACAGACGATCGGCATCCCGGCTGTCTACTGCGCGCCCGGTGACATCTCGATCTGCCACACCAACTTCGAGCGGGTGCCGCTGAAGGACTACCACGACGGCATTCTGGCCTTCGCGGCTTTCATCGCCACCACTTGCGGAATCCTGCCCGAGTGATCGGGCCAACATCAGGGAGAACGACCGTGAAAATTGCGACGAGGAAACTTCTGGCATCGCTTTCGGTGCTCACGCTGCTGGCACTTCCCGCCAGCGCGCAGACCGTTGGGCCATCGGGCGAGGCAGCTACGCCCGCGTCCGAAATCACCTTGGACGAAGCGCAGGCGGCTGAACTTAAAGTCAAAGGTCTCAAGGCGGCCCTGCTCTGGCACGACCAGGCCGACTTCGTGAACGCGGTAACGGCAGGTGCGACGGATGAGTTCACCCGCCTGGGGATCGAAGTTGTCGCTACCACCTCGGCTGGGTTTGATAGCGCCAAGCAGTTGGCCGATGTCGAAACCACGATGGCACTGAAACCGAATATCATTCTGTCGCTGCCTTTGGATCCGGTGGCTTCAGCTGCAGCGTTCAAGAAGGCCAGCGAAGCCGGCATAAAGCTGGTGTTCCTGTCGAACCTGCCTGCTAACTACAAGCACCCCACGGATTATGGCGCCATTGTAACAGATGATCTGTTCCAGATGGGCAAACAGGCGGCAGATGTTCTGGCGACTTCGATGGGTGGCAAGGGCAAGGTCGGTTGGATTTTCCATGATGCTGCCTATTACGTCACCAACCAACGCGACAACGCCTTCAAGACCACGATCCAGAATGACTACCCCGACATGCAGATTGTGGCCGAAGCCGGGATCAGCGACCCGGCACGCGCCGAAGAAATCGCCAATGCGATGCTGCTGCAAAACCCTGATCTTGGTGGCATCTACGTCACTTGGGCGGGCCCGGCCGAAGGTGTGCTGGCAGCTCTTCGCGCGACTAGCAACACCACAACCAAGATCGTGACGCTGGACCTGTCGGAACCCATCGCGCTTGACATGGTCAAAGGTGGCAACGTGGCCGGGATCGTCGCTGACGAGGCTTACGAGCTGGGTCGTGCCATGGCGGCCGTTGGTGCCCGCGCCGTCTTGGGGGTCGAAAACCCGCCCTTCATCGTCGCCCCCGCATTGGCCGTCACCAAGGATAACGTCGTCGAGGGCTGGCGGAAGTCCCTGCACAAAGACGCGCCGCAGTCAGTGCTCGACGCCTTGAAGTGATGCGACCTGCTGCGCCCGGTCGTCGCCTGGCGCAGCACCACTTCTCGCCCTTCTCTCTGTTTGGACGCATGTTATGAACTTTACACTCCCCTCGCGCGCCGCCTTGCAGGGACTGATCGTCTATGCCGGCTTTGTTCTGATCTTCCTTTTCTTCTCGGTTATGCTTTGGGATCGCGGGTTTCTGTCGGCCCAGAACCTTACCAACATCGTCTTGCAGACGGCGCCCGCGACGGTGCTGGCCGTCGGGCTTGTTTTTGTGCTGGCAGCTGGGGAAATCGACCTGTCCTTTGGCGCTGCCGTTGCATTGGCCGCGATCGTCGCGGCCATGGTGATGCGGGTCTATCCTTGGCCTATTGGCGTGCTGGCTGGAATGGCAACCGGCATGGCCGTTGGGCTGGTGAACGGTGCTATTGTCGCCTATGCGCGGCTGCCCTCCTTTCTGGTCACACTGGCCACTATGGGCGTCGTCGCCGGACTGGCGCGTGAGTTGTCGAACCTGCAATCCATTCCTGTCACCGCAGAGCCATTCATCGCTGTCTTCGGCGGCGGCCGCGTTTTCGGCATCCCTTCGCTGGTTCTCTGGACCATGGCAGCGCTGGTAATCGGCCATCTGATCTTTCGGGAAACCCGTTATGGCGCACATGTTCTGGCCACAGGCGACAACCCGAGGGCGGCCCTGGTATCTGGTATACGCGTCGTGCGCCTGCGGCTTTCGGTCATGGTGCTGTCTGGGGCCTGCGCGGGTCTGGCTGGGCTCCTCTATGCAGGCCGCCTACAGGCCGCCCGCTATACCTTGGGTGAGAGCGATCTGATGACGGTGATCGCAGCTGTCATCGTCGGTGGCACAGCTTTGAGCGGCGGTCGGGGGACTATTCCGGGCGCGCTGGTCGGCAGTCTGATGATGGGCATGTTGTCAAATGGGCTGATCCTGATGGGCCTGTCCGTCTCTTGGCAGATGATCATCAAGGGCCTGATCGTACTGGTTGCCGTTGCCGTTTCGTTGCGCGAACCCAACCGCTAACAGGAGGCTCCTCATGTTCCTTGACGTCCTGCGCCGCCGCAATCCTGATTTCATCCGGACTGCACAGTCCCTGCATCAGGCCGGAATGATCCCCGCGAATTCTTATGTTCTCGATCTGGATGCTGTTACCGAAAACGCTCGCCTTATGCGCGCCGAGGGCGACCGACTGGGCCTGAAGGTCTATGCGATGACCAAACAGGTCAGCCGCAATACTGGGTTTTCCCGCGCTGTGATGGCGGGTGGAATTGACCGGGCGGTGGCCGTAGACATGGCCTGTGCCATCGCATGCCAAAACGCGGGCCTGCGGATCGGCCATCTTGGTCATCTGGTGCAAGTGCCCCGCGCCGAAGCCGCCATGGCCGCGCGTGACCTTGCACCCGACTATTGGACGGTGTTTTCAGACGATAAGGCCGCCGAGGCGGCCACTGCTGCAAAGGCGTCGGGCCGCGAACAAGCCCTTCTTGCCCGCGTCCAAACCCAAGGTGATACGTTTTACCGGGGTCACGAAGGCGGATTTGCAGCTGAAGCTGCGGTTGAGGCCGCGCGCCGGATCGACGCGCTGGATGGCGCGTGCTTCGCCGGGATTACCACCTTCCCAGCGCAGCTTTACGATCATACCAGCCGTAGAGTGCGCCATACCCCGAACTTGGCCACCCTGCAGCGCACCGCAGATGCGCTACGCCGGGCTGGCTTTTCAGACCTTGAAATCAACGCCCCCGGCACGACATCGCTGGTCACCTTGCAGGCACTGGCCGAAGCAGGCGCGACGCAGGTGGAGCCGGGCAATGGTCTGCATGGCACGACGCCGCTGCATGCAGTGGATGACCTGCCAGAACGTCCCGCCGTTCTTTATCTGACCGAAGTCAGCCACCTGCACGCTGGTCGCGCCTATTGCTTTGGCGGCGGGCTCTACATTGATCCGGTGTTCCCGGAATATGATGTGCAGGCTTTGGTTGGCCCTGAACCGACCGTTGATGCCGCATCCTTGCGGTCGGTTGAAATCCCGCCCCCTGCTGCGATTGACTACTACGGCATGATCGACGCCACCGGGCCAACGCCAACGCCACCGCGCACCGGCGACACCGTTGTTTTCGGCTTCCGCGGCCAGGCCTTCGTCACTCGCGCCTATTCCGTGGGGATCGCCGGAATCTCGACTGGCAACCCGCAGGTCATATCCATTGAGAATATTTTTGGTCAGCCAGAGCCCTGGCCCCGTTTGCGTAAGGCAATATCATGACCCCAGTTCTGCAACTCAAGAATATCCGCAAGTCATTCGGTGGTGTCACCGCGATTCAGGACTTCTCGCTTGACCTTAATGCGGGGGAAGTGGTGGCTCTGGTAGGAGACAATGGCGCCGGCAAATCCACACTGATCAAGATGATCTCGGGCGTTTACCCCCCATCCTCGGGCGAGATCCTGCTGGATGGTGAACTCGCCAGCTTTGCCGATGCCTCAGTTGCGCGCGAGCGTGGGATCGAAGTGGTCTATCAGGACCTTGCCCTTGCCGACCAACAGACGGTCTACATGAACCTCTTTCTGGGCCGCGAACCCGTGAAAGGCCCACTTCGCCTGCTGGATCGTAAACGGATGATCGCGGAAACCGAGGCTCTGGTGAAGGAACTTGATGTGCGCATCCCTTCGGCCTCCGCTACCATCCGCGACCTGTCGGGTGGTCAAAGGCAGGGTGTCGCCATTGCGCGCGCCACACATTGGGCCAAAAAGCTCGTCCTTCTCGATGAACCCACAGCAGCACTTGGGGTTGCCGAAACCGCACGGGTTGAGGCGACAATTGAGGCGCTGAAGCTACGTAAACTTGCTATTTTCATCATCTCGCATAGCCTTGATCAGGTATTCCGCCTGTCTGATCGCATCTGTGTCCTGCGCCGGGGTCAGCAGATTGGCATCAGGGAAACGGCCAAGACCGACAAGAACGAAATCATCGCCATGATCACAGGGGTTGCGGCATGAACGGCCCGGGACACATGATGGTCGCTGAAGGTACAGAAATTCCTGCAGCGATCGAAGAGGGCTGATGGAGTGGATGCCCCCTCCCGACGGCATCGCAATGTGCACCTCAAGGCATCGCGAACCTAGCCCTGTTGGCGAAGACTATTGAAGATCACGAAGCCGGCCTCGAGCTTATCGTTGTAGAGACCGGCCGACTGTATCTGGACCAAATCGAGGCGCTGTCCTCGCGCATCGCGTCGCTGGTGGCCTGAACCCTAATATCCCTCCAGTGTTAGGGAGCAGAGCAATCAGAGCAATCAGAGCAGTGATCTTCTTGCCTCAAAGCTAGGAAAGAAGGTGTCTAGAAATCTCGGGGCTATTCAAACGAACGTCCGACGAGCCAATATCCCGGACGATGCGTGATCCGTTTCCAGCGGGCGATGATCTCGCCGGCAACAAGCGAGACGGCTCAAGTTTGCCTGACGAGCTTTGCTTTCGATGATCCATCAGTTCATCGCTGGACGGACGTGGAAAACGCGGGGATTTTCGGCAATTGCAGAGGCAGAAATCAGCAAGTGCACAAATGTTGCGCGCCGCAGCATCTGTGCGATGGATTCATGCAGTTTCAGTGGCTGATTTTGAAATTATGCTTTCAATCTCAGGTTTGCGAGACTAAACTGGAAGAAATAGCGGCACCTGAGCCCCGTTTCGATCGCGTCCATGACGCGCATCGGCGGGGCTTTTTGCATTGGGAATCGGATGAAGCGAATCGTAGACATTGGTGTGCTTTTGTCACGCAGCGGCATGTATGCCGCCTTGTCGCGGGCTAGCCGCGACGGCGTGTTTCGTGGCGTCGAGGAGGTCAATGCCGATCCGGGGCTCGATGTATCCTTCCGCGTCACCGAACGCGACCCTGACGGACGGCTTGACCGTTATGCGCCTCTCTGCCGCGAAATCCTGCGTGGCTCCGGCGTGCGCCATATCTTCGGCTGCATCACATCCGCAAGTCGCAAGGAGGTCATTCCTGAACTCGAGCGCTTCGACGGAATCTTGTGGTACCCAGTGCCTTATGAGGGATTTGAGGCGTCCGAGCGGGTCGCCTACATGCATGCCTGCCCGAACCAGCATCTGCTGCCGCTTTTGGACTGGGCGCTGCCCACGCTGGGAAAGCGCGCCTATCTCGTCGGCTCCAATTATATCTGGGGCTGGGAGATGGCGCAGATCGCGCGCGAGAAGATCGCAGCTGCGGGCGGACAGGTCCTGGGCGATCGCTACCTTCCCATCGGTGACACCGAACTCGACCACATCATCAGTGATATAAGGGCATTGAAGCCGAGCTTCATACTGAACTCGCTCGTCGGCGACAGCGCTTACGCCTTTCTGGCGCGGCTCGCCCAGTTAAAGCAAGAGGCCGAATTCGTCGATGGCTTGACCGTGCTGTCGTGCAACTTCACCGAATGCGAGATCGAGGCGGCAGGCGAGGCGGCCGAAGGGCTGGTTTCGGCCGGTCCGTGGTTCGAGCCAGACGGTGGGAGGGGCGGATCGTTTTACGAGATGGCGCGCCAGTCCGTGCATGAACTGGCCCTGCTTCTGCATGGTCGCCCCGAGGCAGAAGAGCTTCCCCTGGCGGAACTCCTGCACACGGCGCTCAAGGCGGGCCGCACGACGCGCCTTGATCCCGTGCACCTGCATGCGCGCCAGCCGGCGATTGTCGCGCGTCTGGAAAATGGTCGGTTTCAGGAGATCAGGCGACTGCCTGTGATGCGTGCTGATCCATACCTCACGCAAAGGGCGCAGCCCGCCTATTCGGGCTCCCACTTGAAAGTGGTGTCATGACCCGCATCAGGACAGAAAATCTGGGTGGAGCAACCGCGTGGATCCTGCACCGACCTCACCCTTCTGTAAATGGGCTTGTCCGCCAACTCGGGGTCATTGGCCTTGAGGTCCACGAGGTCTGGCCCGAGCTTCCGGTCGAGACGATCGAGGCAGACTTCATCTTCTACGATGCAGACATGGGCCACGACGAGCAGTTCCCCTGGACGCCCGGACAGTCACCCATGCCGATGATCGCGCTTATCGGATCGGAAGCGCCGGGCCGCTTGCGCTGGGCTATGGAAATGGGCGCGCACGCCCAGCTCCTGAAGCCGATGAGCGACAAGGGCGTCTATGCCGCTCTTCTCGTCGCGCGCAGCAATTTCGATCGGGCCAAGGCCTCCGAAGCCCTGATCGCCGATCTGCAGAGCCGCCTTTCGGCACGTCAGACGATCGTGCGCGCCGTCATGCTCTTCGTGATGAAGGGCAAGACGGAAGCCGAGGCCTATGACCTTCTGCGTCAGACCGCGATGGCTTGGCGCGTGACGATCGAGATTGCCGCCGAGCGGCTGGTGGCTAATCACTCGCATGAAAGGGGTGCCGACGATGGCAGACGCATCGATCCCGCCTGAATCCTTGGCTGTACCTGAAAGCGGGCCATCCGTGTGGCGGCAACTGGCTGAACGCAAGCTGGCGCTATTGGGGCTCCTGATCACCTTTGTCTGCGTCGGTGGCGCGATCTTCGCCCCGTTGCTTGCACCCTTCGATCCTTACGAGCAGTTCTTTGACGGCCTCACCATCGAAGGCGCGCCCTTGCCGCCGAACACGATGTTCTGGTTCGGCACGGATCTTCTGGGCAGAGACCTGTTCTCGCGCATCCTGTATGGCGCGCAGACCTCGCTCGTGATCGGGCTGGTTGCCAACGGAACCGCCTTGCTGATCGGCACGCTGGTCGGCGTGACCGCGGGTTACTTCCGCGGCATCATCGGTGCGGTGCTGATGCGCTTCACCGATCTGATGATGGCCTTTCCGGCATTGCTCCTGGCGATCTGTCTGGCTGCGATCTTTTCCCCGTCCCTCTGGATCGTTGCGATGGTGATTGCCTTTGTGAACTGGGTCCAGACGGCACGCGTGATCTTCACGCAGACCTCCTCGCTCGCCGAATGCGACTATATCGCGGCGGAAAAGACGCTTGGCGCCGGCCATGGGCGCATCCTGTTCAAGCACATCCTGCCACATCTGATCCCGACTTTGATCGTCTGGGGGACGCTTGGAATCTCCACCACCGTCCTCTTGGAGGCGACTTTGTCGTTCCTCGGCATCGGTGTTCAACCGCCAATTCCGTCCTGGGGCAACATCATCTTCGAGAACCAGACCTACTTCCAGTCTGCACCTTGGCTGGTCTTCATTCCCGGGGCGGCGATCCTGTTGCTGGCGCTTGCGTTCAACCTCGTCGGCGACGCGCTACGCGACATTCTCGATCCGACACAACAGGGGCGTGACTGATGGCGGCCTATATCCTCAGACGCCTGGTTCAGTCGGCGCTTATCCTGCTCGGCGTGTCCTTCATCACCTTCGTCCTTCTTTACGTCCTGCCGGCAGACCCTGTCCGTCAGATCGCCGGTCGCTCCGCAACAGCTGCAACTGTCGAGAGCATTCGCCAGCAGCTCGGGCTGGATCAGCCGTTTCTCGTGCAGTACGGCAACTATCTCTTGAACCTCGTCCAGGGCGATTTCGGACGCTCCTATCTTCAGAAGACGGAAGTCGCCGAGCTCCTGTTCTCGCGCCTGCCGGCAACCTTGCTCCTGCTCGTTGCAGCGATCGGTTGCGAGCTCCTGATTGGCCTGCCGCTCGGCATCGTGGCTGCGCTCAATCGCGGCAAGGCGATCGACAACGGGCTGATGCTAACGAGCTTCCTGACGGTCTCTGCGCCGCAATTCGTCGTGGCGCTGTTGTTGCTGTTCGTCTTTGCGGTGAAGCTCGGCTGGTTCCCGATCGGCGGATACGGCACCTTCGCCCATCTCGTTTTGCCGGCCGTGACACTCGGTATTCTCGGCTCGGGCTGGTACTCGCGCATCATGCGATCCTCGATGGTCGACGTATTGCGGGCCGACTTCATCCGTACCGCCCGCGCCAAGGGCCTCGGCCGCAGCAGGGTCATTCTTGGACATGCCCTGCCCAACGCGATCCTGCCGATCATAGCGATGATAGGCATCGATATCGGCCTCTTCATGTCGGGCATTGTCGTTGTCGAAAGTGTCTTTGGCTGGCCCGGTATCGGTCAGCTGGCCTGGCAGGCGATCCAGCGCGTCGACATTCCGATCATCATGGGCGTCACGCTCGTCTCTGCCTGCGGCATCGTCATCGGCAACCTGATCGCCGACCTGATTTCGCCGCTCATCGATCCGCGCATCAAGCTGCGCTGAAACCGTCAACCCACAGGAGTAAGGCCTATGAAGAAGCTTATCCTCTCAACTGCGCTCGCAACCCTCATGGCCCTGCCGGCCTTTGCGCCGGCCAAGGCCCAGGAACCGAAGCATGGTGGCAATATGGTCGTTACGTATAAGGACGATGTCGCGACGCTCGATCCGGCGATCGGTTATGACTGGCAGAACTGGTCGATGATCAAGTCGGTCTTCGACGGTCTCATGGACTACGAACCCGGCACCACCAACCTGCGTCCGGGTCTTGCCGAAAGCCATGAGATTTCCGAGGACGGCTTGACCTATACATTCAAGCTGCGCCCCGGCGTCAAGTTTCACAATGGCCGCGAACTCGTGGCTGACGACGTCGTCTACTCGATCAACCGCGTGATCAACCCGGCCACGCAGTCACCCGGCCAGGGCTTCTTTGCGATGATCGACGGCTATGACGCCGCTGCTGAGGGCAAGGGCGAGACCGTCTCGGGCGTGTCTGCGCCCGATGCCAGCACTGTCGTCTTCAAGCTGTCGCGTCCGGACGCAACTTTCCTGCACGTCATGGCGCTCAACTTCTCGTTTGTCGTTCCGAAGGAAGCGGTCGAGGAAGCCGGAGCAGATTTCGGCAAGAAGCCGGTCGGCACAGGGGCATTCAAGTTGACCGAATGGACGCTCGGGCAGCGCCTCGTCTTCGAGAAGAACGCCGATTATTGGATCTCGGGCGTTCCCTATCTCGACAGCTTCACGGTTGAAGTCGGTCAGGAGCCGGTCGTCGCCTTGCTGCGGGCACAGAACGGTGAGGTCGATATCCCAGGTGACGGCATTCCGCCGGCCAAGTTCGTCGAAGTGATGCAGGATGAGGCGCAGAAAAGCCTCGTGGTCGAAGGCGGCCAGTTGCATACCGGCTACATCACCATGAATGTCACGAAGGCGCCGTTCGACAAGGTCGAGGTACGCCGTGCCGTGAACATGGCGATCAACAAGGATCGCATTGTTCAGGTTATCAATGGACGTGCCGTTCCGGCAACCCAGCCGCTTCCGCCATCCATGCCGGGCTACACTCAAGCTTACGAGGGCTACAAGTTCGACCAGGAAGGCGCAAAGAAGCTCCTGGCCGAGGCCGGTTACGCAGAGGGGTTTGAGACCGAACTCTTCGTCATGAACACCGATCCGAACCCGCGTATCGCCCAGGCGATCCAGCAGGATCTGAAGGCAATCGGCATCAACGCCTCGATCAAGTCCTTGGCGCAAGCCAATGTGATCGAGGCAGGCGGTGCCGGCAATGCGCCGATGATCTGGTCCGGCGGTATGGCCTGGATCGCCGACTTCCCGGATCCGGCAAACTTCTACGGGCCGATCCTTGGATGCGGCGGTGCCGGCGAAGGTGGCTGGAACTGGTCGAAATACTGCAACGCGGACCTCGACAAGATGGCCGCAGACGCCGATTCCATCGTCGATCCTGCCAAGGTGGACGAACGCCTCGCCAAATGGTCCGACATCTACATGAAGGTGATGGAAGACGCGCCCTGGGCGCCGGTGTTCAACGAGCAGCGCTATACGATGAAGTCTGCCCGCATGGGGGGGGATAACGCCCTGTATGTCGATCCGGTGTCCATCCCGGTCAACTACGACTACGTCTTCATCAAGGAGTGATGCAGCCATGTGCAAGCACTGCAATCACACGATCCACGCCCATCAGCACCATTTCGGCTGGGACAATTCCTTTGCTCCGGCACTCAATGCTGCACCGGGCGAGACGATCCTGTTCCAGTGCCTTGACAGTTCTGGGGGCCAACTTGGCCCCCAGTCCACCGTCGAGGATGTGCAGGCGCTCGATTTCGCCAAGATCAACCCGGTGTCGGGTCCGATCTATGTCGATGGTGCGAAGCCCGGTGACGTGCTGAAGGTGACCATCGAGAGCTTCACGCCGCAGCTTCGTGACGGCGCCGGCTTCGGCTGGACAGCGAACATCCCGGGCTTCGGGCTGCTGGCCGACCAGTTCACCGTGCCTGCGCTCAATGTCTGGAAGTTTGACGCGACGAGCATGGAGCCCGCGCTGTTTGGCAAGACCGCGCGCGTGCCTCTCAAGCCCTTTGCGGGAACGATCGGCAATGCGCTTGCCGAAAACGGTCATCATACGGTTGTGCCGCCGCGGCGTGTGGGCGGCAATCTTGATATCCGCGATCTTTCCGCTGGAACGACGCTTTATCTGCCGGTCGAGGTCGAGGGTGCGCTGTTTTCCGTTGGCGATACCCACGCCGCTCAGGGCGATGGTGAGGTTTGCGGCACGGCCATCGAAAGTCCCTTCGATGTCGTTTTGACACTTGACCTGATCAAGGATCAGCCACTGAAGATGCCGCGTTTCACGACGCCAGGGCCGGTCACGCGTCATCTCGATTCCAAGGGCTATGAGGTGACGACCGGCATCGGTCCGGACCTATGGGCTGCGGCGAGGGATGCCGTCTCCGGCATGGTCGATCTTCTCGCAACGACGCAGAAGTTGGATCCTGTCGACGCCTATATGCTCGTCTCGACCTGCGGTGATCTTCGGATTTCCGAAATCGTCGACATGCCGAATGTCGTGGTGAGCTTCTACTTCCCGAGGGCCGTCTTCGAATGACCGCATCCATGCTTTCTCCCGTGGCCGAGCCAATGGCTGACGTCGTCTTGTCGGTTCGCGACCTGCAGGTGTCTGCCCGCTCGGACCAGGGACTTGTCCCGCTGGTCGATGGGCTGAGCTTTGACCTGCATCGAGGTGAGACCCTTGCGATCGCGGGAGAAAGCGGTTCGGGCAAGTCGATAACCTCGCTGGCCTGCATGGGCCTTTTGCCCGAACCCGGGGTGCGGGTGACAGGCGGTTCAATCCGCTTCGAGGACACCGAACTGACGACCCTGCCGGAAAAGCGGATGCAGGCGATGCGCGGCGCACGCATCGCCATGATCTTCCAGGAGCCAATGACCGCGCTCAATCCGGTCATGAGCATTGGCCGTCAATTGATCGAAGCGATCCGCGCGCACGAGCAACTGTCGGTGTCGCAGGCGCGAGCCCGCGCGCTCGAAGCGGTCAAGGCGGTGCGTCTCTCGCAACCGGAGAAGCGGCTTGAGCAATATCCGCATGAACTCTCTGGCGGCATGCGGCAACGCGTCATGATCGCCATGGCAATTGCGCTGCGACCCGCCGTTCTCATTGCCGACGAGCCGACAACGGCGCTCGATGTCACGGTTCAGCGTGAGGTTCTCGATCTTCTGCGCGACCTGCAGAAGGAGCTGGGGACCGCCGTCATCCTGATTACCCATGACATGGGCGTTGTTGCCGAAATGGCCGATCGCGTGATTGTCATGCGCAAGGGGCAGATGGTCGAGGCCGCGGGCACGGTCGATCTCTTCGATGCGCCGAAAGACCAATACACGCGCGATTTGCTTGCGGCGGTGCCGCGCATCGGGGGCGGGGCTGAGCGTCCCGCTCTTGAGACCCGCGATGTGCTCGTGCGTTATGACGATGTATCGGTGAATTTCCCAATACGTGCGGGGCTTCTTGGACGGGTTGCGGCGCGTGTGCATGCGGTCGAGCATGTTTCGCTGGAGATATACCGCGGCGAAACCCTGTCGCTCGTCGGCGAATCCGGCTGCGGGAAGTCGACAATGGCAAAGGCGCTGGTCGGACTGGTGCCCCACGAAGGCCGCATCGAGATCAACGGTCAGGCCATGGGGGAACTTCGCGCTGCCGGCCGCAAGGCGATCCGGCGCGATTTACAGATCGTCTTCCAGGACCCCATGGCAGCGCTTGATGCTCGCATGACCGTCGGCGAGCTTATCCGCGAACCGCTTGTTATCCACGGGATTGGAACGCCGGCCGAGCAGAAGGCACGCGTGCGCGAGCTCCTGGAGCGCGTGGAGATGTCGCCGAGCGTCTACAATCGCTATCCGCACCAGTTTTCCGGTGGTCAGCGTCAGCGCATTTGCATCGCGCGCGCCTTGGCTCTGAAACCGAAGCTGATCGTCTGTGATGAAAGCGTCGCTGCCTTGGACGTGTCGATCCAGGCAAAGGTGCTTGACCTTCTGCGCGACCTGCAGAAGGAAAGCGGCGTGACTTATCTCTTTATCAGTCACGACATGGCAGTGGTGGAGAATATCTCCGATCGTGTCGCGGTCATGTATCTTGGCCAGATCGTGGAAATGGGGACGCGCGCGCAGCTTTTCGGCAATCCGCAGCATCCATACACCAGGCGCCTCTTGGAAGCCGTCCCGGTTCCGGACCCGCGCCGAAAGAGATTGGCCGCTCCCCGCCTGGCGGGTGAGATCCCGAGCCCGGTGTGGAAGGTCGGCGTACAGCCAGAGCGGGTCACGTTGGTCGATATCGGCCATGGCCACCTCGTGGGAGATCTCGGCTAGATCACGGGCGCCCGCACCGCGGATTTCGATCACTCTGCTTGTGTGACCAAAACTGGCTTGTCGTCAGAGCAGGACTTTGACCGAACTTCGTTCTTTACCCTCAATGGTGGCGACTTACCTGCCTTGTCCTCGCGCTTGTACAGCATGATGTGCGGGAACGGGATTTCTACGCCTCGGCGGTCGAAGACCTGCTTGATCAGCTCGTTGTAAGCGCGGCCGGTTGCCCAGTGGCCGCCGGGAACGGTCTTGATGCGCGCGCACCTTGACGGGGCTGTCGCCGAAAGCGGTTACGCCATGCATCTCGAGCCGGTCGATGATCATCTCCCGCCATTCGGTCTGCACCAAAAGGTCGAACGCCTCGTGTATCGCCTCCTTCACCTCGGCGATGTCCTCTCGCCAGGCGACGCCGATCTCGGCGCAGAACAGCCCGCCGCGCTACCCTCAATCCAAGACCTGCCTGAGATCCTCGACGTCATAGGGCTTAGCAAGCCACTTCACCTGCGTACCAAGTTGCGCACCATCTTTCAGATCAGAGGCGGACAGGCCCGACGCGATGATGATGCGAATGGCCGGCCATCGCGTCTGTACCTCTTGAGCCAAAGATGTTCCTGACACATCCGGCAGCCCGATGTCCGTTATCATCACGTCAATCGCATTATCCTGCAGAATTGCCATGGCTTTGGCTGCCGTTCCCGCCTCGAAGACGGTATGACCAAAGTCCGAAACCATATCACTCGCGGCCATAAGGATGAGTGGTTCGTCTTCAACCAGAAGAACACTGAGCGTGCGTGCTTCATCTTGTTTTTGGGCTGAGCCTATATCCAGCTTTGACGCGCGCCTGCTGTCACGATCCAGGCAGGCTCTTACACGATGAGCCAATTCGTCTCGGGTATAGGGTTTGCTTAAGAGCTCGACGCTTTCGTCCAGACGGCCGCCGTGGACGATCGAGTTTTCGGTGTATCCGGATGTGAACAGAACCGCCAATCCGGGAATGAGCTCTTGAGCGCGTTTGGCCATTTCGTGGCTCTTCAACGGACCCGGCATAACGACATCTGTAAACAAGAGATCGATTGGCATCCCGCTCTCGACGATTGCCAGGCCGCTTGTCGCGTCTCTTGCGCGCAACACTTTGTATTCGAGATCGACCAGCAGTTCGACGACAGTCGCACGCACATCGTCGTCATCCTCGACCACGAGGATGGTTTCGCTGCCACCGCGAGCCGGACCTGTCCAGGTAACCGAGGCGATGGCCTCCTGTTGCCGTATCCGCGGCAGATAAATGCGGAATGTCGTGCCTTCCCCCAATTCACTATAGACTTTGATGTGTCCGTTGGACTGCTTCACCAGACCGTAGACCATGCTCAGTCCAAGACCGGTTCCCTGTCCTGGCGGCTTGGTGGTGAAGAAAGGTTCGAAGACCTGGTCAATGATGTCTTGCGACATGCCGGATCCCGTGTCGGTGACAGCTATAAGGACATACTGTCCGGGCTCGATGTCTGGGTGTTGGCGCGCATACCTGTCGTCCAAATAGGCGTTGCCCGCTTCAATTGTGAGCTTGCCGTGTCCGTTCATGGCGTCACGGGCGTTTATTGCCAGGTTGAGAATCGCATTTTCGACCTGTGTTTCATCGACCAGTGCATTCCACAGGCCACCCGCAATGATTGTCTCAACTTCGACCCCCTCGCCGAGGGCTCGTCGAAGAAGATCATCCATGCCTCGCACCAGCCTGCCCAGGTTGATGACTTTTGGTGCCAGGGGCTGCCTGCGCCCGAACGCAAGCAACTGTGCTGCTAGCTTTGCACCACGAGACACCCCGGCGATTGCGTTCTGCACCCGCTGCTCGGCGCGGATATTTCCGGCGACATCCTGGGTCAGAAGTTGCAGATTGCCGCCGATGACCTGGAGCAGGTTGTTGAAGTCGTGCGCAATTCCACCCGTGAGTTTACCGACGGCTTCCATCTTCTGGGCTTGCCGTAGCTGACCCTCAATGGCCTCTCTTTCAGCGACCGTTTCATCGACCCGTTTCTGAAGGGCTGCATTGAAATTCTCAAGTGCGGCGCGCGCTTCGATCTCGGCGGTGATGTTACGGGCTTCAATGACCGTCCCGATCGCGACTCCATTGGCGTCGAGGATCGGGCTTGCAGTGAAGCCCACGGGATAGAAGCTGCCATCCTTATGGATAAACGTCTCCTCACCCTGCACCCGATGCTCTTCCGGGAACGCCCGGTCGATTGCACACTCATGCAGCGGGAACGGCCGTCCGTCCGGATAGGTGTGATGAATGACGTCATGAAGCGGACGTCCCTTTGTCTCTTCGAACGTGTATCCCGTCAGTCGTTCCGCTGCCGGGTTCATGTAGACGCATTCCTGGCGATGATCCATTAGGAACACCGCCATGGTGGTGTTATCGAGGACAGTATCCAGACGCTGCGAGACTTGTTCCAGTGCGCGAAGTGCTGCGTCACGCTCCGTCGTATCCTCAATCGCCGCAAAGAAAACGGGGCGATTCTCGTCCTGCAGGAGCTGTAGCGATACCGAGACGTTGTAATCGCTACCATTCTTGCGCCGGTGCACAGTGTTAAACTGTTGGATCAGCTTTTCACCTGAGCGAAGCGGGGCAAGCAACGCGTCGAATTGTTCCGGCGACACCTCCGGCTTGATGTCGATTGGGGTGATCTCTCGCAACTCGTCCATGGTGTAGCCGAGATTTTTTCGGGCCCCCCGATTAACCAGGACGAAGTTGAGAGAATGCGCGTCAAAGACGAAGATTTCGCTGGCTGCATCCTCGACGATCCGGCCGAGCCGCTCGCTGGCCGAAGATGACGTCAAGCGGTGCAATTCGGCAGAGGCGCGTCCTGCATAGAATAACAGCGTTTCCTGCGGCTGCCGCGTAGGATCAAGTGGTTCGTCGTTGACAAGTGCGAGCAGTCCGATGCTGCGCCCGTCCGTCCCTTTCAGTGGTACCCCGAGATAGCTCTCAGCGCCGATCTCTGCCAGAAGCGGATCTTTGGGGAACAGCCTGGATACATCGGCAGGGTAGTGGCACATTTCATCGCCAAGTACCTTTGCGCAGGGTGTGCCATCCAAATCGTACTCAAAGTAGTTCTGTCGACGGCCATCACCCCAGGCAGACAGAACCCTTGCCCGTAAAGGATTGTTCGGGTGAAGGTCGCATAGCAGAACCCACCGTGCGCCCAGCGCCTCAGCCAACCCCTCGACAAGCCCATCCAGGAACGGCCTCCCGATCAACTGCGAGCATTCAATCAGTCTCTGTCTGGCAGCATCGGCGCGTTTGCGAGCAGTCATGTCACGCGCAATCTGCGAAGCGCCTAGCACCTTGCCGTCCTGATCTTTGATCGGCGAGACGGTGAGCGAGATGTCCAGCAACTCGCCATCCTTGCGCAGCCGTTGTGTTTCTAGATGATTCACGCTCTCAGAACGGCCAACCAGAGCAAGGATCTCATCTTCCTCTGCATGGCGCTCGGCAGGGATGACCTGGCTGACGTGGTGCCCGATCATTTCGTCGGAGCAATAGCCGAACAATTTGGTGGCGCCCAAATTCCAACTTGTGACGATGCCGTTGAGCGAAATGCTGATAATCGCATCATCGCAATGCGCCACGATCGCCTCGAAGCTAGTTTCGTCGGATGCGTTCTCAAAGGTCTCAGTCAATGGTCTGTCTCATTGTAAGGCCCAGAGGCTTCAGCATCTGAGGAAAGTTGGCGGCACTTAAGGAGAGTAATGCTCCGATACTGACAACCTAGTTATGACAGAAAGAGCAGATGGTACAACGATTTGTCGGACCTACCTCGGTCGGACCAGCGCCGAGCTTGCCGCACCGCAGAGCCCCTGGCTGCGGAGGCGGTAGCAATGGCAGCGTGGCTAGGCTGGGCATGACGCAGCACGAGCCCCTCCTTCGCTGCAAATGACATGAATGTGGTTGGGACCGAGTGCCCGAACGATGTCTGCCTGGGTTTTCGGGCGTGTTTAACGCTAACGGCCGCTTTCGGAAATGATTTCCGCCTAGCGCCTTTATGTAAGTCGTGCAGCTTGTCGTCACACGCAACTAGAAGCGGACATTCGTCCGAGCAAGCCGATCGCCTCCGGAAGGCTGGCGGAGGGTGAATTCCTAGCAGTCATCTCGTTCTGCTCTAGAGATCGAATGCTGACTCGCCATCGATCGCGAACAAGCATCCGTCGGCTGTCGCAACTTGGGAACCATTGAGACATTGAAAGGTTGGGCACCCGATACTTCACAGTTTTGGATGGTTCCCCAATGCCCAGCGAAAAGACGTTGTCCGACCTGTTCCTTGATACGCTCAAGGACATCTATTTTGCCGAAAAGCAGATCCTGAAGGCGTTGCCGAAGATGGCGCGGGCAGCCCAGTCCGAAGAGGGCAAGGCCGGCTTCCTGCAGCACCGCGACGAAACCCAGGGCCAGATCGAGCGCCTGGAACAGGTGTTCGAATTGCTCGGCAAGTCGCCGCGCGGCAAGACCTGCGAAGCCATACAGGGCATCCTCGCCGAGGGCGAAGAGATCATGGAAGACTACAAGGGGACTGCTGCCCTTGATGCGGGTATCATCTCATCGGCGCAGGCTGTCGAGCATTATGAGATCGCCCGCTACGGCACGCTCAAGTCCTGGGCGAAGCAGCTCGGTCTGAAGGAAGCGATCCCGTTGCTGGATGCCAATCTCCAGGAAGAGATTGCGACCGATCAGAAACTGACGGCACTCGGCGAGGCGTCGGCAAACGTCAAGAGCATGAAGAAGGCCAGCTAAGCTGCCTCCAATGACTGAAAGACCGCCCGTTTGAGGCGGTCTTTTGCTTTCCAAGCGGCTTTCCTCACCACCATCAGAGCGCGTGCTCCAGGAGTTCTCCATGGCCAAGACATCAACCCGTGGGTCCGTTGGGTCCAAAACTGCGACTGCCAAGATCCACGACCAGACGATGCAGCGCGGCGAAGGCGGCGAACTGCATCAGATCGCCGAGGATGACGCGCCCCTGCTGACGACAGCTCAGGGCGGCCCGGTTTCCGACGACCAGAATTCTCTGCGCGTTGGGCCACGTGGTCCTCTGGTGATGGATGATTTCCATTTCCGCGAGAAGATCTTCCACTTCGACCACGAGCGCATTCCCGAGCGGGTGGTGCATGCCCGTGGCTATGGCGCGCACGGCTATTTCGAAACCTACGAGTCTCTTGCGGACTATACAAAGGCCGATCTCTTTCAGCGTCCCGGAGAGAAGACCGAAGCCTTCGTTCGTTTCTCGACCGTTGCCGGCAACAAGGGCTCCGCCGACCTTGCCCGCGATGTCCGTGGCTTCGCGGTCAAGCTCTATACCCAGGAGGGCAACTGGGATCTGGTCGGCAACAACATCCCGGTCTTCTTCATTCAGGATGCCATCAAGTTCCCGGATCTGATCCATGCCGCCAAGCAGGAGCCGGACCGGGCCTTCCCGCAGGCGCAGACCGCCCATGACACCTTCTGGGATTTCATCAGCCTGACGCCGGAAAGCATGAACATGGTCATGTGGATCATGTCGGACCGGACGATCCCGCGCTCCTTCCGCTTCATGGAAGGTTTCGGCGTTCACACCTTCCGCTTCGTCAACGAGAAGGACGAGTCCACCTTCGTCAAATTCCACTGGAAGCCGAAGCTGGGTCTCCAGTCGGTGGCCTGGAACGAGGCCGTGAAGATCAACGGCGCAGATCCGGATTTCCATCGCCGCGATCTCTGGCAATCCATTCAGTCCGGCAATTTCCCGGAATGGGAATTGCAGGTTCAGCTCTTCGATCAGGAGTTTGCCGACAGCTTCGACTTCGACGTGCTCGACCCGACCAAGATCATTCCCGAAGAAATCCTCCCGCCTGTGGCCATTGGCCGGCTAGTGCTCGATCGCATGCCCGACAACTTCTTTGCGGAGACCGAACAGGTTGCCTTCATGACGCAGAACGTTCCGCCGGGCATTGATTTCAGCAATGATCCACTGCTGCAGGGCCGAAACTTCTCCTATCTCGACACGCAGCTCAAGCGCTTGGGTGGGCCGAATTTCACCCATTTGCCGATCAATGCGCCCAAGTGTCCGTTTGCCACCTTCCAGCAGGACGGCCACATGGCGATGCGAAATCCCGTAGGCAGAGCGAATTACCAGCCGAACTCTTTTGGCGAAGGGCCGAGGGAATCGCCGACGCGTGGCTATCGCCATTTCCCGGCTGAAGAGCAGGGCACCAAGGCACGTCTGCGCCCCGAAAGCTTTGCCGACCACTATAGCCAGGCGCGGCAGTTCTACATCAGCCAGACGCCCTCGGAGCAGCGCCATATCGCGGCGGCCCTGACCTTCGAACTGAGCAAGGTGGAAACCGCCGTAATCCGTGAGCGCATGGTCTCCCATCTTCTCAACATCGATGAGACGCTGGCCAATACCGTGGCCCAGAAGCTCGGGTTCAAGTCGATGCCGAAAGCGGCGGATGCAGCGATGCCCACGCGTCAGGATCTGGAGCCGGCACCATCGCTCAGCATCGTGGAACGCGGCCCGAAACGTTTCGAAGGCCGCAAGCTCGGCATCCTGATCACCGATGGCGTCGATACAAAGCTGCTCAAAGGTCTGACCACGGCGATCACCAAGGAAAAGGCCGTCTTCGAGCTGATTGCGCCGAAGGTCGGCGGCGTCAAGGCGTCGGATGGGACCTGGATCGAGGTCCACCACATGATCGATGGCGGGCCATCGGTCCTCTTCGATGCCGTCGCGCTGCTGACATCGTCAGAGGCGATGGATGACCTCGTCAAGGAGGCAACCGCACGGGATTTTGTCGCGGATGCCTTCCAGCATTGCAAGTTCATCGGCTACGACCCATCGGCCATGCCGCTTCTCGAAAAGGCAGGCATTGCGGATGCTCTCGATGAAGGCATCCTCGTCTTGCCCGGCGAGGAAGGTCTTGAAAGCTTCGTGTCCTCCCTTGGCAAACTCAGGGTCTGGGGACGAGAGCCGTCCGTGAAGCTGGGCAAGGCTTCCGTACCGAAGTAACCGGTTCGGCCCCCAGTTGATGGGGGCCAGCCATCGTCTCTGCTTCAGAGCGACCGGGCCTTCGGGTCGTCGCTTGCAAGCAGGCGCGCCATCGCCTCGGTGATGGTGAGGTCGTCGTAAGGCTTGGAGAAGAAGCGGCTTCCGACCGGCAGCATGCTCTCTTCGACGATGGCTGCACCGGAAGCGACAATCAGTTTCAAGGGTGGCCACCGATCGCGGATGTAGTGGGACAGTTTGATACCGTCCATCGTCCCTGGCATCTGGACATCGGTGAATACGAGATCGATGTCTTCCCGTCCTTCGAGAATGCGGATCGCCTCGTCGGCGTCGCCAGCCTCCAGCGCTTCATAGCCCGCCGACAGGACCAGATCGACTGCGCTCATGCGGATTATCGTATTGTCTTCCACGATCAGGACGACGGGTCTGCCGTTCTTCATTGTTCACTCGCTGTATGAGAATGGCTGCAGTTCTGCAGCCTTGGGCGGCTCAGGAACCGATCTGTCCCTATGCCGCCGGCGAAAAGTCGGTCTGAAGTCCTGACCTTTCCGTATGCCTGATCGTCACAACTGTGCCTGGGGAAGCGTCGCTTACCGTCAATTCGCCTTCGAGATTCTTGACGAGCGCCTCGACGATACCGGTGCCTAACCCGGCCTTGGGCGCGTCGTTCCCGATAGGCATTCCAGTTCCGTCGTCGGATATGGAAAGGGTCCAGTCTTTGCCCGAAGACAGATAGTTGATCTCGATCGTTCCGTTCCGATCGTCGCTGAAGGCATGCTTCAGAGCGTTGATCACGAGTTCGGTAACGATCAGACCCAGACTGATAGAGATATCCGCCGGGACGGTGCTGTCATCGACCGTCACCTGGATCGACACCCGCTCGGGCTCCGCGATCATCGATGCGCCGAGACTTTGGCAAAGCTGCGTGAAATAGGCACGTAGCTCAACGCTGCCGCCGGCAGAGGTGGAGAGCTGACGCTGCAGGGCCGCAATCGACATGATGCGGTGACGGGCGTCATTGAGATGCCCACGGACCTCCTCCGACTGAACGCGGCGCGCACTCTGCATGAGGACGCTGGCAATGATCTGTAGGCTGTTGGCGACCCTGTGCTGAACTTCCTGCAGAAGGATGGCCTTGTCGCGAACCAGATCGTCTTTCAGGCGAGCCTCAGCGCGCATGTCGGTCACGTCGGTGATGGCGACAAGCAGGCGGATATGCTCGAGGTCGCCGTCGTCGAGCTTTCGCGCATTGATGATCAACTGTCGCGTTTTCTGGTCCGGACGCTTCAGGTCGATCTCGTAGGCATCGATGCTCACACTGCCGGTGACGGTCGCCGTCAACAAGGAGTTGAGCCTCGGCATTGCCCATTCCCCGTGCCCGAGTTCGCCGAGGCGCTTGCCTTTGACGGAGGCCGTGGCAATCTCGAATGCTCGGCAGAAGGATGCGCTCGCTGCGATGATCCTCAGATCATCGGACAGAAAAAGCAGCGGTTCGTTGGACGATTTCACCACGGCAAGTGTGCTTGCCGCATTCAAAATGCACTGTTGGTGTCTGTGGCATATAGGGGCCCTCAAGGGCCGAAGACTCACGGCGCAAGTCATCACTCGGCAGGAGTGTCGACAGAAACGATGAGGTCAATTCCGACTGGAGGAGGATAACACACCGGATGTGCCTGCCATGCATCATTTGTTTGATTGATTGGTGAAAACGAAGCTGGAGCGCCTGAAGCTTGCTGATTATCAAGCGAATGCGGCGTTCTGCCTCCGGGAGCGACTGAGGGCCTTGGAGTGTCTGTTGAAGGCCGCCTTAGGTCGAGGTGCAATCCGGTTTGTCATGCTCGATGATAACGCATCTAGCCTGAAGACCTTTCCCATCTGCAGTCGGCACAGGTCCGATCAATGTGTCAGATCACTCACCCGCATCCTCAAGGTCACAACGACCCCTCCGGCGGTCCATTCGTGCGCAATAGAGCCCCCGAGGTGACCACTGACGGTGCGGTGGAGAAGCTTGCTTCCATATCCTTCAGGTGAGCGGCTCGGTATGTCTGGCCCGCCCTGCTCGCTCCAGAGGATCTCGACATCCTCTTCGACGGTAGAGCCGGAGATATCGAGCAAACCTTGCTCGGACGACAGGGCGCCGTATTTCAAAGAATTCGTCGCCAACTCGTGGATCACGAGGGCAAGGCTTGTCGCCGCCTTTTCGCCGATCCCCATGCGAGGAACGGCGACACGGATCCGACCTGCGAAGGCGCCGATGTCATCATAAGGCGCCAGCAGAACGGAGAACAGGTCGCCAAGCAGGGCGGCACTTCCCTGACCATTGGGTAAAGGCCGTACCAGGTCATGGGCACGACCCAGCGCGGTCAGTCGCTGGGTCAACTGCTTCGCCATCTCCTCTTTCGTCTCGGTCGTCCGTGACGTGATTGTCGTCAGGCCAGACGCTAGAGCGAGAAGGTTCTTCACCCGATGGCTCATTTCACCGGCCAGCAACTCGTGGCCTTCCTCCGCCTGCTTGCGCCCCGTAACATCGAGAAAAATGCCCGACATCTTTCCAGCGGCGGCATCTCCGCTGCTTCCTTGACCCCGTGCCGAAATCCATCGCACATCCGATGCGCTCGTCAGGATTCTAAAGTCGATCTCGAACTGCCCTTCGATGACGCGGGTCGCCATGAAGGCCGTCCTCACGCGGTCGCGATCCGCAGGATGAACCTGCGCGGACAAGTGTTCAAAAGTCAGTACGGTGTCCGGAGAGATGTCCCAGAGTTCGAAGCCTCTGGCATCCATGACGAATTCGTCGTTTTGAACAATCCACGTCCAAAGAGCGACCCCGGCGGAGTCAATCGCGCTTCGCAGTGCTTGCACGTCCCAGTCTGTATGCGTTGGACCGTCGTCGTTCATGCAGGCTCTCCCGTTCGACGGTGCAGTGCATCGATCCACAATCCGTGGACGACCTTACAGGCAAAAGACTGCCAGTGACCAGTCTGTTCAGTTTCCGACGCAATTCCCTGATGCGCATCCGGAATGCGGAGACGAAAACTCGTCGCTGCAAGCGAAGAAGATGCAAAGCGAGCCAACGTCGGAACATTAATCACGCCGTCGTGTTCTTGCTACGAGACCTAGCAACCAGGTCTGCAAAGAGGAAAACTCATGAAAAAGATGATTTTCGCGGCGGCGCTCGTGTGCGCCTCGGCAGTGTCTGCCTATGCCCAGACCACGACGGTTCCGGCCATGGATGGCGACACGCCTGCCGTAGCGACACCGGATACGCCGAATGCTACTGCCCCTGTGGAGGGCGCAAATTCCTTCACCGAGGAACAGGCACGGCAGCGCATTGAAGAGGCAGGCTACACCGGCATTGCCGACCTCATGCTCGACGATCAGGGCGTCTGGCAGGCCACGGCGATGAAGGACGGCAAGTCCATGCCGGTCGCCATGGATTACCAGGGCAACGTCGTCTCGAAATAATTTTGCGGAAACGCAGAGAAAGGTCATTCGCATGAAAACCGTTACCGGACTTTTTGACAACTACAATGAGGCATCCGCCGCAGTCAGCGCACTGGAAGCGCGTGGCATCCCGTCCGAAGACATCAGCATTGTTTCGAACAATGCCGACAACCGCCACAGGCATGAAGACAACGACAACGGTGCCGCAGAAGGTGCGGGTGCCGGTGCCGGTATCGGCGCTGTCGTTGGTGGTGCCGGTGGTCTTCTGACCGGTCTCGGCATCATGGCCATTCCAGGCGTTGGCCCTGTCGTCGCCGCCGGTTGGCTTGCGGCCACTGCTGCAGGCGCCATTGCCGGTGCAGTTGCCGGTGGTGCAGCAGGCGGATTGATCGGTGCACTCACCGATTCCGGTGTCTCCGAAGATGAGGCCCATGTCTACGCGGAAGGTGTTCGCCGTGGCGGCACACTTGTCACAGCTCGCGTGGATGACGGTATGGAAGCCGAGGCGGAAGCGATCCTCAAGCAGTCCAATCGCGTCGATGCAATGGCGCGCCGCCAGGCCTATTCGGAACAGGGTTGGACGAAGTTCGATCATTCCGCTGATCCCTACGGCCCAGCCGAAATCGAAAAGGAGCGGGACCGCTATCGCGTTCGCACTCTCTAACCAATAACAATCGAGGATCGGCTCACGCCGGTCCTCGAACTCGTTCTGAAACATCATCTATCAACAGGGATGTCGGTTGGCTTTCCGGAACCCCAGAAGGTCACCCATGCGAAGCATTTCCGATACCATCGAGCGGCTCGCTCGTGCCCGAGCGAATGCGCAAGGCGGCACTTACCGGCCGAGCACGTTGACCAGACTGGACGGCCCGGTGCAAAACCCCGGCCAGCTAACGGGCTGGTATCAGTGCCCGGACAACCCGGCTTCGCCACCTGCTCTTGTGGTGGTCCTGCATGGTTGTACGCAGTCGGCGGCCGCTTACGATCATGGGTCCGGCTGGTCGCGGCTCGCCGAAGACTATGGTTTCGCGGTCCTCTTTCCGGAACAATCCCGCCAGAACAATGCCAATCTCTGCTTCAACTGGTTCCAGTGCAATGACGTCACGCGCGACAAGGGAGAGATCCTGTCGATCCGCGAGATGATCGCGAGCATGGTCGACCTTCACGGTATCGATCCGCGTCGTGTGTTCGTCACCGGCCTCTCGGCGGGTGGCGCCATGGCCAATGCGCTTCTCGCCTCTTATCCCGAGGTCTTTACCGGTGGTGCGATCATCGCAGGCCTTCCTTTCGGGGTCGCCTCGACGGTGCCGGAAGCATTTGATCGGATGCGGGGGTATGGCCTTCCATCCTCAACGATGCTCGATGCCAAGCTGAGGAACGCCTCAGCTCATGAAGGACCTTGGCCGACGGTATCCGTGTGGCACGGAACGAGCGACAACACCGTTTCAGACGCAAACTCCCGTGCGATCATCGATCAGTGGCTCGGTGTCCATGGGGCGGACGTGGGATCGAGCGAGGCTCAGCTTCTCGATGGCGGCCACGCGCTGGAAACCTGGAAAGACGCATCCGGCCGCGATGCCATCGAGCATTACCGGATTGTTGGAATGGGTCACGGAACGCCCGTCGATGCGGCTTCCGGATACGGTCGACCAGCTGCTCACATGCTCGATGTCGGGATATCCTCCACCGTGCACATAGCGCGCGCCTGGGGATTGACCCCGTCCTTTGAGCGGAGAGAAAAACCCGCAGCGTCAGATGCGCCAGGCGCTAAGTCGCAGCCTAGTCAACCACAGATGCCTGAGGGAGTTCAGCAGGTCATCGAAGACGCGTTTCGGGCGGCAGGACTGATAAAGTGAAGTCTCACGGACATCAGGCTTTGCTGCCGAGGCTGCCTGGCGATGTCTGCTTCGCATCGAAGCCGCGTGACCACTGCTGCGAGGCTCATGCCCAAGATCGTTAATCCCGGATTTCCGGAACTTCCTGGCTCCCCAGATGTTGCCAATCATAACCTGCTACGAAATCTGCCGCTGCCAAAGTGCGGATAGTCCGCGAATGAAGGACAAGTCCATGATTAGATTTTTTGCTTGGTCCATGTTCACCACGATGGCGCTAGTCTTAGCTTACTGAAGTATTGCCCGTGCCAAGCGGTGGGCCCGCTTCGAGCGGCGACTAGGTTACTTGCCACCTCTTTATGATGTGGACGGTGTCCAGACTCTTCTGAACAGCCTCGATTGCACTGCGATTGCCAAGATTGTTGACCCGTCTGCATAAATCAACGAAGGCGGCTACGACATCGAGCATGAGCACACCGGCACCAGCCTTCACGTGGCCGATCAGATCATCACCACTGTGGTGCGGAAAGCGCGCGCCCTCGCCACCACGGAGGGACCGGCCGATGCAGAATGAACCGATGATCGCGATTCACTCACTTGTTCGCTTCTCTAGACTGGCAGTCCTGGCCCAGGTCCTTCCAAATGTAAAACGCGTTCCAGACGCCCAGCCACGCGTCGAGCACGTAAACGCTCGACCGGTCCCCCCGGGGTGGGACCAAATTCTTCGCTACAAGACCGACCGAGGCGACTACCCCCAAGGTGATGATGATCAGCGGGCCGACGGGCCAATGAAAAAGACGATCGCCAGACATATGAGCAGGCAAGCGCGGTAGATGGTCAGGTTCGTCATGTGTTGCTTCTGATATTCTGCAGGCGGACGATATTGGGGAGCCAAGTTCAGCGCAAGAGTTCATACACCCCGTCGCGCCGACCGAGGGTGGCAGCCCATATCGGCTGCTTAGTGCCCCAATTCGGCCATTCGCGATGCTGGACCTAAATCCCGTAACCGGTCGCTCGCTGCGCCGCCGACGACAAGCCAATGTCTTTGTACAACCCTTGTCGTCCAAGTCTGACGCGAACAAACTACGCTGCTGAATCCAGTGAAGATTTCAAATCGTGATCGTTCAACCTGACTGGATATACAATGCTGTCTGATTTGTATTTGACTGCTGCTGACTTGCGATGAGTTGGGTGGCATCCGCTCCGCTCATGGGCCGTCCGAACAGGTATCCCTGGATGAGATCCGGCTTGAGGGCCGCAAGCACAGCCATCTCCTCACGGGTTTCGACGCCCTCGAGCACGCAGCGCAAGTTGAGCTTGGAGCACAGGGCAATGATCGCGGCGACGATTTCGCGCGATGTGAGGCTGTGGGCAACCTTGCGGATGAAGCTCCTGTCGATCTTGACCTTGTCGAGCGGAAGCTGATCGAGATACTGGAAGCTCGAATAGCCAGATCCGAAATCATCGAGTGCGACCCTGCAGCCGCTGCTTCTCAACCTGTCGAGAACAGCGCTCGATGTTGTGAGATCGGACATCACCGCTGTTTCGGTGATCTCGAATTCCAGACGACCCGGCGAAATCTCCTCCTTCATGATCTGACCTAGAAGCGAGAGGACAAAGGTCTGATCCGAAATGTCCCGTGCTGACAGGTTGAAGGACAGACTGATGTCGTCAGGCCATTTCTTCAGCTGCGCCAGGCCCTTGCGGAACAGGATGGCGGTGACCTTCTGAATGAAGCCGGAGCGTTCGGCGACACGGATGAAATCGTCAGGACGGACAAGCCCGAGCCTGGGATTTTGCCAGCGGGCCAGTGCTTCGAAACTGACGATACGCTGCCTGCTTGGCGAGTATTGCGGCTGAAACAGCAGGAACAGCTCCTGCTCGAGGTTGCCTTCGCGCAATTCCCGTTCGATGGCGATGGCGTTCTCCATCTCCTTGCTGTCGGTGGTGTCGAAAACGATGCACTGTCCGCGGAACCGGGCCTTGGCTTTGTAGAGAGCAAAGTCGGCCTGCTCGTAGAGCTGTGTGCTCGCCATTCCCATGTCCGGATAGTGCGAGAAACCCGCGGAAGCGCCGACCGAGAGCTCCTGGTTGTCAATGATATAGGGCGCAGTGATCGCCTTTAGCCAACTGCCGGCAAGCGCTCTGACCTGCGATTCTGTGACGTTGCCGGTCAGAACGACGGCAAACTCGTCACCACCGATCCGGCCAATCATGGCCCCCTCGAAATGCAGCTCCGTGGCCCGCGCGACGGAGGCGCGCAACAGGCGGTCGCCCATCGAGTGACCGTACACATCGTTGATGCCCTTGAAGCCGTCGAGATCGAATATGCCCAGCCAGAATGGCGTACGCTGCTCGATCAGCCGGTCGATCTTTTCGAAGATGGCGCGCCTGTTCGGGATCCCGGTCAGCATATCGGCATCCGCAATGGCCCGCGCCTTGACTGTCAGCTCATCGGCCAGCAATCGTGCGTCGATCTGGCGAATGATCGCATGCCTGAGCAGTCCCGTCAT
Source organism: Rhizobium sp. R86522 (assembly GCF_042466255.1). Classification (NCBI taxonomy): domain Bacteria; kingdom Pseudomonadati; phylum Pseudomonadota; class Alphaproteobacteria; order Hyphomicrobiales; family Rhizobiaceae; genus Rhizobium; species Rhizobium sp. R86522. The sequence goes on from NZ_JAXHBX010000001.1 coordinate 4,458,321, forward strand.
ACTCACTGAAGCGAAGGCAGTCGCAACGACAATGGAAACATACTCTGCGTAGAGGTCCTCAGGGAGAGACGTGGAGAACCAGTAAAGGGTGGCCAATGTCAGTGGAACGCTGATCATGACCGTGCGCGTCGTGGCGCCGGTGATTGCAAAAATGAAGGCGAGCAACACGAAGTATATGTAACGCGTTTCCACATTGTAGACGAGCAGGTAGCTCAAGAGGTTGAGGTACATGAACAGATGCATGGCCAGATTATGCAATTCGAGCTTGGCCAGAGACATTGTCCGGTTGTTCGCTAGAAGCTTGTGAAACAGATAGAAGCCGAAAGCCGTCGTCGTACTGATGAGGGAGAACGCGACCAGCATAAGGCCGGTCTGCGTCTGCCAGTGCTCCCAGGTGACGAAGAGATAGTAGCCGCAGGCGGGGATCAGGATCGGTCGCAGGATCGGGATATAGGCATCCACCATTGCCTGCTGTCGTGCCGGGTCGGTCGATATCCTGAGCTGATTGAGCAGATTGGCAATTTTCATGGAGAGAGTTTTTTGTTTTCGCCTGATCCGGAAGTTTGGCGCTCTGATGGAGATAAACGCATAGATTTTCCCCGTTTATTGTCTGCCGTCAAAGCGTGTAGTCGCGGTCCAGCCCGACTTCGTGTGATTGTCGGGATATATATCAGTGAGATTTAAAACAGGTTTACGGCATGCCCATTTTGGAGCAGCGTGAAATTTTCCCAAGCCAATGCGTGCGCGATGATCGAAATCGTCAGTCTCAGCAAGGCCTATGGCGCCAGCACGGTTCTGGATGATGTCAGTCTGACGCTTGCCAAAGGCGGGTTGAGGGCGATCATCGGACCGAACGGCGCGGGCAAGTCCACCCTCCTGTCGATCATCGCGCGCCTGATGCTGCCTGACGCTGGCACGGTTCATCTCGAAGGGCTCGATGTCTTCCAGGCCAAGGGCGAGATACTCGCCCAGCGCCTTTCGATCCTCAGGCAGGATAACCACATGGCCGCGCGGCTGACCGTCAGCGATCTCGTTGCCTTTGGTCGCTATCCCTATTCGAAGGGACGGCTGACGGTTGCCGACAAGGCAAAGATCGACGAGGCGCTGACTCATCTGAAGCTGCGACCGCTTGCCGATCGATATCTTGATGAACTCTCGGGCGGCCAGCGGCAGCGCGCCTTCTTCGCGATGATCCTGTGTCAGGACAGCGATTACATGCTGTTCGATGAACCGCTCAACAATCTCGATATTCCGCATGGCGTCGCCATGATGGCGCCCTCAAGCAGCCGAGCCGGGATCTCTGCAAAACCCGCAAACGTTGGTGCGCACAAGCTCTTCCCGTTGATCCTCGAGCCTGTCGAACTCCTGGTCAAACCCTGAAATCCGACAGCGGCCTTCCGCCACCCTCTGTCATATCCGGGCGATGATGCTCCCTTGCAATCTCGCTGGTTCTGCTCAGGCTTTGTGATCGAGGAGAGCTTCAGCGAGACGAACTGATCCACCGAGCCCAACAGCCACACACACTGAGCCAGACAGAAGATGGGGGCAGGCAGAAGCATCTCGACACGGCTGCGAATGGTGTGGAGCATGGCTTCATGCCGATACCGATGAGTAGTGACCTCATACAAGTCGAGATCCAAATACGGGGTCCTCGATGCGTCGATGATCAGCCAGATGAAGGCTCTGGAGGATGAGAGCCATCGGTTGAGGAAGATGTATGCCGAGATGAGCGTGCAGGCCGAGCTTCTGAAGGAGGCTCTTGGGAAATAACGCGGCTATCTCGACGACGGGATATGGCTGGGCAAGCAGTGGTGGGGGCACGGGGTGAGCATTGCGGTTGCCTGCCGTTGCTTCTATGTCAGTAAGACCTGCTCTCTTTATAGCGCCAAGCTGAACGACGATAACGAGGAGGTCGCCGATCTCCCCGTCGGGCTGACGCGGGCGAAGAAGACCTGGGGCTTCGGCCTGTGCTTCCTTTACCTGCGCAATGTCCGGGGACATCGCTGGAACCACAGGCGTGTGTGCGGTATCTGTCGCAAGTTCGACTTGTATCTTAGGATCAAGCCACGCTGGCGTTTGAAGCAGGACAAGCCCGATGCGTTGACTGTGCCGGAAGCAACGAGCCTGGTCTGGTCCAGGGGTTTCATGGCGGATCGTTTGGAGGATGGTCGGCAATTCCGACTGCTGAAAGTCTTGGATAACATCAACCGCTGGGGCCTGGCATCCAAGTGAACTTTTCGACGCCTGCAGAACGCGTCATCCGCACACTGAGCCAGATCGTCGAATGGCGCGGTAAACCGACGATGATCCTCCGTGACAATGGCTTCGCGCGCCGTCGGCAATGTTAGAGCAAGATTGCCGATAACGAACGGCCGAATATGGGCATTGGCAGTTCGGAAAAAGTCGGCAATGAACTTGATGTCGGCGAATGCTGCGATCACTAAGGGTAGCCAAGCTTATTCAGGTCAAAGACAGCCTAGCTCGTCATGGAATTTCATCGGTAAAAAACATGATAATGAAGCTCATGTTTAAACTTGACTCCTTTGGTATCCTTTAATACGACCCGCTCCGTCCACTAGTTCTGAGGGGTTGAACCATGAAATTCCGGGCAATAGCGACGCCTTGCGCGTCCACGCGTCACCGTGTCCAATTTCTTGCTGCAAGTGTTGCAGTGATAGGCATTTGCTTGCCGAGTGCCGGTCAGGCCGACGATACGATCCTTGATCAGATCGTGGTTTCGTCGCGATCGGACAAGAAGCTCCTCGATGTGCCGCAAAACATCACGGTCGTGACCCAGGAGCAGTTGGACGATTACAACATCCGAGACATTCAGGATCTCGTGCGGCGGGAGCCCGGCGTGTCGGTCTCAAGACAGACTTCAAGCGTCAATCCCTGGGGGCAGCTGACTGGCTTTACGATCCGCGGCATGGGCGGTAACCGCGTGCTGACCATGGTCGACGGTTCGCGCGTTCAGGAACTCATCACCGACGGCAGCCGCGACTTCTTCGACATGAGCAATTTCAAGGCGGTCGAGATCGTCCGTGGGCCCAATTCGGTCCTGTGGGGTGCCGACGCAGTCGGTGGGTCCGTCATGTTCCGCACGCTCGATCCCTCGGATCTCCTTGCAGATAGCGACAAGCCCTGGGCGTTGGAGATGAAGACCAGCTATGACAGCTTCGACGATAGCTGGAACAAGCAGGTGACCGGCGCCTATGATTTCGGAGACCTGCAGATCCTCGGCAGCTACGGCCAGACCTCTTCGCATGAGGCCGAGTTCAGCAATGCGCGTGCCGACGGCGGGATCTGGGGCTGCAGCCGGCTCTATCTGGGATGCAACGAGCTCTTCCCCGCGGACACAGATGTCGACAACGCACTTCTCAAGATGGTCTGGGCGCCGGATGCCCAGAACACGGTGAAGCTGACGGGAGAGCTCTTCGGTCGCGCGACGGAAGTTCTCCAGCTCTACGACATGAGCGCATCGGGCACGGGCATCCCGTCCACCAGCGCCTATATCAACGACCCCTATGTCCGCGATCTCGACATGAGCCGCAAGCGGTTCGCGCTTGAACACGAGTGGCTGGCGGATCTGCCCTGGCTCGACAGCCTGAATTGGCGTCTGTCTTATTCGCCCCAGGAGCGCGTAACCGACAGCAATCAGCGCCGCGTCTATTCGAACCGCGTCGAACTGCGCAATCAGTATCGTGACTACAGCGAAACTTTCCTGGAAGGCGACATTCAGCTGAAGTCGAGCTTTGATCTCGGGCCAACCCGTCACAGCCTTACCTACGGCTTCGATGGCGATCATACCAAGGGTGATTACGCGGGTATCAACACCACCTACAACTCCCTGACCGGGACGACGACGGTGGCCACCAACCAGGGTTTCAGCTTCCCCCGCGTCGAGACACAGCGCGCCGACTTCTACATCCAGGACGAAATCGCGCTTCTTGATGATCGCCTGACCCTGACGCCGGGCTTCAGGCTCGCCACCTATTCGATCGACCCGACAGGGGATGCGACATATCCCGGGCTGCCCGGCTATGCGCCCGCGAAAAAGGAAAGCACCGAGCTGCTGAAGGCCTTCAGCGCAACCTACAAGCTCGACGAGACCTACTCTGTCTATGCGTCCTACGGAGAGGGCTTCAAGATGCCGACCTCGGCGCAGCTCTTCCAGTCGAGCACGGACATCTTCAGCGGCTCCTCCATCATCCCCAATCCCGACCTGCGACCAGAATCGGTTCAAAGCTACGAGATTGGACTTCGTGGTGAGTATGAGCGCGGCTTCTTCAGCGTGAACGGCTTCTATGCCGACTACAAGGACTTCATCCGCAGCCTCCAGGCAACAACGATCCTCAATGGCAGCGGCACGCCCGTCACGGCGTATACCTCGAATAATGTCGAGGATGTCATGCTCTGGGGCATCGAGTTCGGTGGCGAATACGAAGTTCTGGATTACACCACGCTCTCGGCCAATCTGAGCTGGAGCAAGGGGCGCCAGAAAGTCAGCGCATCCTCTGCCGAAACGGCCTTCGATGGTGCGGCACCGTTTACCGCGGTTCTCGGGGTGAAGCACGAACTGCCGGATTACCACCTGCAATTCGAGCTGTTCGGCACCTTCGCCGCCGGCCGAACCGAGGCAAGCAACACTGCCTATTACCTGCCCTCCGGCTACGCGGTCTTCGATGCCTATGCCAAGTGGACCCCGCGAGAAAACCTGGAAGTGACCTTCGGGATCGAGAACATCTTCGACCGCCGATACTTCCCGAACACGCTGACCGGCTACAACACCGTCGCCGGTTCGGCGGCGGTTGCCAATGTCAATCCGCTGGAACTGCAAACGGGGGCCGGTCGCACATTCAAGGTCGGCGCGACGGTCAAATTTTGAGCCATACCGGTGCCGGGCAAGCAACCGGCACCACCCTTTTCAGAGGGAGCATCATGTCGACCCTGTTTCAACAGTTCAAACGTCTGATCGTCATTTGCATCTCGGCTCCGGGAGGCAAGTTCAGCGTTGCGCTTTATGCCCTGGCCATCGCTCTCAACCTCGGCAGCGTCTACGCTGCAGTTCGTCTGGTCGAGTGGACGGGTCAATTCTATTCTGCCATCGAAAAGGTGGACGGACCCGAAGTGCTCCGGCAGATCGGTATCTTTGCCCTGATCATCGCTTTGAATTCCGTGCGCGGCTTGTCTTACGAATACCTGCGCAAGGTGCTGGAGATCCGCTGGCGGAAGGCTCTGACTGACCATGCGATCGCCTTGTGGACCCGCAACAAGGCCTTCTGGCACATGGCGGCTGACCCGGTCGATCGCATCGACAATCCGGACCAGCGAATTGCGGAAGACTGCCGCCTGTTTGCGCGCGGCCTGCTCGGCGAGACATTGGATTTGATCGGCGAGATCGTCGGCCTGTTTTCCTATCTGACAGTGCTATGGGGACTGTCCAACTTTGCCCTGTCGCTGGCTCCCCTCGGGCTGGACCTCGAGATCCCGCGCTACATGGTCTGGGCGGCCTTCCTCTATGTGGCGATCAGCAGCCTGATTACGCATCAGCTGGGTAAGCCGCTTAAAGGTCTGCTTGCCGAGCAACAGCACAAGGAGGCGAGCTTTCGGTTCGGCCTCGCTCGCTGGCGGACGGCTTTCGACGAGGTCGCACTTTCAAATGGCGAGGCGGCCGAACGGCGAAGCTTTTCTGCCCGCTTCGACGCGCTGGCTGCCAACTGGCGGCGACTGATCCGCGCCGAGCTCGTTCTGGGCAGCTTTACCTTCCCGTTTCGGCATTCCGTGCTGCGGATCCCGCTCTTCGTGGCGCTGCCGGGCTATCTGGCCGGTCATGTTGCCTTCGGTGGTTTGATGCAGCTCAGCATGGCCTTTTCCCAGGTAGTCACCACACTGTCCTGGTTCATCTTCTCCTATCGGGATCTCGCCGAACTTGTGGCCACGGCATCGCGCCTCGACGGCTTCCTTCAAGCCGCCGAGCGCCACGGATCGCATCCTTCGCCACTATCCAGGATAAGCCAATCACAGTCTCTCACGCTGCAGGACATTAGGGTTTGCTCGGCCCAAGGTGAGCTTCTCCTGAAACTGCCTGATATCTCGCTTGATCCCGGCTCTACCTTGCTTCTTCGTGGGCGATCTGGAATCGGCAAGACGACGATGGTCAAGCTTCTCGCCGGTTTCTGGCAGCATGGCTCCGGTTCAATCACGCTTCCTTCGGACAAGGTGCTTTTCCTGCCGCAGAAGGCCTATATGCCGCTCGGCTCACTGGCCGATGCCGCCGCCTATCCCCGCACAATCGGTGATTTTGGACAGGAGACTGTGGCAGCGGCCCTGCACGCCGTTGGTCTCGAACGAATGACGGAACGTGCCGCGATCGAAGCCGAACGCGACCTTGCCTCACTGTCGGGCGGTGAAATGCAGAGGCTCGCACTGGCCCGTATTCTGTTGCAACGACCGGATATTGCAATCCTCGACGAGGCAACCAGCGCGCTCGACCAGGCGGCCGAAACCGAGCTTCTGGCACGGATCCGCGAGCATTTGCCCGACATGATCCTGATCCTGATCTCGCATCGCGTCCCCCAGACGCCATCAGACATGCAGATCCACGATATCGACACCCATCCGAAAGTGCTGGCTGTCGCCAGCTGACGCCATCCTCCATCGAACCCATGACGGAACAGACATGACCATCAACGAACCCGTAACCCGACACCACCTGCAGGCAAAGGCAGAAGATATCATCCGGCGGCTCCCCGACATGGGCAAGTTGATGATTATCGGAAAGGGCAAGGGCGCCACCCACGAACGCATCGGCAAGGTCGAGATGGTAGGGGAAGTCTCTGGCCGCTTCGTCTGCGGTGGCGCCCATCACAAGTCCCGTATCGATCCGACCCTGGTCTGCGAGATCGTCTTCGATATCTCCAGCATCATGCAGAACCAGGTTTATCCGCGTCTGGAATTCAACAAGGCTGACGGCGGCACGCTTTTCGCAGTGGTCGGCTTCGAAGGGCTCGAACCTTTCGCAAATGTCTTGTCGGATCTGCAGAGGACTGTCGATCCGAAGAAGCGGGACCTCACCCGGCCCAACAGACCGGATCTGGACCCTGCCGATCCGGGACGTCTGCCACTGGATCTAGCCTTGGCCGAGGGCTCTGCGATCACCATTCGTTATGACGAGCCCGGCTTCAGCCAGAGCTGGACGGGACCGGTTACCAAAGTCAGCCCCGGCATGGGCTTCATCAACATCATGACCGAGGATTTTCATCTGCATCTGCTCGGCAGCACTGTCGCACGCTGGGAAGAGACAGAGGTGGCCGAGGGGCGGATGCGGCTTGCCGCCATCAATCACGAAGGGGAGCATGTCGGCTTGACCCTACTGGTTCCAGCATTTGAAGATGCAGTTTGACGGTGGAGAAGGGCATGGTGGAACATCAGCCGGGCAGTTGGCGGGACGGTCATACGGGCGAGATCCTGCAGCATCAGGCGCTAATGCAGACGCTTGCTGAAAAGCAGGCGGTCTTGCTGGGCGAGACCCATGACCGATATGATATACATCGTTGGCAGTTGCATGTCCTTGCAGCGTTGCATGCTTACAAGGCTGATATCGTCGTCGGTTTCGAGATGTTTCCGAGACGCGTTCAGCCGGCGCTGGATCGCTGGGTTGCTGGTGCGCTCACCGTTGAGCAGTTTCTCGAGGAAGCGGAATGGGCAACGGTTTGGGGCTTCCAGGCCGAACTTTACCTGCCGATCTTCCACTATTGCCGGCAGTTCCGTCTGCCGATGAAAGCGCTCAATTGCCACCGACAACTGGTGACGGAGGTTGGCAGGCTCGGGTGGGAGGCGATCCCGGAGGCGGAGCGGGACGGGTTGACGCCGGCACAGCCAGCGACGGCAGCCTATCGTCGCTTTCTCTTCGAGTATACGGGAGGTTCAAGGCCGGAACGTGCGGCTCAACATGCGGACGATCCTCAGTTCGATCGATTTGTTCGGGCCCAGCAGACCTGGGACCGTGCGTTTGCCTGCAATATCGCAACTGCGCTTGAGGCAGACCCGTCGGCTCTGGTCGTCGGCATCATCGGACGTGGGCATCTGGAATATGGTCACGGCACGCCAGCGCAGCTTGCCGATCTGGGGATTGAGCACGTTGCGGTTCTGTTGCCCGAGGACAGCTTGGAATTCGAGATTGAAAGAAAGCCCGGCATGGCCGATGCCCTCTTCATGCTTGCTCGACTCGACGCACCTGAATGAATCGCCAAATTCCACGGTGCTTCTTTGCGCAGCACTCGTCTCTTGGCGATGTTCATCTCAACTGGCGCTCATCCTTGGCTCTCTAGACAGAGATGGTCCGTAGAGGCGAGAGGTCGTTGTGGGGCCGAGCCGGCGACGTCTTATGTTGCTCAATCCTCAGTTGGACGACATGTTTACGTCGGTGCCACTTGGCACTCCCACCCAAGCGAGGGGACGGCCCCAATTTCCCAAGCGCATCCTGCCCTTCGATCTAGCTACTTCTCAATTCCAATCCGAACTGATGGTTCGCTCGGGTATCTTGGAATGCTATTGGCACTGCTTGTGGCTATACTGCAGGCACCGCCACGGCAAACAGCCTCACGATCGCAAACCGCAACATAAGCCCTTTCGAGGCTGTTGCGCTGAAGGTGATCAATTCCTTGTCCGCATGTTACTCTTCTCTAAACGCCCTGGTGATCTGGTCGGTAAAGGGCTTCGCGAGGAACGAGATGACAGTCCTTTCCTCGGTCTCGATATAAACCTCGACGGGCATGCCGGGTGTGAGCTTGGCCGCGAGGTCGCCGAGGTCATTTGGGGAGAAGGTCACGCTGGTCTTGTAGAAGGGCAGGTTTGTTGCCTTGTCGACGATGGTTGCGCCTGGGATCATGTCGACGGCACCAACGATTTCCGGCGTGGTCTGCCGATTGAAGGCCGTGAAGCGCATGCGCGCGGTCTGGCCCACGAAGACACGATCGATGTCGGTGGGGGCTACCTTGACATGGACGTTGAGGGCACTGTCCCTCGGTACGATGGCCATGATCACCTGGCCCGGTGCCACAACGCCGCCGACGGTATGCGCCTGCAGGTCGTAGATCGTGCCGCTTTCCGGCGCCTTGACCACCGTGCGGTCGAGCCGGTGGGTGAGCTGAAGGGCACGTTGCTCCAGTTCTGAAAGCCGGGCTTCGACCGAGACGATCTCCTTTTGTAGTTCCGTCCGGCTGGTCTGGTCGACCGACATCAGTCGGACCTTGAGTTCGCTGATCTGGCCTTCGGCCTCGGCAACACGGGCGAGAAGATCGCCGATCGTGCCCTCGATGCGAACCATCTGGCGGCGCAATCCGCGCAGTTCAGCCGCCTTGGCGAGGCCCTTCTGCACAAGACCTTCCTGCATGGCGAGTTCTTCGGCGAGCAGTTCGCTCTCGGAGTGGTTCGCCTTTTCCTGTTCTCTCAAGCCGTCGATCTGGTTGCCCAGCTGCGAGATCTGCATTTCGATCTGCTGCTTCTGGTTTGCCCGCATGTCCCGGTTCTCGGCAAACAGCTTGCTCTCCTCCCGCGTGATGTCCGGGGAAAGATCGAGACCGTCAAAGGACAGGACGTTTTTACCGTCGCGCTCGGCAACGAGGCGCGCGCGCATCGCCTTCAGCTGGGCGACCTGCGATGTGACTATACCGAGCTCGATGCGCAGCTGCGTGTCGTCGAGGCGCAAGACGACGTCGCCCTTGTCGACCAGAGAGCCTATCTTCACAGGGATCTCGACGATTGTACCACCATCGACATGCTGGACCTGTTTGGTCTCGCCGATGACGACGAGTTCGCCCTGCGAGATGACGGCGCCCGCGAGCTTCGCCTGGGCGGCCCAGCCGCCAATCCCGACCGTCAGGGCAAGACCGAGTACGGTCGCTGCGAGCATGCGTCCCTTCAGCCCCTTGCCGGAGAGCGAGACTTGCGTGTTCTTGTCATCAAGGCGCTGTGTCATGGTGTGTCCCCTTACGCAGTTTACAGTTTCGGCCCGAAGCGGTGCCGATGATGAGGTTCGGATCAGGCCACGAGGCCCTCGACCTGGCCCGGCAGATGGAAGGCCGTCAGGATCAGGTCGTCTTCATCGAGGTCGTGCGCACTGATGATGACGATCTCGTAGTCCTGATCACCGTCGATGTCCGTCACGAGCTGCAGCACCTGATGGCCCGCATCGTCGTCGTCGATCATCTTCTTGTAGAGTTTGACCAGGGTCTTGTGGTCGTGGCGGTCGAGTTCCAGCGAGTTCTCGCCATCGTCGAAGTAGAGCCGGCCCAACTCCCGTTCGAGCTTCGACAGGTCGACCTTGTCGCCGACGTCGAAGTCGCGGATCTCGTCATGCCCTGCACCGTAATTGCTGATTGAGGCGACGGAGCCGAAGACGAAACTGTCCTGACCGCCCCTGCCATAGAGAATGTTGACGGCAGAACTCGCTGTGATCGTGTCATTTCCGGCCCCACCGACGGCATTCTCGATCGAGGTTAAGCGGTCGTTGCCGATCTCTTCGCCCACTGCGAGGCCCGCCTCGAGATCGATCCCGACCGCCATGGTCGCGGACGATGCATCGTAGGTGTCCGCGCCTTCACCACCATGGATGACGTCGTCGCCATCATCTACGCCGGGTGTCGGCGCATCCAGCGGCATCTGGGCCCAGGTGCGCGCTTCAAGAACGGTCTGGACACCTGCGACGAACACATCGTCGCCCTCATCACCGACCATGACGTCATCGCCAGCACCGCCGGCAAGCGTGTCGTGGCCCGTGCCGCCGTCCAGCACGTCATTCCCTGCGTCTCCCGTCAGGACATCATCTCCAGCCTCGCCGAACAGCCGGTCGTCGCCGTCACCACCGGACAGAATATCCTGCCCGTCGCCCCCCATCAGTGTGTCGCGACCGGCCTCGCCGAACAGCATGTCGTTGCCGGCGTCGCCGAACAGGACATCGTCGCCCTCGCCGCCGAAGATGCGGTCATCGCCATCACCACCATGAATGACATCGCGGCCTTCGCCACCGATCAATACGTCGTCACCCAGGCCGCCGAGGATCAGGTCGTCGCCCTCGCGCCCATAGACCGTATCGTTGCCGGCTCCGGCGTCAATCAGATCCTTGCCCGGTGTGGCGAGGAGAATGTCGTCTCCATCGGTTCCGGTGATCTCGGTTTCGGCATGCGCACGCAGATCGAGAAAGCCCTGGCCCTGGACCGAGGCCTTGCCGTCGCTCAGCGTAAAGGTAAGGTTTACCAAGCCTTGGCTGTCGCGTTCGGGGACATAGATCCAGGCATCGTCGCCATAAGCGCGGATCTCGCCCGATGTCGCGCGGATGGCGGAGATCGTCAGCGGATCGCCGTCCGGATCTACGGCTGCGCGCGCAAGGTCGGCCCACATCAGGAGCATCGACAGGTTGACGAGGCCCGTTCCCAGATAGATCGGCCCACGGGACAAGGGGGCACGATTGGTCGGCGCCGGCGGGTTCCCGGAAGTGCCTCCACTCGAGGAGCCCCCGCCAGACGAGATATCGACCGGCAGACCGCCGTCATCAGGCGCATCGCTGTTGCCGTCTCCCGCCTGACCAGCGGCCGGGGCATCGTTTGCAGCACGCGGAAGCCCGAAGGCTGCAAGCTTCGGCTTGGCCACGCTTGCCGCGACGAAGCGGAAGTCGTTGGCCGCGACATCAATCGATACCCCCTGGAACGGGCGTCCGGCATAGCCGCCTTCGAGCGTAAAATCCTGAGCGTTGAAGCGGATCGAGGAGTAGAGCCGGCGCGGTGGCTCGATCTGCTCGACCACGTCCTCATAAGCCCGCTGGATCTCCTGCCAGAAGGCGGCGATGTCCAGCCCGGCCTCGGGCGCATCCAAAACCGGTGCTGTCGTGCCGTCGTCGAGAGCCACGGGCTTCTGTTCGTCCGGGGCTTGTGCATTGGGCGACGGATTGACGATCTCGCGCAGCCGCCCGAGATAGGCGCCGAGCCCCATGGAAAGCACGGCGAAGATGCCCGGCGACCAAAGCGTGCGATCAGGCGTATCGGGCAGAGCAAACCTGCGCGCCGGCGCCTTGGCCGATTGGGCATCGCCATGGCCGAGCTTCAGGGCCTCGTCATGATCGGTAATGGAGCTTGCCATGACCCCTTACTCCGCCGCGATCGGCATCAAGCGGGTCGGCCGCAGCGGCTTCTCCTGCGTGTTGGCCGGGACCTTGATGATCTCCTCCTTCGGACCGAAGGAGACGAGCTTGCCGCCCTGGACCACGCCGACCATGTCGACAGCCTGCAGCACGCTCGGGCGATGCGCAACTATGACGACGATGCCGCCGCGTTCGCGCACCTTGACGATCGCCTTCATTAGCGCCTCTTCGCCCTCGGCATCGAGATTGGAGTTCGGCTCGTCGAGCACCACCAGGAAGGGATCGCCATAAAGCGCGCGGGCAAGCGCCACGCGCTGCCGCTGGCCGGCCGAGAGCGACTGGCCACTCGGGCCGATCTGGGTCTGGTAGCCGTTCGGCAACCGCACGATCAGATCATGAATGCCGGCGGCGCGTGCGGCCCGGAAGATCATCTTGGAATCGGCATCCGGATCGAAACGGGCGATGTTGTCGGCGACCGTCCCGTCGAGAAGGGCCACTTCCTGGGGGAGATAGCCGACATTCTCGGTGAAGAAGCTGGTCGGCCACTGCTTGAGATCGGCGCCATCGACGCGAACCGAGCCGCGCAAAAGCGGCCAGATACCGAGGAGCGAGCGCGCGAGCGTGGTCTTGCCGCCGCCGGACGGACCGATCAGCGCCAAGGCCTGACCGGCCGAAAGCCTGAAGGAGACGTCGCTCAGAAGCACGGTACCGGTCGTGGGGGCGACCGTCGTCATGCCTTCGACGACAAGGTCCTCGCTCGGCGCCGGCAGGTCGAACTGTGTCGGCGGACGGTCGAGCACGGCGAGGGTGTCCTTGATCCGCGACCAGGAGCGGCGTGCCGAGATCACGCCCTTCCACTGGGCGATCGCCTGGTCGACCGGGGCAAGGGCACGGCCCGTGACGATCGACGAGGCGATAATGGCGCCGGCTGACATCTCGCCCTGGATGGTGAGATAGGCGCCAAGGCCAAGTGTTGCCGACTGCAGCATCATGCGCAGGACCTTGGAAATGCCGGCAAAGGTGCCGGCGATGTCGGAGGTCGCCGTCTGGGTATCGAGGTGACGGCGGTTGGCGCTTTCAAAGCGGTCGATCGCGCGGTCCGTCATGCCCATCGAATGGAGGATGTCACCGTTGCGGACATGATTGTCCGAGACGTTGTTGCGCTGGATCGCGGCCCGCGTCATCTCCTTGGCGTGGCGGCGCGAGAGAAGCTCTGCCGCGATTGTCAGGCATGCGAGGAAGAGCGCGCCGCCGAGTGTCATCATTCCGAGCACCGGATGCAGCATCCAAACGAAGACCAGGTAGACCGGGATCCAGGGCAGGTCGAACAGAGCGACCGGGCCTGCACCCGACAGGAAGGAGCGGACCGTATCGACGTCGCGGCCGCGCTCAGACGCTTCCGCCGAGGAATAGCCGAAGCGCGGCATGTCGATCACCACCCGGTGCACGAGCGGCGCGATCTGGCGATCGACATTCGAGCCGAAACGCACCAGCATCTGCGATCGCAGGATGTCGAACATACCCTGGAACAGGTAGAGGCCGACGGCGATCACCGAGAGCCAGATCAGGGTCGGCACGCTGCCGCTGGTCAGCGCCCGGTCGTAGATTTGCAGCATGTAGAAGGCGCCGGTCAGCGCCAGAATGTTGATAATGCCCGAAAGGCCGAAGACGAAGCCCGTCACGAGGCCGATACCGGACAGTTTGTAGCTTGACTGCTTGTTCATGGCTTCCCCCACTCAACGTCTGTCTGCCGGCCCGGGCGGGCCGGCAGTGCTGCCATGTCGTCCTCAGGATACGCCGAGGAAGTCGTTGATCGTCAGGTTGTGGCGGCCTTGCAGCGAGAGTTCGAAGTCCGCCGCATTGTCCCCTTGCGTATTGCCCCTGATCACCGTGAACTCTTCGCCGTCGCGCATCTCATGCGTGATGGTCACGTCGCCGATCGCATCGATGGTCTGGCCAGCCTCGAGCTTCATCGCACCCATGCCGGAGAAGTCGATCCGGTCGCCGGTCTGGAAGCCGTAGATCGTGTCGCCATTCGCATTGGCTGCCGAGGTGAACTTGAAGATATCGTCGCCAAGCCCACCATCGATGACGTTGACCGCAGAAGAGGCTGTGATCGTGTCGTGGCCGGAACCGCCGATGAAATTCTCGAAGCCGTAGAAGGTATCCGAGCCCGTTGTCCCGCCGCTCACCGAGCCACGCTGGTTGAAGCCATTGCCGAGATCGACCGTCAGGTTGGCGCTGGTCGCTGCATAGTCCAGCGTGTCGGTGCCGTCTTCGCCATAGTAGACGTCATTGCCGTCATTCAGCGTCGCAATCACCGTGTCGTCGCCGGCACCCGCCCAGACACGGTCGTCGCCTGCTCCACCCTCGATCACGTCATTGCCGGCATCGCCGAAGATGAGGTCTGCACCGGCCCCGCCGAAGACGATGTCGTTGCCACCGCCGGCATGCACCTCGTCATCGCCGAGCCCGGCATTGATGACGTCATTGCCGTCACCGCCCGAAACAACGTCGTCGCCGTCCTCGCCACGCAGAATGTCCGAGCCGCCCTGACCAACAAGAACATCCGTACCAGCACCACCAAGGATCGTGTCGTCTCCACCAGCGCCAAGCAATGCATCCGCAGCGCTTGTGCCGATGAGCGTCAGTGCTGCAATCGGAACCGGCGTTGGCGTCGTGCTGCCACCCGTACCAGCACCTCCACCCGTACCGGAACCGCTGCCAGAGCCGGCACCATCGCCATCTTCGTCACCGTTTCCTTCGCCTTCGCCGTCCGAAGAACCGTCTTCATCGCCGTCGCCGTCGTCTCCACCCTCGGTGTCGCCGTCGTCCTCGTCGTCACCGTCATTGCCAGTCTGGCCATCGTCATCGCCGTCCTCGTCGTCGTCACCCCCAGCGCCATTATCGCCGTCAGGACCGTCTTCGACGTCGGACGAGAAGATGTCCTCGGGGAGACCGGTCAGGCCGGTGTTGCGAGCGACGATGTCAGAGAAGCCCTGGCCATCGATGAAGTTCTCATAGAGGTCGAAATTGTCGAAGCGGTCCAGATAGTAGAAGCGGTCGGCTTCCTGGAGGCGATCGAACTGCTCATGCAGAACAACCCAGAAGGTATCGCCGGCCATGCCGCCATTGAAGTGCTTTTCAGCGAGACCACCAACCCAGAGGTCGACGCGATCGATACCCTTAACCAGACCCGTTCCGTCTCCTTGGATTGCAACGATGTTGCCGTTGATGGCCTTGAAGGCTTCGATCTGGCTCGCCTGCAGGATCAGATCCGGGTAGGCTGCCATGAACTGTGCGATGACGACATCGCTGATCCCGTTCCGCTGCTGGAAGTCCTGCCAGCTCGAATAGGGGTTCATTGAACCACCATTGGCTTCGAGATATTCAACAGCGAACTTGACATAGGGGTCAGTCGACGCCTTCAGCTCGGCCTTTACCTGGTTCATCGTGCCAAGACCGACATCCCAGCCGCGTGCCACGTTAAAGGCGAAGAGGTCGGCACGGATGCGCACCAGATCGTTGCGCACCGCATCCACGATATTGAAGTCGACCTCTTCAGCAGGCTGCTCGACAATGCCGGCGAGGATCGCTCCGGTGCCCAGCTGCTCGTATCCAGGCTGCGGATTGTAGCCCATGGCCTGCAGCTGAACGAGCTGTTCCGGCGTGAACACATCATTCGTGGGGTTGAGGAAGGCATCGAAGAGATTGACGGAGTAGTTCTCGCCGTCAGCCCCTTTCACAGTAATGGTGTCACCGATCAGCGAGTGGCCGATACGATAGACCGAGGCCGCAAATTCATGGCTGATGCTTGCATCCGCCTGCTCGTTGTAGCCAGCAAAGCCATGGCTGCCATTGCCCTGAATGCCACCGATCAGAACATCGGCGAATTCGGTGAACACGACGCGCTGATACTCGGCCTCGTTGACCATTTTCGCTGCCTGGAAGATCTCTTCCGGCGTACCCACGAACCCGGCATCCAAAAGCTTGTCGACATGGAAGTTGTGGTTACGGGCCCAAATCGTGTGCATCGACGTCAGCGTGACATTCTCGTTCGCACGCCCGTCACCTGCGACATAGTGATCGAGGAGATTGATGATCGGATTGGTGTCCAGGAGAAGTGCATGGCCTGAACCCATGAAATCTGCCGCCAACGCGCGAACTGTCGCTGCGTTATATGTGCCGGTGTCTTCATTCCACAGCGACGGATAGTAATCGTCGAGCGTGATGCCCGCAGCCGGCAGGTCTGCACCCCGGAAGATCGTCCCGGCGTCCCGATGGTGATCGAGCAGCTCGCGCAGCGTCGTCATCAGTTGGAAACCAGGCGCCGAGGGGTCCTCGCCTCCCATATGGAGCCGAGCGCCGCCCCCCTGATTTCCATCGCTCTCTCGCAGAAGCTGGCCGACGATCTCGTTCGAGCCATAGGCTTGGTTCTGATCCACATAAGGCGAGGTCTTGTTGACGTGCTGAGGGATATCGGACGGGGATTCCAGCGGATTGGCGAGCGCGGCACGCGTCAGATCCGTGAAATTCGAAGCGACCGGCCCAGGCACATCGACGCCGTCGATTACGATCTTCCCCGCCCCTCCCTTGGGCAGGAAATCAAGACCGTGGTCGAAATACTGACCAAAGGCCATGAAGAAGATGTTCGCACCATTTGACGCCTTCGGAAGGTCGGCCTCCTGTGTGCCCAGGATGTCGGAGATTTCGCGGGCATCAAGGCCATCGAAGATCGGGTTGATCGTCCGGTTGATGATCGCACCATTTCCGTCGAGAACAACGCCATCGCCATATCGAGCCTGCGTGAGGCGGATGAAGTTCTCGTCCGCAGCACCATAGGTCGGGTTGTCGATATTGTTGCCGAAGCCCGAAAGCGTACGGACACCGGTCGCTCCGGCAGTGTCATCGTCCCCTTCGAAGGCCGCAAGACCCTTGAGGAGATTGGTGATGCCCTGGATGTCGCGCGCCGTGTATTCGAATGCGCCCGCGGGGCCGGGAATTGTACCGGGGTTCTCGACCCCATGTTCGCTCGGGAGAGCAAGCTGTGGCACCTCGCCCGAGAAGGTGATCGAGTGCTGCCCATTCGAAAGCGTTTTCGTGCCGTCGCCGTTCTCTGTCAGCGCATAGTCTGTGGGATTCGCGCCTTCGGGGATCTCAACGACATCCTGTGCACGCAGGGTACCGATGATCGTGTCCTGGCCCCCGGCGCCTCGGAATAGAATTCGATGCGCGGACTCCAGGTCCGAAATGTTGACCGTGTCGTCTCCCTCGGAGCCTTCGATCGTGATCGTATTAAAGTTCAGGCTGGTGGGGTTGAAGTTACCGATCGGGATGACGAGATCGTTCCCTGGACCGGTGTTGATGATGATTTCCTCGATATTGTCGAGCTCGGCGATCACGTTGTTGTTGGCCGTACCATTGCGAGTGATAACGATCTCGGTGTTGGCATTGAGAGTCCGGCCAGGCAGCGCGAGCCAGTCGGCTCGGGCATAGATGCGATAGGTTTCTGCTGTATTGTTTCCGTTGACGATGAAGGTGTCATTGGTGCCTGCGCCACCATCGATGAAGTCGCGACCATCTGTGCGGGTAAAGACCGGTATCCCCAGTACCACGATCGGATTATCCACCGTCCAGCTAATGGTGTCATCGCCAGCGCCAGCGTTGATCGTGTCATTGCCACCATTACCTGCGATGACATCGGCCCCATTTGTGCCGTTGATGTTAGTGCCAAGAGCACTTCCGCCGATCGTGTCACCGACGGGAGTGGTCGGTGTGGAGGTCACCGTCGTCAGCGCACCAGCGCCATCGGTATACGTCACTTGAACCCGCAGCAGATTGCCGACCTGTGCCGCAACTGGCGTAAACGTCGACGCGGTGGCAGCTGCGATGTTACCCCAGGTCGCCCCATTGTTGGTCGACACCTGCCACTGATAGGCAAATGCCCCGAGGCCATCCGGATCCGCAATACCTGCCGTATTGACGGACAGTTGTTGGGGCCGAGTGGGCGTCAGATCGGAAATCACGGGAACGCCGCTCTGACCTTCCTGCGCGTTGGTTACGGTGACCGCGAGAGCCTGGGTGTCGACTGCAATTCCGTCCGAGACCTGGACCACAACGTCATAGACGTTGTTGCCGCCGGCATCCGTCGGTGCTTCGAAGTTCGGCGCAGAAATGAACGACAGAACACCAGTGTTCTCGTCAATCGAGAACAATCCTGCATCTGCCCCACCGCTGATCGAATAGCTCAGCGCCTGACCCGCATCGAGCTCCGTTGCGGTTACAGTGGTAACGACGGTCGAGTTTTCGGGACGAGAGATCGCGGCCGTATCACCGCCCCCGTTCGACGTGATGACGGGTGGCCGGTTCAGCAGATCTTCGAGCAAGACCGTCGAACCGTCTCCAAAGCGCAAGGCTTCAATGTTCGACAGGCGGTCCGTTCCGTCAGACGTAACGAGCCCAAGCGTACCGTCTGGATCGACCGATACATGGGTGACAGTGACGCTACCGTCCGCGTTGCGTATGAACGAGTAATTTTCGCGGACGTCAGAGTAGACTGCGACGTCGACATCTCCCGATTTGCCGCCATCGACGATTTCGCGAACGATCGTCATCTGGCCTGGCGTGATCGTACGCTCAAGCAGAAGGTCGGAGAGAGCCTTGCCGCCGAAAGCCGGCGCCGTATTCGTCGGGATTTCACCGTTGACGAGCTGCGACTGCAGATAGACGGGACCTGCGAGGCTGTCGGCCGTGTAGATGGGGCCATCTGGCGTTGGTGAAATTCTGATCCGCACATTAAGCCAGGCATCGCCATCGATGACGTCATCGCCACCGCGGCCTTCGATGAGGTCGCTGCCGCCGCCGCCGAGCAGGATATTGCCGTCGTCGAAGGCGATTTCAGCCTCGCGGGCGGCTTCGCCTACAGTTGTGCTCGTCTGGACGAGGTTGCCCAGCAGCTCCCGCAGGCCGGCGATGCGATCGATGCCTGCCTGGCTGAGGTGGTGCTTGACCATGGTGTTTTCGGCGCCGGCAAGGTTCGCACCCGGCTCGGCCTCGGGATCCGGCGTTGACGGGAAGGCCGTCGCGCGATTGTCACCGCGAAGCACGTCGTTCTGCTTGTAACCCGAAAGACCTTCGACAGCGTCGAAGCGGTTGCGCAGGATGTCTTGCTGGTCGGTCGTGAAAATCGGCTTGGTCAGATCCGCATCGGCATTTTCGCTGTTGCCCTTGTAGATCGCCCAGTCATAGCCCCACATGCCTTCATTGCGCATGACGCTTTCGCCCTGCACCATGATGTCGTCGCCGGACTCGGCGTCAAAGTCATGTTCGTTCTCGCCGGCGAACATGACGTCGTGGCCGAGGATAGTCGAGTTGAAGAACAGTTCGGAATTGTCGCCGGCTGTCGTGTCGAAGCCGTTGCCGCCTTCGATCCAGTCGTCGCCTTCGTTGCCGAGCAGGAAGTCGCCGCCTTCGCCGCCGAGCATGAAGTCGTCGCCTTCGCCGCCGAACATCTCCTTGCCATCAGGGCCGGCGATCAACACGTCAGAGCCCTGGTTGCCAAAGACAAGCGCCAGGCCGGAGCCGCCATGGATGACGTCGTCTCCTTCCTCACCCATGAGGAAGTCGGTTTCGCCGATGTCGGTGCCGGAATTGGTGATGATATCGTCGCCTTCACCCCCGTGGATCTTGTCGACACCATAGCCGGCTTCGATCCGGTCATTGCCGCCACGGCCCCAGACGGTGTCGTCGCCGCCACCAGAAATGATGATGTCGTCACCGTCAGTGCCCTGGATCAAGGCGTGATCGAGACTGTTGAACTGGAGGAAATTGGTGCTCGCATCCCGCTTCACCATGGGCGACAGCGCGTTCTGGAAGAGATCGGTACCCGTCGGATCGTCGTACCCCCACTTCTCCTGGTCTTCGAGGTCGACGTAGAGCACATGATCCGGGACGGAGAAGATGTCGCCCGGCACGGCATATCCGGTCTCGCCGATATCGGTGTTGCGGATGACCATTTCGGCGAAGGAATTGGCTTCCAGTTCGTTGAGAAGGTTCAGACCCTGGGTGCGCGACAGATAGTAGAAACGGTCGCCGTTCTGCAGGTTTTCAAGCTGGAGTTCGAAGACGAAGGAGAAGGTCGAGCCCAGCATGCCGCCGAAGGCCATCTTCTTCTCGGCCAGACCGCCAATCCAGAGATCGACGTCGTTGAGGCCGCCAAGGCTCTGCGCATATTGCCCTGTGCCATTGAGGAAGGCCTGGCGATCCGTCTCATCCAGCGTGCTGTCACCGAAGACGAGCTTCATCGCTGCATCACGTTTGGCCTCAGCAGTCGTGGCACCGGTAATCGTCGCATGCGTTCCATAGGCAGCGATAAAGTTAACGATCGACGCCGGGTTTTTGAGGTTCATGCCGAAGTCGACCCAGTTCTTGTAGGGGTCGAGCTGTGTGTCGCCGTTGGCGATTTCCTTGAACTGGGCGCGCGCAGCATTGAGGCCCGGAAGACCGGTCTCGCGGCCGCGAGCGATGTTCAGCGCCGCAAGGTCGAGCGGAATGCCAACCAGATGGTTGCGCAGAACGTCCGTGACGAATTCGTCGATCTCGTTGCCGACCTGCCCGGTCATGCCGCGGATGACGGCGCCGGCGCCCTGGTCGGCGGTGATCTGACCAGGTGCGTAAGCTGTCGGGTTCAGGAAGGCGGTGAACAGGTCCATCGACGACTTGGCACCTGAGGCGCTCACGCTGTCTACGGTCTCATTCAGCATCGAATGGCCGAAGCGATAGACGACATGGGCGAACTCGGCGAAGATTGCCGGATTGATATCCATCGACGGATTGAAGACGAAGGCGTCGACATCCGGCTGGACCTTGCGGGCGAACTCTTCGAAGACCAGATGCTGGTACTGCATTTCGGTAGTGAAGCGGGCTGCCTGGAACAGACGCTCGCCATCCCAGTTCAGCGTGGCAAGGTTGCCGGGCAGAGCCGTCACGTCCGTCGCGAGCCATTCGTTCAGGAAGGCCAAGTTGCCGCTTTGGGCCGCAGCGATCGCCTGTGCCTTCACCTGCTCGACAATGCGGTTGTGCTCGGAGTGGAAAATGTGGTGGACGGCGGTCAGGCCGATGTTTTCGTTGCCGCGACCGTCGCCCGTGACGAAATGCGCGTCGAGCAGTTCGTTGTCATAGGTGGTGGCCTGACCGAACTCATTGAGCGGGATGGCATTGTTTGCGACAGCATCGGTATCCGCCGTCTTCATGATGGCGGGGGTGGCCGGGTTGCGGTCGTTGTCGACCAGGCCGGGCACAGCATTATGCGCGATGTCGTCGAGGAAGGCATGGCTGGTCAGGACGGCATTTGCGAGGCTTATCGGCGTCGTGAGGTTGCCTTCAACCCAGACGATGTTGTTCGGAGTGCCAGTGGCGACCATCGGAAGGCCATTCGGGCCGCGGACGAATTCGCCGTAGGCGTCCATCTTGAACAACGGCACGGCCCCGACGAACTCATCCGTCAGGTTAATGCCAAACATGTCACGCGCCTGTTCCTTGACTTCGCCCCAAGTGGCGATGCCCTTGGCCCCTTCGAGCAGGTGACCCGTCGATACGGGCTTGCCGTCGACCAGCTTGTATTCGCGCAGGAAAAGTTGCTTCGAAGCGACGGAGGAGTAGGTCTGGTTCTGATCGACGAACGGCGTGGTCAGGTTGAGCGGCTGTTGTGGCGCGCGTGTCAGCACCATGTAGTTGGTGAAACTGCCGGGCACGTATAGCGGGTCATCCTGTGCCAGCGGAATGTAGATCTTGTCGTTGCCGCCCTTCTGGACCAGATCGAGGCCGTGATCGAAGAACTGGCCGAACAGCGTGAACCAGGAATTGTAGGGCGCCGATAGGCCTTCGTCCGGCGCCACGTTCTCGATCAGTATGGAAGGGCCATCGAAGGTGATGCCGTAGGTCGTCTCAAGCGCAGGCGCCACCGTCTTCGTGACGTCAGCAATGAGCACTGCAACAGTCTTCTGTTCGGCTGCCGGAAGCAGACCGTTGGCCGTCTTGGCCGAAGCCAGAAGCCCATCGAACTGCGTCTTGATTGCCGTCACAGCGTTGAGGACATTGCCTGTGAAGCCGGCCTGCAGGAGGGCCGTGTAGATCGCAGCGGGGTTGGACAGCGTCTGATCGACGATGAGGTTAGAGATCAGTCGGGGATCCGCATCGGCCACGGCGCCGGTCGGGTTGTAGGCGCCGCCGATCGTTGTGAAACTGTTCTGCCCGGTCCGGATCTGAAACGTGTCCCCGTCGCTGACGCGCCACTCGTCGCTAAGCAGGTCGAGGAACGGCTGATCGACTGCGCCCCAATTCTCGCGACCGGCGCCCAGATTGTTGTAGCTGCCGTCGACGGTGCGCAGACCGTAGGGTACGTGCTCGGCGCTGATCGCGAGTGTTGCGCCGGCAGTGCCCGCCGGCACCAAGTTGCCGAGCTCATCGACCCAGATGTTCATCAGGGCCTTCGCATCGGCCCCAGAATGAGCGATCGAGTTTGCTTCGGCGATCTTGATCTGCCGCAGGATGAATTCGAGATCGTGCTGGTTGACCTGGACCATGCTTTTATCGGGGAAGCCCCCGCCTCCGATGTTCGCCCCTGTACGTCCTGTCAGGGTTTTGTCAGGAGAGCAGGGTCTCACAGCCACGCGGAATGGTAAGGGTACTTGGTCTCGCGAAATCATGGATCAAAGTCCAAACTTAGTTCAGACCTTGGTCTGAACTTCTGCAGAACGCAGTCGACAAGAAGACTTAAGCGTGCATCAATTCGAGCCCAAGTGTAGGCAGGGAAACTGCATCACTATACTGGGTGCCTCTGGAAGGCGCGGGGGAAGGGAAAACTGATGCTTATGCCCTGGGCAGAACTCGGCCCGGTGTGATGAACACCAAGTCGAAGAAGATTGCACATGAAATTGCGCCGCTATCCTTGGTCCAGAGCGCCTGGACAAGGCTGAAATCCCTGTCGCTGTCGGCACAGTTCCTGATTGCGGCATCCCTGATCGTCTTTGGCCTGATGACCGGCGTGAGCCTGTTTGTCGCCGCACAGGTCGAAAAGGCGGCCCGGAATGCGGCGGGCTCCGCAGGAGGCGTCAGACTGCAGACCCTCGTCGCCCCCCTGTTGGAGCGCGCCGAAGACGGGGAGTTTCGCTTCGACGAGAAATTTCAAGCCAATGTTTCCAGCCTGATCGGGACCGGGCCTCCGGGACAGCGGATCATCAACATCAAGATCTGGTCTGCCGATGGCCGACAGGTCTATCCACCTGATGCCTCCGGGGAGCCCCTGCTGTTTGACGAGCTCGAACAAGCCCTCGCCGGAAGGACGATCGTCTCCCGTACCACGGTTGCCAAACACGCCTATACGGACGAAGAGGAAGCCCAGTCTCTTCTCGAGGTTTATAGTCCTCTCGTCAGGTCGTCCGAAGGTGTGGTTTTGCTGGCGGGTGAGATCTACGAAGAATCCGAAGTGCTCGAACGGCAGATTGCAGAGACCCGGCAAACGTCGATGGCTGGCGTCTTTCTTCTGTCTGTGCCGATGCTGTCAATGCTCTATCTTGTGGTCAGGCGGGGCGCGCAGCTTATCGAACAACAGCGCCGAACTCTGAAGGAAAGCCTCCGCAACGCCATCGAGCTGTCGGTTGAAAACAATCAACTCCGCCTCCTCGCCGACAATGCGCGGACAGAAGCCGGCAAGCTGAATGAGCGCATCCTGGATCAGATCGGTGCGGACCTGCATGATGGTTCGGTTCAGCTTCTCACGCTCCTGAAGCTGCGTTTGAGCGATCTGGTCACGCCGCGGCCGGATGTCTCCCCAGAGATGCGGGATGCCCTCACCAAGATCCTGGATCTCGTGGGCAGTGTTCTCGATGAGGTACGTAACCTGTCGGCCGGGTTGGTGCTTCCCGAGCTTGAGCATGCCACCATTGACGAGGCTCTCCAGTTGGCAACCAAGCGTTACCTTGAGATCACGGGACGTGAAACGGTCTTGACTGGGGGCGCAGGCACGGATCTGCGCATTCCTGATCTGTCGATCTGCCTCTACCGGTTCGTTCTCGAAGGGCTGATGAACAGCTACCGTCACGCCCACGGCAATTCTCACATGGTGCGCTGCAGCTTCAAACGCGGACGTCTGTTCGTCGCGGTGGTGGATATTGGCCAACGCCCGGTCTTGTCGTCGAAACGTGAGGTGCAGAGGGCGCGATTGGGCAAGGTCAGCCAGAAGCGACGCGTCCGCACATTTGGTGGTCGGGTACGCTACTTCCCACGCCGAAACGGTTCATTTGTTGTGGCCAGCTTGCCGATCGGAAATGTCGACTGATACCAAGTGTTGATGACAAGAACCCATAGGATCGGTTCCTATCATCGGCACTTGGTATGATTGTCAGCTTGCGATCCGGTCCCGCGGCGACGTCCGGTTCCTCACGGCAATCACGAGTTCGACGCGATTGCGGACGTTGAGTTTGCTCATCAGTGAAGTCATGTAGTGTTTGACCGTCTTTTCGCTGATGTTCAGGCCGACACCGATTTCCCTGTTCGTCATGCCCTTGAGCAGGCCGCTGACGATCTGCTCCTCGCGATGGTGTAGCTGCTCACGCGGCTGTGCCTTGCGCCGCAGCTCCGACGTCTTCATCGACACGATGACTTTGGTTGCAAAGCCGGGTGTGATGTAGGTCTCGCCGCTGTGAGCACTGATGATGGCGTGATGCAAATCCGAAGATGATGCGCCCTTGAGGACATAACCGCTGATACCAGCTTCGATGAGTTCGACGGCGGGCTGGATCGCGCTGGAAGCCGTGAAAACGATAACCTTGGTCGCGGGATAGGAGGCCAGCATAACGTCGATCGCTGCGAAGGCGTCTCCCGGCATGCTCAGATCCATGACGATTACGTCTGGATGATGGTTTTCCAGGATGTTCAGCGCATCCACGCTGGTATGGCCCATTGCCACGACATCAAGATCAGCCTTGGTCCTGTACAGGCTGACCAGTCCCTCCAACAGTATCGGATGATCGTCTACAAACGCGACACGTACAAGCATTACCCCTACCCCTCTAGGGATATATTTACCATGGTAAATACCTTTCAGGAAGCAGTTGTTTAAGTTTCAGTTAATACTGGCGCGGCCTTTTCTGGTAGAGTCGGCGAGCCGGCGCCCCGGCTGCAGTTGCTGGTCTGCGCTGGGCTACGACTACTGTGATACCAGTTTGACCCTCAAAGCGATTTACGGCTGGCCAGCTTATATTCTAAACTGTATATGTTTATTATCTAATATTGACTTCTTGGAAGCCGTTAGTTGGCGAGTGATGAGCTTGGCGTTTGCGCTTACTGTCGGGTTCGACCAGACAATCTGGAAAGCCCGTCATTGGGAATTGCGCGCTGTCGGTGGACGAGCTTCAACGCAGCCTAACGCGCAATCGCCAGAGGTTTCCGCGTTGGCTCGTGGATCATGACGTCCATCGGCAAACCATAGATGCGCTGGAGTGCTTCAGGCGTCATGATCGTCTCTGAGGCTCGCTGTATGATCACGCGGCCTGAATGGAGCGCCGTGATGGTATCGCAAAAGCGGGACGCCATGTTGATGTCGTGCAGCACGATGATGATGCCGAGACCCTTCTCCTGAGACAGCTTGCGGACCAGTGAAAGGACCTCGATCTGATGGGAAATGTCGAGGGCCGAGATCGGTTCGTCGAGCAACAGGTATTCCGTATCCTGAGCCACCAGCATGGCGAGCCAGGCGCGCTGTCTTTCACCGCCCGAGAGCGTGTCGACGAGGCGGTCGGCGAGTGGGGCGACACCGGTCAATGCAATTGCTTCCTCTGTCTTTTGTCTGTCCACCTCGCCGAAACGACCGAAGGCGCCTTGCCAGGGATAGCGTCCAAGCGACACGAGTTCGCGGACGGTCATTCCGGCAGCCGAGGGTAGGTGCTGCGCCAGATAGGCGACCTTGCGCGCCAGCGCCCGGTCGCCCCAGGTGTCGAGCCGTCGTCCGTTCAGGGTGATGCTGCCGCTCGTGGGCATTTGCTGACGTGCCAACAGTTTCAGAAGCGTCGATTTGCCTGAGCCGTTGTGCCTGATCAGTCCGAGAACCTGGCCATCGATCGGGATCTCAAGCGTCAGTGGCGCAAGAATGGGCCGTTCGGCCACATCGAAGGCGACGTCGCAAAGAGAGAAGGTCGATCTCTGTCTGTTCAAGATTTCATCCTTTTTACTCGATCTGGGCAGAGACTGCGGCAATCCTCGATGCCCGGAATGCGATCCCTCAGACAGCAGACTTTCCGGCGACGCACGCGCATCCGTCTTCCTCGACGTAGCGGATGGCATCCGTCATCGGGGCGGGTAGGTTGAAGGCTGGGTTTTTCCCGGGAAGCTGCCGGACAATCCACTCGAGATAATGCGCCGCATTGCCCCAGAATACTTTTCTCGACAGGCCGCTCTGCCTTGCCAAGGCATCAATGAGCGGGGTCAGGTGCGTGGAGACCAGCAGGGAGGCTGCCTGGTCTGCCTCCTCTGTCGTGAAAGCGGCGGGGAGACGCAAGGCGACCGGCTCGCCGTCGTCGACGACGACGATCACTGTGTTCTCGATCTCGGCATGAACGGCTTTTCCCCCGATCACGGACAGGGCCATGACGGGGATGATCACGGTTGCCAGATATTTCTGCGACCATAGGGAAACCAGATAGCCATCGGGTTTGACGCCAAAGCGACGTGCGTAGCTTTGCATGAGACAAGCAAGGGCATCGGCTTCCAGCACCTGTGCGGATGGCTCCACCCTGCGGATTTCCGGTCCATGGGACAGTCTGTCCCTGATCGGCGACAGCGGGCCGCTCAATCGCGCGAGCCGATCCTGCGGACTGCTGATCCCGTTCATGGGTGTCTCCGGTAAAGGAGCCACAGGAAGTAAGGTCCACCGACGAAGGCCGCGAGGACGCCTGCCGGGATCTCGTAGGGGAAGTGAATGCTGCGACCGAGCCAGTCAGCCGCGGTCATCAAGGTTGCCCCGATGGCTGCGGCGCACAAGGCCCGGTTCAGCGGTTTCGGAGGCGTGGTCATCGCCGCGATATGGGGCGCGATCAGTCCGACAAAGCTCAAGGGGCCGACGATCAAGGTTGCCGCGGCGGTGAGGACGGCTGACAGCGACAGGAGCCACGTTTGGCACCGTCGTGGGTGAAGCCCCAGTTCGCGCGCCGCCTGGTCTCCGAGTGGCAGGATTTGCAGCCAGCGTCGAAAAAGCGGAAGCAGAGCAAGAGCGACCAGCAAGATCGCCAATCCCGCCAACCCGGTGATTGCCGTGGCGCGGTAGGTCGGCCCCATCGACCAGGCCAGCACATAGACCGCACGCGGATCGCCGCTTGCCAGCACAACAGTGATGAGCGTGGCGGCAAATGTGTCGATGGCGGCACCCGTGAGCAAGACCGGTCCGGGCGCATGGGCTGATTTGGCGGTGATGGCCATCATCACCAGAAATGTCGCGAGCGCCCCGCCAATGCCGCCGAGCAACATGACCAGCGGAGAGGACAACACTCATGGCGGTGCGGGTCACAAAGAAACATGCCTTGAAAACTCATGTTAAACTTTTGCGGGCGCTGCATGCAAGCACAAAGCCCAAGCCGCCAGCCGGTATCGCCCAAAGGAGTTGGCGTGAGCCACTGTCGATCCTCTCGCAAGCAGACAGCCAACGCCCAGCAGGACCTGATATCGGTTGGAACAAAGTCGGGTCGGGTGGCTTTTGCAAACTTGGCGCGGGCTGTGGCTGGTCGAATGTCGGTCGCATCCCGGCGAATAGGCCGGAACCGTTCCCGTGGGGACGCGATAACGAGGTGAGTTGATGAATGAGACTAGCAAGGTTCGCCTGACGGTGAACCGGATATCCCGCGAGATCGACCTCGACAACCGAACCACATTGCTCGACCTCTTGCGAGAAAACCTGCAGCTCACGGGCACCAAGAAAGGCTGCGACCATGGCCAGTGCGGCGCCTGCACCGTCATCGTCGACGGACGTCGGATCAATTCGTGCCTGACACTCGCCGTCATGAACGAGGGCGCTGAGGTCACCACGATCGAGGGGCTGGGCGCGCCCGGCGATCTGCACCCGATGCAGGCCGCTTTCGTAAGGCATGACGGGTTCCAGTGTGGTTATTGCACGCCCGGCCAAATCTGTTCCTCCGTCGCGATGCTCGAAGAGATCGCGGCCGACGTCCCCAGCCACGTTACCGATGACCTGATGAACAAGGCACGACCGACCGCCGAGGAGATCCGCGAGCGGATGAGCGGCAATATCTGTCGCTGCGGTGCCTATTCCAACATCGTCGATGCCATTACCGAGGTCGCGGAAACACGCTCATGAAAGCCTTCACCTATGAACGCGCGGCCTCGGCCGAAGCGGCAGCGCAAATTGCCGCATCAAATCCGCATGCCAAGTTTATCGCCGGCGGTACCAATCTTCTCGATTTGATGAAGCTCCAAATCGAGACGCCGACCCATCTGATCGATGTCAACGGGCTGGACCTCGACGAGATTGAACCGACGGCGGACGGTGGCCTGCGGATCGGGGCCTTGGTGCGCAATACAGATCTGGCAGCCCACGAGATTGTCCGTCGAGACTATCCGCTGCTTGCGCGGGCGCTGCTTTCCGGTGCTTCCGGGCAATTGCGCAACCGCGCCACGACCGGCGGAAACCTTCTGCAGCGGACCCGCTGTCCCTATTTCTACGACACCAATCAACCCTGCAACAAGCGGCAGCCGGGCAGCGGCTGTTCGGCCATCGGTGGCTTCAGTCGGCAGCATGCGGTCCTCGGGGTAAGCGACGCCTGCATCGCGACCCATCCCAGCGACATGACCGTTGCGATGCGCGCGCTCGATGCCGTCGTCGAGACTGTGAAGGCGGATGGCAGCCGGCGGGTCATTCCGCTTGCCGACTTTCACCGTCTGCCGGGAGACACGCCGCATATCGAAACGGTCCTGGAGCAGGGCGAGATCATCGCGGCAGTCTGTCTGCCGCCGCCGATCGGCGGCACCCAGATCTATCGCAAGGTTCGCGACCGCGCATCCTATGCCTTCGCGCTCGTGTCTGTCGCAGCCGTGATCCAGCCGGACGGGTCCGGGCGGATCACTCTCGGGGGCGTCGCGCACAAGCCGTGGCGGATCGAGAATGCGGAGGCACAACTGCCGAACGGTGCTCAAGCGACGGCGGCAGTCTTGCTCGCTGGCGCCCGACCCACGGACCAGAACCGTTTCAAGCTCGCTCTCGTGGAGCGCTTGCTGAGCGCCGTCATTGCGCAAGCCAAGGATTAAAGCTCATGAAGTTCGACAGGCCAGAAACGACCAATCCCATCGACAATCTGAAGGTGATCGGCCGGCCCACGCACCGGATCGACGGCGAGCTCAAGACGACGGGTCGCGCCACCTATGCCTATGAGCACTGGGATCTCGGTCTCAAGATCGCCTATGGCTATCCGGTGGCTGCCGGCATTGCCAAAGGGCGCATCATCAAGATCGACAGCGAGAGCGCCCGGCAGGCACCTGGCGTCATTGCCGTGGTCACCACACTTGACGTCGGAAAGCGCGAGAAGGGTGAGCACAATACGGCAACGCTCTTTGGCGGAGATGTCGTCCAGCATTATCATCAGGCAATCGCGCTTGTCGTTGCCGAGACATTCGAGCAGGCACGGGCGGCTGCTTCGCTGATCGACGTCTCCTACGAGCGCGAGGAGGGGTTTTTCGATCTGTCCGAGGCCATGAAAACGGCAGAAAAGCCCTCGGAAGATGAGGCGCCCGACACTGCCTTCGGCGACTTCGATGATGCCTATGCTCGCTCGTCTGTGACGCTCGATGCCGAGTACAGCACGCCGGACCAGTCGCATGCGGCGATGGAGCCGCATGCCTCGATGGCAGTCTGGGACGGCGATGAACTGAAGATCTGGACCTCGAGCCAGATGATCGACTGGTGGCGGACGGATCTTGCGACCTTCCTTGGCATGGACAAGGAGAAGATCCGGCTGATGTCGCCCTTCATCGGCGGAGGCTTCGGCGGCAAGCTGTTTCTCAGGGCGGATGCGGCGCTTGCCGCGCTGGGTGCCAAGGCTGCTCGATGCGCGGTCAAGGTCTCCCTGCCGAGGCCTGTGATCATGAACAATACCACCCATCGGCCGGCGACGATCCAGCGTGTCCGGATCGGTGCCGATAGCCATGGAAAGATCGAGGCGATTGCACATGAGAGCTGGTCCGGCAACTTGCCGGAGGGAAGCCTCGAAACGGCGGTCAACCAGACGCGACTTCTCTATGCGGGCGAAAACCGCATGACCGCCATGCGCCTGGCGATGCTCGACCTGCCCGAGGGCAATGCGATGCGCGCGCCGGGCGAAGCGCCGGGTCTGATGGCACTCGAAATTGCCATGGACGAGATGGCAGAAAAGCTCGGCATCGATCCTGTCGACTTCAGGGTCATCAACGACACGCAGGTCGATCCGGAAAACCCGGATCGCCCCTTCTCGAAACGCGACCTGATCGGTTGTCTGCGCCTCGGTGCAGAACGCTTCGGCTGGAGCGACCGGGGAAAGCCTGGAGCGCGGCGCGACGGCAACTGGCTTGTCGGAACCGGGGTCGCCGCAGCCTATCGCGACAACTTGCTGGTTGAGTCCGGTGCCCGGGTCCGCCTCGAAAGCAATGGTCGGATTACCGTCGAGACTGACATGACCGATATCGGCACGGGCAGCTACACCATCATCGCGCAGACCGCTGCCGAAATGATGGGGGTGACGCTGGAGGAAGTCGATGTCCGGCTCGGCGATTCCAGCTTTCCGGTATCCGCCGGCTCCGGCGGTCAGTTCGGTGCCAATTGTTCGACGGCTGGCGTCTATGCAGCCTGCGTCAAGCTGCGCGAGGCCGTTATCCAGAAAGTCGGCTTCAACGCGCAGGATGTGACATTCGAAGGCGGTCAGGTTCGCTCGGGCAATCATGCGATCCCGCTATCGGATGCCGTCGGTGCTGATGCTCTGGTCGGCGAGGACACGATCGAATGGGGTGATCTCTCCAAGACCCATCAGCAATCGACCTTCGGCGCGCACTTCGTCGAAGTGGGTGTGGATATCGTCACCGGAGAATGCCGCGTACGGCGCATGTTGGCCGTTTGCGCCGCCGGCCGCATTCTCAACCCGATTACCGCGCGGAGCCAGGTGATCGGTGCGATGACCATGGGCATTGGGGCCGCGCTTTCGGAGGAGCTTATCGTCGACACGAGCCGAGGCTTTTTCGTCAACCACGATCTCGCCGGTTACGAGGTGCCCGTGCACGCGGACATTCCGAGCCAAGAGGTGATCTTCCTCGACGAAACCGATCCGATGTCGTCACCGATGAAGGCCAAGGGTGTCGGCGAACTGGGGCTGTGCGGCGTATCCGCGGCGATTGCGAATGCCATCTACAACGCCACGGGTGCTCGTATCCGCGACTATCCGGTCACGCTGGACAAGCTGATCGGACATCTGCCCGCCGATTTTTGATCTCGGACCGCTAGAGCGCGCGCGCGGCATCGATGTCGGGCGCGTCTTTGCTCCCCGTGTGAGGGTGCCGCCTATGGAAGGCGGAGCGTTGCGATCCTGTCGAGTTTGAGGATAGCATCACCGCCTCGGAACTGGCGTACTTTTCGCGGTGCGCCGGCAAACTACGATGGCGAGGTCACAGGGCCGCCTGTTCGCTAATGCCTTCGGGAGAGGCCAAGTGCATGATCGAAAGACCAGAATTTTTCCTGCGCCAGCTGTTCGACCGTGCCGTAGAGGTGGCGGATCCGATGCGGACGCTCAAGGATTTTCTGCCTGAAAAGCCGAAGGGTCGGGTGATCGTCGTCGGAGCTGGCAAGGCGAGTGCGCGGATGGCGGAAGCGGTCGAGGCGGTCTGGGGTCCCTGTGAAGGCCTCGTCATCACGCGTTATGGTTATGGCAGGCCCTGTCGTGGCATCGAGATCGTAGAGGCGGCCCATCCGGTCCCCGACGAGGCGGGCCTGAAGGCGACGGCGCGTCTGCTGGATCTGGTCGAAAGTGCCGGCGAAGGCGATTTCGTGCTGGCGCTGATCTCGGGCGGAGCCTCGGCGCTGCTGGTCCAGCCGGTGCCGGGCGTCTCGCTTGCCGAAAAGCAGGCGGTCAATCAGGCCCTGCTCGCGTCAGGCGCGCCGATCGACCGGATGAATACGGTTCGAAAACAACTCAGCCGAGTGAAGGGTGGGCAATTGGCCGCCGCAGCCTGGCCGGCTCAGCTCTTCGCCTTGATGATCTCGGATGTGCCGGGAGACGATCCGGCCTTCATCGGCTCCGGTCCGACCGTTGGCGATCCGTCGAGCCCGGACGACGCTCTGGCCGTGATCGATCAATGGAAGATAGCGCTTCCTGGCGGGGTTCGCGAGGCATTGGCACGGGGCTCCGGGGTCGTCAGACCCGGCGATCCGCGCCTCGCCCGCGTGCGCAACGTTATCTATGCCGCGCCCCGGCAATCGCTGGAGGCGGCTGCGGAACTCGCCCGAGAGGCGGGTTGCGATGTTCGCATTCTCGGCGATGCCCTGGAAGGCGAGGCGAGGCTGGTGGCCGAGGCCCAGGCGAAAGAGGCTATAACCTTGCAGCACTCCCTGCGTGCCGGGGATCCGCCGATCCTTCTCCTCTCCGGCGGCGAACTGACGGTCACCCGGGGCGGCGACGGCATTGGCGGGCCCAATGCTGAGTTCTGTCTGGCGCTTGCGCTGGCTCTGGATGGCGCCGCAGGTATCCATGCGCTCGCTTGCGAC
Source organism: Rhizobium sp. R86522 (assembly GCF_042466255.1). NCBI lineage: Bacteria > Pseudomonadati > Pseudomonadota > Alphaproteobacteria > Hyphomicrobiales > Rhizobiaceae > Rhizobium > Rhizobium sp. R86522. The sequence goes on from NZ_JAXHBX010000001.1 coordinate 4,491,242, forward strand.
ACGGATGGCGTCGATGGTGCCGCCGAAGTCGCCGGCGCCGTCATCGGTCCCGAACTTCTGAAGAAGGCTGCCGAACTGCGTTGCGACCCAGAGGTCGCTCTGCAACGAAATGACGCCCATTCGTTCTTCTCAGCGTTGGACGCGCAGGTTGTCACCGGCCCCACCCTGACCAACGTCAACGATTTCCGCGCGATCCTCGTGCAGCCGCGTCCGACCCCATCAAGGCTTTAGCCGAAATTTCCGTTCACTGACGAAACCCGACGCGTGATGGGGGCTGGTGCTCGCTGCATTGGTGTGCCTGCGAGAAATCCTGTGGTTGATATCCATCATGATAAATTATTGCATTAGAGTTATCTATGTGAATTAATAGCGCACATAAAGGATGCCAAATCGAAAGGATTTCCCCATGAAGAGGCTGTTCCGGAGCGCATTTGCCGCTGCCGCCTTGAGTGCCGCCATGATCGCCGCCCAACCGGCGAGCGCGCAGACCCCGCCCAATGTCCTCGTCGTCGGGCAGATCGCCGAACCCAAGTCTCTCGATCCGCATACGGTGACCGCCACCAATGATTTCCGCATTCTGGTGAATGTTTATGAGGGCCTTGTGCGCTTCAAGGACGGGACGCTGGAGATCGAGCCGGCACTTGCGGAGAGCTGGGATATCTCGGAGGACGGCAAGACCTATACGTTCAAGCTGCGTCAGGGGGTGAAGTTTCACGACGGTTCGGACTTCACCGCCGAGGCCGTCAAGTTCAACTTCGACCGGATGCTGAAAGAGGACCATCCTTTCTACAATACCGGCCCCTTTCCCCTGTCGTTCAACTTCGCCTCGGTCGAGGCCGTCAACGTGATTGACAGCCAGACTGTCGAGTTCAAGCTGAGCGAGGCTTTTGCGCCCTTCCTGTCCAATCTCGCCTATCCCACGGGGCTGATCGTTTCTCCGGCTGCGGTGGAGCAGCATGGCGCCGACTATGGCCGGAACCCCTCTGGTACCGGACCCTTCAAGTTTGCCGAATGGCTGTCCAACCAACGTGTGGTCGTCGAGCGCAACCCGGACTACTGGGGTGAGGCTGCGGCCCTCGAAGCCGTCGTCTTTCGACCCGTGACAGATGCAAACACGCGTGTTGCCGAAATGCTTTCCGGAGGCATCGACGTGATGGTCGAGGTGCCGCCGGACAATCTCACGACCTTCCAGCAGGATGCCGCGTTCTCTGTCGCCGAGCAGGCGGGGCCACATGTCTGGTTCGGCATCCTGAACACGAAGAGCGGTCCGTTCGCCGACAAGCGCGTTCGTCAGGCCGCCAACTACGCCGTCAACAAGGAGACGCTGGTCAACGATGTGCTCCAGGGCACGGCAACAGTGGCCGCTGGTCCGATCCCGCCTGCCTTCAACTGGGTGGAAAGCTCGGTCGAGCCCTATGCCTACGATCCAGAGAAGGCCAAGGCCCTGCTCGCCGAGGCAGGTGTCGAGGCGCCGGAACTGACATTCTACGTCACTGAAGGCGGTTCGGGCATGCTCGATCCGGTGACGATGGGTGCCGCTATCCAGGCCGATCTGCAGGCTGTCGGCTTCAACGTCAAGATCGAGACCTATGAGTGGAATACCTTCCTCGGTCGCGTCAACCAGGGTCTCGACGGTCAGGCTGATATGGCCGAAATGGCCTGGATGACGAATGATCCCGACACCGTGCCCTATCTCACGCTGCGCAGCGATGCGATGCCGGATAAGGGAGGTTTCAACTCGGGCTACTATTCCAATCCTGAGGTCGACGCGTTGCTGGAGAAGGCGCGCACATCGACGGATCAGGCTGAACGCGGCAAGCTTTACGCCCAGGTCCAGCAAATCGTGCATGACGATGCGCCCTGGCTGTTTGTTGCCAACTGGAAGCAGAACGCGGTCACGACGGCAGCTGTCCAAGGCTTCAAGCTTCAGCCCTCCTTTCTTCTCAACCTGCACGGTGTGACGAAGCAGTAATCCTCCTGCGACTGACGCCAGCGGGTAATCCGCTCGCCGGCGTCAGCCTTGAACGTGCCCGGAGGTTGCGATGTCGGCCTATATTCTCAAACGTCTGATCGCGGTCGTGCCCGTGCTGTTCGGCCTGTCGATCATCGTCTTCCTGGTGATGGCCCTCATTCCCGGGGATACGGCGACCGCCATTCTTGGCGCCTATGCAACGCCTGAAAATGTCGAGCGGATCAATCGCGACCTCGGTCTCGATCAGCCTCTGTTTCAGCAATACCTGGTCTGGATCGGCAATGTGCTGCAGGGTGATTTCGGCCGCTCCTATGCCCTGAACCGACCCGTGCTGGACGAGGTCCTCGAGCGTTTCGGCGCGACCCTCATCCTTGCCGGCGTCTCTCTCGTCTTGTGCACGGTCATCGGCCTTCTCGCCGGTGTTGTCTCGGCTGTCCGGCAATTCGGATGGGCGGACCGCGCGATCACCTTCTTCGTGCTGGCCGGGATCTCCATGCCATCCTTCTGGCTGGGGCTCCTTCTCATCTACCTCTTCGCGGTCAAGTGGCGCATGCTGCCGGCCTCGGGCATGTATGCCGTCTATGGGGGAGGGGACATCAAGGACCTTCTGCTTCATCTGGTGCTGCCCGCCGTCACGCTGTCGGTCGTCGCGGCAGGCGTGATCGCGCGTCTGACGCGGGGCGCCATGCTGGAAGTGCTTCGGCAGGACTTTGTCCGCACAGCCCGCGCCAAGGGACTTTCGGAACGGCGGGTCATCTATGGTCACGCGTTTCGATCGGCACTGGTCAGCATCATTCCGGTGATCGGCATCCAGTCCGGCTTCGTGCTCGGCGGCGCCGTCTATATCGAGACCGTGTTCCAGTGGCCGGGTGTCGGGGCCATGCTGGTCAAGGCCATCTCCAGCCGCGACATCCTGCTGGTGCAGGGCGGTGTGCTCGTCGTTGCCGCGAGCTACGTGCTCTTCAACCTCGTCGCCGATGTTCTCCAATCCATGCTCGACCCGAGGATCCGCACGTGAGTACCGTATCCGAGGTTGCCCAGCCCAAAGTCGCTTCCAGCCGGATCACATCCTGGCGGCTGCTCCTCAACAACCGTCTCGCGGCGGCAGGTCTCGTGCTGATCGGGTTGATCGCTCTCTTGATCCTGCTTGTGCCGATCTTGCCTCTGCCCGATCCCGATGCCACCGCGCCGGCAGAACGGCTGAAGCCGGTTCTGACGGCCGGGCATCTTCTCGGCACCGATCAGCTTGGCCGCGATATCCTGAGCCGGCTTTTGTGGGGCGCGCGTCTGTCCGTCACGGTCGGCTTCACGGCGACGCTGATCGCCGCGCTGATCGGGTCGGTCATCGGCATTGTCGCTGGCTATGTCGGTGGACGCACGGACAATGCCATCATGCGTGGCATCGACATGCTGATGGCCTTCCCCTACATCCTGCTGGCGCTGGCGATCGTTGCCGCGCTCGGGCCGGGCCTGATGAACGCGCTCTATGCCATCGCCATCGTCAACATCCCCTTTTTCGCGCGAAATGTGCGCGGCGTGACGCTCGGATACGCCCATCGCGAATTCGTCGATGCTGCGCGCCTGTCCGGCAAGGGGCACCTGTCCGTCATGTTCACCGAGGTGTTGCCGAACGTGGCGCCGGTCATCGTCATCACGATGTCGACGACGGCCGGCTGGATGATCCTGGAGACGGCGGGCCTCAGCTTCCTCGGTCTGGGCGCGCAGCCGCCCCAAGCCGATCTCGGGTCGATGCTGGGCGAGGGGCGGGCGCAGCTCTTCACCGCTCCGCATGTGTCGATCGTGCCGGGCATCATGATCTTCCTCATCGTCATCAGCCTGAATGTGCTGGGTGATGGCATTCGCGACGTTCTTGATCCGCGTCTGCGCTCCGGGGCGCTGGCGCGTCCCGGACCTGTCACGGAAATTGCGACCGATCGAAACGTTCCGGAGAACTCAGTCCGGGACGCTGCTCTTTCCATCGAAGGTCTGGAGACCGGTTTCCGCAGCGGAGACGACATTATTCCGGCCGTGCGTGGGGTTTCCCTGCATGGGAAGCGTGGCGAATGTCTCGGGTTGATCGGTGAAAGCGGGTCGGGGAAGAGCGTTACGGCATTATCTGTGATGGGGCTCGTTGCCTCCCCACCGGGCATCATCCAGAGTGGCGCCATTTATGTGGGCAATGAAGACGTGCTGGCGATGCCGCAGACACGACTGATCTCCCTGCGTGGCAGCCGCGTCGCCTATGTATTTCAGGATCCCCTGACCACCCTGCACCCCATGTATCCCGTCGGACAGCAAGTCGAGGAAGCGATCGCCGCGCATCAGTCGTTCGGCACACGTGAGCGCCGTGAACGGGCGATTGCGCTGCTTGAAAAGGTTGGCATACCGGAGGCCCGGGAAAGGGCGAAACACTATCCGCATCAGCTTTCGGGCGGCCAGCGCCAGCGTATCGGCATTGCCATGGCGCTTGCCAACGATCCCGATGTGATCATCGCCGATGAGCCGACGACCGCTCTCGACGTCACCGTGCAGGCCCGCATTCTGGAGCTCTTGCGTGATCTTCAGCGCGAGCGCGGGATGGCGCTTCTCTTCATCACCCACGATTTCGGCGTCGTGTCGGAGATTTGTGACCGCGTCGCCGTGATGAAGGACGGTCAGATCGTCGAGACCGGTGAAACGCGTGCGGTTCTCGCCAACCCGCAGCATGACTACACGAAGCGGCTGATCGCCTGCGTGCCCGAACTCGGCACCGGCGCGCAATTCCTGGAGCGTGTCGCCCGGCTCTTCCCTAAGCAGAACGCGGAGGCGTCATGACGACGTCTGCGATCCAGGTCCGTGAGCTCACCAAGTCCTTCGGTGGCGGGCGCAGCCTGTTCGGCAAGGAACGGCACGAGGTCAAGGCCGTGAAATCCGTGTCGCTGGATCTTATGCGCGGTGAAACGCTTGCCGTCGTCGGGGAAAGCGGATCGGGAAAGAGCACGCTTGCCCGCATGCTGGTCGGGCTCGAGACGCCGACCTCCGGCAGCATGCTGATCGGGGGCAAGGATGCGGAGGCGCTTCGGCGGGAAGGGCCGCGGGCCTTCGGCAAGACGATCCAGTATGTCTTTCAGGATCCGGTTGCTTCGCTGAACCCGCGCAAGACAATCAGCAACATCCTCGAGACCCCGCTCAAGCTGCTGTGCGGATACGAGGCGCCCAAGCGGAGCCAACGGATGAACGAGCTGCTGGACGCGGTGCAGATGCCGGAAAACACGCTCTCGCGCTATCCGCACGAATTTTCCGGCGGGCAAGCACAACGGATCGCGATCGCCCGGGCACTCGCTGCAGAAGCGGAGATCCTGGTGTTCGACGAGCCGGTGAGCGCACTCGACGTCGGTGTGCAGGCGCAGGTGCTGTTGCTTCTCAGCGATCTGAAAACGCGTTTCGACTTGTCCTATCTATTCATCAGTCACGACCTTGCCGTTGTCGAGGCAATCTGTGACCGCGTCGCCGTCATGTATTTCGGTGAGATTGTCGAGCTGGCACCCGCTGCAAGGCTTTTTGCCGATCCTGAACACGCCTATACAAGGCGGCTCGTGGCCAGTGCGCCTCGCATCAGGAGAGAATGACGCGCGATGACCGATACTGAGGAGAGGGCGAAGGCAGGCAGCGAAGACGGTAAGCGCTTGTTCACCCCGGCGGGAAAGCCGAAGCGCCGACCTGATGCCATCGCCGATCTGATGAAAGACTTCATCCGTTCGCAGGGTCTCCAGCCCGGCGATCGTCTGCCGCAGGAGCGCGAGTTGATGGACCGCTTCAAGGCCGCCAAGGGTACGGTGCGCGAAGCGATGAAGGCGCTGGAAACACAGGGGCTGATCTTTACGCGCAGCGGCCCCGGCGGCGGTGCCTTCGTCGCCGCTCCTTCCGCCCGGCACGCCATGGAGCTCTTGTCCACCCACTTCTTCTTCAATACGCCCACCCTCTCAGACATCTATGCAATCCGCAAGGCGCTGGAGCCTGAGGTTGCCGCCTCGCTTGCGGGCCTGATTTCGGGCCAGCAACTGGCGCTGCTCGAACGGACGATCCGCCTCTACGATCACCCTCCGGTCGATCCTGACGATCAATACCGTCAACGCGTTGCCGAACTTGATTTCCACTCGCAGCTGGCTCAGTTCTGTCCCAACCCGCTTCTCGGGTTTCTCTGCGGCCTGATGCACAATCTGTTGCGTGATCTGCCTCTGGCCCGGCAGATCTATGCCGACCCCGCGCCCAGCTCGCGAGAAGAGGGGCTTTCCTACCAGTACCGGCTCATGGCGGCCATGAAGGATGGACGGACGGAGGATGCGCGCTCGATCGCGGCCGAACACATGGCATTCGCCGAGGCCTATATGCTGGGGCGGGCAAAAACGATCGGATAGTGGCGGGGCAGGCGAGGAGATCGAGCTATGGATTGCACGTGGAACGTGCAAAGTGCAGTGGGTCACTTCGCCTTCGATATTTTTGCGAGCCGGTGGAGCCAGATCGCATGTCGCGCGTTTATTCACGCGGTCAGTCGGGGGCTTTTCGAAAAAAACATGATGCAATTCTTCTCGGGCTACGAGGCTCAGATCGCTCTGGGTCTGGTGATCTTGTTGTTTGGTCTGTTCGTCTGGGAGAAGTATCCCGCAGAAGTGACCGCATCCGCCGGTGCGGCAGTCTTCATCGTGCTCGGCTTCGTGCCGACCGACAAGGCGATGGCGGTGTTTTCGAATTCCGCGCCGCTGACGATCGGAGCGATGTTCGTTCTCACCGGTGCCCTGGTGCGCACGGGTGTCCTGGAACGGGTGGCAGCCGTGGTCCTCGAGAGGTCGAAGAAGCGGCCGCAGCTGGCGCTTGCCGTGTTCCTGCTGACGGCGCTTGTCGCATCGGCTTTCATGAACAACACGCCGGTAGTCCTTGTCCTGATCCCGATCGTGATCCGGCTCGCCGCCTCGCTCGACATTGCTGCGACAAGGCTTCTCATCCCCGTGTCCTACGCCGCCATTCTGGGCGGAACCTTGACGCTGATCGGGACGTCGACCAACCTGCTCGTCGATGGTGTCGCGCGCGGGCAGGGCCTTGAGCCCTTTTCACTTTTCGAAATCACGCCGATCGGTCTCGTGGCAGTCGTAACGGGCATGCTCACCATGCTCGTGCTCGGAAAGTTTCTTTTGCCGGATCGCCGCGAGGAAGGTGGCGAGCTGGATGACCAGGACGACGCCGAATTTCTCTCGGAAATCACCGTGCTCGCAGATGGTCCCTTCACCGAAAAACCGATCGGCGAAATTGCGGAATTCAAGCAGCCGGGGCTGCGCATCGTCGGCCTGCATGCCAATGGCGAGGTGATCCGCAAGGATGTCGAGACCATGACCCTGAAGAAGGGCGATGGGCTGATCATTCTCGCCAGATCGACCGATCTCTTGACTCTGAACGATAAGGAAGGGTTGCGTGTCGGTCAAAGACGCGGAGCCGCGCCCAAGGGCGAGGTCATCGTCGTCGAGGCGGTCGTTGCCCCCGGCCGCTACGGCAATCGGACGCGTCTTTCCAGTCTGACCCTTGGCCGCCGTTTCGGCGTGCGCATCATCGGTGCCCACCGACACCGGCATGTGCCGGGTCCGGACCTTGCCAATGTCCGTCTTCGGCCGGCAGACAAGCTGCTCATCGAGGGTACCGCCGAAGCGCTGGACGAACTCTCGCAGCAGAATGAGCTGATATCCGTCACGCGTTCGTCCGCCCGTGCCTTCAGGCCGACCAAGGCGCCTTTGGCGTTGCTTGCTCTCGGTCTCGTGGTGCTGCTTGCTGCATTCAATGTCATGGACATCGGCATCCTGGCGATGATCGCCGTGCCGGCAATCCTGATCTTGCGCTGTATCGACGCCGATGAAGCCTGGGGCTCGATCGAAGGTGGTATTCTGATCCTGATCTTTGCGATGCTGATTGTGGGGCAGGGATTGCAGGAAACCGGAGCCGTTGCACTGGTTGTTGAAACGGCAATGCCGCTGATGTCGACCGTCTCTCCCTTTGTGCTGGTGCTTCTGGTCTACACGCTGTCGTCGACGCTCACCGAATGCGTGACCAACAACGCGGTGGCCGTCATCTTGACGCCAATCGTCATCGGTCTCGGTCAGCAATTGGGTATTGATCCCAGGGCCCTTGTGGTGGCGGTCATGTTTGGTGCAAGTGCAAGCTTCGCCACGCCGATCGGCTATCAGACGAACACACTGGTCTATGGCGCCGGGAACTACCGCTTCAGCGATTTCGTCAAGATCGGCTTGCCGATGAACATCATCGTGGGCTTGGCGTCCTGCTACGCCATCTATCTTTATTATGGTCTTTGAGGAGTAGACGCATGGATATCATCACCGGATTTTTCGGACTGGTCGAGGATCTCACATGGGGATGGGCTTTGATCCCCATGCTCGTTGTCTTCGGCGTGTTCATCACGGTGATGACCGGGTTCGTGCAGGTCAGGTTCTTCAAGCGAATGTTTCGCGTGCTGTTCGCCAAGAACCAGACCGGCGATCCGAATGCGATCAGCGCACGCGAGGCTTTGCTCGTGTCCGTCGGTGGGCGCGTCGGTGGTGGTAACATCGCAGGTGTTGCGGTCGCGATCACGCTCGGAGGGCCTGGCGCCGTCTTCTGGATGTGGGCGATTGCGGTCATCGGCATGGCGACGAGCCTCGTCGAATCGACGCTTGCCCAGCTTTACAAGCGTTCCAACGGTGACGGCACCTATCAGGGCGGGCCTGCCGGCTACATCATCTATGGGCTCGGCGCGAAGCACAAATGGCTGGCCGTGGTCTATGCCGTGTGCCTGATGCTGGCCTTCGCCTTCGGTTTCAACGCCTTCCAGGGAAATACCTTTGCCGGTGCCGTCTATGACAGCCTCGGCGTCGAGCGTGTCTGGAGCGGCATTGGTCTTGCGATCATCACCGGCTTCATCGTCTATGGCGGCATCCGCCGTATCGCGAAGGTCGCTGATGTGATCATTCCGATCATGGCCTTCATCTATATCGGCCTGACACTGCTGGTCATCCTGTCCAACATCACGGAGATTCCGGGCGTCATCTGGTCGATCATTGCCAATGCCTTTGGCCTGGAAGAGGTCGTCGGCGGCGGCTTCGGCGCTGCCCTGGCGCAAGGACTTCGCCGTGGGCTGTTCTCCAACGAGGCCGGCCTCGGATCCACCCCGAACGTTGCGGCGACGGCCGATGTCCGCCATCCTATCAGCCAGGGTATCACCCAGTCCTTCTCGGTGTTCATCGACACCATCGTGATCTGCACCTGCACGGCCTTCATCATCCTGCTCAGCCCCGTCTATCAGCCGGGCGTGGAAGGCATCGACGGCATCGTGCTCACCCAGCAATCGCTGGTCAGCCAGGTCGGCGAGTGGTCGCAGTATTTCCTGACTTTCGCCATCCTGCTCTTTGCCTTCAGTTCGATCATCTACAACTACTATCTCGGTGAGACGGCCCTGAAGGTCATGACCGCACGGCCGGGCGCCTTGCATGTACTGAGGTTTGCCATCGTCATCGTCGTCTTCCTGGGGGCAACGGCTCCAGGCGCAACGGCGGTCTTCTTCTTCTCCGACCCGCTGATGGGCGTGCTCGCGGTGGTCAACCTCACCGTAATCCTGATGCTCTTCCCCGTCGCCTTGCGGATCCTCGACGATTTCCGCTCGCAGCTGAAGGCCGGTGTGGAGCGGCCGGTCTTTGAGCCGACGGCGTTTCCGGATCTCGATCTTGATCACTCCGCCTGGCCTCATGCGCAAAGAGTGGCGGGACCGAACGGGCGCGCTCTCGCCAAGGCCTGAGGATGTTTGTGGGGCGGCGGCAACGCGGCCCCCGCAAACGTCTCAAAGCGGTCGATGATATTGTCGGCTGATTGATGCCGCCTCGGTTTTCCGGGGCGGCATTTTTGTGCTCGCCTCGCTAGGGGAACGTCCCCATCATTTCCGTTGACACGCTATGGGCGCGCTACTAGCCTGTGTGGAAACGTTACCACATCGAGAGGAGATAATGATGAAACAGGCGCGGTTGAACCGCCTCTTCGGCACGTCTGGAAACTGCTTCGACGTGGCCATCGATCACGGCATGTTCAATGAACGCACGTTTCTCGCCGGTATCGAGAACATGCGCAAAGCCATCGAGGTTATCGCTGCGGCGGGCCCCGATGCCATCCAGTTGCCGCCGGGCACGGCGCCCATGCTGCAGTCGATCCCTGGCAAGTCTCGCCCAGCCCTCGTGCTGCGTACCGATATTGCCAACATCTACGGCAACCCGCTGCCGAGTGCTCTGTTCTCCGAGGTGATCGATCGTCCGGTCGAGCAGGCGATCGCGCTCGATGCCGCCTGTGTCGTGGTCAATCTGCTGATGCTGCCTAACCAGCCCGAGGTCTATCGGGCCTGCGTGCGCAACGTGAATAGCCTGAAACGCGAATGCGAGATCTACGGCATGCCGCTGATGGTGGAGCCGCTGGTCATGCAGGACAATTCCAAGGGCGCCTATATGGTTGACGGCGCAATCGACAAGATCTTGCCGCTGGTCCGCCAGGCTGCCGAACTCGGCGCGGACATCATCAAGGCCGACCCCTGTGACGACGTCACGGAATACCATCGGGTGATCGAGATCGCTCAAGGGCTGCCGGTGCTCGTGCGCGGCGGGGGCAGGGTCTCCGATGAGGAAATTCTATCGCGTACCAGGGTGCTGATGGAACAGGGAGCCCGCGGCATCGTCTACGGCCGCAATGTCATCCAGCATGCCAATCCGGGCGGCATGACGCGGGCGCTGATGGCGATCGTGCATGAAGGCGTAACGGCGGAGGAAGCGTCGCGCCATCTCGCCTGAGATTGCGTGACGGGAGGAGGACCCCATGAAGACCTTTCGTTTCGGCGTCATCGGCTGCGGCCTGATGGGCCGCGAATTTGCCAGCGCCGCTGCGCGCTGGATGCATCTGACCGACGCCAAGGCGAGGCCAGAGATCGTCGCCGTCTGTGACACCAATACGGAGCTGATGGCGTGGTTCCAGACCCACGTTCCCTCCGTTCGACAGGCAACCACTGACTACCGCGAACTTCTCGCCAATCCGGAGGTCGACGCCATTTACTGCGCCGTTCCGCATGTGCTGCACGCCGAGTTTTACACCGACATCATCAAGGCAGGAAAACATCTGCTGGGTGAAAAGCCCTTCGGGATGGACCTGGCGCAGAACAGGGCGATCATGGCCGTTCTTGCCGAGCATCCGGAAAGCATCGTTCGCTGCTCGTCGGAAATGCCTTTCTTCCCCGGCGCGCAGAAGGTCATTGCCATGGCGGCGAGTGGCGAGATAGGCGACATTCTCGAAGTCGAAGCCGGCTTTCTGCATTCTTCCGACATTGATCCCAACAAGCCGATCAACTGGAAGCGCATGGAGCATGTCAACGGCGCCTATGGCTGCATGGGGGATCTGGGCATGCATGTGCTGCATGTTCCCTTGAGGCTTGGCTGGCGGCCGGAAACGTTGCATGCCAACCTCGTCAAGCGGATCACCGAGCGGCCGGATGGCAAGGGCAACAGGGTACCCTGCACCACCTGGGACAATGCGACGATCAGCAGCCGCGTGCGCACCGCTGATCAGGATTTCCCTCTGGTTCTCAAGACATGGCGCATCGCACCGGGCGAATCCAACACCTGGTACATCCGCATCCTCGGCATGAAGAAGAGCGCCTTCTTCTCGACCAAGCAGCCGCGCCAGTGGCAGTGGATGGATTACCAGGGCAGCACCCAGTCCTGGAACACGGAAGACCTTGGCTATGGCTCGGTCTTCCCCGCCATCACCGGCAAGATCTTCGAATTCGGCTTCGCCGATGCGATCCAGCAAATGTGGGCAGCCTTCGTCGACGAATTGGCGGGTGGCACTGCGAATGGCTTCCCCTGTGCAAGCCCCGCGGAAGCGGCTGCCCATCACGCCGTGCTGACGGCCGCGCTGCAATCCGGTCTGGAAAACCGGGTCGTTTCTGTCGACTACGATTGAGGTGGGACCATGCGACGCTCCGAGATCAACGAAGCCCTGCGGTTTGCCATCGGGATGCTCGAGACCTGGCGCTGGTCCCTGCCTGTCTGGGGGCAGTGGGGCGCTGCCGACTTTGCAGCCCATCCCGAGGCCTCGCGCTATCTGGCCAGCCGACAGCTCGGCTGGGACGTTACCGACTTTGGCTCCGGCCGCTTTGTCGAGCAGGGGCTCGTGCTCTTTTGCCTGCGCAACGGCATCCTCGGCATGGAGGGCGAGCGTAGCTATGCGGAGAAGCTGCTCTTCATCCAGGAAGGCCAGTTGACCCCGGCCCATCTGCACAAGGCGAAGCAGGAAGACATCATCAACCGGGCGGGTGGCGATCTCGTCATCGAATTCTGTGCGGCTGATGCGACGGGCAAGGTCACCGAATCCGAGGTCTCTGTCCTTGTCGACGGCATCGAGCAGCGTCTCCAGACCTGGGAGCCTCTTGTCCTGCATGCTGGCCAGAGCGTAACGATCCCTACGGGTCTCTATCACCGCTTCTATGGCGCGAAGGGCAAGGGCCCGGTGCTGGTCGGCGAAGTCAGTCAGGTTAACGACGACAGGACCGACAACTATTTCCTCGAACCCATCGGCCGTTTCGCCGAGATCGAGGAGGATGAGCCGCCGCTGAGACCCCTCTGGAACGAGGGGACTGTCTGATGAGAGCCGGGGAGGAGGTTCAAATCAGACAAGACACCGGAACGGCTGGTGGCATCGTCTGCGTCGGCAACTTCATCGTCGATCGCATCCACACTTTGTCCTACTGGCCGGAACAGGGCAGTCTCGCGCATATTTTGCACCAGGAGATGGGCGTCGGCGGCGGTGCGGCCAATGTGGTGACCGACCTTGCTTCGCTTGGGTTCAAGGGACGACTTTCGGTGGCGGGTGCGGTGGGGGACGATCGGGACGGCGCCTATGTCCGGGATCGTCACGCGGCCCTCGGTATCGATGTTGCCGGTCTCCGTGTTCTTGATGGCCAGGCGACTGCACATACCCATGTCATGAACGTGCCCGGCCAAAGCCGCACCTTCTTCTATCACGGCGGCTCCAACGACCTGCTGACGGACGATCTTATCGACCCTGCTGCCTTTGCAGCCAGAGGACACAGGATCTTCTATCTTGGCTATCTCATGCTCCTGCCGGCTCTCGACCGGAAGGATGCAAGCGGCACTTCCGGGGCGGCGCGGCTTTTGAAGGCGGCACGCGAAGCGGGGCTGACGACTTGCGTCGATTTCGTCTCCAGCGAGGACCCCACCTTTGCCGACCAGGTCGCCGTTGCGCTGCCCCATTGTGATTATGTGATCGTCAACGAGACCGAAGCCGGACGCGCAACGGGTGTGGCCGTCCGCGACAAGTCGGGCACTCTGCTGCTGTCAGCTGTGGAAGAGGCTGGTCAGCGGCTTCTGGACGGCGGGGTGGCGCAAGGCGTCGTCATTCATGCGCCGGAACTCTCCATCTGGCTTTCGCCCGACAAGGCCCCGGTTGTCACGCCTGCACTTGCCGTCGATCCGGCCGCCATCGTCAGCCCCGTGGGGGCCGGAGATGCCTTCTGCGCGGCGGTGCTCTACGGTCTGCACGAGGGCTGGCCGATCGAGACCATTTCCGCTGTCGCCCACCGCGCGGCGGTCCATTGTCTCGGCGGCGCGACTGCTACCGACGGCATACCCGACATGTCGGTCCTGCTCGCCGAAATCTGAACGACTGCAATCAGATGTCTGCAGGGGCCGGCCCGGTCGATTCCCGGATGATGAGGTCAACGGGCATGCGCGTGAGCGAGGCGGGCCGGCGTTCCAGATCCTGCCTGTGGTCCTGCAGGCGCTCTTCGAGCCTGCGGGTCGCTTCGAGTGCGACAGCGCGGATCGGCTGGGCGACCGTTGTCAGCCGTGGCAGGACATAGGCTGCCTCCGGCAGGTCGTCGAAGCCGATAACGGAGCAATCGTCCGGCACGATGCGGCCGCTGTCGCGGACGGCGTGGATCGCTGCAATGGCTGCGATGTCCGTGGTTCCGATGATCGCGGTGATGTCGGTGTGATCTTGCAGAACGGATTGCGCCAGCGCGTAGGTGGCGGCGAAGCTGTGATCCTCGCCGATCGCTTCGATGGCCGGTGCAAGTCCATGTTCGCGCAGCACGGCCCGAATGCCTTGCATGCGAAGCCGGATCGGCTGGCTGTGTCCCGGCGCCCCGACGACCGCGATCCTTTCATGGCCGAGATCCACAAGGTGCCGGGTCATCATGCGTCCGCCTTCCACATGATCGGCCATCACGGTATCGTCTGATATGCCGACGAGTTCGCGGTCGATCGCGATGACCGGGATTCCGGAACCAACCAGCGGCTGGAGATGTGCCGTGCCGCCATAGGCGCTGGCGACAATGACACCCTCCACTCTTTGCGCGCGCAGCATCGCGACATAGCGTGCCTCGTGCTCTTCGTTTTCCGCCGAACTGCAGATCAGGGTGTGGTAGCCGCGTTCGAAAAGTTCGCGCTCGATGGTGTTTGCAAGAATACCGAAGAAGGGGACATCTATGGAGGGCAGCATAAGGCCGATCATCCGGCTCGCTTCGCCGCGCAGCATGCGAGCGCCCTTGCTGGGCGCATAGTTGAGGTCCCTGATCGCGGCTTCGACGCGCTGGCGCACCTCTGGCGAGACATAGCCACTGTTGTTCAGGACGCGCGAGACTGATGATACCGACGTTTCGGCAACCTTCGCGATCGTCCTGATACTGGCAGCCATTCCGGTATTCCCGCATCCGTTATGGTGATCGGAGTACGCAGAATTGCGGGCCCCGGCAAGTCGCGATTGTATCGTCGGCCAAGACTACCAGAGAGGGGCGCTCGCCTCGTCTTCGAGTATGGTGTCTCTCCAGCTATTGCTTGGGGGCCGCACCGGTGTCTCAAAGAGCGTTTGCCTGATCATTCCCTTCCGGCCGTATCTGTCATGCTACATCGTCCCTTTGCTTTGCAAAGAGAGGCGCATTTTACTTAAGATTCACGATAATTCCGAACGTTCGCTTGCCGTTAATCTGCCTTTCGTGGCTGTTTGGTAGGGATCGGTGCATGGTTATTGCAAGCGATCCACGTCTGACTGAGGCAGGCCACGCCGATGCGGGGGCAGAAACGTCGTTCGTCGTCGAGGCCGTGACGGAAGCCTTCTTCCAGTCCGCTGACTATGCGGCCCTGCATGCGCGCTCGAATGCGTCGGCTTTCCAGCATCCGCTCTGGCTCCAGGCTTTCCACCGTCATCTTGCCCCGTCGCGGGGCGCGCAAGGCGTGACGCTCGTGGGACGGCCGGGACCCGGCAAGCCTCCGTGTTTCGTTCTGCCGATGATAGCCCGGAAGCTCTCCGGCGTAACGATCCTTGAAAGTGCGGATCTCGGCGTCAGTGACTACGCGGCGCCGCTGGTTGATCCTGACTGGTGGGAGCGACAGCATGATCATGCTGCGGTTCGCGCCTGTGTTGCCGCTGCCTTTCCATCACATGACATCTTGCGGGTGAAGCCGATCCGCGATGAGCATCTGGCCCTCTGGCAGGCGTTCCTGCCGGGAAGCACGAAGACACTTGGATTTTCCGCCCATGCCACTTCGCTCGTAGCGTCGGTAGAGCATTGGCGAGAGCAGGCGCTGACCGACAGTTTCGCACGCTATCTTGCCCGCAAACGCAAGCGCTTCTTCAAGACGGAAGGGGCAAGGCTTGTTGTCGTTCAGGGAGAGCAGGCGATCGCTCATGCGATGGAGCGGCTGGCTCAGCTGCGCGAGGGCCGTTTCGAGCAGGACGTGATTGCCGCGCCCGCAGCGCGAGCCTTCTACAGCGCCGTTGCGCAATCCGGGGAGCAGGCAGGTTTTGCCCGCGTCTATGCGCTCGAACTGGGCGGCGAGGCGATCGGTTATACCTTCTGTCTCGCGTTTGGCGGACGGCTCCACTACCTGCTGATCGGCTGCGATTACCAGACCCATGGGCGCCATTCGCCGGGTTTGCTGCTCTATGATGGGATGATCGGCGACTGGATCGAGACCGGTGGCGAGATCTTCGACTTCACCATTGGCGATGAGCCCTTCAAGGCAGATTTCGGCACGGTGGCCACCCCCCTTCATGTGTTGACGCATACGCCGACCGTGCGCGGCGCATTGGCGCTGACCGCGATGCGTTGGCGCGAGCGGTGGCGCGAGGCTTCGGCCGCCACAACCACGACACCTTTTGCCCGCCGCCAGACATCCGGGGAGGACAATGGATGAACGCGCGCCCAGCATTCCTCGAGAATTCGGTCATCGTTGCAGCGCATCCGGACGATGAACTGCTGTGGTTCAATGCCATTCTGCACGACGTCGATGAGGTGATCGTCGTCTACAGGGATTTCTGGGCCCAGCCGGGGCTCGGCGAAAAGCGAGCTGCCGCTCTTGCCGATTTTCCCCGCGCGGGCGTCAGCTGCCTGAATATCTCGGAATCCGGTGCGGCTGGCTGCGCGAACTGGGATGACCCGCGAGAAAGCCCGGATGGTCTCGTCCTCAGCTTCGAAAGCCAGCGGCGGGAACTCACCCGCATGTCGCGGCTCGCGCTTGGAAAGGTCGGCATGGGTGAGCGGCGCGTGGCCGAATACAGTGTGCTGACGGCCTATCAGAACAACTTCGTGAAGATACAAACCTTGCTGCGGGAGCGCCTGCGTCCGGGCATGAATGTTTTCACACACAATCCCTGGGGCGAATATGGACACGAGGAACATGTCCAGCTCTTCCGCGTGCTCCAAGGGCTGAGGGATGAGATCGGCTTCAATCTCTGGATGTCGAATTATTGCACCAATCGGTCTCTGCCTCTGGCGATGCGATACTTCCAGACATCTCCCGGACAGCCGATCCGTCTGCCGACCAACAAGGCATTCGCGGAAGAGGTGGCCTCTGTCTACAAGAGGCATAATTGCTGGACCTGGGCGGACGATTGGCAATGGTTCGATGACGAGTGGTATCTGCCGGCACCCCGTCAGGGCGCGACGCCACAGCCACATCAGCACCTGTTTCCGCTCAATCTTTTCACCATCGATGTCGCGCAGAAGCGACCCTGGCTCTCGATGGCCGTCGGCTCGGCTGCGGCGGCCTCGGCGCTCATGGTTGCCGCCGACTTCTAGCTGTGCGCGGAAGGGTAACGATCAACGCCGGCAGAATAACAAACGTCAGTGACACGGGCTTAATCTTGAACGGTGTTCCAGTGCAAACAACGCATGAAAACTTCAACATCGCCGCACCCTTCTGGCAAGGCGCGCATGCTCATCCCGGTGCGACTGCCCTGGTCGTTGCGCGGCGCGAGTTTACCTATGAGGCCCTCGCGCAAAAGGTTGCGCGCCTCGCCGGCCATCTGGCGCCGCGTTTGAAGCAACGGCGCGTCGGGATTTTCGCCACCCGAAGCCTCGAGGGTTATGTCGGCATACTCGGCGCCTGCATGGCGGGTGCGACCTATGTGCCGCTTAACCAGAAATGGCCGCCGGAGCGGCTGGTCACGCTGCTGGGGCTGCTCGAGCTCGATGCGCTGATCGTCGATCGCAATGGGATCGGCCTTCTGACGCCGGAGGTCCTGGCTGCCGCGCCCGCCATCATCATCGGACCGGAGCAGGCCGATATGCCGGCAACGGCGGATGCCGCGATCACGCCGCTCGACGCCCTGACTGACCCGCCGCTTGGCGAACCCGCGATAGTGGGGCCGGATCATGAGGCCTATATCATCTTCACCTCCGGCACGACCGGGCTTCCCAAGGGCGTGGTGATCTCGGCCGCTTCTCTTGCGTCCTATCTGGTGCAGGCGCGCCCATGGACGACGCTTGGGAAAGAAGACCGGGTCGCCGAAGCGCATGACCTTACCTTCGACCTCAGTGTCCACAATCTGTTCCTGACACTGGAATCGGGCGCCGCACTGCATGTGATGTCGGCGCTTGAGCTATCGGCACCGCAGCATTTCATTCGCAGCCATGGCATCACGGCTTGGATGTCGGTGCCGACGATCGTCAACATGATGCGTACGGCGGGTTCACTGAAGCCCGGACTGTTCGAGACGATTCGCCTGTCGGTCTTTTGCGGTGAGCCGCTGCCGGGCATGACGGTCGAGGCCTGGAAGGTTGCCGCGCCAAACAGCGCCGTCGAGAATATCTATGGGCCAACGGAATGCACCGTCGTCATGCTCAGGCAAAGCGTGGGTGCCGAGATGCCGCTGACGCCAGGGCGCGGGGTGGTGGCGATTGGAACCCCCTTTAGCGACGGCAAGATCGCCATCCTCGGTCCTGACCTGCAGCCGGTGGCCCCGGGTATGCCGGGAGAAATCGCGCTGGGCGGGCCGCAAGTCGGTATTGGTTATTTTGCGTCGCCGGAACAGACGGCGGACCGTTTCCGCGACATGAATGGTGAGCGCTGGTACCTGACGGGGGACCTCGGCCTGTGCGATGCCGAGGGCATCTACCACCATCTTGGCCGGACGGATAACCAGGTCAAGGTCAAGGGTAACCGGATCGAGCTGGAAGAGGTCGAGGCGCATCTGCGGCTGGCGGCGGACAGCACGGTCGTTGCGGTCGTGGCCTGGCCCCATGTCGATGGCGCTGCCACCGGACTGGTCGGATTCGTCGCCGGCAGTGATGAAACGGCTGCATCGATCCAGGCGAAGATGTTGCGGTCGCTGCCGCGCTACATGGTTCCGGAAGCCATTCATCTCCAGGATACGCTACCCGTCAACATCAACGGCAAGGTGGATCGGCGCGCATTGCGTGACTTCCTCGAAGGGGGCGCGTCTTGAGCATCGTTTTCGAGCAAGAGCCGCTTCGCCCGCTCAGCCGCCTCATGCAGTGGCGGCGTGCCTGGTTGACGATCGACGCCAATCCAGCGGCGCGCAACTTTGCCGGGACCATCCGCGGGCTGCTTCTGATACACGGGCTTTTCCTCGCGGCTCTTGCCGTGAGCCTGCAGATCAGTCTGTCGGCACTTGCACTGATCGGATTGACCCTTCTTGCTGCCGCGCGCTGGCCAGAGCGCCGGCTCACCATTCTGATCACGTCGAGCCTGGTCTTCCTGTTGCTCCGGCCCTTCCGAACCGCTGACATGAACACGCTTGTCGTCGACTTGGCTGCGGTGGTCGGGAACGGCGTGTCCGTGCCTCCGCTCGCCCTCCAGGTGTTCGGTGTCGTCCTTTTCCTCGGTTTTGCGCAGCTCATGATCGCAGGCCAGCGCATGAGCAGCGGCATCTGGTCCCGCCGTCCTGTGTTGGTGCAGCTTGTCGGCTTCCTCGCGGTGCTTGCTGTTGCCGCCTTCGTGCCGCCGGGGGACTACGGGCATGCCATGCTCTGGGCTTTCCTCGCTGTCTGGGCATCCTGCTTCTGGTTTCTCGCCTATGCGGCTGTCGACCTGAAGGCCAAGGCTGCAGCACCGGACGGTGTGCGGGCGCTCTACATGCGTCCGGTCTGGGGCGGTGATGTCGCGCCGTTCGGCAAGGGCCTGTCCTTCCTCAAGCGCTTCGAAGCAAAGGATGACGACGCCCTGGCGGTGACGCGTCTGAAGGCACTGAAACTCGCCGTCTGGACGGCCATTCTCAGCTGGACTGCGCTTGCGGCCACGACACTGTTTCATGAGATGCTGGGTGTGCCGAAACTCGGCTTCATGATCCTCAATCCGCAGGATACTGCGGCCATGCCCCTTGGCCTGCAATGGGCAGGTTTGATCGTCAACTACGGTGTGGATCTGCTGATCATTGCGGCCTGGGGCCATGCGATTGTCGCCGTGGCGCGGATGATGGGTTACAATATTCCGCGCAACACCGTGAACCCGCTGGCATCCCGCTCGATCGCCGAGTTCTGGAACCGCTACTACTATTACTTCAAAGAGGTTCTGGTCGATTTCTTCTTCTATCCGGCCTTCATGCGCTGGTTCAAGACATCGCCACGCCTGCGGATCGCGTTCGCGACCTTCTGTGCGGCCGGGTTCGGCAATTTCCTCTACCATCTGATCTTCGTCTCCCATGTCTTCGCAGACGGGACGCCGTTCGACGAACTCGATCGTTTTGCAACGCTGGCCTTTTATGTCGGTCTGCTCTCGGCGGGCCTGATCATCTCGCAGATCTGGGGCCGCAAGACCTCGCCGGCGGATGGCTTCTGGCGTCACGATGTTCTGCCCCGGATCAATGTGGCGCTGTTCTTCTGCTTTCTGAAAATCTTCGACAGCGTGTGGCTCGAAGGCCAGCTGTCGGATCGCTTCCACTTTCTGTTTGGCCTGTTTGGAGTTTGACCTGCCATGACCGTCGACAAGATTGCATCCATCCGTGCTCGTGTTCAGGGACTGCTCGAAGAGCGCGGCGACAGGCAGCCGCTTCTGGATACGGATTCGCTCTTCTTCAGCGGACGGCTGGATTCGCTCGCGGCCACGCATCTGATGATGCTGCTCGAGGAGACTTTCGGGATCGATCTGGCTGCTGCCGATTTCGACGTGACCCGTCTCGACAGTCTCGCCGAGATCGAAGCCTTTGTCAGCGAGACGCAAGGATAAGGCTTCACGGCGGATCAGATTTCCCGGCAATCCACGTCGTCGTGTCGTGTCAGGACGGCGCTCTGCATAGGTCCGGTCCGTCCTCAAGGAAGTGCTTGTATCGATCTCCGCAGTGGCCTAGTAAATATTTTCCTGAGGTTTACTGGTTTCCTTGGGAAACAGGTGGAGGAGGGACAGGCCGCCGTGGTGACGATCAAGGAAATCGCGAAGGCCGTCGGCGTTTCGTCGGGGACCGTCTCCCGTGTCTTGAACTACGACCAGACGCTGTCGGTCTCCGAGGCCAAGCGGCAGGCGATCATCGAAACGGCCGAAGCGCTGAACTATGCGACGCCACGCGCGCGCAAGAGCGCTCATCTTCCTCCGCTCAATATTCCGATGGCCAGCCATGCGGACGTGTCGGCGCATGTCGCCATCGTTCACTTCCTGGCGCCGCAGGAGGAGCTGGTCGATCCCTATTATGTCGGTGTGCGGCTCGGCATCGAGGCCCGCTGCCGCGAGTACAAGATCGAGATCGCACGGGTGTTCAATCCCGATGTGCCCGTCGATCTTGCGCTGTTGACGGGTATCTCCGCAGCGATCGTCGTCGGGCATCACCCCAAGGCAGAGATCGAGGCGATGGCCAAGGTCTGTCCGCATCTGATCATGGCCGACTACAATCCGCGCATGCCGCAATTCGACTGCGTTCGCGCTGATCTGGGCGAGGCGACGACAACTATCCTCGACAGTCTGGAACAGGCGGGATATCGCCGGATCGGCTTTGTCGGCGGCTACGAGCTGATGGACAATGATGCGCTGATGCATGGGGAGCAGCGCTGCAAGGCCTTCATCGAATGGCACGAGGCGCGCGGGAGCTACCAGCCCGAGCTCATGGCGCTTGGGCAAAGCGAGCGCTTCGGCCAGAACCTCCGGCTTGAGACCGGCTACCAGCAGGCGAAATCGCTGCTCGCACTCGATACGCCCCCCGATGCCATCGTTGCGGCGAACGACAATATGGCGATCGGTACCTACAGGGCCATCCAGGAGGCCGGGATGTCCATACCGGATGATGTCGCTGTGGTGGCCTTCAACGACATTCCTGTTGCGCAGTTTCTCAACCCGCCGCTGTCGACCATGCGCATTCCCGGCGAGCTGATCGGCGAAGTGGCTGTCGACCTGCTTGTCGAGCGGCTGAACGGGCGCGACTATTCCAAGCACGTCACCCTGCCGACCGAAATGGTCTGGCGCGGCAGTGCGAGAAAGCCTGTGCGCACTTAAGTCTTCGTGGAAAGGTTGTGAGATCCTCGTGACTTACCGCAGCGCACAAAATATTTAGTAAAAATTTTCTTGGCTGTCTTCCGATTTTCAGGAATAGTGACCGTGAGGCAGGGGATGGAGCTGCCGCGTTCAACGACACAATGGGAGGAAGACATGGATTATTCTCGCGCATTCAAGCGCTCGATTTCGGCCACCGTCGCCGGCGCAGCACTTCTCTGCAGCACCGCCGCCTTTGCCGGCGAAGTCACCATCTGGTGCTGGGACCCGAACTTCAACGTCGCAATCATGAAGGAAGCGGCGGCGCGCTATACCGCGAAGAACCCCGACACGACCTTCAATATCGTCGACTTCGCCAAGGCCGATGTCGAGCAGAAGCTGCAGACGGGTCTGGCTTCCGGCATGACTGACACGCTGCCGGATATCGTGCTGATTGAGGACTACGGCGCGCAGAAATATCTGCAGTCCTTCCCCGGCTCCTTTGCCGCCCTGACTGACAAGATCGACTATTCCGGCTTTGCCAAATACAAGGTCGACCTGATGACGCTCGAAGGTCAGGTCTACGGCGTTCCCTTCGATTCCGGCGTGACCGGCCTTTACTATCGCACTGATTATCTTGAGCAGGCCGGCTACAAGGCCTCCGATATGGAGAACCTGACCTGGGACCGCTTCATCGAGATCGGCAAGGACGTGAAGGCCAAGACCGGCCATGAGATGATGGCGCTCGACTCGAATGACGGCGGCCTGATCCGCATCATGATGCAGTCCGGCGGCCAGTGGTATTTCAACGAGGACGGCAGCCTCAACATCACCGGCAATGCTGCGCTGAAGGCCGCACTCGAAACCCAGGCCCGCATCGTCAACGAAGGCGTTGCCAAGCCAACCAGCGGCTGGAATGACGGCATCAGCGCTCTGACTTCGGGCGATGTGGCCTCGGTTCTGATGGGCGTCTGGATTACCGGCACCGTCAAGTCGCAGGCCGACCAGGCCGGCAAGTGGGCGCTGACCGCGATCCCGAAGCTCAATATCGAGGGTGCGACGGCTGCGTCGAACCTTGGCGGTTCGAGCTGGTATGTGCTGGAAGCCTCCGCCGAGAAGGATGAGGCGATCGACTTCCTCAATGAGATCTATGCCAAGGACCTCGATTTCTACCAGAAGATCCTGACCGAACGTGGCGCCGTGGGCTCGCTGCTCGCTGCCCGCGCCGGTGAAGCCTATCAAAAGCCCGACGAGTTCTTCGGCGGCCAGACGGTCTGGCAGAACTTTGCCGATTGGCTCGTGCAGGTACCTGCCGTCAACTACGGCATTTTCACCAACGAGCTCGATACGGCTGTCACGGCCAATTTCCCGGCGCTCTTGAAGGGCACACCGGTGGATGAGGTCTTGAAGGCGATCGAAGACCAGGCTGCCACTCAGATCCAGTAAACCCATCCCACAGGGGCCCGGCCGTCGCGCTGAGCCCCTGTCCTCCCGGAGACGTGCGGCGGAAACGCCGCGCGGCTTCCCTTCGCATAACAAGGTTCAGTGACCACTGATCGGGTTCGGGGATAACCGCATGGCCACCACATCCAGATCCAGCTTGAAGCGCTATTACGACGTCAACGGATGGCTGTTCGTGGCGCCCGCCATCGCGCTGATCTCGCTCTTCATGCTCTATCCGATTGCCCGCTCGCTCGTTCTCTCCCTGTATTCGGGACGCGGAATGATGCTGAAGTTCTCAGGCACGGGTAACCTCGTGCGTCTCTGGAACGATCCCGTCTTCTGGCAGGCACTGCAAAACACCGTCATTTTGTTCATCATTCAGGTGCCGATCATGATCACCATGGCACTGATCCTGGCGGCCATGCTGAACAATCCGAAACTGCGCTTTTCCGGCCTCTTCCGGACGATGATCTTCCTGCCCTGTGTTGCCTCGCTGGTGGCCTATTCCATCCTGTTCAAGAGCATGTTTTCGCTCGACGGCGTGGTGAACAACACGCTGCTGGCGATCGGCATCATCGGCGAGCCGATCGGCTGGCTAACGGACCCCTTCTGGGCCAAGGTGCTGATCATCATCGCCATTACCTGGCGCTGGACCGGCTACAACATGATTTTCTATCTGGCGGCGCTGCAGAATATCGATCGCTCGATCTATGAGGCGGCGAAGATCGACGGCGTGCCGTCCTGGGGGCGTTTCGCCTTCCTGACCATTCCGATGTTGAAGCCGGTGATCCTGTTCACCACGATCACCTCGACGATTGGCACGCTACAGCTCTTCGACGAGGTCTATAACTTCACCGAAGGCACGGGCGGGCCGGCGAATTCGACGCTGACCTTGTCACTCTACATCTACAATCTGACCTTCCGCTTCATGCCGAGCTTCGGTTATGCGGCAACCGTCTCCTATGTCATCGTGCTGATGGTGGCGGTTCTCTCCTTCCTGCAATTCTATGCCGCGAGGGAACGTCGATGATGACAACGCTTCGCCGCCGCCTGCCTGATATCGTGCAGTATGCCGTGCTGTCGCTTGCCGCCTTCCTCTCGATCTTTCCGTTCATCTGGATGGTGATCGGCGCGACCAATACGACAAGCCAGATCATCCGCGGGAAGGTTACCTTCGGCACGGCACTCTTCGACAACATCGCGTCCTTCTTCGCGCAGGTGGATGTGCCGCTGGTGTTCTGGAATTCGGTGAAGATCGCGCTTGTGGGAACGGCGCTCACGCTGCTCGTCTCGTCGCTTGCCGGCTATGGTTTCGAGATGTTCCGCTCGAAGCTCCGCGAGCGCGTCTATACCGTGATCCTGCTGACGCTGATGGTGCCGTTCGCGGCTCTGATGATCCCGCTCTTCATGCTGATGGGGCAGGCGGGGCTGCTGAATACCCATATCGCCATCATGCTGCCGATGATCGCGTCTGCCTTCATCATCTTCTATTTCCGCCAGGCCTCGAAAGCCTTTCCGACCGAGCTTCGCGATGCGGCCAAGGTCGACGGCCTGAAGGAATGGCAGATCTTCTTCTACATCTATGTGCCGGTGATGCGCTCCACCTATGCGGCGGCCTTCGTCATCGTCTTCATGCTGAACTGGAACAATTATCTCTGGCCGCTGATCGTGCTGCAGTCGAATGACACGAAGACGATCACGCTGGTCGTGTCCTCGCTCGCTTCCGCCTATTCGCCCGAATACGGCACCGTGATGATCGGCACGATCCTCGCCACCCTTCCCACACTTCTCGTCTTCTTCGCCATGCAACGACAATTCGTGCAGGGCATGCTCGGCTCCGTGAAATAGGACTTTGAAATGCGCATTATCGAGAACTTCAACCGGGACTGGACCTTCCTGGCCGGCTTCGAACTCGCCTTCGCCTCGGCCCGCCAGTCGGGCGAAAACGTCCAGCTTCCCCATACGGCGGTCGAGCTGCCCTATAATTATTTCGACGAGAAGAGCTATCAGAAGGCTTTTACATACCAGAAGGTGATCGCCTGGGATCCGCGTTTTGAGGGCCGCGAAGTCTCGCTGGTTTTCGACGGGGCCATGGCTGATAGCGTGGTCTATCTGAATGGTATTGAGATTACTGCCCACAAGGATGGCTACACGCCGTTCGAGGCCCGGCTGACGCCGCATCTGAAGGCTGGTAACAATCTGCTGACAGTGAAGATCGACGGCTCGGAAAACCCCGAGATCCCGCCTTTCGGCGGCGTGATCGACTATCTCACCTATGCCGGCATCTATCGCGACGTCTGGCTCAAGATTACCGCGCCGGTTTCGATCAAGAACGTCAAGATCGAGACGCCGGATGTTCTGGCCGAAGCCAAGCAGGTGACGGCGAAGGTCTGGATTTCCAATCCAACCGATCAGGCGCTTTCGGGCAAGGTCACGGCTGTTCTGAAAGATGGTGCAGGTCAGGAGATCGCGCGGACCGAGGCGACCGTATCAGGCGCAGAGGTCTCGCTCGGCTTTTCCGGGCTTCAGGGCGTCACGCTCTGGGATATCGACAATCCCGCTCTCTATCACCTCACGGTGACGCTGGAGACAGCAGCCGGTGCCGATGCCGTGACGAGCCGTTTCGGCTTCCGTTCGGCCGAATACACCATCGACGGCTTCAAGCTGAATGGACGCGTCGTCAAGCTGCGCGGTCTCAACCGTCACCAGGCCTGGCCGCATCTCGGCTATGCCATGGGCCGGCGTGGTCAGGAGAAGGATGCCGATATCCTGAAGTTCGATCTTGCCTGCAACATCGCCCGGACCTCGCACTACCCGCAGTCGAAATACTTCCTCGACCGTTGCGACGAGATCGGCCTGCTGGTCTTCGAAGAGATCCCCGGCTGGCAGCATATCGGCGGCGATAGCTGGAAGGCGGAGAGCGTTCAGAACGTCCGCCGCATGATCGAGCGCGACTGGAACCATCCCTCGATCATCATCTGGGGCGTGCGCATCAACGAAAGCCAGGACGCCCATGACTTCTATATCGAGACGAATGCCATGGCGCGTTCGCTCGACACCACCCGCCAGACGGGCGGCGTGCGCTACATCACCGAGAGCGAGCTGCTCGAAGACGTCTACACGATGAACGACTTCATTCTCGGCATGGAGGAAATGCCGGGGCACAATCGCGAGCGGCTGGTGCTGCGCGAGCAGCGCGAGGTGACAGGGCTCGACCGCAAGGTGCCCTACATGATCACCGAATATGGCGGTCACATGTATCCCACCAAGCGCTTCGACCAGGAACAGCGGCAGGCTGAACATGTCGGCCGGCATCTGGCGATCCTCAATGCTGCTGCGGGCGACCCGTCGATATCAGGCTCCACCGGCTGGTGCATGTTCGACTACAACACCCACAAGGATTTCGGCTCCGGCGACCGCATCTGCTATCACGGCGTCACCGACATGTATCGCGAGCCGAAATTCGCCGGTTACGCCTATGCCTCGCAGGGCGATCCAAAGGATGGCGTGGTCTTGCAGCCGGTCAGCTTCTGGGCGCGTGGTGAGCGCAATATCGGCGGCGTGCTGCCGCTGATCGTGCTCACCAATTGCGACTATGTCGAAATCCGCATGGGCCAGATCGTCAAGCGGATCGAACCCGATACCAAGACCTATCCGCATCTGCCGCATCCGCCCTGCATTCTCGACCACAGCATGGTGACGCCGGAGGAATTCGGCGAATGGGGCATGACCTGGCGGGATGGCGAACTCGTCGGCTTTATCAACGGCGAGGAAGTGGTTCGCCGCCATCTGCCGGCCGATCCGCTTCCGACGACACTCGATATCGCGGCCGACGACACAGAGCTCAGGGCTGGCGAGAAGGACACGGTTCGCGTGATGCTGCGGGCGCTCGACCAGGGCGGCAATGTCTTGGGCTTCTTCGACGATCCGGTCGAGGTCAGCTTGCAAGGCCCGGGCCGTATTGTCGGCCCCTCGCTTCTGTCCTTCAAGGGTGGCGCGGTGGGCGTCTATGTCGAAGCCGGAAACGAAGCCGGTCACTTGACGCTATCTGCGACTTGCCGTCCCTTCGGGACCAAGCGCATCACCTTCAACGTCACCTGAGCGAGGCTTAAATGGCAGAGGTCCGGCTCACCGATATTCGCAAGTCCTATGGGCAGCTCGAAGTCATCAAAGGGGTGAACCTTGAGGTGCGCTCCGGGGAATTCGTCGTCTTCGTCGGTCCCTCCGGCTGCGGCAAGTCCACGCTGCTCCGGATGATCGCAGGGCTTGAGGATATCTCCTCCGGAGAGCTTACGATCGGCGGCAGCGTGATGAACGATGTCGATCCGTCCAAGCGTGGCATTGCCATGGTGTTCCAGACCTATGCGCTCTACCCGCATATGACGGTGCGCGAGAACATGGGCTTTGCGCTGCGCTTTGCCGGCATGGCGAAGGACGAGATCGAGCGCCGCGTCAATGCGGCGGCGAAGATCCTCGAACTCGACGCGCTGATGGACCGCAAGCCGAAGGCCCTGTCCGGCGGTCAGCGCCAGCGTGTTGCCATCGGTCGCGCCATCGTGCGTCAGCCGGACGTTTTCCTGTTCGACGAGCCGCTGTCGAACCTCGACGCGGAGCTGCGCGTGCATATGCGCGTCGAGATCGCCCGGCTGCACAAGGAGCTGAACGCCACCATCGTCTATGTCACGCATGACCAGGTCGAGGCGATGACGCTGGCCGACAAGATCGTCGTTATGCGCGGCGGGATCGTCGAGCAGGTCGGTGCGCCGCTGGCGCTTTATGATGACCCCGACAACATGTTCGTCGCCGGCTTTATCGGCTCGCCGCGGATGAACTTCCTGCCGGGGGTGGTGGTCGGCCAAGCGGAGGCTGGACAGGTGACGGTGGCGCTCACGGCGCGACCCGACACGCAGCTGACGGTTTCCTGCGCGGCCCCGCCGAAGGTCGGCGATGCCGTGACGGTCGGGGTGAGACCGGAACACTTTTTGCCTGATGGCAGCGGCGATACGCAGCTGACGGCGCATGTCGATGTGGTCGAGCATCTCGGCAATACCAGCTATGTCTATGCCCATACGATGCCCGGCGAGCAGATCATCTTAGAGCAGGAAGAACGCCGTCAGGGTGGCCGGCTGGGTGATGAAATCACGGTCGGGCTTGCTGCGAAGACCAGCTTTCTCTTCGATACCTCGGGGCGGCGTATTCGCTAGACGAAAGGCCCGGATCGATAAGGCCAAAAGGCGTGTGGAGGCACGCTTTTCCCTTTCGCACAGATGCTTGCCGCGTTAGGCTCAGACCCATGAAAAAGGTCTTCAATCCTCTCTCCGTCCGCCGTCCCTTCGGGCATTACAATCACGGTCTGCTCGTGCCGCCGGGCGCGAGCCTTCTGGTCACCTCCGGCCAGCTCGGCATCCGCCCCGATGACACGATCCCACCGGATTTCACCGGCCAGGCTGAGCTTTGCTTCGAGGCGATCAAAGCCATTCTGGAAGAGGCCGAGATGACGTTCGCGGATGTGATCCGGATCTCCGGCTTTGTGACGCGGCGTGAGGATTTTCCTGACTATATGTCGGTGCGCGATCGCTACACGCTCGATCCGAAACCG
This sequence comes from Rhizobium sp. R86522, assembly GCF_042466255.1. Taxonomy (NCBI): domain Bacteria; kingdom Pseudomonadati; phylum Pseudomonadota; class Alphaproteobacteria; order Hyphomicrobiales; family Rhizobiaceae; genus Rhizobium; species Rhizobium sp. R86522. Next base: position 4,520,019 of record NZ_JAXHBX010000001.1, read on the forward strand.
GTGTCGACGCTGCTGGTGGTGGGTGGCTTCACGCGGCCGGAGTTTCTGGTCGAAGTCGAGGTGACGGCGGCCAAGGTGGTCTGACCGCCAGCCTTTCTCTCAGAAATTTTCCATCTCGCGGCGCACCTTGGCCATGAAGGCGGCACGGGTTTCTTCCGTGCAGTTGTTCATGTCGTAATGGGCAAGATACTTCACCGGGGCACCGATCTTGATCTGGGCGCGGATGACGCGCTTGACGATCTTCTTCGGTGGATTGCCGGCGAGGAAGGCGCGCATTGGGGTGGCGCCATAGGTCATGACGGCGGCGAGTTTTTTGATGTGGCGGAGCGTCGGGGTGAGCTTGCCGTCCACCAGGTCGAAGGAGACGCCGGGCAGCCAGACGCGATCGAAATAGCCCTTCAGCATAGCCGGGAAGCCGAAGTTCCAGACTGGCGTCACGATAACAAGTGCTTCGGCTCTTTTCAGGCGGTCGACATAGGGTTGTACCAGCGAGAGGTTGTCCGGGATGTCGTGATAGACGCGGCGGTCATGGGCAGAAAGGACAGGGTCGAAACCCTCTTCGTAGAGATTGCAGCCGTCGACCTCGTGGCCGGCCTTTTCCAGGCTCTCGCAGGTGAGCTTATAAAGGGCTCGACCGAAGCTTTCATCGAGGGGGTGGGAGTGAAGGACGAGTACGCGCATTTCAAAAGCTCCAAGTCGTTGCCCGCCGCTTTCGCAGTCGGGGTCCAGTTGAAAACTTCCGCGCCGTTTGTCCCAGCATCCCTGTCCTTCGCCGCCTGATGCCGAGGGATGGGGGATGCCATGTCAGGTGTTGCATGGGCCGGACTGATCCGGCCGGGAGTACCTTCGGAATAAGCTCGTTCCGGCGGTTATCCGTTGCGGCTCCGGAACGGGAAGCCGCAACGCATCTGATGTGCCTTATGAGGCTTCGGAAAACACCTCCAGGCCCGGGAACAGGTAGTTCTTGCCGGCGGAGAAATCGAAATCAGGGTTCTCCCAGGCAATCATCTTGCCGGGGTTGAGCAGGCCCTTCGGATCGGTTTCTTTCTTGAAGGCGAGCTGGACCTGGTCGGTCTGCTTCATGCCGCCTTCCTCCAGCGTGTAGCGGTGCGGGTTGAAGATAGGGCAGCCGTTTTCCTCGTGGATGCGGATGATCTCCTCCAGTCGCTCCTTTGTCGTGTAGCGCACCAGCGGCAGGCCGGCGCACTGGATCTGGCCATCGAACTTGATGAATTCGAGATGGCCGATGACCTCGTCGGGGAAGAGCTCGGTCATGACACGGACCTTCTCGACATGATCGGGGCCTGGATACTGGACCTGGAGATAGGTGATGTTGGTATCGAGCTTCAGCGCCCGCAGCGTCGTGTGGTTCCAGGTCAGCTCATAGGCATGCGGGATGCCCTTCATGCTTTCGACCGTGTCGGAGCGGAAGCGCACATCGCCCTTCATCCGCTCAGCGAGCGCCAGGAAGGGTTCCATCGAATGCGGCGCGACCATCAGCACGACCACTGACTGGCCTTCCTTCAGCCAGGGCTTATGGCGGGTGAAGTAGTCGAATGGAATGGGGGCTGCGATCGGGGCGACTTCCTTCAGGAGGATGCCGTTCTTATGGGCGAGCGCATCGGCGAATTTTACCGCATCCATGAACTCTTCAAAGCCGACGATGACATCGACCCAGTCGTAAGCCGGTGCCAGCGGCATCTCGACTTCGGTGATGATGCCGTTCGTGCCATAGGCATGTGAGACCTTCTGCAGATCCCAAGCGGAGAGTTCGAGCACGCGGGGCTCGGCTTCCATGGTGACGACGCGCAGGCGCAGGATATTGCCGAGGTCGCGCAAGCCGCCCCAGGTGATCGAGCCGACGCCGCCGGAGCCACCAGCGATGAAGCCGGCGACGCTCGCGGTCTGCTTGGTCGAGGGATGGAAGCGCAGTTCCTGGCCGGAGTGTTCCTTGGTCTGGCGGTCGAGTTCGGCGATGATGATGCCGGGCTCGCAGATGACGCGACCGGGCAGGATCTCCTTCACCTTATTCATATTGATGAGGTTCAGAACAATGCCGCCGGACAAGGGCATGGCCTGGCCATAATTGCCGGTGCCGCCGCCGCGCGGGGTGATGGGAACGCCATGGGCATAGGCGACCTTAAGCGTTCGGATGACCTCTTCTTCCGCCGTCGGGGAGACAACGAGGTCACCGACGACATTGTCGAGTTCTTCCTTCAGGATCGGCGAATACCAGTAGAAATCGCGGCTCTTCTGTTTGACCAGCGCCGGATTGTCCTCGACGGCGATGCCTTCCAGCTCTTCGATGATTTTGGCGTAGTCGGCCATGTCTATGCTCCAAGCAACGGGTCAAGTTCGCGGTAATCCGGCAGGCTGTGGTCGATGCCCATGCCATTCCGCATCACGATGCGGTCGGCCTGCGGACGGGAAAGGAATTCGCTCCAGCGGCGGGCACTGAAGAGGACAAGATCGGCTTTGCCGCCGACGGCGATGCGGCCATGGTCGGAGCGCTTGAGGATATCGGCGGGGGTGCGGGTGACGAAGCGGGCTGCGGTGTCCAGCGGATGGTCGAGATGGATGATGCGCACCGCCTCGCGGAAGACTTCGACGGGATCGAGATCGCCATAGGCATAGAAGGGGTCGCGGGTGTTGTCGGAGGAGACGGCGGTGGCGACCCCGGCTGCTGACAATTCGTGGAAGAGGGTGACGCCGCGCTGGCGGGGCGTGCGGCCCGGGTGACGGTCCTGCAGATACATGTTGCACATCGGCAGCGAGACAACCGAGAGGCCGGCCTCCGCCACCAGATCGATGGTGCGTTTCGCCATGTCCTCGTCCTGCCGGGCGAGCGAGCAGCAATGGCCGACGGTGACTGCGCCCTCAAAACCGTTGCGGATCTTGGCTTCCGCGATCGTCTTCAGCGTCAGGGTTTCCTTGTCCTGCGTCTCGTCGACATGCAGGTCGATGTCGAGGCCGTTTTCGGAGGCGGTGCGGAAGAGGATGTCGAGCTTCTCATCGAGCCCCGGCATCAGATAGGTGACGCCGCCGAGCAGGCCTTTGTTGGCGACGATGACCTCGACCAGATCCTTTAAGAAGGCTTCGTCGGTGATCTGGTCGAAGGGGAAAAGGGCGGCAGCCTGCAGGTCGATCTTGCCGGCCCAGGCGTCACGGACTTCGGCGAAGACCTCGAAAGAGATGCGGTGCTGGGGCGCCAGGCTATCGAGATGGGTGCGGATCAGGCTGGTCCCATGGACGTAAGCCGTGCGCAGGGAGAATTCCATCCGGGCTTTGACGTCTTCAGCCGTCCAGCGGGCCTCACGATCGGTCTTCACGGCCTCTAGCGCGCCCATGAAATCGCCTGAGGGGTTCGGCCTGCGGTCCCAGATATGGCCCTTGTCGAGATGGGTGTGCATGTCGGTGAAGGTCGGCCAGATCATGCCGTGGCGGAGATCCGTCGACGGCAGGCCTGATGGGGCGGTGCCGGGTTTCAGGATCGCTTCGACCTTGCCCTCGGCCACAACGATGTCGGCGCTGATCAGGCCCTCGCAGGCGGGCGCCTCGACGCCGTCGACGCAGATTTCGGGCAGCGTCGCATTGGCAAGGACGAAGCGCTTGGCGGCGGGCAGATTGGCAATCGGGCTCGACATCAGTTTTCTCGTTTCAGGCTGCTCTCGTGCCAGCGATGCAGCGCCAGCCAGGAAATGAACGAGGTAATGGCGAAGATCACCACACCGAGGCAGGAAAGCAGGAAGAGGGCGGCAAACAGGCGCGGAATGTTCAGACGGAACTGGGCCTCGAGCAGGCGGAAGGCAAGGCCCGATCCGGCGCCCGCCGAGCCGGCGGCAAATTCTGCGACGACGGCAGCAATCAGGGCGAGGCCGCCACCGATGCGCAGGCCCGTCATGAAATAGGGAAGCGAGGCCGGGAGCTTCAGATAGAGGAGGGTCTGCCAGCGCGAGGCGCCGTAGAGGTCGAAGAGATTGAGCAGGTTATGATCGACGCTCTTCAGGCCCTGGACCATGTTCGACAGGATCGGGAAGAAGGCGACGAGGAAGGCGCAGATCAGCAGCGCCACTTGCGTCGAGGGGGAATAGATCAGGATCAGCGGGGCGATCGCGACGATCGGGGTCACCTGCAGGATGACGGTGATCGGGTAGAAGGCGATCTCGATCCATTTCGACTGGACGAGGGCAACGGCGATGCCGACGCCGCCCAACAGCGCTAGCCCAAGCGACATCAGGGTGATCTTGGTGGTGACCCAGAGGGCTGGCGACAGCGTGCCCCAGTCCTTGAACAGGGCGCCGGCAACCGCGATCGGGCCGGGCAGGATGTATTGCGGCACACCGGAGACCCAGACGCCGACCTGCCAAACGATGATCAGCAGGCAGACGACGAGGATGGGAACGAAGATCTTGAGCAGGGTTTCGGCTGGTCCGGTCATCAGTGATGCTCCCCACCCATGGCTTCGATCAGTGTCTTGGAGACGGTTTCACATGCCTGGCGATATTCCTCGGACGTCCGGTAGAAGGCGTCGCGGTCGAGGCTGGTCTGCAGTGGGAAGTCGGCATGCACGCGGCCTGGCCTTGCCTTCATCACCACAATGCGGCTCGAGAGGTAAGCGCTTTCGAAGACGGAGTGGGTGACGAAGATTACCGTGATGCCGCTCTCCTTCCAGAGGGCTAGCACATCGTCGTTCAGCTTCTGGCGGGTGATTTCGTCTAGGGCCGCGAAGGGCTCGTCCATCAAAAGCAGTTTCGGCTTGGTGACCAGCGCGCGGGCGATCGAGACGCGCATCTTCATGCCGCCGGAGAGTTCGCGCGGATAGGCGTCGACGAAATCCTTGAGGCCGACGCGGTCGAGGGCTGCGAGGATGTCGGCCTTCGCCGCAGACTTGGAGATGCCTCGGAGCTTGAGCGGAAGGTAGACATTGCCGAAGACGGTCGCCCAGGGCATCAGCGTCGGTTCCTGGAAGACGAAGGATATGTCGCCGTCGGGCAGGCCCTTGGAGTTGATGCGGGAGCTTGGCCAGTCGATGGTGCCGGTTGTGACGTCACCGAGGCCGGCGATGATGCGCAGTGCCGTCGACTTGCCGCAGCCGGAGGGGCCGAGCAGCGAGACGAACTCGCCGCCGTTGACGGTGAGCGACATGTCCGTGAGTGCGACCGTGCCGCTGGAAAAGACCTTGGACACGTCCTTCATCACCACGAGCGCCCGGCGCTGTTCGGGAGGGGGCGGGGTGATGGGGTCTTCGGTGGCTGGCAAACTGGTCATTCTGTCTCGCGTTACATCCGCGTTGCATTCTGGTGTTGCGGCAGTGGTGGTGTTGCGAGGTGGGTTACCCCCCTCTGTCCTGCCGGACATCTCCCCCTCAAGGGGGGAGATCGGATTGCGGCTTATGCTTTACCTTCCCCTCGAGGGGGAGGGTCGGCACGCAGTGCCGGGGTGGGGTGATGTCAGCGGATACGGCCGATCACACCCACCCGCAGCTTCGCTGCGACCTCCCCCCTCAAGGGGGAGGTGGAGATTACTTCTTCAGCCCCATGCCCACGCCCTTGCAGACGAACTGGGTGGTGTAGGCCTTCTTGTAGTCGAGGTCTGCCGGCTGGACGCCGATCTGGACCATGGCGTCGAAGAAGGCCTTGTACTTCTCGTCGGTCATGCAGCCGATGCCCTTTTCCAGCGCTTCGGCGGATTCGACGATGCCATATTCCTTCATCTTGGCGATCGAATACTCGATCTGACCATCCGTCATTTCCGGATTGTCCTTCTTGATGAGGTCGTTGGCGGCCTTGTTGTCGCCGTAGAGGTAGTTGTACCAGCCTTCAGCCGAGGCATCGACGAAGCGCTGGACGAGATCGGGCTTGCTTTCGACCATGGTCGTCGTGGTCGTGATCATCGTCGAATAGGGATTGTAGCCGTTGTCGGCGAGAAGGAAGACCTTCGGTGCCCAGCCGGCCTGCTTCTCGATCTCATAGGGTTCCGACGTCAGGTAACCCTGCTGCGCGGACTTCGGGTCGGCGATGAAGGGGGCGGGGTTGAAGGTATAGGGCTTGTACTTCTCGTCGGTGAAGCCCTCGAAGTTCTTCTTCATCCACTCATAATAGGTGACGTAGCCGTCCTTGCCCATGAAGATGCTATCGAGCTTGGCGAGGTCGGCAAACTTCTCGATGCCCTGATCGGGATGGGCGAGCAGGACCTGTGGGTCCTTCTGGAAGATGGCTGCGACGTCGATGAGCGGGATGCCTTCCTTGACGGCATCCATTTCGCCGAGCGGGCTGCCCATGTAGAAATCAACCTTGCCGGCGATCAGCAGTGCGCGGTTCGCAGCCTGCGGGCCGCCCTGGATCACGGTGACCTTCAGGCCGTATTTTTCATAGGTGCCGTCGGCCACGGCCTGGTAGAAGCCGCCATGTTCGGCCTGGGCCAGCCAGTTGGTGCCGTAGGTGACCTCGTCCAGAGCGAAGGCAGTCGTGGTCGAGGCCAGCGCGGCGCTGAGGCCGAAAAGGGCGAGAAGGCTTGTCTTGGTGAGCGTGTCGCGCATTGATCGTTCCCCTGTTCGTTGCAGGACCCGTTTTCGGGCTCCCTTTTCAGTCATTTGATCGGTCCGATTGCGTCTTGAAAAGCATCAAATTTCGCCCGCATCGATGCTTTTTTTGCACTGCTCACGAGATTGATGCATAGTGATGCGGCATGACTAATTTTTACGCAGCGGAGGCCTCGTGCTGCACTCCAGAAAGCTCATCTACATCAACGAAATCGTCCGTTGTGGCTCTATCCGGAAGGCAGCCCAGCGCCTCAATGTCGCATCATCTGCGGTCAACCGCCAGATCCTGGCGCTGGAGGAAGAACTCGGGGCGCCACTCTTCGAGCGTTTGCCGAAAGGGCTCAGGCTGACGGCCGCTGGTGAGCTCTGTGTCGAGCACATCCGCGATGTGCTGAAGAACTACGAGCGGCTTGAGGGTCGGATCCGCGGCTTGAAGACGCCGCATGCCGGCAAGGTGTCGCTGGTGACGACGGTCGGGCTTGCCTCCGGGCCGCTGCCGGAAATCCTTGCCGGTTTCGTCGCCGAGCATCCCCGCATCCAGATCAAGCTGCGCAATGATGGGGGCTCAACGACGATCAATCCCGTGCTGACCGGCGAGGTCGATCTCGGTCTCGGCTTCAACATCCCGGCGACCCCCGGTATCCGCACGCTTGCGAATGTCGATGTGCCCGTGGGCGTCGTGTTGCCGCCCGGGCATCGGCTGGCGCGTGAGGAGGGGCCGATAGACCTCGTCGAGGTGGTGCAGGAGCCCTTGATCCTGGCACAATCGGGCACCAGCCTGCGCAACATCATCGATCTCGCGCTGGCTCCGCTGCCGCTGCTTGTCGAGCCTGTTGTCGAGACAAACTCCTCGGAACTGATGAAGCAGCTGGTCAAGGCAGGCACAGGGCTTACCATGCTCAATCCGCTCGACGCCGTCGCCGAATGCCGACGCGGCGAGCTGATCTTCCGGCCTCTGACCGAGGCGCATGTCCGCCATCAGCCGATGAAGCTTTTTGCCCGTGCAAGGGCGCCGCTCGACTCCGCGACCAGCCTTTTCGTCGAATACCTGATGCAGGAGCTTCTGGCGCTGGTTCAGGATCTCAAGGCGCGGGGACATATCCCCGAGACCATCCGAGGTCAGAGCTGAGGGGGCGAGTGTCCGATCAGCCGGGCGTGTAGAGGTTCGAGAGCGGATAAGCCATGACGTCGCGCAAGAGTTCGATGAAGCCCGCGACCTGATGGCGGCAGATCGCGGCACCCTTTTCGGCAGTGCCCTTCGAGGCGTCGCCGACCACGCCGTGCGGGTTCAGGTCATGGGCGATCCAGGCGAGCGAATGGGGTGGAAGCGGGGTGAGGAATTTCGAGCTGGCCCGCATCTCCTCGGCTTTCGAGATAAAGTTCTGTGCCTTGTCCATTCGGACGAGCTCGGGGCGAAAGTGCAGCATCAGCGATGTCTCGACTTCACCGCCATGGATGCCGTAGCGGCTCTCATGCTCGGAGATCATGCCCTCCGGGTTTCCGAAGCGGCCCCATTGGGTCGAGACGACGACCATCTGGTGTCGGACTCGCAGTTCGCGGCCGACAATGCTCATGACGTCGACATTGCCGCCATGGGAATTGACGATGACGAGCTTGCGAATGCCGGCTTCTGCCACCTTCGCGCCGATGGCCGTCCAGGCCGGGATCAGGATCTCCGGGCCGAAGGACAGGCTGCCGGCCCCGTACACATGCTCGTTGGCCTTGCCGATTTCCTGGGTGGGAAGAACGAGGAAGTCGAGATCATCGGGGCGCTGGGTATGCAATTCCGCCAGCATGCCGTTTGCGATGGCCACGTCGGTGGCAATGGGCAGGTGGGGTCCGTGCTGCTCGGTCGAGGCGATCGGCAGGATGGCGATCGTCGTATCCGGCGAAAGCCCTGCAAAATCCGTCGTCGTCAGTTCGTTCCAGAAAAAAGGTCTGGTCATTGCCGTCTGCCTCTGCGTCTCTGTTCACCTCGTTCGATAAGGCAAAATCGTGGGGTCCGAAAAGCATCATATTCCGCTCGCGCCGATGCCAAATTGCGCTCGCGCGGCTTGCCGCTTTCAAGTTCTGGGTCAAAGGTGACCGGCTACATCAGTGAGGCAGCGGCGCGACGCCGCATTGCCGGAAGGCAGCTTCGGCCCCAGTTATGGAAGACAAAACTCTTCCCGTGAAAGGCGACCATGTCCGCGCAGGTGACCGTCTGGTTCGACAGCAGTTGTCCTCTCTGCCAGCGAGAGATCGCCTTGATGCGCCGTCTCGACAGTCGCGGTGCGATCAACTTCATCGATGCGTTCGACCCTCAGGGCAGCTGTCCGATCGATCGAGCCGAGCTTCTGGCCCGTTTCCATGCAGAAGAAGCGGGAAAACTCCTGTCGGGTGCAGCGGCTTTCGCGGCGATGTGGCGGGCCATTCCCGTGTTGCGACCGCTCGGTCTCCTGGCCGGATGGAAACCGTTGACGCCCATCTTCGAAGCCGCGTATCGGGGTTTTCTGCGCATCCGCCCGCGCCTGCAGCGTCTGGTCCGTTCCTCCTCAACTTCATGATTCCGTTGCGTTAAGTTGTTGCTTGAGGCTGTCTCTTCGTGAGGTTGGCCGGCCTTGTCTGGGCGAATGACGCAAAGGCTCTGGATCGCCGATCTATTGATGTGTTTCCGTCTCAATTCTTGCCGCAATGCAGCAAACGCTCCGGCAATACAGTGACTCCTGCGACTAACGGAGAATGTACGATCTCCGGGGGATTCGTTACTCCTAAACAATTGTCTATTCCGCCTTGGGACAAGGATTGGCGGAATCGACGTGGAGGCAAGGGGCGTCCTGGGGGACGTCTCATCGAGGAAAGGGAGGAGTACTCGTGACGGATAAATCTTCGTCTAACGCTTACTGGTCAGCAAACGTTCGCATCATCTACATCTGCCTGGCGATCTGGGCCATCGTATCCTACGGATTCGGTATCCTGCTCCGCCCGGCTCTGTCCGGCATCGCCGTCGGTGGAACCGATCTCGGCTTCTGGTTTGCCCAGCAAGGCTCGATCATCGTCTTTATCGCGCTGATTTTCGGCTACTCGGCGTACATGAACAAGATCGACCGCGAATTCGGCGTCGACGAGCAGTAAGGCGGACCCACAATGGATCAGTATACACTCAATCTGATAATTGTAGGCGCGTCCTTCGCGCTCTACATCGGCATTGCCATCTGGGCTCGTGCCGGCACTACGGCCGAGTTCTACGCTGCAAACCGCGGCGTCAACCCGGTCATGAATGGCATGGCAACTGCGGCTGACTGGATGTCGGCTGCCTCCTTCATCTCGATGGCCGGCCTGATCGCCACTGTCGGCTATGGCAACTCTACCTTCCTGATGGGCTGGACCGGCGGCTACGTGCTGCTCGCACTCCTGCTTGCTCCCTACCTGCGTAAGTTCGGCAAATACACCGTTCCGCAGTTCATCGGCGACCGCTTCTACAGCCAGGGCGCGCGCCTTACGGCTGTCGTCTGCCTGATCATCATCTCGGTGACCTACGTTATCGGCCAGATGACCGGTGCTGGCGTCGCTTTCTCGCGCTTCCTGGAAGTCAACGTCTCGACCGGTCTGTGGATCGCGTCTGCCGTCGTTTTCTGCTACGCCGTTCTCGGCGGGATGAAGGGCATCACCTACACGCAGGTCGCGCAGTACATCGTTCTGATCATCGCCTACACTATCCCCGCGATCTTTATTTCGATGCAGCTGACCGGCAACCCGATCCCGTGGTTCGGCCTCTTTGGCACGCATACGGAATCGGCACTGCCGCTCTTGCAGAAGCTTGACCAGGTCGTCACCGACCTCGGCTTCAACGCCTACACTGCTCAGGGCTCCATGCTGAACATGACCCTGTTCACGCTGTCGTTGATGATCGGCACCGCCGGTCTGCCGCACGTCATCATCCGCTTCTTCACCGTTCCGAAGGTCTCGGATGCCCGTTGGTCTGCCGGTTGGGCGCTCGTCTTCATCGCCCTTCTCTATCTGACGGCTCCGGCTGTTGGCGCCATGGCACGCCTGAACATCATCGACACGATCTTCCCCGGCGGCACGCAGCAGGAGGCTGTCCTTTACGACGAGCGTCCGGACTGGATGCGCAACTGGGAAGTCACGGGTCTTCTGAAGTTTGAAGATAAGAATGGCGACGGCCGTATCCAGTACTACAACGACAAGTCCGAAGGCTTTGCCGCCACGGCTGCCGAGCGTGGCTGGACGGGCAACGAGCTGACGATCAACAACGACATCCTCGTTCTCGCCAATCCGGAAATCGCACAGCTGCCGGGCTGGGTTATCGCTCTCATCGCTGCCGGCGGTCTTGCAGCCGCTCTGTCGACTGCGGCCGGTCTGCTTCTCGCCATCTCGTCTGCGATCAGCCACGACCTGATCAAGGACTTCCTGAAGCCTGATATCTCCGAAAAGGGCGAGCTTCTGGCTGCCCGTATCGCGATGGCTGGTGCAATTCTGGTCGCAACGCTTCTGGGTCTCAACCCACCGGGCTTCGCGGCACAAACGGTTGCTCTCGCCTTCGGTCTGGCGGCTGCAACGATCTTCCCGGCTCTGATGATGGGCATCTTCTCGAAGCGCATCAACTCGGTCGGCGCCACCCTCGGCATGATCGTCGGCCTCGTGGTCACCTGCTTGTACCTGTTCACCTATCTGGGCTGGTTCTTCATTGCAGGCACCAACATGATGGAGAACGTTCCGGCCAACTACATCTTCGGCATCCCGCCGACGGCGTTCGGCCCGATCGGTGCACTGCTCAACTTCGCCACGGCCTATATCGTGTCGATGATGACCCAGGCTCCGCCGAAGCATGTACAGGATCTCGTCGAATCCATCCGCGTTCCGCGCGGTGCGGGTCAGGCGACTGGTCACTGATACCGATGATCAACCGGGAGGGGCGAGTATATCGCCCCTCCTGTCCCTCAAACAGCCAGGGCACGGTCGTGCCGCATGAGGGCAAATCCGATGATCCAGGCACAATCCGACGTGCTGGCATTTCTCGAGACGGTCCATCCTTACGACAGTCTCCCGAGAGACGAGATCGAACGGGTCTCGACCCGCTTCCAAGAGTTTTCCTTTTCGGCCGGTGCCGAAATCTATCACCGCGGCTCTCCGCTGCCCGGCATATTCCTCATCATGGACGGGGCCGTGGAAATCATGGATGCCACCAATACGGTGGTCTCCGAGCTCGCGCCTCGCAACTCCTTCGGCGAACGCGGCCTGTTGGCCGACGGCTTTGCGGCAACGACGGCAACGGCCCGCGGCGACTGCGCGCTGCTGATGCTGCCGAAGGACGAGTTCCGCCGCCTGATGCAGGAACAGCCGGTATTCGCCCGCTTCTTCACGCGCGGCCGGTTTGCCGATAGCCGGCGCGGCGACATGGCCATCCAGAAGGTCAGCGAGTTGATGTCGCGACCCCCTATCGTCTGTGCGCCGACCGATACGGTGCGCTCGGCTGCCGCCCTCATGCGGGAGCGGCATGTCTCGAGCCTCGGCGTCGTCGATGGCGGGCGCTTTCTCGGTATCCTCACCACCCGAGACCTTGCGGGGCGCGTGCTCGCTGAAGGGCTCGACCCTGACGCGACCCCGGTATCTGCCGTGATGACCGCCGACCCGGTCGGATTGCCCGGAGAGGCTCTGGGCTCCGACATCCTGCATCTTATGCTCGAGCGGCGTGTCGGACATCTTCCGGTCGTCGAGGGTGAGCGGCTGGTGGGAATGATCACACAGACCGATCTCATCCGCTTCCATGCGATAAGCTCGGCGCAACTGATCCGGGACATCGCGACGGCTGAAACGCCGGAGGCGATGCGTGCGATCACCACACGTATTCCGCAACTGCTCGTCCAGCTCGTCGGCAGCAACAATGCCCATGAGGTGGTGACTCGGCTGATTACCGATATCGCCGATAGCGTCACCCGCCGGCTGATCATGCTGGCGGAGCGGGAGCTTGGACCGCCGCCGGTTCCCTATGTCTGGCTTGCCTGCGGCAGTCAGGGGCGGCAGGAGCAGAGTGGCGTCAGCGACCAGGATAACTGCATCTTCATCGAAGATGGCGTCGAGCCTGAGGAAATGCCCTGGTTCCAGCAACTGGCCGCCAAAGTCAGCCGTGGTCTCGACATCTGCGGATACTTCTATTGTCCGGGCGACATGATGGCTACCAATCCGCGTTGGTGCCAGCCGGTTTCGGTCTGGCGAAACTATTTCCGCGACTGGATCTACAAGCCCGATCCGACCGCGCAGATGCTGGCCAGCGTGATGTTCGATCTGCGGCCCATCTGTGGTGCGTCGTCACTCTTTCAGGATCTGCAGGCGGAAACTCTCGAAGAGGCGAGCCGCAACTCGATCTTCACCGCCCACATGATCAGCAACTCGTTGAAGCACGCGCCGCCGCTTGGACTTCTCAGGGGCTTTGCCACGATCCGCAGCGGCGAGCATCGCAACCAGATCGACATGAAGCACAATGGTGTGGTTCCAGTTGTCGATCTCGGACGCGTCTATTCGCTGATCGGCAAACTTGCCCCGGTGAATACGCGAGCGCGGCTGCTTGCGGCGGAAGAAGCGGGTATCATCTCCGGTGCCGGAGCCCGGGATCTCGTTGCAGCCTACGATCTCATCGCGGACATGCGCCTGCGCAACCAGGTTCGGCAGGTGCGCGACGGTCGCAAGCCGGATAACTTTCTGGCACCCTACGATTTCGGTGATTTCGAGCGCTCGCATCTTCGCGATGCCTTCGTCGTCGTCAGAACCATGCAATCGGCGCTCGCCAATGGCGGACGGGCGCCCGTCTGAAGGAATGAAGAATGCTGTTTGAGTTGATCGCCGCGGTGGTGACCGGTGTTGCTCTGGCCGGTGTGGCGATGCTGCTGCGCTGGATAAGCCGGGGTTTGCTGCCTAAGTGGATCGTCCCGGCCATGGCTGGCCTCGGCATGTTGAGCTATTCGATCTGGAGCGAGTACAGCTGGTTCGATCGCATGAACATCGCCTTGCCCGGTCTCGCGGTCTCCTGGAAAAACGAGCAGACGGCGTTCTGGCGCCCCTGGTCCTATATCGAGCCTGTGACCACGCGTTTCACAGCCGTTGATCTGAAGTCTGCCAAGCGGAATCCGAACCAGCCGGGTCTGGTCATGATTGACATTCTGCTGTTGGCCCGTTGGCAGCCGGTTACGCCGGTCAGAGTGGTTTTTGACTGCCAGAATGCGCGGCGCGCCGATCTGGTCGATGGGAATGTCAGCATTGCGGATGATGGGAGTCTCGTGGGGGCAGAGTGGATCAAGCTGGAACCTGACGATGCGGCCTTGAAAATTGCATGTTCGGCCGGATGAGGGGATCATGGTGACCAGGATCAGCCTGCGCGGACGTATCCTGCTCTTCTTCGTGGGGCTGGCGGTCGGTGCTGTTGCGGCTTTGGCCGTCGGTCTGTGGTTCGGCTACCACCGCGAAGGCAGCCCGGACATGCTGAACGCCTTCGTGCAGAGTGCTATCGCTGCCGGCTTTCTGATCCTCGCTCTGATCACCTGGGTCTGGTTCCTCTTCGACACCCATCTCGCACGTCCCATCGACAAGCTGGCATCGGCCATGCGTGCCCGGGCGCATGCCGATGTGGGCAATGACTTTCAGGCAGAGGAAGCGCGCTATCTTGGCGATCTTGCCGATGCCGCCTCCGCAACCGCAGCGACCCTTGCACAGACGCGGGGCGCCCTGGCGGAACAGGTGCAGCGGGAGACCACGCGTCTGTCGTCCGACAAGAACAAGCTCGAACAGCTGCTCGCCGACGTGCCGCCTGCCGTTCTTCTCTGTACGGGCCGCCATCATCTCGTCTTCTACAACGGCGTGGCGCAGCAGATGCTGACGGGCTCGCAGCGCCCGGTCTGTCTTGATCGCAATATCTTTGACTATCTGAGCGAAGGGCCGATCCGTGACGCGCATCACCGGCTTCTGGAAAGCTCGGATCCGGACACGGTGGTCGAGTTCATCTGTCTCAGCCCCTGCGGTCGGCGCCGGCTCGCCGGGCGCATGAGGCTTGCCAGCGACAACGGCGGCGATCAGGCGGCCTATGTCATGACCCTTCGCGATGTGACGACGGAGGTTGCGGCCTATGCCCGGCGTGACGCTCTTCTCGGTGACGTGTTCCTGCAGGTCGGGCCCATCGTCTCTGACCTGCGCCATGCACTTGTTTCGCATGGGCCCGGCACAGGAAGCGATGCCCCAGTTTCGGCGCAGCTTCAGGCCCTCGATGCGACGCTCGCTGATCTTGAGGCCCGCTTTGAACGCTGTCGATCCGATGGCTGGCCAATGGCGCCGACGGATGTACGGGAGCTCGCCAGTCAACTCCGCCGTGACCTTGAGGGGCAGAAGCTCACGCTCGACACCGAGGTCGCAGAAATTGCCGTCCGCTGCAATGCCTTCGATATCGTCAGTCTCCTGGGACACCTCGTTTCCCGGGTCAGCAAGGCGACTGCTGCTGCCCATTTTCATCTTGCGGTTAGCGAGGCCCAGGGGGCTGCCGATCTTACCTTGTCCTGGAAGGGCGGCGCCGTGTCGCCCGAAAACGTGGATGAGTGGCTGGGAGAGCCGGTCTTCGACGGTGGGGTGACCTGTGAGACGATACTCAGGACCCACGGCATCGTTCTGGTCGTTGGGGCCGATGATGACGCGCCGTCGATCTCGACCCGGCTGCGGCCGATCGAGCGGTTGCGACCGGTCGGGGCGGACGTGTCGCGGCATGTCGTCTACGATTTCGATCTGCTCTCGCGGCTGCACTACGAGAAACTGTCCGACGCGCGGCTCGATAGCCTGACCTATGTGGTCTTCGATACGGAAACAACGGGGTTGCTGCCGGAACAGGGCGATGAAATCGTCCAGATCGCGGCTGTCCGCATCGTCAATGGAAAGCGCGTCAAGAACGAGGTTTTCGACCTGCTCGTCAATCCGGGGCGGCCGATACCGCCGTCCGCATCCGCAATCCATGGTGTGACCGAGGCGATGGTCGCAGATGCCGTCAATGTGCAGGAGGCCGTGCGGCAGTTTCACCGCTTCGCTGAAGGGGCCGTGCTTGTGGCACACAATGCGCCATTCGACATGGAGTTCCTCACGCGGCGGGAGAAGGAAGTCGGGCTGCGCTTCACGAACCCGATCCTGGATACGGTGCTGGTCTCAGCCACCGCCTTCGGCCGCGCCGAAACACATACGCTCGATGCGCTCGCCGACAGACTGGGCGTGCACATCGATGAAGAAGACCGACACACTGCGCTGGGCGATGCGATTGCGACCGCCGACGTCTTCATCAAGCTGAAGGACATGCTGGCCGGCCGCGGCCTGGTGCGGTTTGGAGAGGTCCTGACAGAGTTGCGCACTCATCAGAGGCTCGTTCGCGATCTCAATGATCAGGCCCGCGTGTCCTGAGCGTAAGTCAGCCCTGACGCTATCCCCGCCAACGACCGCTTTCAGTCAAGGCCCATGGCGATGACAGGTGGGTGACAGGTTTCGCTGCTAGGTCTATGGTTACATCTTCCCGTGGAGGCGGGACAGGTGGGACTGGGAGGAGCAGGTCACGGCCTGAAGCGGCGTCGTCCGCATGCTGCGCATCTGCGCTCTCCCCACAGATCATTCGTAAGCGGCAATGACCGCATTGATGGTGGAGGACTATCTTGAAACACTTTTTCCTGGCTTCGTTCCTTGCAGGCGCTCTCGCCCTTCCGGCTGCGGCTGCGGACTATACGATCATGGCTCCTGCAGCGCCTGGTGGCGGCTGGGACCAGACGGCCCGCTCGCTGCAGCAGGTGATGCAGGCTGAAGGCATTTCCGGCAATGTTCAGGTCGTGAACGTTCCCGGTGCCGGCGGCACCATCGGTCTCGCCCAGTTCGCCAGCCAGCAGAAGGGCAATGCAAACGCCCTGATCGTCGGTGGTTATGTCATGGTCGGTGCGATCCTGACCAACCAGTCGCCGGTTACGCTGGCGGACGTTACCCCGATTGCGCGCCTGACCGGCGAGTATGAGGCCATCGTCGTTCCCGCCAATTCCGAGATCCAGAACATCGGCCAGCTTGTCGAAAAGCTGAAGGCCGATCCCGGCGCCGTATCCTGGGCTGGCGGTTCGGCTGGCGGCGTTGACCACATTGGTGCCGGCCTGATCGCCAAGGCTGCCGGCGTGGACCCGACCAAGATCAACTACATCGCCTATTCCGGCGGTGGTGAAGCGCTTGCTGCCATCCTCGGTGGTCAGGTTACTGTTGGCATCTCCAGCTATGGCGAGTTCCAGGCACAGGTCGCTGCAGGCACGCTTCGTCTGCTGGCCGTCTCCAGCGCTGAGCGCATCGAAGGTGCGGACGCTCCGACACTGAAGGAAAGCGGCCTTGATGTGGTTCTGCAGAACTGGCGCATGGTTGCCGCGGCTCCGGGCCTGACCGACGAGCAGAAGGCGGCCGTCTCGGCAGACGTCGAAAAGCTCGCAAAGTCGGCCGGCTGGCAGGAAACGCTGAAGACCAAGAACTGGCAGGACACCTACCTTGCTGGCGCTGCCTTCGAAGAGCAGCTCGCCAAGGACATCGCTGCCACCGAGACCATTCTCAAAGACATCGGTCTGGTGAAATGAGCACGGAAGATCGTTCTTCCGGACATCGTACGCGTCGCCCAGATTGGGCGGCGCTGGCCATTGCCGCGGTGCTTGTCGCCGTGGCGGGCCTTATCTTCTACGATGTCGCCCGTCTGCAAGGCGGAAACATCTATTCCGGGATTGGTCCAGCGACGGTGCCAAAGGGCATTGCCATCGGTCTGATCGGCCTTGGCATCTGGACTGTGTTCGCTGCCATACGCCGTGATTTTCCCGAGCGCGAGCACCAGGAGCTACCGCCTGTGCTTTTCATCGTGGCCGGGCTCGCAGCGCAGATGCTGCTCCTGAAAACGCTGGGCTTCTCGCTTGCAACAGGTGTGCTGTTCGCTCTGACCGCGGCCGGCTTCGGCAAAAAGCAGTTCTGGATCTCGCTGCCCGCAGGCATAGCTCTCTCGTTCGTCGTGTGGATCCTCTTCGCGCGCTTCCTGCAACTGTCCTTGCCGGCGGGTCCACTCGAACGGCTGTTCTTCTGAGGGGAACCCCGTGAATACGTTTGATTTCCTTCTCCAGGGGCTGGCGATCGCCGCTCAGCCTATCAACCTGTTCTACGCGCTGATCGGCGTTACGCTCGGTACGCTCGTCGGCGTCCTGCCGGGCATCGGTCCTGCGCTCACCGTCGCGCTCCTGCTGCCGGTGACCTACCAGCTCGATCCGGCCGGATCGCTGATCATGTTCGCCGGCATCTATTACGGCGGCATGTATGGCGGCTCGACGACGTCGATCCTGCTCAACACGCCAGGCGAGAGCGCATCAATCGTGACCGCGCTCGAAGGCAACAAGATGGCCCGCGCGGGCCGCGGCGGGCCGGCCCTTGCCACGGCCGCAATCGGCTCCTTCGTTGCCGGCCTTCTGGCAACCATCGCGCTTGCTTTCATTGCGCCCTATGTCGTGAAATTCGCCCTGTCCTTCGGTCCGCGGGAATACTTCGCACTGATGATGCTCGCCTTCGTCACCGTCTCGGCAGCATTCGGGGATTCGACTTTGCGTGGTCTCACCGCGCTCTTTGTCGGCCTCGCCTTCTCGATCGTCGGTATCGATCAGCTGACTGGCCAGACGCGACTGAGTTTCGGCGTGCCGGATCTGCTCGACGGCCTCGAGGTCACCACGCTTGCGGTTGCGATGTTCGCCATCGGCGAGACGCTCTACGTGGCCGCGCAAGGTGCGCGGGCGCCTGAGAAGGTCGAGGCGGTGCGTGGTTCGCTCTGGATGAACAAGTCCGATTGGAGCCGCTCCTGGAAGCCCTGGCTTCGCGGTACGGCGATCGGTTTCCCGATTGGCGCCATGCCTGCCGGTGGTGCTGACGTGTCGAGTTTTCTCTCCTATTCGACGGAGAAGCAGTTCTCCAAGCATCCGGAAGAGTTCGGCAAAGGTGCGATCGAGGGCGTCGCCGGGCCAGAAGCGGCCAACAATGCCTCGGCTGCCGGGACGCTTGTTCCGCTGTTGACGCTCGGCCTCCCGACCACGGCAACTGCCGCAATCATGCTTGCAGGTTTCCAGCAGTTTGGCCTGCAGCCGGGCCCGCTGTTGTTTGCGACCAATCCGCAGCTCGTCTGGGGTCTGATCGCCTCGCTGTTGATCGCCAACTTCATGCTGCTCGTGTTGAACCTGCCGCTGATTGGCCTCTGGGTGCGGCTCCTGACCATTCCAAAGCCCTGGCTCTATTCCGGCATTCTGGTATTTGCCACGCTTGGCACGATTGGCGCCAATCCGTCGGTGTTCGAACTCGGTCTGCTTTTGACCTTCGGTGTGCTCGGCTATGTCATGCGTGTCTTCGGTTATCCGATCGCGCCTGTGATCGTCGGTCTAATCCTGGGTCCGATGGCCGAGCAGCAGCTGCGCCGGGCCTTGTCGATCAGCCAAGGCGATCCGACCGTGCTGGTCACGTCTCCGATCGCAGCGATCCTGCTGGCGCTCGCCGCCATTGCGCTGGTTGTCCCGATGATCCTTCGGGCGCGGGGTAGGGGCCAGGTGCTGGCACAGGTTGCCGCCAGCGAAGACTGATGCCTCAATTGCCATGTGCCGATGTAGGATCCGATTAACTCGGCCTGCATCGGCTGCATGGCTGTCGTGACTTTCCGTCCATTGTAATCTGGCCTTCGGAGTATCATCTTCTGCTTGCAAACGAAGAAAGCGAGCAAAGAAATGTCTAGCCTCCGCAAGTCCATCCAGCAGGGTTTCCTCGGTCGTGCCATCGCCGTTCTCGGTGCAGCAAGCTCCGCAGCGGCTGCTGTCGAAGGGCATCGTCGTCCGAAGGATCACCACCTGAAGACACTCGGCATCAACCCTGCCGATTTCCCGCGCTACTGATTGGCCGCGAGACAAAGGGTGCCGATAAGGCGCTCGGGTGAGGGCGAATAGCCCAGATGCATGTTTCTGAGCGCTCCATCGTGGGCGCTCTTTTTGTTTGAACGATCTCGCAGCGCGCTATCTGCCGAGCCGTTCCCCTGCTGCAGTGAGGGCAATGTTCACGCCACCCGGCAGCCACTCAAAATCGATGCTTCCGCCGAGTTGATGGATAGCACTGGTTCGTGCCAGCTTGCTGCCGAAGCCTTCCTGGCTGGGAGCCTTGATCTCGGGCAGAGCGACATTCTCCTGCCATTCCAGATGTAGCGCATCCTTGTCCATCCGCCAGCGCACATCCAGTCGTCCCTCCGCGTCGCGGAAGGGGCCATACTTTGCCGCATTGGTCGCTAGCTCGTGAAAGATCAGGGCAAAGCTCGTTGACGCATGTGGCCCGAGGAGTATTTCCGGACCTTTCAGGGTGATTTGTCTGTCGCGATCCGCCAGGTGCGGGGACAGGATTTCTTCCAGAAGTGTATGGAATGCAACGGTTTCCGCAACTGATGATCCGGCAATGATGGCCGGCTGGATCAGGTGATGCGCCTTCGCCAAGGCCTGCAGGCGACCGTGCAGTGATTTTGCCATCTCGCCGACCGACGGCGATGAGCGCGCGGTCATGTTGATCATGCCGGCGGTGATGGCGAAGAGGTTCTTGACGCGATGGTTGAGCTCCCGCAGCAGAAGCTGACGTGCTTCTTCGGCCACCTTGAGATCGTGAATATCCGTGCAGGTGCCATACCAGCGGCTGATCTCGCCGTTCTTGTCGCGCACACATTGAGCGCGCCCGATGACCCAGCGATAGACACCGCTGCGATGCCGAAGACGGTACTCCACGTGATAGGGTTCACCTGTCTCGAGGCTATGGAGCCACTTCGCGCGGGTTTCTGTCCGGTCATCGGGGTGAAAGACATTCTCCCATTCCGAGCCGTCGGTGAAGCCCTCGCTGACGCCTGTGTATTCGTACCAACGCTGGTTGAAGTAGTCGTGGTAACCGTCCGGTCGTGTCGACCAGATCATCTGGTCGATCGAGTTCACGATGGCTTCGAAACGCTGTTCACTGTCCCGGAGAGCGGCCATGGCCGTTGCTGCTTCGGTGACATCAGACGCTTGGACGAAGATGCCAACGGACTGGCCAGTGGCATCAATGACAGGCTGATAGACAAAGTCGAGATAGCGGGCCTGTCTTTCGCCCTCAGGCGATACCAACTCGATCGGGACGGACTTGCCCTGATAGGGCTTTTGCGTCGTGTACACCGTATCGAGCAAGCTGATGAAGCCTTGATCCCGGACTTCCGGCAGTGCATCCGCGACCGGGCGGCCGACGAGATCTGAACGCTGAACCAGCGCTTCGTATGCAGGGTTTACCAGCTTGAAGGTATGCGAAGGCCCTTCCAAGATGGCGATCGCAGCCGGTGCCTGAGCAAAGAGGCGACCTAGCCGGACAATCTCTTCTTGCGCCTGCCGACGTGCCAACACTGCAGCCGTCGTTTCGTTGCCCTGGTTGAATATGCCGCAGATCGCTCCGAATTCGTCACGGATCGGGGTGAAGCTGTAATTCCAATAAGTCTCGGTCTGCACACCGTTGCGCATGATGGGCAGGAGCTGGTCATAAGTCGAAAGCCCGATCCCCGTCGCCATGACGGAATCGAACTGCGGTCCGACAACCTCCCAGATGTCCGACCATACTTCGGCAGCCGGTCGGCCCAAAGCCCAGGGATGGCGGTCTGCCGGAATGGGTGCCCAGCTATCGTTATAGAGGAGCCGCATTTCCGGGCCCCAATAGATGGCAGTCGGAAAGCTGGAGTTCAGACAGATGGAAAGCGCCGAGCGCAGGGCGGCGGGCCACTCCTGGATGGGGCCGAGACTGTCCGCCCAGTCGTGGTTCAGGATGAGTTCGGCCATCTGGCCGCCATTCCTGAGAAAGCCGGGTGTCAAGTTCTGTTGCTCGTCGTTGGACATATATACGCCTGCCTTGAGCTTTCCGTTACGGCTTATGCCATGTCAGATAAGACAAACACGTTTCCGTGTCTATTGCCTCTTATCGCCCGGTCTGGGCAGTCTTCGCATCTCAAAATCGCCAGTCGTCAAAATATTTTTGAGCGCGAACGGAACTTTTTTCTGGGGCCGTTGTTGTCGAGGGTGGCCTGTTCCAGGACTGGGTATGAATGTCTGATCAAAACTCCTCGCGCCGCGACGCACAAGACGCCGGCGACCGCCTTCTTGCCTCCCATTCATCCGAGGATCCGTTCGCGGCAGCCTTCAAGGCTACCCGAATGCCGATGCTGATCACGGATCCGCGCCAGCCCGACAACCCGATCATTTTCTGCAATCAGGCATTTTCGAACCTCACTGGCTACAGCACCGATGAGCTCATCGGGCGCAACTGCCGTCTGCTGCAGGGACCGGAAACGGATATCGGTGCGATTGCCCGTCTGCGCGAGGCCATTTCTGCAGAGCGCGACCTTGCGATCGACATCCTCAACTATCGCAAGGACGGCAGCCAGTTCTGGAATGCGCTTTTCGTCAGCCCCGTCAGGGATGCTGACGGTGAGGTTGTGTATTTCTTTGCATCGCAGCTCGATTTCACCACGATCAAGAGCAAAGAGCTCGATCTGGCAGAGGCGCGGCAATCGGCCGAACGTGAGGTCGCACGGCGAACGCATGACCTGTCCGAAGCGCTGAAGGCCCAGACCCTGCTGGTGCATGAGGTCGACCACCGTGTGAAGAACAACCTCTTGACCATTGCCTCGATCGTCAAGCTGCAGGCGCGAATGTCCGAAGACGACCTCGTGAAACGAACCTTGTTTTCGGTGCTCAATCGCGTCGAGGCGCTGAGCACCGTGCAGCGAAAGCTGTTCACGAGCAGCGACCTTGGGCGTTTTGATGTTTCGGACTTTGCCAAGGATCTGATCGAGGATCTGGTGGGCGCCTTAAAGCGCGACGACATCCGCGTGACGACCGATTTGTCACCTGTGCTCGTTCCGGCGGTGAAAGCTTCGCCGCTCGCTCTCATCATCAACGAACTGGTGCTGGATGCCGTACGCCGGGGACTGAGCGATGGGGGTGGCGATATTCATCTGCAGGTGCGGCGGACCAACGGGCATTTCGTAATCCGGGTTACGGACACGACGAAGCCGGTCTCCGTCAATCCGGAGGAAGAGGCTTTCGGCAAGCTCATGCTGGAGACCTGTGCCAAGCAACTGGGTGCGAAGATCGCGCGAGAAGTCGAAGGCTACCGGACCGACGTCCAGGTCACAATGCTCGTTGAAGACGCAAAGGAAACAGACACTTGAAGATCATGATCGTCGAGGATGAGGCGCTTCTTGCCCTAGAACTGGAGCTTGAGGTAGAGGCCGCCGGCCATGTCGTCGTAGGCACGGCTGCGTCGCGCAAAGCCGCATTCGACATCATCGAAGCCAGTACGCCGGAATTCGCCTTCGTCGATGTTCACCTAAGCGATGGTCCCTCGGGAATCGAGATTGGTCGTCGACTGGCTGAGCGCGAGGTCCCGTTCGTGTTCGTCACGGGGAATGTCAAACGGATACCGGAAGATTTCGTCGGCGCCATCGGGGCAATCGAGAAGCCTTACACGATGAACGGCCTTCAGAATGCCCTGACCTATATCAGTGAGCAGGTGGCCGGCGGTCAGGTGGCTAACCCGCCGCCGGGCTTGATCCTCGCCAAGGGTCAGGCGGTTCAGAACGACGCCACCAGCTGACAGGGCTGGCGCGGACCGCCGCCATAAGGCTGGTAGGTGTTGTCGCTCGGACGATAGGAGCGATAGCGTTCCATGCAGGCCATGACGTGGCCTTCGTCTTCCATGCCAGCACCAGAATTGCTCCCGTCGGCACTGACGGTCATGACCCTTGCGTTGCCTTCTTCCAGCTCCGTCATGACCTCGACCTGATAGGGTGAATCACAAGCGCGAATGTCGCCGCTGAAGCTGCGATAGGCATTGCGGACGGGATCGTAGGAACGATAGCGCGCTTCACACCAGGAGAAATGCTCCGGAGGCAGCGTGTCGGCGCCGAAACCGGACGTCGCTTCGTCGATCGCTGCAGTGACGAGAGTGTCGATGTCACCAACCTCGGAACCCTGTTCTGCGGTCGCGGTCTGCACGCTCTGATCCGATGCCCCCACGTCGGGTTCGACCATCACCACATGGCTTGCATAGCGGGGCGGTAGACGCTCCAGGTTCTGTGCGGACCTGTCGATGCGGACGGGCTCCATCGTCCAGAGGTCCCTGATATCAAGGCCGGTGAAGTTGTGGGGGGCTTCTTCCGGTGCAAGCGCCGCTGACGTGAGGACGACGCCACCAATCACCATCCCGGCGGCGAGCGCTGACGCTGACAGCAGTTTTATCAAGGGTTTCATCGGGATCTCCATTCATCGTCTGTGACAGAAGAATGAAGTTCCCGTCGGAGGGTTCCCGATGAAACGTGTCTTGCCCTTGATTATTCGACTGTTTCTCCGAAAGGAGGTTAACAATCGAGATGCTTCTCAATGGTTGTGACGCGGAGGCGTCTTGGAAATCTGGCGGAATTCCTCTGCGTTTTTGATCGTCGCGCCATCGGCCAACTGGGTGACTGTCTGACGATAGAGCCGCTGCCAGGGTGTCGCGTCTTTCGGCACGGGCGGAATGCCCTCGGCCTTGCGCCTTTCGATTTCCTCGTCGCCGACCAGCATGTCGCAACGCCCCTCATTCAGGTCGATGCGGATGGTATCGCCGGTCCTGACCCAAGCCAGACCGCCGCCGGCTGCACTTTCAGGCGATGCGTTGAGGATCGAGGGGCTGTCGGCCGTGCCGGACTGGCGGCCGTCGCCGATCGTCGGAAGGCTGAGGATGCCCCGCTTGATGAGGTGATCCGGCGGCTGCATGTTGACCACTTCGGCCGAACCCGGCCAGCCGAGCGGGCCTGCGCCGCGAATAACGAGAACGCAGTCCTCGTCGATCTCGAGAGCGGGGTCGTTGATGCGCTTGTGGTAGTCCTCCGAGCCGTCGAAGACGATCGCGCGGCCCTCGAAGATGCCTTCGCGGCCCTTTTCCTGCAGGTAGCGTTGCCGGAAACCCTCGGAGATGACACTCGTCTTCATGATCGCAAAATCGAAGAGGTTGCCCTTCAGTACGACGAAGCCGGCGCGTTCACGCATCGGTTCGTGGTAGGGCTTGATCACCTCCCGATCTTTCGCCTCCCTGCCTTGCAGGTTCTCAGCCATGGTGCGGCCGGTCACCGTGCGACAGGTCGTGTCGATCTTTCCGGCCTGCATCAGCTCCCACATGATCGCCGGGACACCGCCGGCGCGGTGGAACCGTTCCCCAAGATAGGCGCCGGCCGGCTGTACGTTGGCGAGCAGCGGAATGTCGTAGCCGTGAACCTGCCAGTCCTCGGGCAGGAGTTCGACGCCGGCATGTTTGGCCATGGCCATCAGATGCGGCTGGGCATTGGTCGATCCGCCGATCGCCGAGTTGACCCTGATGGCATTGAGAAAGGCTTCACGGGTGAGAATGTCCGAGGGGCGGACATCCTCCAGAACGAGTTCTACCGCCCGCTTGCCGGTGCGATACGCCATCTGGCCGCGTTCGCGGTAAGCGGCGGGAATGGCGGCGCAGCCGGTGAGCGACATGCCGAGTGCCTCGGCAATCGCGTTCATGGTCGAAGCGGTGCCCATGGTGTTGCAATGGCCGGGAGAGGGGGCCGAATCGAGGGCGCGTTCGAGGAATTCCTCGCGGCTGATCTCACCGGCCGCATATTTGCGACGCGAGCGCCAGATTACCGTGCCGGAACCCACCAGTTCGCCATCATGCCAGCCGTCAAGCATCGGGCCGCCGGAGAGCACGATCGCCGGGATGTCTACCGTCGATGCAGCCATCAGGGCAGAGGGCGTGGTCTTGTCGCAGCCGGTGGTCAGCACGACGCCGTCGAAGGGATAGCCGTAGAGCAACTCGACCAGGCCGAGATAGGCAAGGTTGCGGTCAAGGGCGGCCGTCGGTCGCTTGCAGTTCTCGAACAGCGGATGCGAGGGGAATTCGATCGGAATCCCGCCAGCGTCGCGGATGCCGTCGCGCACGCGTTTGGCAAGATCCAGGTGATGACGGTTGCAGGGATTGATGTCGGAGCCCGATTGGGCGATCCCGATGATCGGCTTCCCGGAGCGCAGCTCCTCCGGCGTCGTGCCGTAGTTCATGAAGCGCTCCAGATAGAGGGCGGTCATGTCGAGGTGATCGGGATTGTCGAACCAGTCTTGGGAACGGAGGCGGCGTTTCGGTGTTTCAGACTCGGTCATCGGCGGCACCTTTGCGGTGGTTGATTTTTTCCAGGTGAAGCAGAAGGGCACTGTGGTCGAGTTCGCCATTGCCGTCTGCAACGAAGGCTTCGAAGGCCTGGCGAACGTCCGATGTCAGTGGGAGCTCAAGGCCGAAGGTCCCGGCCATGGCCGCGACGGCGTTCAGATCCTTCAACTGCAAGCGCGAGGGGCCACCCGGCTCGAAGCGCCGCTCGACCATGCGCTGGCCGTGCAATTCCAGTATGCGGCTTTCGGCGAAGCCGCCGCGGATTGCTTCGCGGAACTTCTCCCGCGACGCGCCGCCGGCTTCAACGAGCATCATCGCCTCTGCAATGGCGCCGATGGTGATCGCGACGATCTGCTGGTTGGCGAGCTTGCAGATCTGGCCAGCACCTGATGGGCCGACATGCGTGACCCGGCCCAGCGGTGCGAAGATTTCCGCAAGGCCCTCGATGATCTCGGCATCGCCGCCCGCCATGATCGCCAGCGTGCCGGCTTCCGCCCCGACGACGCCACCTGACACGGGTGCATCGACATGGGCGACGCCGCGATCAGCGAGGCGTTTTGCGTGATCTTTTGCAATGGGCGGTGCGATCGATGATGTGTCGATGACGACCGTGCCCTTTTCCAGCGCTTCGGCCGTACCCTTGGTGAAAAGCACGTCCTCGACTACGGAGCCATCCGACAGCATGGTGAAGACCACGTGGGCGCCGGCGACGGCGTCTGCCGGGCTCTCTGCAAGCCTGGCACCGGCTGCGGCCAGAGGCTCTGCCTTGCCGCTATCGCGATTCCACACAGTGACGAGGAAACCTGCCGCAAGCAGGCGCCTGGCCATGGGCGCGCCCATCAGCCCGGTCCCTAGAAAGGCGATCTGCCTGTTTTCAGTTCCCGTCAAAGCTTGCCTCCCAGTTCATCCTCGATATGCACCCGAATGATTTCATCGAAAGAGTTTTCGGCGGTAAAGCCGAGTGCGCGGGCTCGGGTTGCTTCGAAGCCCGGCGCCCAGCCGGCGCAGATGCGCATGATCATCTCGTCGGGCTCGTGGCGGATGAGCTTGACCGCTTTCTCCCCTGCCACGCGGCGCAGCGCTTCGATCTGCTCGCCAACGGTTGCGCTGAGGCCCGGCATCGACAGGTTGCGGCGTGGGCCGACCGTTTCCAGGTCGATGTTTGCGCCGTGGATGAGGAAGCCGACCGCAGATCTGGGCGAGGCATGCCAGTGGCGGACATCCTCGCCCACCGGCAAGACGGCCTCCTGGCCGACCAGCGGTTCGCGCAGGATGTTGGAGAAGAAGCCCGAGGCTGCCTTGTTCGGCTTGCCGGGGCGAATGCAGATTGTTGGCAGGCGGATGCCGATGCCGTCGAAATACCCCTTTCGGGAATAGTCCGAGAGCAGCAGTTCGCAAATCGCCTTCTGCGTGCCGTAGCTGGTAAGCGGCGTGGTGTGGAACTCGTCCGGGATCGGGTAAGGCAGCGGCGCACCGACGACCGCGATCGACGAGGTGAAGACCACTCGGGGGCAATAGCCGTCAGCCATGTGCGCAAGCCGGATTGCCTCGAACAGGTAGCGGGTGCCGTCGAGGTTGATCTTGTAGCCCTTTTCGAAGTCGAGCTCTGCTTCACCCGAGACGATCGCAGCGAGATGGAAGATGACATCGGGGCGCGATGCAATCAGGCGCTCGGCGGATGCGGGCTCAGACAGATCAACGGTCTCGATCGTCACTTTGCCGTTGAAGCCTGTGGGAGCATCTGCAGCCACGACATCGGCGAGCGTCATCGCCGTGATCTGCCGTCCTTGCAGCTCACCATCGCGGGTGAGTCGTTGCGCGAGCTTGCGCCCGACCATACCGGCCGCGCCAATCACCAGAATATGCATGTGACAAAGTCCTCCCATGTCATTCTTCGACCCTGCGTGCATCTGCACAAGGGCCTTCTTCAAAAACTATTTGTAAGGTTGTCTGATAACCTTATATCATTCTCGTGGAAACCGAATTTTTTGTCCATCTCCAGATGGGCCGACGGGGAGACTGATGATGGCCATGGAAAGCGCAATCGAAGGCAAGGATTTGTGGAGCATGGCGGGCAACCCGATTCCCAGCCTCATCGAGGTGCTCGGACCTGACATGGTCGTCGTCGGCGCCGAGGTCGAGCGCTACTGCCGGGATTGGCATGGGGATGTCACGACCGGCGCTGTGGCGGTTGTCCGTCCACGAACGACTGAGGAGGTCTCCCTTGCCGTTCGCACCATCCGCTCACTGGGGCTAACGATCGTGCCGCAAGGCGGCAATACGGGGCTGGTTCTCGGGGGCATTCCCGATGCACCGGCGAGCCAGGTTGTCGTCAGTCTCGAGCGCATGACGGCGATCCGCCGCATCGATGCGGATGATTTCTCGGCCGTCGTTGAGGCGGGTGTCATCCTGCAGGATTTCAAGGACAAGGTAGAGGATGCAGGGCTCTACTTCCCGCTTGCGCTCGGTGCGCAGGGTTCCTGCCGGATCGGCGGCAATGTCTCGACGAATGCGGGCGGCATCAACGTGTTGCGCTACGGTATGACGCGCGAACTCGTGCTTGGTCTCGAAGTCGTCCTGCCCGATGGCTCGATTTTCGAAGGTTTGTCCACGCTGCGCAAAGACAATCGCGGGGTCGATCTAAAGCAGTTGTTCATCGGGGCGGAGGGCACGCTTGGTATCGTCACCGCCGCTGCCTTCAAGCTTGCTCCGCCGGCTGAGAAGGTTGCGACGGCTTTGCTGGGTCTCGGAGCATTGTCGGATGCGATCACGCTCTACCGGCGTGCGCGACGAGACTGCTGCGACCTCATGTCGGCCTTCGAGTTCATGCCGCCGATCGCCTTCACCCTCGCGCAAGAAGCAATTCCTGATCTCGCCATGCCGATGAGCGCCGATTATCCGGCCTATGTGCTGCTTGAGATCTCGGGTTCCGGCCTTGTCGATATCGAAGACCTGATGCACCGCTTTCTTGAAGGCGTGCTGGAGGACGGCCTGGTGCTGGACGGCGTCGTCGCAACGTCGCGGAGCCAGGCCCGCTCTCTCTGGCTCTTCCGCGAGGGGATGAATGAGGGGCAGGCCAAACGTGGGCCGCATCTGCGAACGGATGTGTCCGTGCCCCTGTCGCGACTTCCGGAGTTCGTTGAGCAGGCTGAAGCGGCCATCGCAGCGCGCTTGCCGGATTGCACCTGCGTTTCCTACGGTCATGTCGGTGACGGCAATGTCCATCTCAACGTGTTGCCGCCCTCGGGTCTTTCCCGCGACGAGGTGGCCGCGAGGATCTACACGGCGAAAAATGTCGTGAATGATGTTCTGGATGGTTTCCAAGGTTCGATCAGCGCCGAGCACGGCATCGGTCGCCTGAAGAAGCCGGACTTTCTCTCGCGTGTGCCGGCCACGCAGCTGAAACTCCTGACTGCGATCAAGCAGACCATCGATCCCTCCGGGGTCATGAACCCCGGTTGCCAATTGAATTCGAGTGCGGATTCGTGAAATACCGGAGCGGGTGGCAAGGAGACCAGCGGGCATGTCGATCGACCTCGGGCAATTGAATTTCGGACAGATCAGGCGCAGTGAGCACCTTCCGGCCCGAATTGCCGCGCAATTGGCCGATGAGATCAGCCAGGGGCGTCTTAAGCCCGGCGAGCGATTGCCGACCGAGCATGTGCTGGCCAAGACGCTCGGCGTCAGCCGCTCTGTCGTGCGCGAGGCCATCGCGCAGTTGCGGAACGAAGGCCTGGTGGAGACCCGGCAGGGTGTCGGTGCCTTCGTCAGCGAACCTTCGGCCAGACCGATCCGTATCAAGGATGGCGAACTCTCCGAGCCTCAGAGCTTTCGCGCGCTTTTCCAGCTGCGTGTGCCACTCGAAATCGAAGCGGCGGGGCTCGCCGCCGTGCACCACACCTCGGAGGATCTTGCGAAGATCGACGAGGCGCTGTCGCGCATGACGGGGGCCGAGAAGTGGACGGAGCAGGGCATCGTCGCCGATCTCGCCTTCCACCGGGCCGTCGCCGAGGCGACACACAACGAGTATTTCGCGCTGTTCATCGGCTTCATCGCCGAGCGCATCAGCCTGGCGATCGATGCGGCACGCTCCCGCGCCGTGCTTGAGGAAATCGTTGAAGTGACTATCGCCGAACATGTCCGGCTGAGAGACGCGATCGCCAGGCGCGACGGTGCGGGCGCACGCGAGGCCATGCGCGCCCATCTGCACGGTGCTGCAAGCCGGATCGATCTCAGCCTCGAGCAATTCTGACGCGGTTCGCGCGGCGGCTTTGTCCACAAGTCTGTCGTCCGGGGTAGACAGGCGTCAAATCTGACCCTATGAATTTGCATCAAGAGTTGTCAGACATCCTGACAATATGGCAGGCGACAGGGTCGTTCATGCCGGAGGACAAGGAGGAGGTCCGTCTTGCAGCGCCGTCAAAGTCTCGAATCCGTCTATATTCTGCCGGAAGATTCCTCCCAGGCTGTGCTGGTCGGCAGGGTTTGGTCGAAGGCCGCCGCGGGTCCTTGCCCGGTAATCGTGCGCAACGGCACCCTCTGTGACCTGACGGGTCTTGCCTCCACGGTTTCCGGACTGTTCGAGTTTGAAGATCTCGCCGAGCGCTTGATGGCTGAGGAGAACCTGCCTGCTCTGGGCACGCTCAACCAGTTCCTGTCCGGCGAGGCCGGTCATCTGCTCGCCCCCATTGATCTTCAAGCCGTCAAGGCCGCCGGCGTCACCTTCGCAGATAGCATGCTGGAGCGGGTGATCGAGGAGCAGGCGAAGGGCGATGCCGGGCGTGCCCAGGCCATCCGCGAGAAGCTTGCACCCGTTTTGGGCGACAGCTTGCGGGGACTGGTCGCCGGCTCCGAGCAGGCGGCGAAGGTGAAAACACTGCTGCAGGACATGGGCCTCTGGTCGCAATATCTGGAGGTCGGGATCGGCCGCGACGCGGAGATCTTCACCAAGGCTCAGCCGATGTCGTCGGTCACCTGTGGCGATACTGTCGGCATTCATCCGATTTCCCAATGGAACAATCCGGAGCCCGAAATCGTTCTTGCCGTTCGTTCCGATGGCAAGATCATCGGCGCGACGCTCGGCAACGATGTGAACCTGCGAGATGTCGAGGGCCGGTCGGCGCTGCTCCTGGGGAAGGCGAAGGACAATAATGCCTCGTGTTCGATAGGGCCCTTCGTCCGGCTTTTCCATGGCAGCTTCACGATGGACGTGCTGCGCAAGGTTCGCGTCTCGCTGCTCGTGCGCGGCGAGGACGGCTTTGAAATGACGGGGGAAAGTCCGATGGAAGCGATCAGCCGGGCGCCTGAGAACCTTGTTGCCCAATTGCGCAACCGAAACCACCAATACCCCGATGGTGCTGTTCTGTTCCTCGGCACCATGTTCGCGCCGGTCAAGGATCGCCGTGGTGCTGGCCAAGGCTTCACGCATGAGGTTGGCGATCGCGTCGAGATTGCGACACCAACGCTTGGTCGTCTGGTCAACTGGGTCGATCGCACGGATGCCTGCCCGGAATGGACCTTCGGAACACGTGCTCTTTTCCGCAACCTGGCCCAGCGCGGCCTGCTCGACAAGGCGTGAGGGCGTATGACCAGAATTGTCGATCTCTTCTACAAATTCCTCGAATTGCTTCTGATCCTGCTCTTGTCGGGCATGGCGATCATGGTCTTCGTCAATGTCATTCTGCGTTACGGCTTCAACTCCGGCCTGACTGTCTCGGATGAAATGGCCCGCTATTTCTTCGTATGGTTGACCTTTGTCGGCGCAGTCGTCGGCTTTCGCGAATACGGACACATGGGCGTGGAAAGTCTGGTGGCCCTATTCGGTCGGCGCGGCCGGGTCATCTGCATGATCTTGTCCAATCTCCTCATTTTCGGCGTTTCTGCCATCTTCTTCTGGGGAACCTGGAAGCAGTTGCCGATCAATGCCAGCATGAGCGCACCCGTTACGGGACTTTCCATGGGCTGGGTCTACGGTATCGGCTTCTTCACCGGCGCCGGCTGTAGTCTGATCGCGCTCGAACGCCTCTTCCGTCTGGTCACCGGGCGTGTCACCGAAAGTGAAATCGCAGCCTTTGCAGGCGAACACCACGGCATTGAGAAGCTGGTGGAGCGCGCCTGATGACCCTTCTTGTCTTTATCACCTCGCTCCTCGGCGCCATGGCCATTGGCGTTCCGGTCGCCTTCGCTCTGATGTTCTGCGGCGTGACGCTCATGTGGTACATGGGCATGTTCAACAGCCAGATCATCGCGCAGAACATGATCGCGGGCGCCGACACGTTCACGCTGCTCGCCATCCCGTTCTTCGTGCTGGCCGGCGAGTTGATGAATTCCGGCGGCCTGTCGCGGCGCATCATCGAGTTTGCGATTGCCTGCGTTGGCCACATCCGTGGCGGCCTCGGTATCGTTGCCATCATGGCCGCCGTGATCATGGCCAGCATCTCAGGCTCGGCCGCTGCCGATACGGCAGCTCTGGCCGCAATCCTGATCCCGATGATGGCAAAGGCGGGATACAACGTGCCGCGCTCTGCCGGCCTCATTGCGTCCGGTGGTATCATCGCACCCGTCATCCCGCCGTCGATGGCGTTCATCGTTTTCGGTGTTGCCGCGAATGTGTCGATCACACAGCTCTTCATGGCGGGGATCGTGCCGGGCATGTTGATGGGGATCGCGCTTGTCATTGCCTGGCAGATCGTGGTTCGCAAGGACAACGTGAAGCCCTTGCCGAAGGCGCCGGCGAAAGAGCGCTTGCGAGCCACAGGGCGTGCGGCTTGGGCGCTCGGCATGCCGGTTATCATCCTGGGAGGGATCAAGGCCGGGGTGGTGACGCCTACGGAGGCGGCTGTCATTGCGGCTGCCTATGCCATGTTCGTCGGCATGGTGATCTATCGGGAACTGAAGCCGAGAGATCTGCCGCGGGTCATCCTGCAGGCGGCCAAGACAACCTCGATCATCATGTTCCTGGTGTGCGCGGCCCTGGTCTCCGCCTGGTTGATCACTGCGGCCAATATTCCCGGCGAGATCACGCGCTACATCGAACCTCTGATCGATCGGCCGATGCTACTGATGTTCGTCATCATGGCACTGGTTCTCGTCGTCGGAACCGCATTGGACCTGACACCGACCATCCTGATCCTGACACCCGTGCTGATGCCGATCATCAAGCAGGCGGGCATCGATCCGGTCTATTTCGGCGTCATGTTCATCATGAACTGCTGCATCGGCTTGATCACGCCGCCCGTTGGCGTGGTGCTCAACGTGGTCAGCGGGGTCGGGCGCGTACCGCTCGGCAAAGTCGTGACGGGCATTGTTCCGTTCCTGCTCGCGCAGGTGCTCGTTCTCGTATTGCTCGTCATATTTCCCGAGATCGTCATCGTGCCGGCGCAGTGGCTACGGTGAGGAACGAAGTTCAACCAACTCATTAAAATCCAAGGGAGGATACACCATGAGGAAGATACTACTCGCAACGACAGCACTGGCATTCGCCGTTTCCGGAGCCGTTCCAGCTTTTGCGGAATTCAACGACCGCACCATCCGCGTATCGAACGGCATCAATGCCGATCACCCTGTCGGGAACGGCATCGAGGCCATGCAGAAGTGCCTGGATGACAAGTCCGGTGGCAAGCTGAAGCTGCAGGCGTTCTGGGGCGGTGCCCTCGGTGGCGACCTCCAGGCGACCCAGGCTCTGCGTTCGGGCGTCCAGGAAGCCGTGGTGACGTCTTCGTCGCCTCTCGTCGGCATCGAGCCGGCGCTTGGTGTCTTCGACCTGCCGTTCCTGTTTGGCTCCGCTGACGAGGCCTACAAGGTACTCGACGGCGAGTTCGGCGACATGATGAACCAGAAGCTCGAAGCCGTTGGCCTCGTGAACCTCGGCTATTGGGAGAACGGTTTCCGCAACCTGTCCAACTCGGTTCGTCCGGTGACGAAGTGGGAAGACTTCGAAGGGATGAAGGTTCGCGTCATGCAGAACAACATCTTTCTCGATACCTTCCAGAACCTCGGCGCAAACGCTACCCCGATGGCATTCGGCGAAGTTTTCTCGGCACTCGAGACCAAGACCATCGACGCCCAGGAAAACCCCTATGTGACGATCGACACCTCTAAGTTCTTCGAGGTGCAGAAATACATCACCGAGACGAACCACGCCTATACGCCGTTCCTCTTCCTGTTCTCCAAGGCGATCTTCGATACCTATACGCCGGAAGAACAGGCGGCCTTGCGCGAATGCGCAACGGTTGGCCGTGATGTCGAGCGATCGGTTATCGCCGACCTCAACAAGCAGTCGCTGGAGAAGATCAAGGCAGCCGGCCTTGAGGTGAACACGCTTTCGCCTGAAGAGCAGCAGCGCATCCGCGAAAAGTCCATGATCGTCTATGAAAAGCACAAGGAGACGATCGGTGCCGAGGTGGTGGACGACATTCTCGCCAAGCTCGCCGAACTCCGTAAGTGACCTCCCTGGTCGTGGCGCTCTTGAGCGCCGCACCAGAAGAAGCCCGCAGCGGGAAACCGCTGCGGGCTTTTTAGTTGATCATTTGGGGGCCGAGGGCAGGACCTTGTCCCGCTTCTTCAATTGCTGCTCACGGAAGAAGATGAACAGGCCCGATCCGACGATGAGGGTCGCACCGACGATCATTGTCAGTCGAGGCACTTCGCCGAAGAAGAAATAGCCGAAGACAACAGCCCATAGCAGCAGTGTGTATTGGAGCGGCGCGACGGTCGCGGCGTCCGAGATTTTCAAGGCGCGGTTGACCAGCATGTGCGCGCTCATGGCAACGATGCCGAGAAGCCCCAGCAACAGGATTTCATTCACCGACGTGATCGGTGTCCAGCCGAAGGGGGCGGCAATCAGGCCGACCACTGCGGCTCCACCCGTCTGGAACAGTACAAGCGTCTTGTCCGGCGTGCCGCGCAGGCTGCGGCCCGAGAGCATCATGAAAGCGAAGGCGGCAGTGCCGATGATCGAGATCAGAGCGGGTGTGGTGAACATGGCGCTCGACGGCTCGAGCGTGATCACGACCCCGATGAAGCCGATAGCAATTGCGGACCAGCGCCGCCAGCCGACCTTTTCTCCCAGCAGGAAGGGCGCTGCCGCCGCCACATAGATCGGCGCTGCGAGCCAGTAGGTCATGACATCGGCCAGCGGCAGATACATGACCGCGTAGTAGAAACAGAAGAGTTCCAGCGTCG
Organism: Rhizobium sp. R86522; assembly: GCF_042466255.1. Lineage (NCBI taxonomy): Bacteria > Pseudomonadati > Pseudomonadota > Alphaproteobacteria > Hyphomicrobiales > Rhizobiaceae > Rhizobium > Rhizobium sp. R86522. Next base: position 4,555,006 of record NZ_JAXHBX010000001.1, read on the forward strand.
AAAGCACGACGCGCGTGAACTGCAGCCAGGGTCTCTCCGCCTCGACGATCGGCTTCAGGCCGGCCATCCAGAGGAAGGGCGCAAGGATCAGAAGTGCTGCAATGCTGCGGATCAGGATGACCTGGCCGAGGCCGTAACTTGCCACCAGCCACTTGCCCATGGCATCGTTCATCGCAAAGAGCAGCATTCCGAGCAGCATGACTGCAGGGCCTGCCATCCCGGCCAGTCCGAGTGCCCTTCGCGAAGCCTCATCTGTCGTGTGCGTTGTCATGGCTCCTCCTTACAAGCGTACAACTCTCGTCTGTCATGTTGTCTGACAATTCAACAGTTGTATTGGCTGATGGGCCGTCGGTTGACAAGACCACAAGGGTGGCGTTTCGCCTTGGACCTGCTGATCGCACGGGCTGGGCGAACTCCGTTGACGTCCCGGCTCACCCGAGAGAGGAATTTTCCCAACACGCATATCTTTAGAATACCAATCTAGTCGTGATTGTTGACGTGGCGCTGATTATGACGAAAATGTGTCAATATCAGCCGGAGCCAATGAGTGGCTCCGTTCGTGGGAGACTGCCATGTCACATGCGATCGCGAAGCTTTTCGGTGACCCCAAATCCAGGCGTTCTGTCGAGGTTTGCCGGCAGCGGGCCGCGGTTGCCGCCGCGACTGTTTCGATCGGCTTTATAGCGGTGCTGATCGTCACGCTTTAAGTTTCTGAGCATCCGGATCAGCGGGTAAACGTTTATTGTCCGTGCCGGACGATCTTCGTCACGGCCTAGGTTTTACCGGCCCTTGAGCGCCACTCCCGGGCATAATCGTCCAGTCCGTCTAGCGTGTCGACGATGCTTCGCATTTTAACATCAATCGTGATCCCCGTCAGCAAGGCCGCGCCGATTGCCGTGCCGGTGGTCGCTTCCGATGCGTGGACTGGACGCTTCATCAGCGTGTGGAGCGCGCGAAGATAGAGTTGATTGGCGGCAAATGGACCCTCGACGATGATCGGCCCCTCTGCCTCGATGAGGTCGAGACAGGTTTGGGTCATCAGGGCCTGGTAGAGGCTGGCCGCGGCCAGTCGTTCGCTCACAGAGCTCGTCTCGTTCATCCAACGGAAATGCGAATCCGGGAATGGGCCGGTACCCATCACCACGCTCGGCAGGATCATCGAACCTGCGTCGATCACCGCTGTCGCGGCAATCAGTTCCTCCTCCATGGGGACGACCGCCATGTCGCGGGTCAGAAGGTCCCATTCGCGTCCGCCCATGAAGCGGGCGGAAGGAACCGCCTGACCGTTGGCGTCGACATTGACCAGCGTATCGCGCGAGGGATCCAATCTTTGCGGCTTGGCGCCGACGCCGAAGCAGATCACCCAAGTTCCCGTGGACACGACAGTGCAAGGGCTGCCGAAGCCCACGAGATGCGGCAAGAGCGAGGCGTTCGAATCGTGAAGCCCGCAATAGACGGGAACCGGGATCTGCAGGCCGATCGCGTGGGCCACCTCCGGTCTGATAGGCCCAAGGGCATCGAAAGCGGAGCGCAAGGGGGCCATCCGCTCGCGGATACCAAGGGTGTCAACCAGCTTCGAATACCGCCCTTCAAACGGGTGCCAGAGGTCAGTGTGGCAACCAAGCGAGGTCCGCTCGTTGGCGACAACACCCGTCAGGCGGTAGGCCCAGTACTGCGGATAAGTGAGGATCGTTGCGACCTTGTCGAACTGGTCCGGGAAAGTTGTCTTCTGATAGTGCAACTGCGCCCCGACGTTCAGGCCCCCGGAGAGGGCTGGCGAGAAAGTCTCCGAAAAATCCGGCCGCAGCTTGCCATAGGCTTCGATTGTCTCGTGTGGGTAGAGATGTTCGTAGTCCAGCACCGGCATCGCAAGGCTGCCCTCGTCGTCCAGCAGGGCTGCCGATGCGCCATGCGTGGTGATCGACAAGGCGTCGAAGCCAGGTCCGGCGGCGAATTCCCTCAGAGACCCCAGCAGGAACGCCCAAAGCGCCTCGACATCGAAGTGCGGGTAGGGCGGGCCGGGGATGACCGTATTCGCGGTTTTTCGGACTGCCAGTTCGGTGCCGGTCATCCCATCAACCAGCACCACCTTGGCATTGGTCTTGCCGATGTCGATGACGGCGATGCGTTGGAAAGACTGGCTCATGGCATGTGAAAGACGGGGTTCAGATCGACGGCCCAGGGGGAGTTGTCGGGATTGGTCGCCATGATATCCGCCATATGCGCCCACCAGCGCTTCATCACTGGGTGAGAGGGCAAGTCCGCCATGGTGTGGTTCCGAGTGCGGGTCAGGACACCGATCAGCAGGTTCGTTTCCGGATCGAGATGGATCGTATAGTCGCTGATGCCGGCATCATGCAGGAGGTCGACGAGATCAGGCCAGATCTCGTCATGGCGCTTCCTGTATTCGGCCTCCATGCCGGGATTGAGCTTCATCTTGAAGACGTGGCGTTCGGTCTCGCTCATTAGGCGTTCCTCGCATGCTTGATCCGGCGGGCGACGATCGGCAGGGCGATGGTGATGATCAAGAGCAGACCGATGAAGATCGACATGACGATGCCCGGCACGTTGAGAAGGCCAAGGCCGAAGGTGACGAGGCCCATGACGAAGGCTGCGATGACGACGCCGACGATGGTGCCCGAACCGCCGAGGATGGAGACGCCGCCGAGCACGACCATGGTGACGACTTCAAGCTCCCAGCCTTGAGCGATCGAGGGGCGGGTCGAGCCGAGGCGCGATGTCAGGCAGACGGCGGCGATGCCGCTCATCAGGCCGGTCAGAAGGAAAAGAATGAATTTCACCCGCTCGACCGGGATGCCGGAGAAGCGGGCTGCCAGCGGATTGTTGCCGATGACATAGACATGGCGGCCGAAATTCGTCCGGTGCAGGAGGATGGCGAAGAGCAATGCCATCACCAGGAAGAGGACGAATTCGAAGGAGATGACCCAGAAGACATAACCTTGGCCGAAGAAGGCAAATTCCGGCGGGTATTTGCCGAAGGCCTGGTCGCCCAGAACCAGATAGGAAATACCGCGGAAAAGGCTCATCGTGCCGATCGTCACGACGATCGACGGCAGCTTCAGGCCGGCAACCAGCAGGCCGTTGAAGGCGCCGCAGGCAAGGCCGGTGGTGATCCCGATCGCGACCAGACCGGGTGCCCCGACGCCAAGCTGTGCTGCATAGCCCATAGCTGTCGAGGCAAGCGCAATGATCGCGGCAACCGAGAGGTCGATCTCACCGGCGATGATCAGCAGCGCCATGGCAAAGGCGATCAGCGCCTTTTCGGTGAAATTGAAGGTGGCGTCCGACAGGTTCCAGGCGTTCAGGAAGTAAGGTGAGGCAAACGAATTGGCGATGAAGATCAGGATCGCCACGCAGAAGAGCAGCACTTCCCAGCTGCCGAGCAGTCGACGCAACGGCGTTTCAAGGCGGTCGGGGATGACGCGCTTTGTGTGTTCATGTGCGGTGCTCATGCCGTCGCCTCCTTTCCGGCTGCGCGGTCACGCAGGATGATGCGGCCCTTCTTTCGTTCGGCGCGGGCGTTGAAGACGACGGCGAGCACGATGACGATGCCCGAGATCGCCATCTGGGCGAAGGGCGAAATGCCGATGACGGGCAGGGCGTTCTTGATGACGCCGAGGAAGAGGGCGCCCAACACCGTGCCGATCACGGTGCCGATGCCACCTGCAATCGAGATGCCGCCGATGACGCAGGCAGCCACGCTGTCGAGCTCGAAGCCGGCGGCGATGTCGACATAGGCGACCGCATAACGCGAAACCCAGAGATACCCCGAAAGGCCCGCGAGCGCGCCCGAGAGCACGAAGGCGAGGAAGCGGGCCCGACCGACGTCAATGCCGGCATAGATGGCCGCGACCGGGTTGCCGCCTGCGGCATAGGTCGAGCGACCGAAGGCGGTGCGGGCGAGAATGAAGCCAATGAGCAGGATGACCGCGATCGCGACCCAGGAGAGGATCGGCAGCCCCAGCACCGGCAGGCGCGGCACGCCGAGAAAGTCCGGCTGCATCTGGTGTGCATTGACCCAGGCGCCGCCCGAGAGAACGAAGCTCATGCCGCGATAGATGGTCAGCGTGCCGAGCGTGACGACGATAGGCGGGATCTGCAAGGCCCAGACGAGGAAGCCGTTGATGGCGCCGAGGGCGGCACCAATGCCGATTGCGATGAAAACGAGGAGTGCTAGCGGCAGGCCCGGATAGGCGCTGTCGAGCATGGCGACCGCCATGCCGGTAAAGGCGAGATTGGCGGCAACCGAGAGGTCGATCGATTTGGTCAGGATCACGACCATCTGGCCGAGCGCCAGGATGATCAGGATCGAGGTGTCGTTGAAGATCGTGACGAGATTGTCCGGGTTGGCGAAATTGGGCGCGCGCGTGGTGAAGCTCATGATCATGCCGATGATGATCAGACCCAGCAACACTTCCCGGTTTTTCAAAAGGTTCTGCATTGTCATTCCTCACGCATTGCCGGTGGCGGCGCGCACAAGCGTCTCTGCGGTCAGGCCTTCGCGCTCGAAAATGCCGGCTTGCAGGCCCTCGCGCATGACCATGACGCGATCCGACATGCCGAGGATTTCCGGCAGTTCGGACGAGATCATGATGATCGACAGGCCTTCGCCGGCGAGTTCCGAGATGAAGGCGTGGACGGCAGCCTTCGAGCCGATGTCGATGCCCTTGGTCGGTTCGTCGAGAATGATGACCTTGGGTGAGGTGGCGAGCCACTTGCCGATCACCACCTTCTGCTGGTTGCCGCCCGAGAGCGTGCCGACGGGAACGGAGAGGGCGGCCGCGCGCAGGTCGAGCCGTTCGGCAAAGCGGCGGGCGAGCTTCAGCTCATTGGTCGCCTTCAGGAAGCCTGCAACCGAGGTGCGGATCAGTGAGGGTAGTGACATGTTCTGATAGATGGGCAATTCCAGCGCCAGGCCATGTCGGCCCCGTTCCTCGGGCACATAGACAATGCCGGCTGTGATCGCATCCGAGGTGTTGCGAATGCTGAGCTCGCGACCTTCGAGTTCCAACCTGCCGGATTTTGGCCTGTTAACGCCGAAGATCGACTGGCAGAGTTCGGAGCGGCCGGCACCGATCAGGCCGTAGACGCCGAGGATCTCGCCCTTGTTGAGGGTAAAGCTGATGTCGCGGAATTCGGTTTCGTGGCTGTAGCCGACGACGCTCAGGACCGGTGCGCCGATCACGGCTTCTGTCTTCGGGAAGACGTCGTGCACGTCGCGACCGACCATCTGCCGCACGATCTCGTCCTGGGGCGTGTCCTTGAGAACGCCGGAACCGACCATGCGACCATCGCGGAAGACGGCGTAGTTGTCGGCGATTTCGTAGAGTTCGTCGAACTTGTGGCTGATGAAGAGGATCGCCTTGCCCTGGCGCTTCAGACCTTCGACGATGCGGAAGAGATCGTCGATCTCCTTGCGCGACAAGGCGGCCGTCGGTTCGTCCATGATGACGATGCGGGCATCGACGGAGAGTGCGCGGGCGATCGCCACCAGATGGCGCTGGGCGATCGAGAAGTCCTTCAATTTCGTGGTCGGGTCGATGTCGCTTTCCAGCGTCGTCATCAGCTCCCGGGAGCGGTCGTTGATGGTGCGCCAGTCGATCAGGCCGAAGCGGGTACGCGGCGCGTGGCCGAGGAAGATGTTTTCGCCGACGGTCAATTCGTCGAACAGCACAGTTTCCTGATGGATTGCTGTTACGCCGGCATCGATGGCCTCCTGGGCGTTGGCGAAGGCGGTTGGCTTGCCATCGATCAGGATCTCGCCCTCGTTCGGGCGATAGATGCCGGTCAGGATCTTGACGAGCGTCGATTTGCCGGCGCCGTTCTCGCCGATCAGCGCGGTCACCTTGCCCGGATAGAGGGCGATATCGACCCGATCCAGGGCTTTGACACCCGGAAAGATCTGGGAAATGCCCCGCATTTCGAGAATGGGCTCGCCAGCCGGGATCGCGCCCGCCGCGAGCTTGGCAGATTGAACGGTCATCATGTGCTTACCGAATGAGTGAAATCCCGGCGGCTTGAGCCGCCGGGTCTGGTCCGCCGAGATCAGAAGATCTTGGAGAATTCCTCGATGTTCGAGGCGTTGTAGACGAAGGGGTCTGCCATGGCGGCTTCGCCACCGTCACCGACCTTGATCTTGCCCATGCGGCCGGCTTCGATTTCCGAGCCAGGAGCCGCATCGGTTTCGCCCTTGGCGAGACGATAAGCGATCTGGGTAGCGGAGTAGCCGAGATCGATCGGGTTCCAGATGGCGAATTCCTTCGTTGCACCCGACTGGATGGCGCCCGCCATTTCGGAGGGGAGGCCGAGGCCGGTGACGTAGACGTCGCCGATCTTGCCGGCATCCTTGACGGCCTGGGAGGCGGCGAGAACGCCGACGGTCGTCGGGGCCACAATGACCTTGACGTTCGGCTGCGAGGTCAGGAGGCCGTTCGCTTCGCGGTAGCTCTTGTCGGCGAGGTCATCACCATAAACTGTCGTGACGAGGTTGAGGCCGGGGAAGTCCTTCAGCTGTGCCTTCATCTCCTCGATCCAGATGTTCTGGTTGGTCGAGGTGGTGGTGGCAGACAGGATGGCGAAGTCACCCTTGCCGTCGGGCAGATGGTTGGCGGCGAGCTGCAGGCACATCTTGCCGATCAGCGCGTTGGACGACGGGTTGAGGTGCATGATGCGGCCTTCTGGGGCGACACCGCTATCCCACGAGATGACCTTGATGCCGCGGTCCATGGCCTTCTTGAGGGCGGGGACAACTGCGTCCGGGTCGTTTGCCGAGATCGCGATGGCATCGACGCCCTGCGCGATCAGCGAGTTGATGACTTCGATCTGGCCTTCGGCCGTGGTCGAGGTCGGGCCGGTGTAGATCACTTCTACGCCGCCGAGTTCCGCAGCTGCTTCCTGAGCGCCCTTGTTGGCGGCTTCGAAGAAGCCAATACCAAGTGACTTCACCACGAGTGCGATTTTCATGTCAGCTGCCTGTGCGGCAGAGCCCATGGTGGCGAGTGCAATGGCGGCACTGGCCAGCAAGATTTTCGTCAGTTTCATGTTTTCCTCCCAGGTTGATGAACTGCTTTACTCTCCCTCCCGGCGCCTCCTCTTAAGCGACCGACGAGGTATCCTCCCTTGCCGATGAAGCCATGGGCTTCACGGTTATGAGCTTCACGCCGGCGTCGGTGACCATGGCGGCCGCCTCGTCGGAAATTCCGTCATCGGTGATGATCGTCGACACCTTGTCGAGCGCACACAGGATCAGGCTTGAGCGCTTGGCGAACTTGCTGGAATCGACCATGACGATCAGCTCTTCGGCCTGACGCACCAGCTTCTGTTCGCTCTGGATGACCAGTGCATCCGATTCCATCACGCCGTGGGCGTTGATGCCCTGGGCCCCGATGAAGATGCGGCGGGCATAGAAGTTGCGGATCGCATCATTTTCGAAGGGCGACAGGATCAGGCTCTGGTCGCGATAGATCGCGCCGCCGGGAACCGAAACCGTGCATTTCGAGTGCTTCACCAGGTGCTCGGCAATGGCGAAGGAATTGGTCATCACCTGCAGGCGGCGGGCCGACATGAAATGCACCATCTGGAAGGTAGTGGTGCCACCGTTGATGATGATCGAATCGCCCTCTTCGCAGAGATCGACCGCTGCGCGCGCAATTGCGCGTTTCTTGTCGATGTTGACCGATTCGGAAACGCGGAAGGGGCGTGCTGCGAGATTTCCAAGCTGCGGCGGGTGCACGGCTTCTGCGCCACCGCGGACGCGCCTCAGCTTTCCCTGCACATGGAGAGACGCGATATCCCTGCGGATCGTGGCTTCTGAAGCCTCGGTCAGCTCGGCAATATCCTGCACCGTGATCACAGGCTTTTCCTGGATCGCGCTCAGAATGATGCGATGGCGTTCGCGTTCGTGCATTGGGTCCTCCTGACGTTGATTTATTCGCAATGTTTTTACGCTGTCAATCAGAAACGATCAAAAATAATAATACTGCAGCGCAACATGAAAATTAATGATCGAAATTGATTGACAATCAGGCGAGGGCTGCGCGATATCTGCAAACAAGATGGAGATGAGCCGGTATCGCCGGTTCATGAGATAATTGCAGGGAGGATGTCATGACGGGCCAAACCCGCCTTCTCGAAAATCGTTGGGATGATGCTTATGCCGCCACGCTCGATGAGCCCTGCAAGCTGCTTTACAGGTCCAACCTGCTCGGTGCCGACAAGCGCATCACCAATTACGGCGGCGGCAACACCTCCGCCAAGGTGATGGAGATCGATCCTCTGACCGGTGAAACGGTCAAGGTGCTCTGGGTCAAGGGGTCTGGCGGTGACGTCGGGACGATCAAGCTCGATGGTTTCGCGACTCTCTATCAGGACAAGCTCGAAGCGCTGAAGGGCATCTACAAGGGTGTGCATGACCAAGACCGCATGGTCGGTTTCCTGCCGCATTGCACTTTCAACCTCAATCCGCGCGCGGCATCGATCGATACGCCGCTGCATGGTTTCGTATCCTTCACCCATGTCGATCACATGCATCCGGATGCGATCATCGCGATCGCGGCCTCGAAGAATTCCAGGGAATTGACGCAGAAGATTTTCGGCTCCGAGATCGGATGGCTGCCCTGGCGCCGCCCGGGTTTCCAGCTCGGTCTCGACCTCGAAGCCTTTGTGAAGGCCAATCCGACAGCAAAGGGCGTCGTGCTCGAAAGCCATGGTTTGTTCACCTGGGCCGATGATGCCAAGGACTGCTATCTCCTGACGCTCGAGATCATCAACAAGGCGATCGAGTGGTTTGCCAAGGAGACCGAGGGCAAGACGGTCTTCGGTGGTGCGGTATCGAAGAGCCTGCCGGCAGACGAGCGTCGTACGATTGCTGCCCGTCTGATGCCCGAGATCCGCGGACGGATCGGCAAGGGCGAGCGCAAGCTCGGGCATTTCGACGACCAGGATGCCGTGCTGGAATTCGTCAATTCGAAGAACCTGCAGCCGCTGGGGAGCCTCGGGACGTCCTGCCCTGACCATTTCCTGCGCACCAAGATCCGACCGCTGATCGTCGATTTCGATCCGGCAAAGCCCGATGTGGACGCGGTTCTTGCCGGTCTGGACAAGGCTCTCGAAGCCTATCGGGCCGACTACACCCGCTATTACGAGACCTGCAAACACGACAATTCGCCCGCCATCCGTGATCCGAACCCGGTGATCTTCCTGGTTCCGGGCGTTGGCATGCTGTCCTTTGCCAAGGACAAGGCGACGGCCCGCATTGCCGGTGAGTTCTATGTCAATGCGATCAACGTCATGCGCGGCGCCTCGACGGTTTCCGAATATCAGGGACTGCCGGAGCAGGAAGCTTTCGATATCGAATACTGGCTGCTCGAAGAGGCAAAGCTGCAGCGCATGCCGAAGCCGAAGAGCCTCGCAGGACGCGTAGCCTTCGTCACCGGCGGCGCCGGCGGCATTGGCCGGGCGACCGCCGACCGGCTGATGGCGGAAGGTGCCTGCGTGGTGCTGGCCGATATCGATGCTGCAGCACTGGAGCAGACGGTCGCCGACTTCTCGAAGCGCCATGGCGCGGATGTGGTCCGCTCCGTTCAGCTCGACGTGACGCGCGAGGATGCGGTTATACGCTCCTTCTCCGAAGCCTGCGTGGAGTTCGGTGGCGTGGATATCCTTGTCTCGAATGCCGGGATTGCCTCTTCGGCGCCTGTCGAGGACACGACGCTTGCGATGTGGGACACGAATATCAGCATCCTGGCAACCGGCTATTTCCTCGTCTCGCGTGAGGCTTTCCGTCTGTTCCGGCGTCAGAAGCTCGGCGGCAACGTCGTCTTCGTTGCCTCGAAGAACGGTCTTGCCTCTTCGCCCAATGCCTCCGCCTATTGTACTGCGAAGGCTGCCGAGATCCATCTCGCCCGCTGCCTGGCGCTCGAAGGTGCAGACGCCGGCATCCGGGTGAACACGGTCAATCCGGACGCGGTGCTGCGTGGGTCGAAGATCTGGAACGGCGAATGGCGCGAGCAGCGGGCGGCCTCCTCGAAGATCGAAGTCACCGATCTCGAGGAGCATTACCGCAACCGCTCGATGCTTAAGCTGAATGTTTTCCCGGAAGACATCGCCGAAGCCATCTACTTCCTGGCGTCGGACCTGTCCGCGAAATCAACCGGCAACATCATCAATGTCGATGCCGGCAATGCGCAGAGCTTCCCGCGCTGATCTCCCAAGCCGTCGCGGCGCATGCGCCGCGGCGGGATCCTACTTGCGGATGATCACCCAGATGGCATGGATGATGCCCGGGATATAGCCGAAGAGCGTGAGCAGGATGTTCAGCCAGAAATGCAGGCCGATGCCCACCTGGAGGAAAACGCCGACCGGCGGCAGGAGGATGGCAAGCAGAATGCGAAGAACGTCCATGATGGCTCCGATTTTCAATTCAGACAGCAGATAAACGCGCTTCGATGGTAATCGTTCGCGCGAGGTGGAGGAAAGAATGAGCGAGATCCGAATTCCCGTCGATATCGTTGCGGCTGACAATGACAAGCGCGAGGCGGCTCACCGCAGCGATTTCCAGGCGCTGGGCGAGAAGCTGGCGCGGAGCTCGATCGATATCGAGAGCGTGACCGCGAAGGTCGCGGACTTTTTTGTCGCCGTTCCTTCCTGGGGCGTGGGCACCGGCGGCACGCGCTTTGCCCGATTTCCGGGGCAAGGAGAGCCGCGGCACATCTTCGACAAGCTCGACGATTGCGGCGTCATCCAGCAGCTGACCCGCGCCACGCCGACAGTCTCTCTGCATATCCCCTGGGACAAGGCGGATCCGAAGGAGCTGAAGGCCAAGGCGGATGCTTTGGGGCTGGGCTTCGACGCGATGAATTCGAACACTTTCTCTGATAGCGCCGACCAGCCGCATTCCTACAAATATGGGTCGCTCAGCCATGTGGATGCCGCGACCCGCCGGCAGGCCGTCGAGCACAATATCGAGTGCATCGAACTCGGTGCAGCCCTCGGCTCCAAGGCACTGACCGTCTGGATCGGTGATGGATCCAACTTCCCCGGTCAGAGCAACTTCACCCGCCAGTTCGAGCGTTATCTCGACGCGATGCGCGAGATCTACAAGGCGCTGCCGCACGACTGGCGACTGTTCTCCGAACACAAGATGTACGAACCGGCCTTCTATTCCACCGTCGTGCAGGACTGGGGCACGAACTATCTGATCGCCCAGACACTGGGAGAAAAGGCCTATTGCCTCGTCGACCTCGGGCATCATGGGCCGAACACCAATATCGAAATGATCGTTGCGCGGCTCATTCAGTTCGGAAAGCTCGGCGGCTTCCACTTCAACGATAGCAAATATGGCGATGACGATCTGGATGCCGGATCGGTCGAACCCTACCGGCTGTTCCTGGTGTTCAACGAGCTCGTTGACGCAGAGCATCGGGGTGTGAAGGGCTTCCATCCGGCGCATATGATCGACCAGAGCCATAACGTGACAGATCCGATCGAAAGCCTGATTTCGAGCGCCAACGAGATCCGCCGTGCCTATGCCCAGGCGCTGCTTGTGGATCGCGCAGCGCTCGGGGGCTATCAGAACGACAACGATGCCTTGATGGCCTCCGAAACGCTGAAACGTGCCTATCGCACCGATGTCGAGCCGATCCTAGCCGAGGCGCGGCGGCGTGCCGGTGGCGCGATCGATCCGGTCGCGACCTATCGTGCGAGCGGCTACCGGGCCCGTGTTGCGACCGAACGTCCGGCGGTCAAGGGCGGCTCCGGCGGTATCGTCTGAACTGGATCTTTGTTTCATCTCATGAAAACGCCCGGGCGATACCCGGGCGTTTCCTTGTCAAAGCGTTCTCCCGACGCGTTTTTATCTTATTCTTCGCGCTGGCCGGTGAGGCTCAGCAGCAGCTGGAACAGGTTGACGAAGTTCAGGTAGAGCGACAGCGCGCCGAAGACGGCGAGCTTCTGCTGGCTCTCCTGGTCGAAGTTTTCGGCATACTGCTGCTTGATGTTCTGGGTATCCCAGGCGGTCAGGCCGACGAAGACGACGACGCCGATCACCGAGATCGCGAACTGCAGGGCGCTCGAGCCGAGGAAGATGTTGACGATCGAGGCGATGACGACACCGATCAGACCCATCATCAGGAACGAGCCGAACTGCGACAGGTCACGCTTGGTGGTGTAGCCGTAGAGGCTCATTGCGCCAAACATGGTCGCGGTGATGAAGAACGTGCGGGCGATCGAGGTTCCGGTGAAGACCAGGAAGACCGACGACAGCGACAGACCCATCACGGCCGCGAAGGCCCAGAAGGCCATCTGCGCTGTCGCGGCCGACATCGCGTGGATGCGGAACGAGAAGAAGAAGACGAAGGCGAGCGGGGCCAGCATCACGACCCACTTCAAGGGGGTCGAGAAGATCGGCACGTAGAGCGCCGGGGTCTGGCTCACCACGAAGGCGACGATGCCGGTGATGACCAGCCCTAGGCCCATGTAGTTGTAGACGCGCAGCATGTGCTTGCGCAGACCTTCGTCGAAAAGTGCTGCGGACTGGGCCTGAGCACCGTAGCCGAAGCGGTTCTGGATGGGATCCATAGTCAGTTACCTCCTTGAATGGATCAGTAAAGGGTCCGGGCAAGCTTGCGGGCCTGTTCGGCCAGCCTGTCCGGGTTTTGGGTTTCGGAGATCAGCGCGTAAGCAACCTCGCCGATCTGCCAATAGGCTGCGTTGGTCTGACCCTCCTGCTTCAGCAGCACCTGCTGAACGGCAAAATTGCCAGGCCTGACGGCGAAGAGGGACAACCTCTCGCCGAATTGGGGCTCGACCTCGAGCTCGACGCTCGGTCCGTAGGTCGAGGGGAAAATCTGGGCGTCCCGCACGGTCCAGTCATCCGGCATGGCCGGCAGAACGATGGCCGTGGCGGAACGGATCTCGGCCGGATCGAAGCGGCTCGTTTCGGACTGCGAACTCATCTTTTCCCGCAGCTCCGCCGTCTGATGCGCGCGCACGGCCTCCTCGACGAACTGCGGCGGCGGCACTGAGGCCACAACTTCGCCGATGCTGCCGGGGGCGATCCAACCATGGGCGATCCAGCCGGCGCCCACGAGAAGCACGACTGCCGCCGCACGCCGCATGACGTCGATCGTGCGCGGACGGTTGAAGGCGCTTTCCAGCACCCGTGCCGCATCGCGCGTTTCCTGACGCACGACTGCTGGCATGCCCGCAAGCGCCAGCCGCAATTCGTCGCGCACACGCAGATCGGCCATGACCTTGGCGGCGATCGCAGGATTTTCCGACAGATAGGCCTCGACCTCGATACGGCGACCAACATCCAGCTGGTCGTCGACATAGGCGTGCAGGTCGGCCTCGATTACAGGATCATTGCTGGTCATCGGGGTTTCCTCCAACGATTCTGAGGTGGGGCACGAGGTTCGCGTCCTCGCCGCTTTCCATCGCCCTTAGCCGGGCGCGGGCGCGGGAAACGCGGGACATCAGCGTGCCCACGGGGATATTCAGGACATCGGCCGCTTCCTGATAGGAAAGCTCCTCGATGGCCACGAGATGGAGCGCTTCGCGCTGGTCTTCCGGAAGAGACAGGAAGGCGTCGCGTACCTGCGCCAGCCGTACCGAATGCTCCTGACCCGCAGGCGCCACCATATCGGTCAGCTCCAGTGTCGCATCCTGGCGCCGACTGGCGGCGCGGTCCCGGCGAAGGCGGTCGATATGCGTATTGTGCAGGATGGACATCAGCCAGTTGCGGATGCTGCCCCCGCTCTTGAAGGTCGACCTGCGCTCCAGGGCCCGGATAAGTGCATCATGAACGAGGTCTTCCGCCTCGTCCGGATTTCTGACGAGCGAACGGGCGTAGCGTCGCAGGGCTGCGAGCTGGCCAATCACATTGAACGGGTTCGAGTTCGTCGTCATGCCCCAGTATACGGAGCCGACAGCGATCCTATTCCATCGCCGAAAAGATTTTTTTCACGGGCCGACAATCGAGCCCAGTCCCCAGGCCGCAGCATAGACGAGGCCGCCGGTCGCCCCGAGTGCGATCACGCCCATGCCCAAACCCAGGATCGTCACCAGACCGTCCCGCTCCATAAGGCCAAGCGCGATCATCACGAGGGCCGCCACGGGAAGCATGTTGCCGAAAGGGATCGGTAGCGCGACGGCGATGGCAAGCAAAAGAACGGGTAGGCCAAGAAATGCCTGAGCACGTGGTCCGGCGAAGCGCCGCAGGCGGTTTTTGCGCAGGAGAGTTTCCACGCGCGCCACGAGGGGCGCCGTGTAGCGAACCATGAGTTCGATCGTTCCGCCGGAAACCTGCCGTCGTCCCAGAAATTGCGGCAACCAGATGCGTCTGAAACCCGCGATGATCTGGAGCGAGATGATCGCGAGGCAACTCCCGAAGACGAGGCCAAACGGACCGGGGATGGGAGTGAGCGCCGGAAGAGAGAGGATCAGGATTGCAAAGGCGATGCTGCTGCGGCCCATGGCCGACATCAACTCATCCAGGGTTACTGAACCCGCTTCGGCGACATGGGCTCGAAGCCTGGCCAATCGTCTGGATGCCACCCCGCCCTCAGCAGTGGTGCTGTCTAGCGGCGCGATTATGGTCATGGGTTTGGCTCTCCTGTAACCGCCAAGATGTAGGAGAGCTTTTGGTCGACGCAAGATCGCCTGCCCGCATTTGGTCGGCTACTGGCGCGCCGCGATTAGCCGGACCAGAGCGCGGAAGCTTTCGACGTCGCCGTCGGCCTTGTCGAGGAGGTCGATCGGAAAGAGGACTGCCTTCCGGTTGGCGTCGGAGAGCGACGACGTATGCAGATCCTGCTCCGCCGCTTGCCGGGCCTCCGCCATCGCTTGATGAAGGTCATCCGGGTCGAGCAGGCCCTTGGCGATCATGCGGCGGACAAGAGCAGAAATCGCGAGATAGAGACCTTCAAGCTGAGGATTGGCTGTGTTCATGGTGATTGCCTTCAATCTATCCGACGCTTGGAATCGAGATCTACGCCCTGTTGGGTTGGTTCGTCCTCAAGGTCGGCCTTTTCGTCTCGTTCGGACAGTTCCAGGCGATCGCTCCTGGTGTCGTGCTCCTCGCGTGGCGTCTGATGGCCGTGCGCTTCGGTGGTCTTTGCGGTGGTCATGCGGGCTCTCCTCCACTTCACATGCATATCGAACGTCGTCGTCCGTCGTCGGTTCCGGCGCGGTCGTGTCGAATGGGCGGAACCTCGGCGCTTGTTTGCAGGTTTCCAATGTCCCAGCAAAGGAGACATCCATGACTGAAGAGATCGAACATTCGCGCAAGCGGCAGGTCGAAGAGGACAAGTCTCACGCGGAAGACATGCCGGCGGCCGGTCCTCACGACAAGAAGGAGCTGCAGGATCCGATGAAGACGCCGGGCACGGGATCGCTGCCGGAGATCGGATCGCAAAAGACGGATCTCGGCCCGGAGTGACACTTCGCGCATCCGAAACGACAAAGGCCGGCGCGAAGGCCGGCCTTTCTCACTTTTCTCAAACGCTCTCGGTCAGATATTCTCGGCGACGCTTTCGCCGGCGAGACGTTCTTCTTCTTCCCGCTCTTCCCGATTGTACTTGATCGAGGACCACAGCGAGATGCCGATGAGTGCCGCACCGCCAAGACCGGTGATCACTTCCGGGATGTGGAACAGTGTCTGCACATACATGATCACCGACAGGATCAGGATGGCGTAGAAGGCGCCGTGTTCGAGGTATCGATATTCGGCGAGCGTGCCCTTTTCGACGAGCATGATGGTCATCGAGCGCACATACATGGCGCCGATGCCAAGGCCGATCGCGATAATGAAGAGGTTCTGCGTCAGTGCAAAGGCGCCGATGACGCCGTCGAAAGAGAAGCTGGCGTCCAGCACTTCAAGATAGATGAAGGCGCCGAGGCCACCCTTGGCCGCTTCGCTCATGGCACGCTGCGAGGCGTCGAGCAGACCGCCGAGAACTTCGACGGCGAGGAAGGTCACGAGACCATAGATCGCCGAATAGACGAAGGTCGTCGCCTCTTCGCCGTCAAGAAGATTGGAGAACAGCAGGATCAGGAGCAGCACGAGCGCAATCTCGATGCCCTTGATCGAGGCGGAGCGCGCCATATGACTTTCGAGCCACTCGATCCAGTGGATGTCCTTCTCCTGGTTGAAGAAGTAGGTGAGGCCGACCATCATCAGGAAGGTACCACCGAAGGCCGCGATCGGCAGATGCGCATCGTTCATGATGCGCGCATATTCCGCGGGCTCGCGGGCGGCGAGGATCACGGCTTCGATCGGGCCGATCTGCGCCGCGATCACCACGATCAACAGCGGGAAGATGATGCGCATACCGAAGACGGCGATGAGGATACCCCAGGTCAGGAAGCGCCGTTGCCAGACGGGCGTCATGTCCTTGAGCTTGTTGGCGTTGACGATGGCGTTGTCGAAGGACAGGGAGATTTCAAGCACGGCCAGGACCGAGCAGATGAAGAAGATGGTCGCCATGCCGGAGATTGTGCCGCTCATCTGCCATCCGAGAACGGCGCCGAGAAGCAGGCCAATCGCCGTGACGATGAAGGCCCAGCGGAAGTAACCGAGAGTGGAATTGCCACCCGTTGCTGCTGCGGTGCTCATATGCGGTCCTCCAGGCTGGAGGAGGCGAAATTAGGGGAGATGCGAAGCGTCCTGCACGCCTTCGCATGAAGCATGATCCAAGTGTTCATTTTTCTAGAATCCGCCGGCTGAAATTTGCTGGCGGTACCGACATCACGAGAGCGCCGTAAACTCTCGCCAGAGGGGCCCGGCACCAGGTTTGGGCGCGGTGATGCTGAAATCACGGCGCCTCACATTCTTGTTAACGAACATTGGTCCGACGTCAAGAATTTAGGCGGATAGGGCGGATTAGTTGATCGTATCAGGCATTGGCGATGGCCTTCCCGACCAGCGTTGAGGCAAGAGGAGCAAGGCTCAAATGGCTGAAGATTATTCTCTCGTCGACCTCGAGCGCTTCGTCAAAGCGCAGCGGGAAACTTACGCACAGGCGCTTCGGGAATTGCAGGGTGGCCTGAAGCGCAGTCACTGGATGTGGTTCATCTTTCCGCAACTGGAGGGGTTGGGCCGATCGCCCACTGCCCAGCGATTTGCCTTAAGGTCGCTTGATGAGGCGCGTGCGTATCTGGCGCATGCTATCCTCGGAGAGCGCCTGCGTACGGTCACCCGGGCCGTATTGGCGCATCAGGACCGAAGCCTTTTGGAGATTTTCGGTCAACCCGACGACATGAAGTTCCGATCATCCATGACGCTGTTTGCGGCCGCTGCCGATCCCGACGACGCTGCGATCTTCCGCGAGGCTCTCGACGTGTTCTGTGGCGGAGAGCCTGACGCAATCACGTTGCAGCGTCTCGCCGGTTAGGCGGAGCTGATCAGTAATATGGGGCGAATCGAGAGGCTGTTGCTGACGGTGCAGATTTCCTCGGCGCGATGCGCAATCCTCGACTGATCATGCGGATCGAGAGTGCCCTCGAAAGCCAGTGTCACGATGATCGAGGCGAAACGCGAGGGCTCGTCCGCCGCCTTTTCTCCAGTCACCCCGACCTGCAGCCCCTCGAACTCATCGGTGAGGCCCAGTTCGCGGGCGGCTATCCGCGCGCTCATGCTCATACAGGCGGCAAGCGAGGCCAATAGCAGGTCGAGGGGATTGAAGCCTGCCTGGGTCGGCCCGGTAACGATTTCGAGCTCACCGCCGGTTGCGGATTCAATGATGGGGTAACCCCTTCGCCCAAGTGTCGCCGTTGCGCCGATCGGGCGGCTTCTCGGATCTGCCATTCCAGTCCCCATTCTGCTTGATGGTTCAGAATAGGGATCGAGGGATGGCGCGACAAGCTGTGTCAGATGCTGTTGCCTATGCGCGCCGTGCCGGTTTCGCCGTTGTCGCGGATCCATTTCAGGCGCTTGTCACCGGTGCGGATCAGTTCGAAGCACATCGGCGCCCCCTTGTACCAGCTGGTAAATTGCTGACAGAGGCGGTCACCGTTGATCCACCATTTGCCTTTGTCATTCGGCTTGGCGAAGCGGCCGAGACCTAGGGCTTCGCCCGACCCATCCACCTGACCGTTCGGACGATAGTTCAGCGGAAATTCGCCACCGAAGGGCACGGCGAGGTAGATGCGCTTGCCGATGATTTCTTCCTTGATGGTGGAGGCGGTAAAGCGCTCGTTCGCCATCGCTGCCGGGGCGATGAACGCGATCGTCAGGAGCGTGATCAGTCCGGCACGCATGCTGCTGGTCATAACGAAGATCTCCCGTTCAAAATGGGTTAACGGGATCGTCTACGCGAGCCGTCCTGCGGTGGATCACGGCTGCCAGCAACAGGCGTGTCAATTCCGGACGAAGACATTGACTGAAGCGGCTCGCCCTTCCGCATCGATCACGGTCAGGGTCGATTGCCCTATGCCTTCGGGATGCCATTCGCCGGTTCTGCGGCGCGTGGATTCACGCATCGGTTTGCCATCGACGAGCCACCGAAAGGGCGCGCGTCCGGCTTGCATCTTCATGACGACCGGCAAAGCCTCGCCATCCGCGCCCTTGCCGCGTTCGAGAACCGAACCTTCCAGGGGATAAACAATCCGTGGTGGCCGCTCGCGCGCGGAAACCGCGACCAGGCCATTGGATTCCAAGGAAAAGCGGCGAAGCGATTGCGGCAGGTCCGATGCGGCGATTCGGTTTGCCCCTGTCGGTGCGCGGGGCAGGGGCGTTCCGGCAAGGCCGGATTTGGCAAAGGCTTCGAAGAGGATCGGGGCTGCCGTCTGATAGCCCGATATGCCGGGGACGGCGGCATTGTCTGGGCGACCGATCCAGACGCCGAGCACATAGCGCCCGTCATAGCCGACCGACCAGGCGTCACGGTAGCCGTAGCTGGTGCCTGTCTTGTAGGCGATGCCGGCGGGTGGGCTGCCGGTTGGAGGCAGGACGTCGCCGAGGACGTCTGCCACCGTCCAGGCGGCATTGGGTTCGAAGAGCGGCTCTTCGTCAATCAGCTCGGCCAAGTCGCGGATACCATCACCGAGCCGGATCGGTTGCTCGCGATTTGCAAGACCGGAATAGAGCTGCACAAGGTCTTTCAGCGTGATGCCGGCACCGCCAAGCGCAATCGCGAGGCCTGGCGCTTCGTTGGGGGGCAGTTTCAGGGTGACCCCGCCGCGTCGGAGGCGAACCATCAGGCGAGACGGACCGACGGCATCAAGAAGACGCACGGCCGGCACGTTGAGCGACAGCTGCAGAGCCTGTCGGATGCTGACATCGCCCTGATACTGCATGTCGAAATTCTTCGGGCGGTAGCCGAAGAAGTCGGCCGGGCGATCCTCGACAATGGTTTCCTGAGCCACCAGACCCTGCTCGAAGGCGAGGCCGTAAATGAAGGGTTTCAGCGCCGAGCCCGGCGAACGCTCGGCGCGCGTCATGTCGATCCAGCCGGAGCGGGAGGCATCGAAGTAATCGGCAGCTCCAACTTCTGCGACAATCTCGCCGGTGGTGGCATCGGCCATCAGCAAGGCGAGCGAGACCTTGGGATCGAGCTTGCGGCCCGCTTCGAGCGCCACTTTTTCCAGGGTCTCCTGTACAGGCCGCAGGATGGTGGTCTGGTGGGTGCTGATCTCGGGTGCCTTGCGCCGTGCGGCTTCGGCGAGATGTGGTGCAAGCGCCGGCAACTGCCTGCGCATAGAGGGGAGGGATGCGTTCAGCGCGAGCTCGACCTCCGTCTTGTCGACGACTTCGGCTTCGCGAGCGCGTTCCAGAACCCGCTTGCGCGCTTCGTGTGCGTTGTGGCGGTAGCGGTCGGGGCGGCGCTTTTCCGGCAGTTGCGGCAGGGCGACCAACAGAGCGGCCTCGGCAGTCGAGAGCCGCTTCGGCTCCTTGCCAAACCAGGCGAGGCTTGCTGCGCGCACGCCTTCCAGGTTTCCGCCATAGGGGGCGTGGGTGAGATAGAGATTGAGGATCTCTGTCTTCGTCAGCCGCCGCTCCAACTGGATCGCGCGGGCGATCTGGATGAGTTTGGCGGTCAGCGATCGCTCGCGACGAGGCTCGATCAGGCGGGCGACCTGCATGGAGAGGGTGGATGCGCCCGAAACGATGCGGCCGTTGGCGGCCAGTTGCCAGGCGGCACGTCCCAGCGCCATGAGGTCAACGCCGTGATGTTCCGCGTAGCGCTTGTCCTCATAGGCGATCAGCATGCGGATGAGAGCAGGGTCGACGTCATCGACTGTTGTTTCTAAGCGCCAGAGGCCTTCTTTCGTGGCAAAGGCACGCAAGAGCTGGCCGTCCCGATCGAGAATTTCGGTCGAGACTGCGCGCGCTTCCTCCAGCGGGGGAGGGTAGTTTCTGTCCGCCCAATCCAGCGCAGCGACCGAGGCAGTGGCCGTGATGGCAGCCACCCCCAAGCTTATGCCGATGCGCCTCAGGCGGCCCATCAGGGTGCCGTCGAGACCGTCATCGCACCGGCTGCCGTGCGCGCCGACAGCTGCGGACGATACATGTCTTCGACGTTCGCGGCCGGCAGGTCGTAGGTGCCCGGCGTGACGGCGCGGACGACGTAAGCCAGCGTGATCGTACCGTTTTCGCCCTCGCCGCGATTGACGGCAGCCACGAAGCGATCGCTGCGGAATTCGAGATGCGCGGTCTCCGTCTGGCCGATCCAGTCGAAGTTGGCGAGCGCTGCGCTGTCGACCAGGCTCGGATTGTCGATCTCGAAGCCCGCCGGAAGCAGATCGGTCACGAGAAGCTGGGCCGGCCAGTCATCCGCTTCCGTCACTTCCAGCACCACGACATAGCGTTCGTTCTGGATGACCTCTGTGATGTTGGCCTCTTCGCCGGTCAGGCTGTAGTAGGTCTTGTTGATCTCGAAGCCTTCCCCGCCGGCTGCCGGTGGCAGGGCCGGAGCCGCGACCGTGGTAACCGCAGCGCTCACGGCATCAAGGCCGGTGTTGGTCAGCGTCAGCGGCGCCTCTAGGAGTGCGTCGCCCGGGATCGTGGCCGCATAGGCGCCGGTCTTTTCGGCACCATTGACCTCAAGCTTCAGCCCCTCGTCATCCTGCTGGAGTGCGCGGGCGGCTAGCAGCATCCAGGTCTGTTCCTGGGTGCTGAGTGTCTGCTTGGCCTTCCACTCGTCGGCCACGACCTTTGCCAGGATCGGAACGACAGGCGGAACCGGGCGGCTTTCGGCGGCAAGCGCCAGAACGCCGGCAGCATCGCGAAGCGCCGAGCCATAGTCGGAACGGGAGAAGCTGACCGGCGTCATACGGGCCTGTTCGCTCATTCCGGCTGCATCGAGGAAAACGGCGTTGGCTCGCTCGCTATCACCGTAGAGCGACAATGCCGCTGCCAGATGCGCTTTCGACAGGGGCGTCGGGAAGTCGCCGAGCATCGTGTCCGCGTAGTAGCGAAGGTCACTCAGCGAGGCCTTGCGGCTGCGTGACAGCACGTAGAGAGCATAGGCGATCTCGTTGCCGCGCGTGCGGATGTCGTTGTCATAGGCGATGCGGTTCTGCAGGTTCTGCAAGGCCTGGACGAGAGCTTCCTCCGGCACGTCGAAGGTCTGTTCGCGGGCGCGGGTCAGGAAGTCGGTGACATAGGCGTCGAGCCAGAGGCTTTCGGAACCCGGTGCCCAGAGGCCAAAGGAGCCACTCGACGATTGATAGGCCAGCACGCGCAGGATGCCGTCCTGGACGCGCTTGTTGATTGACTCGTCCTCCGGCAGGCCGGAAAGCTTGGCCAGTTCATCAAAGTATAGAAGCGGCAGCGCGCGGCTGGTCGTCTGTTCGGCGCAGCCATAGGGATAGCGGTCAAGGGCCATCAACAGGCCCGGAATGTCCAAGCCATCGGCGCGAGCGACATTGAGGCTGACGGAGGCTCCCTGCAAGAGGCTGTCTGCGAGCAGGTCACTATCCACGGTCAGGCTCTTGCCCGGTGCCAGCGCAATGACCTGCCGCTCGGTGATCGGCAGTGTTGCTGGGCGTACGGGAAGATCGAGAGACTGGGAAATGGCTATGCCGTCTGTACCTGTGAGCGCGATGTCAATCGCGCCGTCGCCGGGTGTGTTGGCAGTGAGCGGCAGGGTTACGGTGGTGGTTTCACCCGCCGTCAGCGTGACCTCCTGGCTTTCCGATCCTCCGATACTGACGGGACCGTTGCCGGTGACGGCCAGCGTGTAGGTGCCGGATGGAGCGTCCGTCGCGGCGATGTCCAGACGAAGACTGCTTTCGTCCTCAGGGGCGAGGAATTTGGGCAAACTCGACGTCACGACGATCGGATCTCGTATGATCACGTCCGCCTCGCTGTGACCGACCCCGGTCTTCGACCAGGCCCAGGCCATGATACGCGCCGTGCCATTGAACTGCGGGATGTCGAAGGAGACCATCGCCTTGCCATCTGCATCGACCTTCACCGGACCGGAGAAGAAGGCCACGAGCCTTTCGCGCGGTGGATTGCCCTGCAGGGCAACCTGGCCCCCGTCACCACCGGTGCGCAGGCGTCCGGTTGCGCCCAGCGAGCCATCGATCAGACGGCCATAAAGGTCACGCAGTTCGAGGCCGAGCCGGCGCTGGCCGAAATAGTAGCTTTCCGGATCGGGTGTCTCATAGCGGGTGAGGTTGAGAATGCCGACATCGACGGCGGCGACCATCACATAGGCCTCCTCGCCGATGCCAGAGCCGGTCACTTCCACCGGGATTTCCAGGGGCTGGCGGGGCAAGGTCTTTTCCGGTGGCGAAAGCTTGATGGCAAGCTTGTCGGCGCCCGGATCGACGGCGAGCCAGGCAATGCCGATTGCACGCGCCGGCATGCGGCTTTCCTCGGCATCACCGGGGCGGAAGAGGGTCGCGGTCACATAGGCCCCGGCGCCGAAATCCGCAGTAACTGGAATTTCGATTTCCGTGCCGGTGGCCGGGACTTCGGCAACCTGCGTCGAAATCAGGGCATCGGTGCCCGAGGTAACGATAACCTGGCCTGCGAAACGCGGCGAGATCTTCAGCTTTGCGGTATCGCCGACCTTGTAAGCCGGCTTGTCGAGGCCGATCTCGAGTGCGTCTGGCGTTTCGGTAGAGCTTGCTGTGACAAACCAGCCGGCATCGAAGTCGACGCTGGTGACGGCGCCGCCCTGCTCGACTTCCAGACGATGGGCGCCCCAAGTCACCGGTGTTGAAAGTGGTGTGCCTTCCGCTGCGATATCGACGGTGCCGTCGGCCACGAGCTTGGTCGTGGTGATCGGCTCATAGCGCCAGGAGGAACCATCGCGATACCACTGGTAGTTCCGCTCCAGCTTGATCAGCTTCCAGCTCGCGCCGGCTAGGGCCTGGCGCTCGCCATCAGAGCCGAGCGCGATCAGGTTGAAGACGGCATTCGAGTTCTCGGAGACCTCGCCTTCGAATTCCGGCTTGATGCCGATGACGGGCCCTTCCGGCGTGACGGGAAGGGTTAGCTTGCGCTCGACCGTGCGGCCTCCACTTTCGCGCAAACGCAGGACAATATCCGCGTTCAGGAGGCGTGTCGTCGAGGGCAGATCGGTCAGGGCAACCTCGATTTCGGCGAGGCCATCGTCATCCAGCGCGTCCAGCCCTTCGAGCGGCAGACGCATGTCTTCGATGCCCTCCTCGTCCGAAAGGCCGAAGCTGTAACGGGGAAAATCGGGATGGCTGGTCGTCGGGCGGATCACCACCTCGCCTTCGAGCGTCAGGCCGGCTGCCGGCGCGCCATAGAGATAACGGCCATCGGCCGACAGGGTAACGGCTTCGTCTAAAGAGATTGCCCCGGCTTGGCTCGAAAGCTTCAGGTCGAGACGGTCGGGCACGAAATCGTCGACCAGGAATGTCGACCGAGCGATGGCCGGTTTTTTCGGATCGGTGTGGATGGCGACTGTCCAGGTGCCACGCATCGCATTGGCAAGGATCGGCAGGTCGACGGCATAACCGCCCAGCGTTTCGCTTGACACCGCGAAACGGTGGAACTCGACCCCGTCGGGTCGCGAAAAGAGGAAGGTGAGCGGCAGGCCGGAAATGGCGTCGGCATTGGTGTCGCGGGCCAGCGCTACGGAATGCACGGTCTCGCCGGGGCGGTAGATGCCGCGTTCGGTCCAGGCGAGGATATCGACCGGGCCCGGTGCCGGGCGACCGGTGACGCCCCGGTCGGAGAGGTCGAAGCCGGCACGGGTCATGTCGAGGAAGACGTTGTCGTCAGCATCGCTGCGGGCGGCAATCACGGCCGGAGCGAGCGCTGCGCCACCGCGCACGAGGCCGGCGTCGAAACGGGCCCGGCCTTCGGCGTCAGTTATGGCGGTCGCCAGGATCTCGTTGTTCTTTGCGATCAGTTGCAGCTCGATATTGGCAAGTGGGCTGGCCGATGCCAGCGAGCGTGCAAAGACATGCAGCCCATCGGTGCCGGCAAAGGTCGAAAGGCCGATATCGGAGACGACGAACCACTGCGTCGCGCGGCTGTCCCAGCTCTCGTTCACACCAGTCGGGGAGACCGCAGTCATCACATAGATGCCGGGCTTGCGGGTCGGCAGGGCCTCCTGCAGCGGAATGCTGGTAACGACCTCCCTGTTCTGCTCGTTGGCAATCTCGACCGAACCCTGCCAGACAAGTTCGCCGATCTCGTCCTTCACGCGGCCGGCGGTGTAGCCGTCCATCTGGGTGAGAAACTGCGAGGCGGCGAGAAGCGGGGCGATGTTGCGGTCGCCGATCCGGTAGAGTTCGAGATTGGCGCTTTCACTGTTGATCGATACGAGCGGAATGCCCTGGCGCGCGGATGATGGGAGAACGAAACTGTCGCCGGTAAAGCGTACGGTCGATGCGCGGTCACGGACATAGAGCTCGAGTTCGACCGGGGCTTCCAGGTTTTCGTCGACCGAGGAGGGGAGGCCGGCGCGGATTGCGAGGCGATAGCGCCCGCCATGCTCCAGGCCCTCGACGCAGATCTGGTTGTTTTTTGCTTCCAGCGCCTTCGGCGTCTTGCCGTCAAGCGTGACGAAGGACGAGTAGTCGACGCCGCGCTTGACCAGAGGTTCGGAGAACTCGACGCAGGCGCGCGGCGAAGCGCTGTCGGAATCAACAGTGTTGTTGACGACGCGGAAACCCTGGCGGGAGCGCAGGTCTTCGAAGGCGGCGCGTACTTGCGCATTCGACGCGAGTTCGAGGCTTGCCTTGTAGGCGCTGAGGGCCGGACGCCAGTTCTCGCTGTTCTCAAGGGACTTCGCCAGCGTGGCGAGCGCCTCGGCGCGGGTGGAGGCGCCGCGGGTCAAGAGATAGCCGTTGATCGACGCCATCGCGCCTTCGTTGGCCATGCCGTAGTTGTTGATGACGGTATTGGCCATCCGGGCCAGTTCGAGCCAGAGTGCTTCGTCGTCTGCATCGATCGCCAGTGCACCCTTCAGGGACAGAATGGCGTAGTCGATGTTGCCACTTGTAAAGGAGGCGCGTCCTATTTCAATCAGCGAGTCCCGGCCCAGGCCCTGCTGTTCGGCTGCAATGACAAGATTGCTGCGCTGATTGCGGGCTTCCGATTTCAGGTAGTCCGAGACGAAGGTCAGCGCCGGCGGAGCGCCGATGTCCTCTTCCGCCGTCTGAACGACGATGCGGCCCGCGATCGCGCCCGGGAAGCTGTTCAGCTGGTCATAATCGGACTTCAGGAAGCACCAGTTGACCTTCGGATTAAAAGTGAAGGCGCGGCAGGAGGCGTCGCCGATGCAGCTCGCCTCGCATTCATCGATGGAGACGTTCTTTTCCGTTCGCAGGTCGAATCCGAAATAGTCCGCATCGTCAATGCGTTCGATTGTCCTGATATCCTGCGCGTAAGCTGAAGGGGATAATGGCAATAGAGCCAGCGCGACTGTGAGCAACGCCGAAAAACGGTTCGTAAACATGGTCCCCTCCAAGCCTGATCATGGCTTCGGAGGTTAGTCTTTGCTCATGACGGAGGCTTGTCAATCGGCACAGGACACACCCTACGAGTCATTTCTTGGTGGTCTTCAAGCACTCGCGGGGCGTCGCTCGCTGAAGCTTCTTGCCTGTTCGATGATCCAGGTGGCAAAGGTGCTGGCCGGCCCATAGGCCATCTTCGACAGCGGGCGGACGAGGTAGTAGGCGCTTGCGCTTTTCACCTTATGATCCCAGGCGCGGACCAGCTGGCCACTCGCCAGCTCCGGCTCGATCAGGAATGTCGGGACGAGCGCGATCCCCAGGCCCGCGTGACAGGCCTGGACGACGTTGGAGAATTGCTCGAAGCGCATGCCGCCTCCGCGGCCCTCGCTGATGCCGAGGCTGGAAAACCATTGTTCCCAGGCCCGTGGGCGGGACGCCATGTCGAACAGCGGCTTGGACAGAAGGTCTTCCGGCCGGTTCACCGGGTTGGCATCGAGAAAGGCCGGACTGCAGACCGGCACCACCAATTCATGCATCAGAAACTGGCAATCGGTGCCTGGCCAGTTCGGTTCACCGATATGGATCGCGGCATCGAGACCGGAGCCCTCGAAATCGAACTGGCCGATGCGGGTGGCGAAGTCCATGATGATGGCCGGATTCTTCGCGAGGAAGTCCGGCATGCGCGGCATCAGCCAACGGGTGCCGAAGGTCGGCAGGATGGCGAGACGCAGATGGGTGTCATCGCGGGTTGCCATGGCCTCCAGCGACAGCGTGCGGATCGTGGCCAGCGCATCGCCGATACCCTTGGCATAGGTGCGGCCGATGGTGGTCAATTCGACACCGCGATTGGTTCGCTCGAAAAGCTTGACGCCGATCTGGTCTTCGAGAAGGCCGATCTGGCGGCTGATCGCGCCTTGTGTCAGCGCCAGCTCGTTGGCGGCGGCCGAGAAGCTACCAAGCTTGGCGACGGAATCGAAGGCGGCGAGAGCACTCGTCGATGGCAGGAAGCGGCGTTGATGTGTGAGCATGCGATATGAATAGACCTAATAGCAACATGAGTAAACATGGGTTGAATTGCACTCCGACATGAGCAATCTGGGATAACGAAACAAATGGATGAGACCGATGAGCGAGATGCGACCCTTTTCCTGGAGTGACCCCTTCCTGATGTCCGAGATCCTGAGCGAGGATGAGCGGATGATCCAGGATGCGGCAGCGGCCTTTGCAGAAGCCGAACTCGCGCCGCGGGTCGCCGACGCCTATCTCGGCGAAACGGTCGAGCCGGAACTCTTCCGGCTGATGGGCAAGGCTGGCCTGCTTGGTGTCACCCTGCCTGAAAAATACGGCGCTGCTGACGCGAACTATGTTTCCTATGGCCTCGTCGCCCGCGAGATCGAACGTATCGACTCCGGCTATCGCTCGATGATGAGCGTGCAGTCGTCACTGGTGATATATCCGATCTACGCCTACGGTTCGGAGGAACAGAAGGACAAGTATTTGCCGGGTCTCGTCTCCGGCGAGCTGATCGGATGCTTCGGCCTGACCGAGCCGGATGCCGGCTCGGATCCCGGCGGCATGAAGACGCGCGCCGAAAAGATCGAGGGCGGTTATCGCCTGCGTGGCTCCAAGATGTGGATCTCCAATGCGCCGATCGCCGACGTCTTCGTCGTCTGGGCGAAGTCGGAAGCGCATGGCGGCGAAATCCGCGGCTTCATTCTCGAAAAGGGCATGAAGGGCCTGTCGGCGCCAAAGATCGGCGGCAAGCTCTCGCTGCGTGCTTCGGTCACCGGCGAGATCGTCATGGATGGCGTCGAAGTCGGCGAAGATGCGCTGATGCCCAACGTGTCGGGTCTCAAGGGTCCCTTCGGCTGCCTCAACCGTGCTCGTTACGGCATTTCCTGGGGCGTTCTCGGCGCTGCGGAGGATTGCTGGCACCGGGCCCGCCAGTATGGCCTCGACCGCAAGCAGTTCGGCAAGCCGCTTGCCGGCACGCAGCTCTTCCAGAAGAAGCTTGCCGACATGCAGACCGAAATCTCGCTTGGTCTGCTTGCCTCACTCCGCGTCGGCCGTCTGATGGACGAACACCAGTTCGCGCCGGAGATGATCTCGATCATCAAGCGCAACAATTGCGGCAAGGCGCTCGACATCGCCCGCATGGCTCGCGACATGCACGGCGGCAACGGCATCCAGATCGAATACCATGTCATGCGGCATGCGCAGAATCTGGAAACCGTGAACACCTATGAAGGCACGCATGACGTGCATGCCCTGATCCTTGGCCGCGCCCAGACCGGCATCCAGGCCTTCTTCTGATCGCTCTTTCGAGCTCAAGCAGTCCGGCGTCCCTGACTATTTGTGGGTTTGGGCGCCGGACTGTCGCATTCTTGCGTCGCTCCCAGAACTCAAAGATTTCAGCTTAAACATTCATATACTTGTCGGCGGCTAGAAACACATTCAGAAGCCGCGATGTTTGCTTTATGCTGATATTTGGCGATTCCTGACCTATCAGGCAGGGTGGCCTTTGCTGTATGCTACGGCCGGTTGTGGAGGACGCGTCATGTATGCTCTAACAGTGCTCGACCACTCTGCGCTTGCGGTGTTCCGGAGTGAACACCCCTGGCTGGAATTCCCTGATGCGATCTTAGAGGTCTGCATATACTTCGACGACAATGGCGGACCGACCCGGCTGACGGCTCTCAGGGTAGGGCCCAATGGCCAGACCGCGGAAGCCGATGTCGACACGTTTGGTGTCGATACCGTACTCAGTCTGATCCGCTATGCGCCGCAAGGGGCCGCGAAGCACGAGGAATCTCCAGAAGAGCGTCATATCTGGGCACTCCTCGAAGAGCTGCCCGTTGCCGACGGCTCTCGTCCCGTCGAAGTGGTGGAGGCGGAGCGGGCAGCCAAGCTGCAAAACGCCTATGCCATCCTGCAGGATATCGCCCAGGACAAGCTCCGCAGCCTGTTGGCCTCCGCTCGAAGCCCGCGTGAGACACAGCGTCTCACCGATGCGATCAACGCGCTTCCGGAGCGTCTCGAAAAGGTAGATGACAGCCACAAACCGCAGTTTCTGGAGATCGACCTCTGGCGTTTCGTTGCCGTTCTCCGGGACGAGCTTGCAATGCCTGCCGACTATGAAATCACTGCCGGCCGAGACGATGAGCTGATGTTGAGGGACGTCATCGAGCAGGCCGAGTCAACGGCGCTATCCGGGCCGGTCATTCAGGCGCTTTTCGAATTGTCGCCGGTGGCCTTCTCCATTTCGAGCATCGGCCAGAAGAGCTCGCGCTATATCCGGGTCAATCAGGCCTATCTCGATCTCGTCGGCAAAAGCTGGGATGATATCGGTGGAAACGAAATGATGGCTTCTGGCATCGTGTCGGGGAGTGAAGCGCGTGCCGAGCGTCTGATGCTGCTGGACCGTGACGGTGGCTATGCAGGCATGCGAGGTGAAATCCATGACGCAGCCGGCAATATGGTCCCCGTCATGATTTCTGCCCGGCGCATTTCGGTCGCCGGACAGCTTTACGATTTCGAGGTGCTGCAGCGCGCCTCGCGGGATTGACGGCAAGGATCAGGCGCGTCTGAGCAGCGCAAGCGATCGTGCCTGCAGCCTGAACGCCTTGCCTTCTTCCGCGATATCGCCGTGCCGCTCCACATCGAAGGTCGTCAGCTCGAGTTGCCAGTTCCCGCCGCCGGTTTCAGGTAGGACGAAATCAATGTCCTCGGCGACCGGATTGAAGAGCAGGAGCGCCTCCGGCCAAACACCCTCTTCCGCCTCCAGATCAGGTCGCCGGAGCCTCAGCGCCAGCGGGTTTCCATCGAACCAGTGTTCGGGCTCCTGATGGCCGCCTTCGACATGGTACCAGTCGATAAGCATGCCATCGCGCCAGTTCGAGCGACGCAGAAGAGGTTGCGCCTTGCGAAGAGCTATCAGCCGGCGGGTGAATTCCCGCAGATCCTCGCAGGACTGCGGCAGGTCTTCCCAGTGCAGCCAGCTGATCTCGCTGTCCTGGCAATAGCCGTTGTTGTTGCCCATCTGCGAGCGGCCAAATTCGTCGCCCGCGAGCAGCATGGGTGTGCCGTGCGAGAAAAACAGTGTTGACAGGAGATTGCGCTTCTGACGGTCGCGGATCGCATTGATCTCGGCATCGTCCGTCGGACCTTCGTGACCGTAGTTGTGGCTGCGATTATGGTCGTGGCCGTCGTTGTTGTCCTCGCCATTGGCTTCGTTGTGCTTCTGGTCGTAGGACACGAGGTCGTTCAGGGTGAAGCCGTCATGGGCGGTGATGAAGTTCACGCTCGCCCAGGGGCGACGGCCGCGCAGGTCGTAGATGTCGCCTGAGCCTAGCAGGCGGGCGGCAAAGTCCTGAGAGGTGTTGTCGGCGTTCAACCAGTATTCACGGGTCGAGTCGCGATACTTGTCGTTCCATTCGGCCCAGCCCGGCGGGAAGCCGCCGACGTGGTAACCGCCGGGGCCGATGTCCCAGGGCTCGCCGATCAGCTTGACCTTGGAGAGAACGGGATCCTGGCTGACGGCGTCGAAGAAGCCGCCGCGCTGATCGAAGCCTTCCGGTTCCCGGCCGAGGATCGTACCCAGATCGAAGCGGAAACCGTCGACATGCATCTCCTCAGCCCAGTAGCGCAGGCTGTCCATCACCATCTGCAGGACGCGCGGGTGGGACGTATTCACCGTATTTCCCGTGCCCGTGTCGTTGATGTAGTAGCGGTGATTGTCCGGCATCGTCCGGTAGTAGGAGAAATTGTCGATGCCCTTGAAGGAGAGCGTCGGGCCGAGTTCGTTGCCTTCGGCCGTATGGTTGTAGACGACGTCAAGGATAACCTCGATGCCGGCATCGTGGAACGCGCGGACCATGTCGCGAAAGCCCACCAGGCCTTTGGGACCGTAGTAGCGGCTCGCGGGCGAGAAGAAGCCGATCGTGTTGTAACCCCAGAAGTTATGAAGCCCCTTGTCCATCAGGTGGCTATCGTCCGGGAAGGCATGCACGGGCAGGAGTTCGATCGAGGTGATGCCGAGGCTCTTTACATAGTCGACGGCCGCCTTGTGGCCGAGGCCGTCGAATGTGCCCCTGAGATTGTCAGGTATCGCGGGATGCAGCTTGGTGAAGCCTTTGACATGGGTCTCGTAGACGATCGTGTCGGACCAGGGGATGCGGGCGAAGCCGTTTGAAATGCGGTTCTCATTCGGATCGATCACCCGGCATTTCGGCGAGCATGACGCGCTGTCGAGCGTGTTGAAGGTGAGGTCCTTCTCTTCCGCATCCAGGTCGTAGCCGAAATGAGCCTTCGACCAGGCGAAATCGCCGACGATTTCGCGCGCATAGGGGTCAAGGAGTAGTTTGTTCGGATTGAAGCGATGACCGTTCTCCGGCTCATAGGGCCCGTGGACACGGTAGCCGTAAAGCTGTCCGGGGCGCACGCCCGGGACATAGCCATGCCAGACTTCGTTTGTGTATTCTGGAAGCTCAAGCCGGGCGACCTCAACGCTGCCGCTGTCGTCAAAGAGGCAGAGCTCGACACGTTCCGCATGGGCTGAAAAGAGAGCGAAGTTCGTGCCCTCTCCATCGAAGCACGCGCCGAGACTGTGCCATTCGCCCGGCGTGACATGAAAATGCGTGCTCTTGGCGTCCATCTGATCCTCTGATGTCTGGAGTTGCGCAGCTTAATTCCCGAGCGCGATGCTTTGTTCCAAGCCCCTCTCCGGCTGGAACTTTCGGCCCCTTTGCCGGTTTGCCTCGCAACGAAATCGGATGAAACAGGAGGTGTGCAGATGCCGGCGAAATCGAAGGCGCAGCAGAAGGCGGCTGGTGCTGCACTGGCCGCCAAGCGGGGTGAGGCTAAGGTGTCCGATCTCAAGGGCGCGTCGCGCAGCATGGAACATAGCATGAGCAAGAAAGAGCTCGAAAAGCTCGCCTCAACAAAGCGTCAGGGCAAGCCCGAACATGTCGAGGGCAAGTCATGAGGCGCGGCGAACTCGACGGGAGAACCGCCGTGGTGACCGGAGCGGGCTCCGGGATCGGCAAGGGCGCTTCTCTCAATCTGGCAAAGGGTGGTGCCTTTGTCGGTCTGCTGGGGCGGACACGAGAGGAGTTGGACGAGACGCTCGCGGAGATCCGCGCAGCCGGGGGCGACGGGATGGTCCTGGTCGCCGATGTGAGCGATCATCATGAGATGGAGCAGGCGTTGACGCGACTGACCGACGAACGAAAGCGGCTGGACATTGTCATTGCGAATGCCGGGATCAACGGCACCTGGGCGCCGGTCGATGACCTCAAGCCCGAGGAATTCGACAAGACGATCGCGATCAACCTGCGCGGCACCTATCTCACGCTGCATCATGCTGTGCCGCATATGAAGAAAAATGGCGGCTCGATCGTGGTGATCTCATCGATCAACGGAACCCGGACGTTCACCTCACCGGGTGCAACAGCCTATTCAGCGACCAAGGCCGCCCAACTTGCCATGGTGCAGCAATTGGCGCTCGAGCTCGGCCGCCATGGCATCCGGATCAATGCAGTTTGCCCGGGCGCGATCGAGACCGAAATCGACGACAACACGCATATTCGCAAGAAGGATCAGACCGAGGTGCCGGTGACCTTCCATGACGGCGACATTCCTTTGACGGGCGGGGAACCCGGCACGATAGAGGAGGTGGCCGATGTGATCGGCTTTCTCGCGTCTGATGCATCGCGCCATGTGACCGGAACGCCGATTTGGGTCGACGGTGGCCAGAGCCTGTTGAGGTAGGATCGCCTTGCCGAGCGCGGCTTCAGTCGCGCTCGGGAGGAAGGGGCAGCCGGTGTTCGATAAGCCGCAATAGCCACAGCACGCTCAGCGCAAAGCCGCTTGCAATGAGGCCGATCTGCCAAAAGCCGAGCCCGCAGGCAAGGCCGATAGACCCGGCAAACCAGAGGCCGGCGCCCGTCGTCAGGCCTTTCACCTCTCCCTTGTTGAAGACGATCATTCCTGCCGCGAGGAATGCAACACCTGCCGTTACGGCTTCAATCAGGCGGATGGGGTCCAGACGGATCTCGTCTCGGTCGAAGGCGCCGTGATGAGCGATTTCGATGGTCAGGATTGCAACAATCGCCGCTGACAGGCAGACGAGGATGTGGGTGCGCAAGCCGGCAGCGTGGCTGCGCCATTCGCGCTCCACGCCGATACAGGCGCCGCAGACCATCGCGATCAGTAGCCTGATGACGATGGCCGACAGTTCCAGAGTGGTCGCGGTGCCGAAGCTGTTCAGTTCAGAAGGCATGTCCCAAATCCCTGACGGTACCGTTCCCTTACGATATCAATGCTTCCGGTCAATGGCGATAGTGGAGGTGTAGGACGCCGAGACCGGGTCACTGGCGGGGAAGGTGTCTTCCAGTCCTTCCTGCAGGGCGGAGTTGCTGTTCGGATTGTCGGCTGTCTCCTGCTGCTCCTGACGCAGGCTCTCGACAGCTTCACTCTGTTCATCGTTTCCGCTTTCGGCGGTTGCACCGAAGCGGCTCGCCTGCACGAGCAGGACCTGCGCCTTTTGCAGGGCGTTGTCCCGGTTCAGGCTGCCGTTTTCAGACTGTGCCATGTGAACCGATACCTTCTCGCCGCCGTCTCCGAGGAATTCGACGACGAAGCCACCTTTTGTGTCGTGGCCTTCAATGACTTCTGTTTCGATGATCTGCATGGATGAACTCCCGTGGTTTCCGGCATGGGAAACGCGTGGCTTCGCAGGGATGTTCCATCGGACGGCATGTTCCATTTATGCGAGCAACATGTCTCCTGCTTGAGCTGTTAAGTCTATGTTTACCATATTATTTAGCAATTTATGAAAATCTGAACAAACAGGGGTTGTGGGCGTTGTTGTGGCAAAAGGAGAACGAAGATGAGACCAGGACAGCCCCTTGCCATCGATACGATCCTCATTGTCGAAGACGATGTCTTCATTTCCATGGATGCCGCCGACGCGGTCGCCCGCGCTGGGGTCAATGTCATCACGACCGAAACAGTCCGAGACGCGCTCGAAATTCTCGAAAACGAGCATATTTCAGGGGCGATCCTTGATTTCAAGGTTCGTGATGGGGACGTGACGCCGATCGTTCAGCGGTTGCGCCGCAGCGGGATACCGTTTCGCATCGTCTCGGGATCAGCCATCCGGGAGATCGAGGAGAACGGCATACCGCCGGAGCTTTGCGCACCGAAGCCTGCAGACTACGGGAAGGTCCTGGTTTCCATTCTGAACGACGTGCTGCCGCAGCGACCGGGTGGTCAGCACTAATATCGCGTCAGGCGCGCTTGGACATCAGACGTTCAAGTGTGCGCTCAACCACGTCAACCATCACCATGGTCTGATGATCGACCTCAATGTTCAACGCATCACCAGCTTTGTAACGTGGAAACGTGGTTTGGCGCAGCGTTTCCGGGATGAGGTTGATCGTAAATGTGTCGTCTTTGGCCTCCGCCACCGTAAGGCTTGCGCCGTTAACGGCAAGATAGCCCCGCTTGAAGACGTACTTCGCCCACTCCTCGGGCACGCGGAAGCGGATGAACGCGCCCGGCATTTCCATCTTTGCAGCGACCAGTTCTGCCGTCGTCGCGATGTGCCCGGCAATGTTGTGGCCACCATTTTCGTCGGTCGGCTTTGCCGAGCGCTCGATATTTACCCGGTCTCCGGCTTGCAGCATGCCCAGGTTGGTGCGCTCCAGCGTCGCATCCATGGCGTCGAAGGTGACGATTGTGCCGTCCATCGAGGTCACGGAAAGGCATACGCCTTCGACCGAAACACTTGCACCCAGTTGCAGATCCACCATCAGCCGCTCGGGGAGTTCGACGTAGAACGTCGTGTAGCCGTCATGGCGGATGACGGACTTGATCGGGGCGACTGTCTGGACGATGCCGGTATACATGGTGCTTTCCTCGGTAAATGCGTTGGGAAGGTAATGTCTCAGGCGCCAAAGACAATGCCCTGCGGCGATACCGCAGTGTTCACCATCCATGCAAACGGGAACGAGGCGGTGCAAACTCGGTTGAGCAAGTGCGGCTTTCGACCGGGTTGCGGACGGGACCTTGGCCGTCCTAGATCTGTCGTATCTTTGTTGCAGTCTGGCATTCCGACTTTTCCATGGTGGCCCCTTCTATGACCAAAATCCTTTGCCTCGCACTCAATCCGGCGATCGACATCTCCAGCGATGCGGAGGTGGTGCGTCACACCCACAAGACCCGGACCTATAATCAGCAGCAATTTCCGGGTGGTGGCGGGATCAATGTCGCCCGCGTCATCGTCACCCTCGGCGGGACATGCGAGTTGATGTTCCTGTCGGGCGGGGCCACGGGCGAATTGCTCGAGGCCATGTTGAAACCCCTGCCGATCATGGAGCGAACATTCCGGATTCACGATCCCGTCCGTGTGGCTTTTGCGGTGCACGAGACCTCGACCAATCTCGAATATCGTTTCGTGCCGGAAGGGCCGCTGGTAACGGAGGAGGAGCTTAAGCCCGTATTCGACGCCGTCGAAGCCAGTGATGCCGAATATGTCGTTGCAAGTGGCAGCCTCCCAAGGGGCCTACCGGATGACACCTATGTCCGTCTCGCGGATCTCGTCGCGGCGCGGGGCGGCAAGTTTGTCCTCGATACATCGGGAAATCCGCTTGCGCAGGCGTTGTCGCGATCGCGCATGTTCCTCGTGAAGCCGAGCCACGGTGAGTTCGAAGCCTTCCTGGGGCGCAAGCTGGCGCATGACGAGGTGGGACCTGCGGCACAAGCGCATGTTCGAACGGGCGCTGCCGAACATATTGCCGTCACCCTGGGGGGCGACGGTGCGATCCTCGCCTCTGCCGATGAGATCATTCGACTGCCGGCAATCGATGTGCCGGTCAATTCTGCGACCGGGGCCGGCGACAGCTTTGTCGCAGGCATGGTTTGGTCACTTGCCCAAGGCTACACAGTCGGCGACGCCTTTCGTTTCGGTCAGGCGGCTGGTGCTGCGACGGTCATGACATCGGGCACGGAACTCTGCCGCCAGAAGGACGTCATCGATCTCTACGAGCGCGAGCGGCAAAGAGCCAGTTGATCGTCATCCGAGCGATTGCGTCCGCGGGAAAACCGCGCTTTGGTTGTTTTATTACTTGTCACAGATTATCAAGTTTTATATGGGGAAGGCAGCGTGACGGGCGGCGATGAGCGCCTGTTTTGTATCACAAGTTCATAAGGAGCTCCCAATGCCGCTCAACCATTCGGGACCTTCGCTGAAGCGATTTGGCATTCTTCTTACTTTTCTTCTATCTGCATCACTGGTGCAGGCGCAGCAGCCGGCTCCGGCGGCCACGGAAACACCCGTCGTCGCGCCTCAGGCTGGCGCGACGACCGCGCCGACTGCAAGTGAAAGCTCTGCAACTTCGCCTCGCGTCGTGACGCAGCCCGACGCTTCCACGCCTCCGGCAGCGACGGCCGCTCCCGGTTCGCCTGCGAACCCCAACAGTGAGGCTTCTCCACCAGCACCAGAGGCCGTGGCTGCTCCCAGCGCGCAGGCCCCAGTCTCCGACGCTGCCAACCTTCCTTCTGCCGTGCAGCCGGCAGATGCCGCTGCCACCGGCGGTGAAGCCGCGCAGTCTCCGACGGATCCGCTTGCCTCCGTGGTCGATGCGGTGCCCGCCGACACGGTTACGGACGTGCCGCCGATGAAGGCCATGCCGCATGATCTCTCGCCCGAGGGCATGTTCATGGCTGCCGATTGGGTGGTCAAATCAGTGATGATTTCGCTGGCTGTGGCTTCGGTTCTGACCTGGACCGTGTGGCTCGCGAAATCTTTGCAGCTTTTCGGTGCGCGGGCACGCGCCAAGCGCGGCCTCAAAGCCGTCACGAATGCCCGCCAATTGCGTGATGCCCTTCAAGCCCTCGAAAATCGCGGCGGTGTGGTGGCGACCATGGTTCGTGCCGCCCAGCATGAGGTCAGTCTTTCCGATGCGGCAATCGACCAGGTCGGTGGTGAAGGCGTCAAAGAGCGCGTCGGCTCGGCGCTGGCCCGGATCGAAGCCGGGGCAGGACGCGGCATGGCGAAGGGCACGGGTGTTCTCGCCAGCATCGGCTCGACTGCGCCATTCGTCGGTCTGTTCGGCACGGTCTGGGGTATCATGAATTCGTTCATCGGCATTGCCGAGACACAGACCACCAATCTTGCCGTCGTCGCGCCGGGTATCGCCGAGGCGCTTCTGGCAACGGCCATCGGTCTCGTCGCGGCCATTCCGGCTGTTATCATCTACAATGTCTTTGCACGCTCCGTGACGGGCTACCGCCAGCTTCTTGCCGATGCCGGGGCTGGCATCGAGCGGCTGGTCAGCCGTGATCTCGACTTCCGCAAGAGTGCCCGCATCGCTCAGGCGACCAAGGCCATGGCGATGGCGGCGGAGTGAACCAATGGCCGGTGGCATCAGAGAAAACAGTTCCGGCGACGATCTGGCCGAGAACCACGAGATCAACGTGACGCCGTTTATCGACGTCATGCTTGTGCTGTTGATCATCTTCATGGTCGCCGCGCCCTTGTCGACGGTCGATGTGAATGTCGATCTGCCCGCTTCCACGGCGAAGCCGGCCGAACGTCCCGATGAGCCCGTTTATGTCACTCTCAAGGAAGACATGAGCCTGGCGCTTGGAAACGATACCGTCGCACGCGAGACGCTCAGCACGTCGCTCGACCGGATGACCGAAGGCAACAAGGACGCGCGCATCTTCCTGCGTGCCGACAAGACGGTCGACTATGGTCAGTTCATGGAGGTCATGAACCTCTTGCGGGATGCGGGATACCTGAAGATCGCCCTCGTTGGGCTGGAAGCAGTTGCCGCCGTGCCGGCGCCTGATGCTGCTGCAGCGACAGAGCCCGTAGGACCGGCACCATGATCGAGCCTCGCTCCACGAAACGGATCCTTGGTGAAGGGCTGTTGTGGACAACGGCCGGGGTCCTGATCGCCACGGCCCATGCGGGTGCGGTGGCTGTTCTGTTGCGCGAACCGGACATGGTGATGGCCGATAGCGGGCCGCCGCCAGCGATCATGATCGAGCTTGCGCCGGAACCTGAGGCCGTCATCACAGACGAGACCGAGATCTCGACCGAACAGGTCGATGCAGAAGAGGTCAAGACCGCAACCAGCGAGCCGCTGCCGGAACCCATCCCGGAGCCTGTGGAGCAGCCTCTCCCGGAGCCGCCGCCTCCAGAGCCTGAGCCAGAACCAGAACCCGAGGTCACAGAACTTCAGCCCGAAGTGCCGCCGCTGATCGAGCCCGAGCCGCTGCCGGAGATCGATCCGATCGAACAGATGGTGATGGCGGAACTGGAGAATGTCGAGGTTCCGATCCCGATGCTGCGGCCGCCCGCGCCGAAACCGGAAATCGAGAAGAAGAAAGAACCGGCGCCGAAGAAAGTGGTCAAGAAGCAGGCCCAGCCTCCCGCGTCGCAGGCGGCCCGCACGGCCAAGGCCGAGGTCGCCCAATCGACCCGCAATGCGGCTGCGGCAACCGCCAGCGGTGCCGGTCGGAGTGTTTCGCCGGCGAGATGGCAGTCGCGTCTGATGTCCCATCTCGAACGTCGCAAGCGTTACCCGAGTGCTGCCCGCAGCAACCGGGAAGAAGGCACCGTCTATGTCCGGTTCCGGATCGACGATTCCGGCAATGTGCTGTCCGTCTCGCTTTCGCGCTCGTCGGGCTTTCCGACGCTCGACAACGCGGTTCTCGACATGGTGCGCGCTGCTTCGCCGGTGCCGGCACCCCCTGTCGGGGTCAACAAGACGATCACGGCACCCGTCCGCTTCAATCTTCGCTGAGTTTGCGGACGGCAACCAAATCAAGCGCGTCCTGCGCAACGGATGCGGCGGGTTCCGCCGCATTGATGCGATGCCAGTCGATGGGACCCGTACCGCTCTGCAATTGCTTGTCGAGCACGCCCACCGTGGCGTCCGAGTCGAGAACCGGTCGGGCCTCGACGCGGGCTCTGAGAACAGCCGGGTCCGCCTCCAGCCACAGTCCGACGAACGGCACATGGTTCGCCCGCGCGACCTCCTCAATGGCTATTCTTTCGTCAGCATGGGCGAAGACGGCATTGGCGACGACGCAGCCGCCGGACCTCAGAACCATGCCAGCCTTTTCGGCGAGGGTCGCATAGACGCGTGCTGATATTTCCGGCTTGTAGGCGTGCTGTGGCATGGGATGACCTCGCGCATGGCCGAGCATTACGCGGCGCAGGCGGTCGCTCTCGAGCAGGCGCGCGCCGGGAGCAAGCCCCAGACGGGGCGCCATGGCTTCGGCGAGGGTGGATTTGCCAGAGCCGCTTAGCCCGCCGATGGCAACCAGCATCGGTTCCTTCCGCTGCAGCAGCTCGAGCGCCAGATTGCGATAGGCGATCGCTTCCTCTGCGCCATGGCCGCTGCGATCTCCGAGGTCGCGCACCAGTGTCGCGCCGACATGAGCGCGGATCGCGGCCCTCAGCCCCAGGAGGAAAGGCATAAGCCCGTAGCCTGCGTCATCGCCCGTTCGATCGAGATAGCGATTGACAACGGCATTGGCATAATCCGGCAGGTTTCGATGCCATAGATCCATCAACAGAAAGGCAAGATCATAGAGGATGTCCGAGGTCGCAAGGCCTTCGTTGAAGTCAATGCAGTCGAACATGCGCGGACCCTCCGGCCCGAGGAAGAGGTTGTGCAGATGAAGGTCGCCGTGGCAGTGACGGATCATGCCATCGCGCTCACGTTCGTTTAGCAATGAAGCGTGACGATCGAGGGCCTCCCGGAAGCGCCTGTTCAGATGGTTTGTCTCGTCGGCCGAGAAGAGCGGTACGGCGGAGAAAGCTGCATGGTTGATATCGAGAACGGCGGCGAGGTTGGCTTCACCGCTACCCGTATGCAGCACCTCCGCTATCCTGTGAAAGTCTGCAATGCGCTCGGCCGTTTCTTCCATCAAGGTCTTCGGCAAGCTGCCCGTTTCCGCCATCCTGTCGAACAGCTTGTCCTGCGAGAAGCGGTGCATCTCGACCACGTAGTCGATAGGTGACGCTTCAGCGTCGAAGGCGACATCGCCGTTTGCGTCTCGGCCGATGGACCTCACACCGGAGTAGATCTCCGGCGCGGTTCGGCAGTTCAGCTCTACTTCTCTATGGCAGTATCGTTTTCTGAGATCGAGCGTCGAGAAGTCGGCATAGGGTAGCTTCACCGCGCGCTTCAGCTTGTAGGCCTTGTCGCCGGCCAGGAAGATGAGGGAGATGTGGGTTTCGATCACCTCGACTGGCGAGGTGATGCCATGGCTCCCGGGATCGCGGAGAAAGGCGATGGCGGCGGACTGGTCCTCGACTGGCATGCATCCCTCACGTCTGACGGCTGCTTCAGTCTCACTCATCCGTTGATCAAAGGCCAGCGTCTGGCGCATGGACCTTTGTCGCAGGAAAGAAGGGCCGACGGTTGGCCGCCGACCCCTTCATAGCTTTACTCGATGTCGAACTTAACGCCCTGGGCGAGTGGCAGAGTGCGGCCGTAGTTCACCGTATTGGTCTGGCGACGCATATAGGCCTTCCAGCTGTCCGAGCCGGATTCGCGGCCGCCGCCGGTTTCCTTCTCCCCACCGAAGGCGCCACCGATTTCCGCACCCGACGGGCCGATGTTGACGTTTGCGATGCCGCAATCCGAACCGCGATCGGAGACGAAGGCTTCGGCTTCGCGGATGTCGTTGGTGAAGATCGACGAGGAAAGGCCCTGCGGTACGTCGTTGTTGAGGGCGAGGGCGTCATCGAAGTCGGCATACTTGATGACGTAGAGGATGGGGGCGAAGGTTTCCTCGACGACCGGGCCGCACTGCTCCGGCATTTCAACGAGGGCCGGGCGAACGTAGAAGGCGTCAGCTGCTTCGTCAGAGCGAACGCGGTCACCGCCATGCACCTTGCCGCCATTGGCCTTGGCAGCTTCCAGGGCGTGCTGCATGCGCTCGTAGGAGCCCTTGTCGATCAGCGGTCCGATCAGATTGCCGGCTTCCAGCGGGTTGCCGATGGTGACGGAGCCATAGGCCTTGACGAGGCGCGGCACGAGCGTGTCGTAAACGCTCTCGTGGACGAAGAGGCGACGCAGTGTGGTGCAGCGCTGGCCGGCGGTACCCATGGCGGAGAAGGCAACACCGCGCAGCGTCAGGTCGAGATCGGCGGTCGGGCCGACGATGGCGGCATTGTTGCCGCCGAGTTCGAGGATCGAGCGGCCGAAGCGGGCGGCGACACGCGGGCCGACGGCGCGGCCCATG
This sequence comes from Rhizobium sp. R86522, assembly GCF_042466255.1. Classification (NCBI taxonomy): domain Bacteria; kingdom Pseudomonadati; phylum Pseudomonadota; class Alphaproteobacteria; order Hyphomicrobiales; family Rhizobiaceae; genus Rhizobium; species Rhizobium sp. R86522. The sequence goes on from NZ_JAXHBX010000001.1 coordinate 4,596,181, forward strand.
GCGGTGGAGCCGGTCGCCGAGATCAGCGGGACCTTGGGGTTGTCGACGAGGATTTCGCCGATGTCACGACCGCCAATGAGGAGCGTCGACAGATTGGCCGGCGCCTTGCCGCCCTGTGCGTTGTAACGCTTCACGGCCTTTTCGAAGATCGCCTGGGTGGCGATGGCAGTGAGCGGGGTCTTTTCCGACGGCTTCCAGATCGTCGAGTTGCCGCAGACGAGGGCGAGTGCTGCATTCCAGGACCAGACGGCGACGGGGAAGTTGAAGGCCGAGATGATGCCGGTGACGCCGAGCGGGTGCCAGGTTTCCATCATGCGATGTTCGGCGCGTTCGGTCGCAATCGTCAGGCCGTAAAGCTGGCGCGACAGGCCGACTGCGAAATCGCAGATGTCGATCATTTCCTGGACTTCGCCCAGGCCTTCGGAGGTGATCTTGCCGACTTCGATGGAAACGAGGCGACCGAGTTCGGTCTTGGCGGCGCGCAGTTCTTCGCCGAGCAGACGGATCAGTTCGCCGCGCTGCGGGGCGGGCACGAGGCGCCATTCGAGAAACGCCTTGTGGGCTGCATCAATGGCCTTGCGGGTGTCGTCGCCAGAGATTTCGGCAACGGCTGCGATGGTTTCGCCGTTGATCGGCGAGCGGACAGACATCGTGCCGCCGGTCAGAGCCTTGGCGTCGACGCCGAAGCTTGCCATCAGCGATGCCGTTTCGGCAGAAAAATTGAGAGTGGCGAGGGTCATGGTGGTCCTTCCGTCAGGTCTACCTGGTTCTTGTTCGTTCAAAATCGTGCGCCGGCCAGATGCGCCACCTGGGCGCCGGCCTCGTACCATGCTTCCTTCAGGGTGCGGAAGGCCGGTGCGTGTGGATCGGTGAGTGGCAAGGGCAGTTCTTCCTCTGACATCTGGCCGAGGATGTGGCTTGCGATGGTCTTGCCGAAGACCGTGCCCGGCGAGATGCCTCGACCGTTATAGCCGGAGAAGCCGATGACGCCGGGCGCAAACTTGTGGAAGCGCGGAAGCGCATTCGTGGTCATACCGATCTGACCATACCATTCGCTTTCGAAGGCAATGTCGCCGATCTGCGGGAAGATCGCCTTCAGCGCGCGGCGAGCCCAGGACCGATGGATCGAGAGCCCGGTGCCGCGTAGGGCACCGACGCTGCCGAAGACCATGCGGCCGGCCCTGTCCATGCGGAAGGAGGAGAGAACCTCCTTGGTATCCCAGCAGCCCTGACGTTCCGTCAGTATCGACTTACGCAAGTTGTCGCTCAGGGGGGCCGTCGCAAAATTGAAGTAGGGGAGGTGAACCTGTTCTTCGCGCACCGCGGCAAAGGGGCCATGGCTATAGGCATCGGTTGCGACGACGATCCATTGGGCATCGACAGTGCCTTCTGCCGTGGTCACCCTCCAGCGATCTGCTGTCTTGCCATAGGCTTCAACCGGGCTTGCCGTATGCAGAACCGCTCCGGCCTTTTGTGCAGCATGAGCAAGGCCCCGGGCGTAAGCGAGCGGCTGCAGCGTGCCAGCCCGGCGATCGAGCAGGGAGCCCTGGTAGGCGCGGGTGCTGATCTTGGATTCCGTTTCTGCCTTGTCCAGCAGGTCCACGGGGGCGCCCCGGCGCTGCCATTGCTCGGCGCGCGCCTCGATTTCCTTCTGGCCGGCGCTGCCGACGGCGCAGTGTAGCGTGCCAGAGCGCTCCAACTCACATTCGATCCTGTGGCGATCGATCAGCTCCATCACGGTGCGTGGTCCGTTGCCGAGAAGATCCAGCAGCCGTTCGCCGTAGACTGGGCCGAGTTCGCCCGGCAGGTCGTCTGGCATGACCCACATGCCCGCATTGATCAGGCCGACATTGCGGCCCGCGCCCCCAAAGCCGATTTCCTTCGCTTCGAGCAGGATCACGCTGGTGCCTGCTTCGGCGAGGTGCAGGGCTGTAGAAAGCCCAGTATAACCGCCGCCGACGATCACGACATCCGCAGTCGCGGCGCCGCGCAGGGGCGCCGTCTGGGGCGCGGCAGGGGCCGTCTTTTCCCAAAGTCCGTGGGAGCGAGGATCGTTCAGCATGGTGTGGCCCCGAGATCTGCAATGTGCCGGGGCTGGCCGCACGAGATCACTCCGTGTCCCATGTCATTCCGCCCCGTACAGTCTTGTGATTTCTAGAAGAGCGTTCTACGCCATTCCAGCGATAAATTCTCAAGAGATCATTCCAAAAAGGCATGACCATGCTGCCTGCCCGCCGCTTCCTTCCATCGCTGTCGCTGCTCACTGCATTCGAGGCCGCAGCCCGGACGGGGAGCATCACGGCGGCGGCACGGGAGCTCGATCTGACGCAGAGTGCGGTCAGCCGACAGATCAAGGCATTGGAGAACCAGCTTGGTGTCGAGCTGTTTCTGCGCGAGCGCCAGACGATCCGGCTGACAGTCGCCGGTGACAGCTATGCCCGCGAGATACGGGAAGCGCTTCGCCGCATCTCCAGCGCATCCCTGAACCTGCGTGCCAATCCGCATGGCGGCACGCTCAATCTTGCAATCCTGCCGACATTCGGTGCCCGTTGGCTCGCCCCGCGGCTAGGGCAATTTCTCGCCGGCAATCCCGGGATCACGATCAATCTGGTGACGCGACTGTCGCCATTCGACTTCCGACTGGATTCGATCGATGCGGCGATCCATTTCGGCGATGCCGTCTGGCCGGGCGCGGAACTGACGCTCTTGATGCGGGAGGAGACGATTCCTGCATGCAGCCCGGACTTCAAACAGGCGCATGCGATCCAAGCGCCATCCGATCTTCTGCACGTGCCTTTGCTGCATCTCACGACCCGGCCGGATGCATGGGAACGTTGGTTCACGGAAACCGGTGTCGTGTTCGAAAACCTGCATGGAATGCTCTTCGACCAGTTCGCCACTGCATCGCAGGCGGCGATCGGCGGTCTCGGCGTGGCGCTGCTTCCGACCTTCCTCATCCCGGACGAGCTCGCACGGGGCGAGTTGGTGGCCGCAGTCGATCGCCCGATGCAGAGCGCGCAACGATATTATCTCGCCTTCCCGCGGGAGAGGGCGGCCTATCCGCCACTCGTCGCTTTCCGGGAGTGGATCGTCAAGGAACTTGCGCAGCGCTAGCAGCTTCTGGTCACAGTGAACTCGCCGCAGCCGCAATCCAGACGGCGAAGGCGAGATGGGTGAGATGGTGCAGGGTCTGGTCGGTGCCGAAAAGCCACCAATAAGCGGCCTGGTCCACCTTGAAGTGGTAACGCTGCTGGACCAGCGCCTTGCTCCGATCGATCAGTCCGTGAACGGCAAGATCGATAACCGCAAGCCAGGCGAGTTGCGGTGCCATCGTGAGGCAGATCAACAGCGTTCCCAAGGCATGGACGACAACATGCGCGAACAAGGGGGCTATCCACCCCTTAAGCCGCTCCTTGCCTGTTGCCATCCAACCGGTCTGAAGCAGAAAATCGGCTAGGAGATGCTTGATGACGAACAGAGCGACGGCCCAGATCAAAAGATCGCTGGCGATTTGCTCCGGTATGGTGGGCATGAATATTCCTTCGGCTGTATGTTCTGTCCGAAGATAGACCACTCTCCAAAACGCTGTGAAGCTGCCATTTAGTTTACCCAGATTTGGGCTTTGCGTTTCCTTTACGCAACGATCGTGTTTCGGAGCGCGGAATTAGGAGGATAGTAGTGACTGCGTCCGTCATCACCAGCCATCGGAAAGCACCTTTTCCAGCATGTCCGCGAAGAAATCGGCGCTCTCTTTGCCAAGGCAGAGCGGCGGCTTTATTTTCAAAACGTTAAGATGATCGCCCGTTGGTTGCATGATGACGCCGAGTTCTAGCAGGCGGTCGCATATGGCTGCAGTCTCTTCCGTTGCAGGTTCCAGCGTCTCGCGATCACGCACGAATTCCAGCCCGAGATAGAGGCCCATTCCGTGGACGGCGCCGACGATCGGGAAACGCTGACCCAAAGCTTCAAGTCGTGCTTTCAGATGGTCACCGGTGTCTCGGGTATTTTGCTGCAGTTTTTCGTCCCGCATGATGTCGAGAACGGTCATCCCGACGACACAGCTCACGGGGCTGCCGCCGGAGGATGAGAAGAAATAGCCCTCTTTTTCGAGGCTGTCGGCGATCTCGCGCCTGGTGATCACGGCGCCGAGCGGCTGGCCGTTGCCCATGCCCTTGGCCACCGTGATGATGTCCGGGACGACGCCCTGCTGTTCGAAGCCCCAGAAATGATGACCAAGGCGGCCGTATCCGACCTGCACTTCATCGGCGATGCAGAGACCTCCACGCTCGCGAACGAGTGCATAGACGTCCCGGAGATAACCCGGCGGAAGCGGAATGCCACCGGCATTGCCATACACACTTTCTGCGATGAAGCCGCCCAGCTGACCGCCCGCATTTTCGATCTCGGCGATCTTCTCGATCACGGCTTGGACATAACCATCTGTCGAACCGTCACCGCGGTATTTGCCGCGGTAGGTGTTGGGGGAGAGCACCGGGTGCACCCAGTCCGGGCGCGTTTCCAGGGCGCGCGGATTGTCGGCGAGCGATGTCGAGACCGCGTCGCTTGCGACTGTCCAGCCGTGATAGGCCTCCAGGAGGCTCAGGATGTGACGGTGGCCTCTATGGGCCCAGGCGAGCCGCAGCGCAAGGTCCACGGCTTCGGAGCCCGAATTCACGAGGAAGACCGTGTCTAGCCCCTCTGGCGCGAGTGAGGCGAGGCGATCCGAGAATTCGGCGACGGCGGCGTAGTGAAAGCGCGAGTTCGTGTTGAGCATGGCCCATTGTCTGCCGACCGCCTCGGCCAAACGTGTATTGCCGTGGCCGAGGATCGTGACATTGTTGACCATGTCGAGATAGGCGCGGCCGTTCACGTCGAAGAGATGCTCTCGCCAGCCCCGTTCGATCTGTGGTGGGTCGGCATAGTAGTTCTTCTGCGGCTTGGCGAAGCTGTTCTTGCGGCGTTCCAGAAGCACATGGCTCTCCGGTGCCGGTGCATCAACGCCGACGCCGAGCAGCGTCGAAGGCGAGGGGCATATGCGGCGCCAGACTGCGCTTTGCTGCGGCTTGGCAAAGAGTGGCGGGACGAGATCCGGATCGCGGCAAAGCTGGATGCGCAAGCCGCCGACGCCACCGGCTGCGCCGGCCACCGCACCGATTGCGTCACCCGCCTTTACGGTCGTGCCCTCTTCGAGGCTGCAGTCGATGCCATCCAGATGAAGCGACAGCTCAGGCGATGACAGGATCAGGTGGTGGCCGTCGAGTATAATGGTTCCGTCGAAGGGAGCGAAGGCTTCGGTCGCTCCTGGCAGGCAGACATCGATATGCAGTGCGAAGGTTGCCGGCGGCGTCTGGGACAGAGGCTTGGTGTAGGACAGGCGGAATTCGCCATAGCGGGTCGAGGCAACGCCTGTCTCCATGGCCGCTCGGGCCAGAAGCTTCCAGTCGATCTCCTGGTCGCTCCAGGTGTCGCGCGGCAGGTCCTGGCTCGTCACCGAGAGGTCTGTCAGGCGGAAGTCTGCGGGTGCGAGCGAGGGAAGAAGTGGATGCGACTTCGTCAGCTCCGGTTCGTCCGGAAGCATGCCGGCGGCGTCCAGGATGGCCGCTTCCATCAGCGGGTAGGGCACCGAGGTCGCCACCTCGAAAATGGTCCGCTCGTGCTCGATATTGCCAAGCACATAGTCGTTGTCAGGGTCGATCGACAGCTGCTGCTCGCTGCTGGCGACCAGCACCCCGGCGCGGGCGACGATCAGCGGCCAGAGCGCCTTCAACTCCGCCTCGTTGAGTGGATAGCGTGCGTGGAAGGCCTTGACGGCCGGTAGGATGAAGCAAGGGTCTCCATCGGCGTGGTGCAGGAGTGCGGCGCAGGTCACCGCGAGGTCGGCCACCAGCCATCCATAGAGAACATCACCGAAGTCGATGACGCCATCGGGCATCAGACGGCCGGTTGCGTTCGGTGTGGCCACCACGTTGTCGTCGGTGATGTCGTGATGAATGCATTGAATGCGCAGTTCTGAAGCCAGTGGCTGCAGGCGCTTCACCGCCATGATCATCGCCTTGGCAATCCGGTCCCGCTGTTTCTGGTCCGCGACTGATTTCAGGAGATGCAAGGCAACCGGGCCTGCGCGGCGGAGATCCCACTGCAGTTCCCGTTCCAGCCCGCTGTGACGGAAGTCCTTGAGCCCGCCTGCAATCCGGGCGACCACGTCACCGAACGAGGCGACAACCTCAGGAGCAAGATATTTCTGGCGCGTCAGGGGCTCGCCATCCAGATAGGACAAGAGCCTGACCCAGTAGTAGTGCCCGCCAACTTCGATCTGGGGGATGTATTCCCCTGTCAGGGCCGGGATCGGTTCGGGTATGCGCAGACCGAGATCAAGATTGCGCAGGTGCTCCATGGCCCTGTTCTGGGCATCCAGTTCCGGCTGGGGATATTCCGCCCGTGTGACCTTGAGAACGAGCCGCTCTTCGCCGGTGTCGATCAGGAAATTGCGGTCCTGCTGGCTGCCGAGTTCCCGGATCGTCCCGCTGAAGCCGTAGAATTCGTTAAAAATGACCCTGGCATCTGCCAACGTGACGTTCGGGCGCGGCAGTTCGGTGCGCTGGAGCAGAGCCGAGTCGGCCATACGTTTCCTCCCACGGGAATCATGTCGGGAGATTAGCAGAGCCTTGTGTCGCGTCTATCCCGCAGAGCCATGGCAGCAAAAGACGAAGGGCGTCGTTTCCGACGCCCTTTTCATGCTCAGCCCATGCGCTCGGAGGCATAGGAGCCCGGGCTCGCCGGGAAGACGACCGTCCGGTTGCCGTTGATGAAGGTCCGGTGGTGGATATGGGCGTGGATGGCACGCGCCAGGACCTGGCTTTCGACGTCGCGGCCGATCGAGACGTAATCGTCTGCCGACTGGGCATGGGTGATGCGGGCGACGTCCTGCTCGATGATCGGACCTTCGTCGAGATCAGCGGTGACGTAATGGGCCGTGGCACCGATCAGCTTCACACCGCGTTCGAAGGCCTGCTTGTAGGGGTTTGCGCCCTTGAAGCTCGGCAGGAAGGAATGGTGGATGTTGATGATCTTGCCCGACATCTTCTTGCACATGTCGTCGGAGAGGACCTGCATGTAGCGGGCGAGCACAATCAGTTCGGTGCCGGTCTGCTCGACCAGATCCATGATCCGGGCTTCGGCTTCCGGCTTGTTTTCCTTGGTCACCTTGATGTGGTGGAAGGGAATGTCGTGGTTCACGACGACCTTCTGGTAGTCGAAGTGGTTGGAGACGACGCCAACGATCTCGATCGGCAGCGCGCCGATCTTCCAGCGATAGAGAAGGTCGTTCAGGCAGTGGCCGAAGCGCGAGACCATCAGGAGGACCTTCATGCGCTTGGCGGCGTCATGCAGGTTCCAGTTCATGCCGAATTTTTCGGCGACGGGCAGAAAACCCTTTTCGAGCTTGGCTTCATTGGCGCCTTCCTCCGAGATGAAGGAGACGCGCATGAAGAACTGGCCGGTGTGGAGGTCGTCGAACTGAGAGCTGTCGACGATGTTGCAGCCCTGCTCGGCGAGATAACCCGAAATCGCCGCGACAATGCCGCGGGTCGACTGGCAGGATACGGTCAATACATAGCTCGTCATCGGTTCTCTCATCTCCTCGGCATGGCGCAGGCGCCGTGTCTCTATCGCATGTCCGACACGATCGGAAGCGTGCCGTGTTGCTGATCCTCATCGTCTTTCAAAGGAAGTCGGCACGCGCGCCTGCGGTTTCCGCTCCTTTGCGATGGCCAGAGATTAGGGCACGAAATGCAAAACCCCGTTCCCATTGCGTCTTTCCAGGGCGCATCTTCGCCGTTCGTCTCTTGATGGGGGTGGAATATTCCGGCCTGTAAGCGCCGTTCGCGGTGACTTGCGCGTGAAGGATCGGGAATGCCTTCCCGGTGCCGCTCCTCAAAGTGTGATTTGAGGCGCGGTGTAGACCACACGCATGAATACTGCTGGCAGAACCAGAATGACATTACGCCGGTGACCGGCTAGAACTTCCGCGATATTCAGGCCAAGACAGGATTGAAAACGATGAAACGGAATTTGATGCTCGGCCTGATTTCCGCTGCTGTCGCCATGGCAATGCCCATCAATTCGTTTGCTGCCACAAGCAGTGCTTGCTTTCGTGGAATAAACCTCGCGGGGGCGGAATTCGGCAATCTGCAGGGCGTGTTCGGCGAAGGCTATATCTACCCTTCGTTGGAGACGATCACCTATTTCGCGGGCAAGGGTTTCAATACCGTGCGGCTCCCGTTCCTTTGGGAGCGCCTGCAGCCGAAGCTGAACAGCGACTTCGACCCTGCGGAGCTAAGCCGTCTCAAGGAAACCGTCGCGACGATCGGATCCTTCAATCAGACCGTGATCCTAGATCCGCATAACTATGCGCGCTATTTCGAAAAGCTGATCGGAACCGAGGAGGTTCCGGTCTCGGCCTTCGTCGATTTCTGGGAGCGGCTGGCCAAGGAGTTCGAGGGAGACCGACATGTGGTCTTCGGCCTGATGAACGAGCCCTTCGACATCTCGTCGACGGATTGGCGTGATGTTGCCAACGAAGCGATCGCGGGCATTCGCGACGTTGGCGCAGACAATCTCATTCTGGTTCCGGGTACGTCCTGGACCGGTGCGCATAGCTGGTTCGGCGACTGGTATGGCGGGGCGAATGCCGAGGTGCTTTTGAGCATCAAGGACCCGGCGAATAACTATGCCTTCGAGATTTACCAGTATTTCGACGACGACTTTTCCGGGACCTTGAACAACTGCAGCCGTGCTTCCGATGCGGTTGATGCGATCCGCGAGGTCGGCGAATGGTTGAAGGAAACCGGTCAGCGAGGCTTCCTCGGCGAGTTCGGTGTTCCGGGAACGCCGGAATGCACGGCGGTGTTGACGGAGGTGGTGAAGCTCCTCGATGAGGACAAGGCATCGTGGATCGGCTGGACCTATTGGGCGGCTGGTGACTGGTGGCCCGAAACCGAAGAGCTCAACATCCAGCCGACCAAGAACGGCGATCGACCCCAGCTCCGTGGTCTCGCACCCGTGCTCAACGATTTCGTTGGTGCAGCGGAAGGTTGCCCGGGCCTTGAACGTCCCTGAGACCGCCAGCCGTGTGAAACGGCGCAGAGGTTAAGCTGGTATCAACAGTTTTGGTATTTGCTCGGCGAAGTTCCGCACATTCGAAAGAGCTCCCGATTGGCCTTACCGGATCACATCGAGCTGGTCACGCAGACGCCTGATCTGGCGCATGACGCCGTCACGGTTGTCGTGACGGTACCGACCTTTCGTCGACCAGTGCACCTTCTCAAGACGCTTGAAAGTCTGGCGGCCCAAAGGACAAACCGTCGCTATGCCGTCGTGCTGGTCGATAATGACAGTGATCACCGCGAGGGTGTGGTGGCGGCCCGGCCCCTGTTCGAAACGGGGCAGATCAACGGCATCCTGATTGTCGAGACGCTCAGGGGAAATTGTAATGCCTATAATGCCGCCTGGCTGACGGCGCTTCAGCACTTCCCCAACATGAGCCATCTGCTTGTTATCGATGATGACGAGATTGCCGATCCGGACTGGATCGAGGCCATGAGCCGCACCAAGGAAATGTTTGGTGCCGATCTGGTCGGTGGCCCGCAAGTGCCGGTCTTCCCGACGACTGAAACCGGCGATGTGCCCCGGCATCCGGTATTCACGCCGCCTTATCAGACGACTGGGCTTGTCCCGCTCCTCTATTCCTCCGGCAATCTCCTGGTCTCCCGCGTTCTGCTTGAGGCAAATACCTATCCGTTTCTCGACCAGAGGTTCAACTTCACCGGTGGCGGGGATGCGAACTTCATTGATCAGTCTGTGCGCAAAGGTTTCAAAACTGCCTGGTGTCATGAGGCGCCGGTCCTCGAGACCGTGCCTGCAAACCGTCTTGAGCGATCCTGGCTGCGCGCGCGCGGCATTCGCGATGGTGTCATTTCTAGCCTGGTCGAGAAGGGACGGCGCGCCAGCCAGCCATTGGGCTCCACGCAGGTCTTCCTGAAGAGCATCGCCCTGCTGAGCCTCTCGCCGCTGAAGGCGATCATGGCCGCTCGCCGCCTCGGATCGTTGCAGAACAGCCTGTATTACGTCCATGTCGGCCTTGGCCGGACGCTCGCTCATTTCGGATATGCCGATGAACAGTATCGACATACGGACGGTCGCTGACCGCGATAGCGCGGGGGTGAGGCCTGCCTATCCCGCGCAGATGCTGCGCCGGGCGGCCGTCGTCGTGAGCATCCTGATGTTTACGATCATGCTAATCTCGTTCCAGCCTTTCTCGCCGGTTCATGAAGGCGTGGAAGAAGGCGGCAATCTGGTCAATCAGCTGGGCTTTGGCCTGCTTGGCCTCATTGCGCTCGGCTCGCTGCTGACGCTGGCCGATCTGCGCAGGCTGCCGTCCCTGATCGGTCCGGCCTGGTTGCTGATGATCGGTTTTCTTGTGCTTTCCGGATTCACCGCTCCAGATCCGAGTGCGACCTTGCGCGGCATCATTCTCACCCTGATCGTGATGATGACCATCGTGACCGTGTTGGCGCTGCCGCAGGATGGAGATGGCTATGCCCGCATGTTGAGCGTGGTCGCAGGCATCCTGATCTTCATCTGCTATGCCGGGCTACCCTTGTTCCCCTCTCTGGCAACCCATGGCTTCGACGCTCTGGAGCCTCAGAATTCCTATCTCTGGCGCGGGGTCTTCACGCACAAGAACATCGCCGGGCCGGTCATGGCGGCATTCGTCTTTGCGGCCATCTATCTCTGGCGACGCGGCGACCGCTGGTCCGGCGTGGTGATCGCGGTGTCGGCCCTGATCTTTGTCAGCCAGACGGGCTCCAAGACCACGCTTGGACTGGTGCCCGTTGCCGCTCTCCTTGTCCTCCTACCGAGTGCGATCGGGCTTCGCGTGCTGACACCGATCGCGGTCTTCTGCTGCCAGCTTGCCTTTGCTCTCCTGACCTTCGGTTCCGTGCTGATCGAACCGATCCACCAGTTTATTCTCTGGCTCGGGATCGACCCGACATTTACCGGACGTGTCTCCATCTGGAAGTTCGGGCTCGATGCACTGGCCGATCGCCCGCTCACCGGCTTCGGCTATGAGAGTTTCTGGAGTACAGATCTGGTCCGCTATGCCGCCAATCCCTATTATCTCGACTGGGATGTGCGCGGCATCGTGCATGCCCATAACGGCTATCTCGATATCGCGATCTCCATGGGGATACCGGCGCTGATCGTCGCGCTGGCGGTCCTGATCCTGCTTCCGCTGATCGACTACATGCGCTGCAGGCCGGTCCGGGAGAACAGGTTGCTCGCGGACTTCTTCATGATGATCGTCTTCTTCACGACGCTGAATGCGATGATGGAGAGCTTCTTCTTCCGTCGCATGGACCCTGTCTGGATGCTCTGCTTCTTCGGGGTGATCGGCCTCAGGCTCGTGGCGAGAGTGTCCATCCCACGAAGGCTTGCCTGAGCTGCCTTTCGTTCAGGCCTGCGCGTCTTCGCGGCGCTTCCACAAGCGCCTCAAATTGAGGCCAAGGGCGAGCAGAACGCCGATGCCAAATCCAGCGATCAGGCCGCCAAGGGCGATCACCTTGCGAGAGGGACCGACCGGATCCAGCGGTGGGCGGGCCTCCGACAGGACCTGAATATTGGCGAGCGTAATGGCCTCCTGTTCCCCGGTTTCGCGGGTTCTGAGCAGGAAGGACTCGTAGACGGAACGGCGTGCCGCCGCCTCGCGCTCGAGTTCGCGCAATGTGACGAGGCTATCATTGTTCGATGCCTGGGTGTCCTTGAGTTCCCGGAGGCGGCTGGTGAGTGCCACTTCCTGCTGGAGGGAGCGATCCAGCTCGACCTGGAGGGCGCTGCGGATGCGGCTGAGTTCCTCACGGATCTGGTTGAGCATCCCACTGGCCTGCGATTGTGCCTCGATATATCTCGGGTGTTGCGGTCCATAGCGGGCCGCGATCGATTCGAGTTCCTTGCGCAGATCGGCATAACGCGTGCGCAGGACCGCGATCGTGTCGGAACTCACGTCTTCGGGGAGCGCCAGTTCACCGCCGCTGGAGGCTGCCATCTTCGCGATGCTGGTAATCTTGGCGCGCAGGCCGGCGGTTTCGACGCGCAGCGAACTCAGTCTTTCATTCAGCAGTTTCAGATCGTTGTCCACGATCAGTTTGCCGTCGACATTCACGAGGTCATTCGAGTTGCGGAAGCTTTCGGCGGCCTTTTCCGCCTCTTCGAGCTTCATGCGCAGGTCGGTAAGGCGGCTCGACAGTTCGTCCGATGTGCGGCGAACAGCTTCGGATTGCATCGAGGCCAGTTCGCGCTGAAAGACGTCGCTGACGATGTTGGCCAGACGCGCGGACTTCTCCGGATCCCGCGTTTCTGCAGAGATCGAAAAGATGAATGTCTTCTGATCCCGGTTCACATTGATTACCTCGTGGAGGTGGTTCAAGACCCGTGACTCGACATTCTGGGCGTCGCTCTGGGATGCTGGCGACCAGAGGGCGCTCAGGCCCGAGGGGCGGAGGGTGCCGTTGAATTCCGGGTCCTGCTTGAGAGCGGCCTGCTCGATGACTTTCAACAGGACACTGTTCGACTTGACGATGCGCGCCTGACTTTCGACCACGGCGAGCGAGGCATCGGTGGGCAATTGATCGGTGGTCAACTGGTCGCCGACGGTGCGGATCTGCCTAGGGTCGACGAGGATGTCACTGCTGGCGACCCAGAGTTTCGGCAGGGTCATGGCATAGGCGGCACCAAAGAGGCCGCCGATCACCGTCGAGGCAATCAGAATGCGATGGGACCGTTTGAGAATGTCGATGACGATGAGGGGGTCGATCAGAGGCTTCCATTCCGCCTGATCCCGTCGGACGTCATGGCCGTCTCGGTTTCCATCCTGACGACTGTCCGTGGAGATTTCAGGCGAAGGCTCCTGGATCGGCACGACAACGGGGGCGGGAGCAGGGGGGCTGGATTCTCCGACCTCCATGCTGTTCACCTGGCCCTCGAGCATGGATACGCGTGCCCGCAGAAAATCGAGGTGGTCGTCGTGGCGTTCCAGCATGTCCCGCAGGGAAGGTCGCCCGACACGGGTGTCTGCGGAGTGTCCGGATAGGCGCTCTGCGCCTGCGGCGCCGGGCTCTTTGCCTCCGTGACTGGTGCGATCATCGCGCAGATACATGTCAGCCCTTGCTTCGGGAAATGGTTCGCGTGGCGCGAATTTAATTTTTTATCAAAAACAAATGGTTAAAAGATCGGAAAATTAACCGTTTCGGACGTAGCTTCTGCAGGTGTCGACGCCGTCCGAAATGTGACCTGCGCCTTCAGCAACTCTGGACACCACGTGAACGCGATCCTTCGGCACCTTTCTGCAAACCGGCAGCTCCTACACTCCTATTTCTCGGTGATATCGGGATCTGCGGGGCGACTGGTCGTGTCTCTCGCCTACTTCGTCGTGCTGGCCAACACACTGCCGCTTGCGGACTACGGCGTCTTCGCCACAGCGTCGGGCGCCGGGCTCGTCCTCTCCCGGCTGCTGGCGCTCGGTTTCAGCTCACCGCTTTATCGCATTGCGGTCGTCAAGCCGCGGCTACTCGGCGTCTATACGGTTGGCTATCTGCTCGCTTCTCTTCTCTCCCTGCCGCTCGTCATCATCTCAGCGCTGCTGATCTATCTCCTGTTCTTTTCCGACGATGTCGGTCTGCTCACCTTTTCCCTTGTGATCATCGCCGAGATTTTGCTCTGGCGGTCTGCCGAGATCGTCATCATCGTCAACAATGGGCTCAAGCGTTTCGGGCTCGCTGCTCTCCTGGTGATCTTTGGAACTGCTGCACGCGCGGCGGCAGCTGGCCTCTTCTGGAGCCAGACCTCGGTCCAGGACCTCGAGCATTGGGCATGGTGGTACATGGGCGCGAATGCCGTATCGCTGGTCGTTGCCCTCTGCTTCTACCCCCGCGTTCGGCTGCGGTTCGATATGCGGCTCTATCTTCGGCGGGTGCAGGATTCTCTCGCCGTCGCGGGTGCTGAACTGCTGTTCTACCTGCAGTCGGAGCTCGACAAGCTGATGGTGCTCGGGATCGGTGGGCCGGCCGTTGCCGGTGTCTATGCGATCATCATGCGGGTCGTCGACCTGACTGCGCTGCCGATCCGCTCCTTCAACACGATCCTGGTGCAGAAACTGATGCAGAGCCCTGACATGTTGAGGTCACTCAAGGTCAGGGTGCTCATCGAAGCAGGGTTGATGATCGTCTCCGTTGCCGGCCTCGCAACACTCGCCTTTCTCCTGCACCTCTATCCGAATGCGCTCGGCCGCAACGTGGCACCAGTTGCCGAGTTGCTGCCGCTTGTTCTGCTCGTTCCGGGTTTTCGGAATCTCGCGGAGTACCAGGGAGAGCTGATGTATGCCCGTGGTCAAAGCTGGCTGCGCACGTTGTGTCTTGCACTTCTGACACTGAGCAAGGCCGGGCTGATCGCGCTCCTGCTCAACAGTTTCGCACATGAGGGCCAGGACTGGATTGTTGCCTTGAATGGTGTCTTTGCCGGTCTCTATGTGATCTCGGCCATCTTCACCTATTCGAGCCTCAGGCTGCCGGCCAAGCGGGTCTGACGGTTCTCGCGGCGAACCTCACCAATCGTAGTCATAGGCCGAGGATGCGTCGGATTTCTGCGGGTTCAAGACCCAGGAAGGACTGCATGCCGAGCGCCACCTGTTCAGGTGCCATGTCCGCCACGAAGGCACGGAATTCGTCCTCCGTGGGCGGTGGAGCCAGCCAGAAGACCTTGCAAAGCTCCGTCTGGTCGTGGAAATGACCCGCGCCGTGCTCGACGTCATCCACGAAGCGGCCATACATCATGCATTCCGAGAAACAGCGCTGCTTGCCCATCGCCGCGATCCAGTGCTCGCCCGTGACGCTCTCGATCCGCGCACACATGTCCCTGATGCTGCTTCGTTTCCAGGCGATCATCGTGCCGACATAGTCGTTCGTGGAGCGCTGCGTTTCGGGCAGGCCGAACAACGCCCCGGCATTGGCGGACCAGCGTCGATGTTCGTCCATGGAGTCTGCCGTCAAGGCGCCGGGCCTGACCAGCAGGCGCAGCGCTTCGTCGCGCCAGAGCTGGCTGCAATCATAGGGCCGAAGGAATGCGACATCGGAATCCAGATAGAGAAACGCATCGTCCTCGACCAGGTCGGCGATGGCTATCCGGCGAAACTGCTGAACATGCCAACCGCGAAGCGGCTTAGTCTTGAACGATAGCCAGATGCGACGTCGGCCCATGGTCAGCGGATCGGGAAAGACCTTCAGCCAGGATGGCAAGAGGTCCTTCTCTCCGATGATCACCCTGCGCGGCGATTGCAGTTGCCGGAACAGCGGAACATCGCGGTCTTCGACGAGCACATAATGTTTCGTGTATCCCGTGACATGCGTGTCCAGCGTCTCGCAGAGCAGACGGAACCGTTCGAAGTCCGCGTGATAGCTCGCGGTGACAATGGCTGTCTTCATGACAGAGCTTCCTTTGCGCCTGATGTGGCCCCGGTCAGCATGTCGAGCATCTGCCTGACGCCGGCATCCATCAGCTGGGCCTGTGTTTCGGCAAAGACCCGGCCATCGAGCCGCTGAAGGTTGCCCGCCCGCGCCCGACGTATCTTGTCGTTGAGCGCTGCAGCGAAACTTTCGGGATCGTCAGCAATGGTGCAATTGTCGGGGATCGCCGCAATGCCGCGGACCGAGCTTGTCGTCGCCACGCTTGGCAGGCCGAGCGAGAAGGTTTCAATCGTCTTCAACTGCACGCCCGTGCCGGCCCGACTGATCAGCGGGATCACGGCGCTTTCAGCGACGAAATCTGTCGCGCGTTCCACCCTTCCGACGAAGTCGACATCGGGCCAGGCAGAAGCAAGATCGGCCGGGGTGCTGCCAGCGACCCTGATGCGCACATCGTCGAGCAGCCTGGGCGTCACCTCGTTCAAGAACCATTCCAGCCCGATCCGATTGGGATGCCATGTCCAGGTGCCCAAGAGGGCAAGATCATGCGCCAGTTTTCTCGTCTCCGGGAGCCGCGTCGATCTCTGAATACTTAAGGGGAGGAATACGGAGCGCTCCGGCGGAACGCCGAGATCCACCGCGTCCTCGGCAGCGAAGGTCACGACGCTGGTCGACCGGTCCCTGAGCCTGTGCTCAAGTGTCTTCAGAAGTCGCGCATCACGGGCGAACAGAATGCGCTTGATCAAGGAGCCGGCATTGCGGGCGTTCTCGGCCGACGAGCGATGCTCGACATTGTGAGCGACAAAGATCGATTGCTTGTCGGTGAAGAGATCCGGAAAGGCTCCCGCGAGGGCGACGCCGTTCAAGACATAGCCGTCGAACGGGCCAGCGGCCGTGATTGCGCTTCGCACAGCCTCTTTTCGTATCACACGCAGCTTGGCGCTCGACATCGGCAGTCCCGTCGCAAGGGACATGAGTAGCCATTTGATCTTGAGCCAGGGGCCAGCCTTTTCGGTTCGCACTTCCACCTCGCCCAGAGCGGCCTCTGCATCCGGAGCGACGGCCTGTCCTGGCCAGGCGCAGCCGATGACCGTGATGCGCACGCCTGCCCGTGCCAAGCCTTCCAGCAGGGCCGCATTGGCAAGTTCATAACCTGTTGAGGGATTGGCTTGTGCAACGAGCGACGTGACGAAGACCAGATGCAAGGACAAATCGCCACCTATGCGAGACACGATACATTTCAGAGATGCAATTCTTAAACCTTATTCTCAGTTAGGGGCGTGAACATTCCTTTAAACCTGGCCACTTCAGTACCCCATTAACTCCGAATTCATGCCTCGACACCTAACGTTTCACAGGTTCGTGACGGGCTTTGCCTATTGAAGGCAGACGTCCCTCTCGATCGCGTAAGTTGTTCAGACATGTCACGGGTGGCCAGCCTTGCGAGGTAAAGGCGCATCAAGTGATCGGAAGCACGGCGCATTGCTTCCCTTGTTTCAGTTGTTTGGATGCCGGGTTGGTCCTGCTGCCATGCATCTTTGATTGGTATTGCGTTCTGGGAGTGCAGCGAGAATGGACGCCAGATTACAAGAGAGCCGGGATCTGCCGCTTGCGGTCGATCTGGATGGAACGCTGATTGCGACGGATCTTCTTTGGGAGACGATCTTTCTCGCCCTCAAGACCAACCCGCTCATCGTCTTTCTGCTTCCGATCTGGGCGCTGGCTGGCAAGGCGCGCCTCAAACTCGAACTTGCCCGACGCGTAACGCTCGACGCATCGCGACTGCCATATCGTCAGGACTTCCTCGACTATCTCAGGGCGGAACGCGCTTCAGGCCGCACCATCGTTCTCGCGACCGCAGCGGCGGAGCCCCTGGCGCAGGCGGTTGCCGCCCATCTCGGCATATTCTCCAAGGTATTTGCCACACGCGATGGGATCAATCTCGCCAGCAAGGCGAAAGCCTCGGCGCTGGTCGACGAATACGGGGAATACGGGTTCGACTATGCGGGCAATGATCGCGCTGACCTTGCGATCTTCGACCGCGCCCGCAACGCAGTCGTCGTTGCGCCTGACCGCGCGGCCTCGCGCTTCCAGCAGGCGCATGACACCATGCGTTTCGACGCGCCCCGCACAGGCCTCAAGACCTACCTCAAGATGTTGCGTGTGCATCAGTGGCTGAAGAACCTTCTGGTGTTCGCTCCGCCGGTGCTGGCCCATGATTTCCTGATTGCCGAAACGATGTTTTCGGCGACGCTGGCTTTTATCGCCTTTTCGGCGTCGGCCTCGGCCATCTATATCATCAACGACATCATCGATCTGCCGCTCGATCGCGTCCACCCGCGCAAGCGGCATCGGCCGTTTGCCAGCGGTGAGCTGTCCATCCCCTTTGGTCTCACGTGTTCTGCGGCTCTTCTGGCGACTGCTGCTGCGATCTGCTTCTTTCTGCCGCCGATGTTTGCCGTCATCATCGCTGTTTATATCGTCACCACCACGGCCTATTCGCTGGCGATCAAGCGGATGCTTCTGCTCGACGTCATTTGCCTGGCCGGCCTGTATACGCTGCGCCTCCTCGGCGGCAAGCTGGCGGCGGACATCCCAATGTCCTTCTGGCTGATGGCCTTTGCGTTGTTCTTCTTCCTCTCGCTCGCATTCCTGAAGCGCTATGTCGAACTGCAGCATTCTGGAGCCCCGGAGCAGTCACGGATCGCCGGCCGCGGATATCGGCCGGAGGATATCGGCATCGTCGGACAGAGTGGCGTGTCTTCCGGTTTCACGGCGGTTCTCGTTCTCGCGCTCTACATCAACAGCGATGTCGTCGGGAACCTCTATTCCGAGCCCTGGCTGATCTGGCCGCTGGTGCCGATCGTGCTCTATATCAACATGCGCGTCTGGGTTCTCGCCCATCGCCGGGAAATGAACGAAGATCCGGTCGTCTTCATCGCCTCGGACTGGCGCAGCCAGATCTTCATTGCGATCGGTGCAGCACTCCTCATCGTCGCCGGGATGGTGTGATGCTGGGCGCTTTCGACAGCTTCGGACGGGTTGATCGGCGGCAGCGCATGGCGCTACCGGTGGCCGACGCCCTCGCAAGACTGCGGGGCCCGGCTGATGGCGCTGGTTTGTCGCTTCTGCCGTTCGGCAATGGTCGGTCCTATGGGGACAGCTGCCACAATGACGGCGGCGCGCTGGTGCCGATGCGTGCGCCCGCGGCCGATATGTCGCTCGACCCCGAAAGCGGTCTCCTCGACGCCGCAGCTGGCGTAACGCTGGAAGACATCATCGCTCTGGTGGCACCACATGGCTTCTTCCTGCCGGTGACACCGGGAACGCGCCATGTGACGCTCGGCGGGGCCATCGCCAACGATGTCCACGGCAAGAACCACCATCTGCGCGGCACCTTCGGCTGCCATGTGGAGAGCTTCGAACTTCTGCGTTCCGATGGCGAAACCCATCACTGTTCGGCGTCGAGCAATCCAGCTCTGTTTGCCGCAACGATCGGGGGCATGGGACTGACCGGGATCATCACCCGGGCACGGCTCAAGCTGATGCGCGTGTCTTCGCTGGATATTGACGAAGAGGTCGTCGCCTTCGCCAATCTTGGGGACTACTTCGATCGGGCCGAAGAGGCCGATCGGATCAACGAATATGCGGTGGCCTGGGTCGACCAGCTGGCTGCGGGTCGTTCCGCCGGGCGCGGCGTGCTGATCACCGGCAACCATGCCGAAAACACCAATCGTGACGTCGAGACGCGGGCCAGCCGTTTGGCGGTCCCCTTCGATCTGCCATTCTCGGCCCTCAATCGCCTCAGCCTTTCGGCTTTCAACACAGCCTATTTCACGGCGAAGAGCCGGAAGCACGGCGTGCACCGGGCGAGCTACGGAAGCTTCTTTTATCCGCTCGATGGCGTCGGTCACTGGAACAGGCTTTACGGTCCGCGTGGTCTTTTCCAGCACCAGAGCGTCATTCCGTTCGAAGCTGCACGGCAGACGATCCCGCTGTTGCTCCAGGCGAGCCGGGACGCTGGTCACGCCTCGTTCCTTACTGTGTTGAAGCGCTTCGGCGATATCGGCTCGCCCGGCCTCCTGTCTTTCCCGCGCCCGGGCTACACGCTGACCATGGATTTTCCCAACCGCGGACCTCGGACGCTTACCCTCCTTGCGAGGCTCGACGAACTGACCGTAGCCGCCGGCGGTCGCGTCAATCCCTACAAGGACCAGCGGATGAGCCCGGCCACCTTCAAGGTCGGCTTTCCCAGCTGGTCCGAACTCGAGACATGGCGGGATCCAGGGTTCTCATCGAACTTCTGGCAACGCGCTGTACTGAATTCATCGCACTCATGACGAGACCGGACAGACCATCCGACGAGAGGACATCATGAAATACATCCCCTTCATCCTGTTCACGGTGATGACCAATGCCGCCGCCCAGCTGATGCTGAAATACGGCATGATCACGCTGGGGCCGATCAGCTTTTCGGCCGATACGATGATCCAGCGGATCTTCCAGATCCTCTTCAATCCGTGGGTCTTCTTCGGTCTTGCCATGTTCGTGGTATCGATGGCTTCGCATCTCTACGTGCTCTCGAAGGTCGACCTTTCCTTCGCCTATCCCTTCCTCAGCCTTGCCTATGTCGCCGTCGCTCTCTGCGCCTGGCTTCTGTTCAAGGAGGAGCTCGGTACTCTGAAGATTGCCGGCATCGCCTTCATCTGCATCGGCACCGTCCTGATTGCCCAAAGCGGCAGTAGCAGCACCAAAACAGCGGAAGACAGCTCGATTGCGAAAGCGGTCGAGACCTGAGCATCAAACCAATCTGACACGACAAAAAACCAAGAAGAAAACGGGGTTTAGAACATGAGACACATCATCTTCGGTGGAGACGGGTTCGTCGGACGCTACCTGGCACCCAGACTGCTTGCCGACGGCCAGGAGGTTGTCGTTGCCGATATCGTGAAGAGCGACCTGCCGCATTACCGTGATGCGCGCTTTGTCCCGACGGATGTCACGGATCCGGATTCGATCCGCAAGCTCGGCATCGGCGCCGACGATATGGTCTACAACCTGTCCGCCAAGATGCTGTCGCCGATCCAGGTGCGCGCCAAGCGGCACGACTTCTTCTTCCCGGTCAATTTCTATGGCACCGAAAACATCATCAAGGCGATGGATGCCGCCGGCGCGAAGTCGCTGGTGCACTTCACCACCGACATGGTCTATGGCCATACCTATAGCTGGCCGCAAACGGAGGATCATCCGTGTAAGCCGCTCGGCGAATACGGGCTTTCCAAGCTGAAGACCGAGGAACTGGCGGCGGACTGGCGCAAGCGCGGCATGAATATCAGCCTGTTTCGTCCGCGTCTGATCATCGGTCCCGGGCGTTTGGGCATTCTCGCCAAGCTCTTCAAGCTGATCGACAACAATCTGCCGGTGCCGATGATCGGTTCGGGCAAGAACCCCTATCAGTTCATCTCGGTGTTCGACTGCGCCTCGGCCGCGCATGCCGCCTTCAAGGCCGGCGTACCGAACGAGGTCTACAATCTCGGCTCGCTCAACCCGCCGCCGGTGAAGAAGCTGCTCGGCGATCTGGTCAAGCATGCGGGCTCGAAGTCGATCCTGGTGCCGACGCCCGCCTGGGCGGTCAAGCGCACGCTCGATTTCCTCGATCTCATCAACATGCCGCTGATGGACCCGGAGCAATATCTGATCGCCGACGAGATGTGCATCCTCGACGTGTCCAAGGGCGAACGCGAACTCGGCTGGGTGCCGCAGTATCGTGACGAGGACATGCTGATCGCCGCCTATAGCGAATACCGGAAATCGCTCGAAGGTCGTGTTGAACCCCATGCCGCAGCATCAAAGGCTGCGTGAGGAGACAGTGATGAATACTGCAGTCAGATTGAACGAACAGCCGACCCTCGATGCGGTGAAGGCGCCCCGCGCGAAAACCGAAAAGCCGAACCTTCTGTCGGTCGATCAGGCCAAGGCGCTTGACCTTCCGCAGATGACCGACCTCTTCACGCAGCACCTCAATCCCGGCCAGCTGCATTTCATGAAGCTGCTCGGCTTCCACAAGATCAAGGTCGAGCGTGCCGAGGGCATGTATTACTACGACCAAAACGGCAGGAAGATCCTCGACTTCTTCGGCGGCTTCGGGTCGCTTGCCTTCGGGCATAATCATCCGCGCATCATCGAGGCGCGCAAGACCTTCCAGGACGAGAAGCGCCACGAGATCGCGATCGCCTTCATGTCGCAATATGCGACGGCGCTGGCGCATAATCTGGCGGCCTGCTCGCCCGGTGATCTCGACATGGTCTTCCTTGGCTCGTCGGGTTCGGAGGCCATGGAAGCTGCGATCAAGGTGGCCGAGCGGGCTGCCGGCCTACAGAAGCCGAAGGTCGTCTATGCCGAGAATTCCTTCCACGGCAAGACCAAGGGCGTGCTCTCGATCACCGACGGTTCGCTCTATCGCGGCCAGTTCAAGTTGGTCGATAACACCGTTCGCGTGCCGTTCGGCGATATCGAAGCGATCGAGAACGCCTTCCGCAGCGATCCCGAAATCGGTGTCATCGTGCTCGAAACCGTCCAGGGCGGTGGCGGGATCATTCAGGCCGATGCTGCCTTCTGGCAGAAGCTGCGCCAGCTCTGCGACCAGTATGGCGTGCTCTGGGTTGCCGACGAAGTCCAGTGCGGTCTCGGCCGTACCGGCAAGTTCTACGCCTTCGAGCATTACGGTGTCGTCCCTGACGTGACCGCTCTCGCGAAGTCGCTCGGCGGGGGCAAGACCGCGATGGCGGCGATGATCGCGCGGCGCGATATCTACATGAAGGCCTATGGCACGCCGAAGACGGCGATGATCCATGCCATGGCGACCTTTGGCGGCATCGGCGAAGCCTGCATCACCTCAATCGAAGCCCTCAACGTTCTCTATGACGAGGGCCTGATCGATCGCACCGCAGAGGTCGGCGATTACCTGCTCGACCAGCTCCGGACCCTGCAGGCGCGTTACCCGAGCCTGATCAAGGAAGTCCGTGGCCAGGGGATGATGGTCGGCCTCGAATTCCACGACTTCTCGCAGACCATGCCGCTGGTGCTGCGTCCGGTCATCGCGATGCTCGACGACAAGCTCAAGGGCTCGCTGCCGGGCTTCATCGGCAGCCATCTCCTGCGCGATCATGGCGTGCTGGTGGCCTTCACCGAGTATAACCGCAACGTCATCCGCCTCGAGCCGCCGCTTATCTGCGAGCGGGAACATGTCGACCAGTTCATCGCGGCGCTGGACGAGGTGATGTCGCGCGGGATTATCCGGATCGTGAAGGATTTCGTCACCGCTCAGGTGAAGTGAACCCCACGACCATGAAAGCCTACCGGCCGGGCCCTGAGCCCGGCCTTTTTATTGGGGCTTCAACATGCCCGGACGTAGCAGGAGATCCCAGCAAGGGTCGAGAGCGACCACCTGGCGTCCGCCGAGCGCTGCCGCATAACGTTCCTCAAGCATCCGCCGCCCGGTCGTGACAGGGCATTTCGGGCGAAGCACCCCGTCGGTTGCTCGAACCGCTTCCAGTGCGTCGGCTGACACCTGTCTCACAGTTCGGAATGGGTCTGCCCCGATCTGGATCTTGCGGGTCGCGTCGCGGTCGAGGATCCAGGGAAACGGATTGACGAAATCGAGCGTCATCAGACTTTCCAGACGGATCTGGTTGTCGGTCTCGAACTGCAGCAGCGCCTTGACCAGGATGTCTGCGGAAATGACCCAGTAGGTCTGATAATCGAGCTCGTTGTAGAGTTGCCAGCTCGGCAGTTGGCCCTGGTTTGCCAGGTCAATGTATGCCGCTCCCTGGGTGGCGTAATGGTTCTCCAGCATGACTGCCCGCTCCATTACATCCGGCCGCATCGAGACTTGCTGCATGTTGCGCAGGAGAGGAACGTCGGGCTGGACATAGGTCGGAGCGACCGCGACCGATCGCAGCGTCTTGTGTGCGACCTTGCTGAGTGTCGGGACGGTGCAGAAGGCGGCCAGCACGAGGAAGGTGACCTTCGTCCGGTCGACCACTTGCGGCAGTCGGTCATAGGCCATCAGCAGAACCGGCCAGATGAAGATGAATTCCTGGCTGCCCGTGTTCTGGGTCTCAAGGACCGTTCCGCCGAGCAGGGAGATGCCGAACCACCAGTAGGATCGGTCGAAGAACCGTCTCGGCTCGGATGCATAGTTGAGATCCGCCCAGATCATCACCAGCAGAAGCAGACCGGCCGGCATCAAGACGTCGAGCTTGCCCGAGGCGACGGTCAGGAACCGCGGCAGCAAGGCATCCTGGTTCATGGCGATCAGGTCTAGGATATCCCGGATGTAGGCCGCGATCATGCCGGTGCCGAGTTCGATGATCACGAGTGGAAGCAGAAAGGCGGCCGCGGCAAGTACGAGATTGCCAAGTGAAATCCGGCCGGCGAGCACGGCGCCGAGGCCGATCAGGCCGCCGACGAGGAGGCCTGTGATCTTGGTGAGAAACAGGGCCAGCATGACCAGGGCGCAGAAGAGCGCAAAGCGCGGGCCCCCGCGCATGAAAACGAGGCCGGCGGTCAAGACATAGAGAAGAAGCGAAGTCTGCCGGTTGTAAATGCCGAAGCCATCAAGCCCCGGATAGGAATGGAAGAACTGGGCATTGGCCGGGAAGGCGGCAAAGACGAGAAAAGGGATCAGCAGGAGGAAGGCCGTGGCGCGGCTTTTCCTGTCGGCGTCGATCAGCACCAGCGTCATCAGCGGTGCGGTGACCGCGAGCTGTGACCATTGGACCAAAAGAAGCGGCTGCGCCCGCGGGAAGAGGTCGAGCCCCCAGGCAAAAAGGTAGTAACCCAGCGCGCCCACAGGCGTGGAAAAGTCGAGGCTCGGGATCTGGCCCATTCGGATGCGCTGTGCGGCATCCAGATAGATATAGGTGTCCCAGTACATCGGGCCGATTGGCACCGCCAGCGGGAGTGTGAGCAGGACGAAAAGTGCTGCGACCGTCAGCCAGAGCCAAGCGATCGGAGACAATACAAGATGAAACAGCGTTTTTCGATCACGCGTCTTCGAAGCCGAAATATCCACCACCGC
This sequence comes from Rhizobium sp. R86522, assembly GCF_042466255.1. Taxonomy (NCBI): domain Bacteria; kingdom Pseudomonadati; phylum Pseudomonadota; class Alphaproteobacteria; order Hyphomicrobiales; family Rhizobiaceae; genus Rhizobium; species Rhizobium sp. R86522. Next base: position 4,620,775 of record NZ_JAXHBX010000001.1, read on the forward strand.
TATTGTCCCGTCTGTCAATGCGCTGCCACAAATCGGGCCATGGTGTGCATGAAAGCTTAACAGGCCGGAAACGGTACCGATCATCGTGCATGGTCTGTCGGCTTGCGCGGGCGCTTAGGGGTAGAGATGTTCCTGCCCCTTGCGGTCGCGCACAGCGTACCGCCCATCACCGAGATCGCGGACCGCGTCCTCACCGAGTGCCACCTTGCCGTGCCCGCCGGGCAGGTCGAGGATGTAGTGGGGGATGCAAACGCCTGATATCCGCGTGCGAAGCTCCCGCATGAGAGCCTGCCCTTCGGCGATGGATAGGCGGAAGTGGCCGGTGCCCGGCGCCATGTCGGGGTGATGCAGATAGTAGGGCTTGATGCCGGTCTCGACGAATGCCCGCATCAGCGATGTCAGTGTCTCGGCGTCATCATTCACACCCTTGAGGAGCACGCTCTGGCTGACCAACTGGACGCCGCCGGCGATCAGCCGCCGACAAGCAGCGCGCACCTCCGGCGTCAGTTCACGGGGATGGTTGGCGTGCAGCGCAAGGATCACGCTTTTGCCGCTCAGCGTCAGCGCCTCGACCATCTCGGTCGTAATGCGCTCGGGATCGACGGCCGGGACGCGGGTATGGATCCGCAGGACCCTCACGTGATCCATGGCAGCCAGACGCTCGGACACTTCCCGCAGGCGTCGTGGAGACAGGATCAGTGGATCGCCGCCCGTCAGGATGACCTCCCAGATCCCCGTATTTGCCGCGATATAGTCGAGCGCGTTTTTCAGGCGCTCACCCGCAAGGTTGCCGTCGCCCTGCGGGCCGACCATTTCGCGGCGGAAGCAGAAGCGGCAATAGACCGGACAGACATGCACGAGCTTCAGGAGAACCCGGTCAGGATAGCGGTGAACGATACCCTCGACAGGGGAATGCGGATGGTCGCCGATCGGATCGAGGCGCTCTGCCGGATGATCGATCAGCTCGGCAGCCGAGGGAATATACTGGGCGGCTATGGGATCGTGCGGATCTGTCGGGTCGATGAGGGCGCGTACCGTGGGAGTGAGCGCTATCGCGTAACGCTCCGCCACGGCGTCGAGCATCGTGGTCTCCTCCTCACGGATGAGCCCTTGTGCCACGAGGTCGGCCACGGAGCGCAGGGTCGTCTCAGCCAAAATGCGTCTCCGCCACCGGCGCCCAGATAACCTGGTCGATCCTCAGCGCGCCTGTCGCCAGCATCACCAGACGGTCAAAGCCGAGCGCGATGCCCGATGCGTCCGGCATGTCTGCGAGGGCTTCGAGGAAGTCCTCATCGAGTGGATAGGTCTCGCCATAGACGCGGTTCTTCTCTGCCATTTCAGCTTCGAAGCGCCGGCGCTGTTCGGCAGGGTCCGTCAGCTCGCCGAAGGCATTGGCGAGTTCAACGCCACAGGCATAGACCTCGAAACGTTCCGCGACACGGGGATCGTCGGAGCACGGGCGCGCAAGCGCTGCTTCTGCCACCGGGTAGCGATCCAGGATGGTCACGCGGCCGTTGCCGAGCCTGGGTTCCACCTTTTCGACGATGACCCGGCTGAACAGGTCGGCCCAGGTGTCGTCATCTGCCGTGCGAATGCCGGCGTCCGCGAGTTGGGTCGCCAGTGCATTGCGATCTGTCGTGCCATCCGTTGCGATCGTGGCCAATAGATCGATGCCGGCGTGTTGCGCGAAAGCGTCTGCGACAGAGATCCGCTCGGGCTCCGCGAATGGGTCGACGATCTTGCCGGCGAATGCGAATTGCCGCGTTCCGACCGTGCGTGCGGCCAAGGCGATCAGATCGACGCAGTCGCGCATAAGTTGCTCGTATCCCTCGCCGACCCGATACCATTCCAGCATGGTGAATTCCGGGTGGTGCAGCGGTCCGCGCTCGCGGTTTCGATAGACATGCGCGAAGCAGGCGATACGGGTCTCGCCGGCGGCGAGCAGTTTCTTGCAGGCGAATTCCGGAGAGGTGTGCAGGTAAAGCGGCGCTGCCGTTCCATCGTGGCCGATGGCATCTGTCCGGAAGGCGTGCAGATGGGCCTCGTTGCCTGGAGAGACCTGCAGGGTCGCGGTATCAACCTCGACGAAGTCATGCTCGGCGAAATGCGCGCGAAAAGCCGCCTGGATCCGGTTTCGGCCCATCAGGAAGGGACGGCGGTCCGCATGTACGGACCTGCGCCACCAAGAAGGGGATGATTGGCGGCTGTCAGTCATGCCGGAATCTCGGTCCATTTCTCAACACGGGCTGGCTATTTTACCGGATTTGGGTTAGTTGCGCCCGAGAAATTCAAAGAGGTCAGTCGGGACGGCCGTCCTTTACGACGGGTCTTACGCAGATACAAGGAATTCCAATGGTCAAGATTATCGCCTCGTCGGTGCGCAAGGGCAACGTGATCGACGTCGACGGCAAGCTCTACGTCGTCCTGACGGCTGAAAACTTCCACCCGGGCAAGGGCACGCCTGTCACTCAGGTCAACATGCGCCGCATCGTTGACGGCGTGAAGGTTTCCGAGCGCTGGCGCACGACCGAGCAGGTCGAGCGCGCGTTCGTTGAAGACGTCAATCACCAGTTCCTCTACGAGGACGGCGAAGGCTTCCACTTCATGAACCCTGAGAACTACGACCAGGTTGTCGTTGACGTCGAAACCATGGGCGACCAGAAGGCCTATCTGCAGGAAGGCATGGTCTGCATCCTGTCCATGCACGAAGGCGTCGCGCTTGCCATCCAGCTGCCGCGCCACGTAACGCTCGAGATCGTCGAGACGGAACCGGTCGTCAAGGGCCAGACGGCCTCGTCGTCTTACAAGCCGGCGATCCTGTCGAACGGCATCCGGACCATGGTTCCGCCGCATGTCGACGCCGGCATCCGCGTCGTCATCGCGACCGAAGACAATTCCTACGTCGAGCGCGCCAAGAACTAAGAGCTGTAGCTCGACCGATATCGAAAAGCCCGGCGTGGATCACGCCGGGCTTTTTTATTTGCTCGTCATTTCCCCTAATGCCGGCGGGGCGCAGGGTGCCCCGCCGGCCGTTCTCACCGGTCACGCTTGCGCCATCACGGAGCGCCCGCGTGATCAGCGTCCGGCGAGAATGGGACTGCCGAAGTTCGATGCCTTGGGGCGGGCGGCGTTTGCCTTCATGGCATCGCCCCGCTCGAGCAACATGATCTGCTCCTTCAAGTGCAGCTTGATCTTCTTCAAGGCGCGGACCCTGATGCCATCAGGCTGCGGACGGCGCTGTTCCTCGTCAATCTTGGCGGCGACGATCGAATGGCGGGCTCTGAGGGCTTTGAGCAGTTGCTTCATGGCGATCTCCTTTCGTACGTCGACAATATGAGTCTTCCGAGTTGATTGTTCCAATTGATTGATTGTATGATTTCGATAGATTCTATCTATCGAGGTCGACATGCCATTTCGCCCCAGTCATCGGCAGTTGGAATATCTGGTCATGCTTGGCGAAACCGGGCATTTCGGCGAGGCGGCCAAGAGGTGCAACGTCTCCCAGCCGACGCTTTCCGTGCAGGTTTCGCTACTCGAGAAACAGCTTGGCGTGACGCTCATCGACCGGATGCCCGGTCAGGTGATGCCGACGCCTGTTGGCGCCGAGATCATTGCGGCGGCGAAGGTCATTCTCAATGGGCTTGATGAGATCAGGGCGCTTGCCATGGGACCAAAGGCCAATCTGGGAGGAGCTATCCGGCTGGGTGTGGCGCCGTCCTTCGGGCCCTATTTCATGCCCTATCTTCTGCCGCCGCTTCACCAGACGTATCCGGAGCTCAAGGTCTATATCCGGGAAGACAGGCCCCGCCAGTTGGAGAGGGCCGTGTTGCAGGGCGAGACGGAATGCGGGCTCGGACCGCTGCCTTCCAACGAAGAAGGCCTGGTGGCGTTCCAGATATGCCGGGAGCGCATCCTGCTTGGCGTACCCAAGGCCCATCGGCTGGCCGCATTCGATACAATTACCTCGCAGGAACTCAAGGGCGAGAAGCTGCTAACGCTCGGACCGGGGCACCGACTGATGGACGAGGTACGGCGCTTAGCGGACATGTCCGGTGCCATTCTCGCCGAAGAGTATGAAGGATCGAGTCTCGATGCTATCCGTCAGATGGTCTCCATCGAAATGGGACTGTCCCTGTTTCCCGAACTCTATGTCCGCTCCGAGTTCGGCAAGGAGGATGGGATCAAGCTTCTGACGATCGAAGACTGGCAGGGGATTCGCGACATCGGCTTCTTCTGGCGACGGTCATCGGCGCGGGGCGGTCACTTCGAGGCCCTGGCCGGTCTCGGCAGGACGGTGGCTGAACGGATATTCCGGTCCGGGGACGTCAAATGAAAATCCCCGGCAGTGCCGGGGATTTCAGATGGTTCAGGCGATGCCGCCGAGGCAGATATACTTGATCTCGGTATAGTCATCCACGCCGTATTTCGAGCCTTCGCGGCCGAGGCCCGACTGCTTGATGCCACCGAAGGGCGCTACTTCCGTGGAGATGAGGCCCGTGTTGACGCCGACCATGCCATATTCGAGCGCTTCCGCGACGCGGAACACTTTGGCGATGTCCTTCGAGTAGAAGTAGGAGGCAAGACCGAATTCGGTGGCATTGGCCAGCTCAATCACCTCTTCTTCCGTCTCGAACTTGAAGAGCGGCGCAACCGGCCCGAAGGTCTCTTCGGTTGCGACCTTCATCGCGGTGGTGACGCCGGTCAGGATCGTCGGTTCGAAGAATAGCTCGCCGGCCGCAGACGGCTTGCCGCCGAGGGCAACCTGGGCACCCTTGGACACGGCATCCGCCACATGCTCCTTGACCTTCTCGACCGCCTTGGCGTCGATAAGCGGGCCCGTGGTAACGCCATCAGCGAAGCCATCGCCGACCTTCAACTGGCCGACCTTCTCGGCCAGCTTCGTGGCGAAGGCGTCATAGATGCCCGCCTGGACATAGAGGCGGTTGGCGCAGACACAGGTCTGGCCGGCATTGCGGTATTTCGAGATCATGGCGCCTTCGACGGCGGCATCGAGATCGGCATCGTCGAAGACGATGAAGGGCGCGTTGCCACCAAGCTCCAGGCCGAGCTTCATGATCTGATCGGCCCCCTGACGCATCAGGATGCGACCGACATTTGTCGAACCGGTGAAGGTGAGCTTGCGGACCTTGTCATTGGCGCACATTTCCTCGCCGACCATCGCCGCATCGGTGGAGGTCAGGACCGAAAAGAGACCGGCAGGCAGACCGGCGCGCTCGGCGAGAACGGCAAGAGCCAGTGCCGAGAGCGGGGTCTGGGCGGCCGGCTTCGATACCATCGCGCAGCCGACGGCAAGCGCCGGTGCCACCTTGCGCGCGAGCATGGCGTTCGGGAAGTTCCACGGCGTGATGGCTCCGACGACGCCGACGGGCTGCTTGATGACCATGATCCGCTTGTCAGCCTGGTGCCCCGGGATCGTGTCGCCATAGACACGCTTGGCTTCCTCGGCGAACCACTCGACGTAAGATGCGCCGTAGAGGATTTCGCCGCGGGCCTCCGGCCAGGGCTTGCCCATTTCCATCGTCAGGATCGTGGCCAGGTCGTCGGCATTGGCGACCATCAGATCGTTGAGCTTGCGCAGAATGGCCGCACGCTCCTTGCCGGTCTTCTTGGCCCAGGCTTTCTGGGCGGTATAAGCCGCATCGATCGCCTTTTCGACTTCTGCCTTGCTCAGATCCGGGAGCACGGCGATCACGTCGCCGGTGGCCGGATTGGTCACTTCGAAAGTCTTGCCCGACTGGCTGGCGGCCAGCCACTCATTGCCGACCAGTGACTTGTCGGTCGCCAGCGTCGGGTCCTTGAGTTTGTCCGTCAGAATGTTCGAGATGGTCATGCGTCAGGCTCCTGCTGCAACTTCGCGGATCGAGGCTTCGATCAGATCGAGTGCCTCATTGAAGACCTCGTCCTGAATGGTAATCGGGGCGAGGAAGCGGATGACGTTGCTGTAGACGCCACATGTCAGAAGGATCAGGCCCTTCTCCAGCGCCTTCAGACGCACCGCATTGGTGAAATCCGCATTCGGCTTGTCGGTTCCCGGGATCTTGAATTCAACGGCGTTCATGAAACCAAGGCCGCGGATGTCCATGATCTGGGGAATGTCCGACCGCAGGCTTTCGAGGCGCTGCTTCAGGCGGTTGCCGAGCTGGTTGGCGCGGTCGCAGAGGTTTTCCTCTTCGATCACGTCAAGAACGGCATGAGCAGCTGCGATCGCCAGCGGGTTGCCGGCATAGGTGCCGCCGAGGCCGCCGGGGCCGGGAGCATCCATCAGTTCGGCGCGGCCGGTTACGGCCGACAGCGGGAAGCCGCCGGCAAGGCTCTTGGCCATGGTCGTGAGGTCCGGAACGGCATCGTAGTGCTCCATGGCAAACATCTTGCCGGTGCGGGCAAAGCCGGTCTGGACTTCGTCGGCGACGAGGAGAATGCCGTGTTCGTCGCAGAGTTCGCGCAGGGCCTTCATCAAAGCGCGCGGAACGTCATAGAAGCCGCCTTCGCCCTGGACGGGTTCCAGGATGATGGCTGCGACGCGCTTCGGGTCGACATCGGCCTTGAACAGCTTGTCGAGCACGTCGAGCGAGGTCTCGACGTCGATGCCGTGCATTTCGAGCGGGAAGGGCACGTGGAAGACGTCGCCCATCATCGGGCCGAAGCCGACCTTGTAGGGCACGACCTTGCCGGTGAGCGCCATGCCGAGGAAGGTGCGGCCGTGGAAGCCGCCGGTAAACGCGATGACAGCCGAGCGGCCGGTGGCGCAACGGGCGATCTTGATGGCGTTTTCTACGGCTTCGGCGCCGGTTGTCGCGAAGATCGTCTTCTTCTCGAAATTGCCCGGCACGATCTTGTTGAGACGCTCGGCAAGCGCGACGTAGTTTTCGTAAGGCACGACCTGATGGCAGGTGTGGGTGAAGCGGTCGAGCTGGTTCTTCACGGCTTCGACGACCTTCGGATGGCGATGGCCGGTGTTGAGAACGGCGATGCCACCGGCGAAATCGATGTAGCGTCGGCCCTCGACATCCCAGATCTCCGAGTTCTCAGCCTTGTCGGCATAGATCTGCGTGGTCATGCCGACGCCGCGGGAAATGGCGTCATTCTTGCGAGCTGAGATTTCGGCGTTCTTCATCGTTTTCGTCCTGTGCGAAGGGTTGCCAGCGGCGTTGCAGAGGGCTGCAATCGCGCGGTGATATATTTCCTACATTTTTTCTGTAGACTTGCAATATGCCTTATCGGCATTATCACGCAAGACTGCGACATTTGATGAGGGCAGCGTGGACGATATCCGGTTCAAGATTGCGGAGGCAGCGCGCATGGCGGGCGTGTCGCCGTCGACGCTTCGCCTCTGGGAAAGCCAGGACCTGATCCAGCCGATCCGGACACCGACCGGCCAGCGCGTCTATGATCGGGTGTTGGTGGATCGGCTGAAGCGGATCGCCTGGCTGCGGACGGAGAAGGGCCTTAATCCGGCGGCGATCCGCGAGACGCTGCGGGAATTTTCGTCTGATGCCGACGAGGACAGCGTCGAAACTGAGGATGATACTTCCGATATCCGCGCAGGCACGCGAATGCGGCGTCTGCGGCGAGAGGCGGGCAAGACGCTCGAATACGTCGCCCAGGCGACGGGGGTGTCGGTATCGCAGCTCTCGACATTCGAGCGGACCTCGCAAGGACTGTCGTTTACCGCCCTGCATGAGGTTGCCCGGCATCTCGGCACGACACTCGCGTCGCTCAGCGGCCAGGAGGAGGGCAGGGGCGGCGAAAGCCTGATCCGCGACGGCAAGTGGTCGTCATGGCCAACCACTTCCTCCGGTGTGGCCGTCCAGGTTCTGGCGGAGGGTCGCAACATGATGGAGTGCAACCGCTTCCAGCTTGCCCCCGGGGCGTCGAGCGAGGGCGCCTATCAGCACGAGGGAGAAGAGTTCATCCACATGCTGTCCGGAAGCCTCGAGATTATCCTCGACGGCGACCAGTTCTTCGAACTGCATGCGGGCGACAGCTTCTATTTCGAAAGCCGCAGGCCACATTCCTGGCGGAACATTTCGAGTGGCGAGACGGTCCTCATCTGGATCAATACGCCTGCGACCTTCTGAGGTGAGGCAAAGAAAAACCCGGCAACCGTTTCCGGTACCGGGCTCTGATGTGTTTGCCGAAGGTGCTTACCTGCTGGCGACCACCGTCTTCGATCCGTCCCACGCATAGCCGCCGCCGATCGCAACGTTCAGCTGGACATAACCATTTGCCAACTGCTGAACAGCCTGGGCGAGGTTGGCCTGAGCGCTGGCGACGTTGCGCTGTGCATCGAGAACGTCAAGCAGCGAGGAGGCGCCGTCACGGTAGCTTGCGGTAGCAAGCGACAGGGCTTCCTCGTAGGAGCGAACGGTAGCCGTCAGGGCCGAGACCGTCTGACGGGTACGGCTCACGGCAACAAGCGCGTTCTCGACTTCGGAGACGGCGCTCAAGACCGTCTGCTTCCAGGCGAGATAAGCTTCGCGGGCCGCCGCTTCACGTGCCTTGATGTTGGCGCGGCGTGCGCCGGCATCGAAGATCGGCAGGTTCAGGCTCGGACCGAAGCCCCATGATGTCGCGCTACCGCTCGCTGCCGATGTGGCGACCAGTGTCGGCGAAATCGAGCCGCTGAGGGTGATCGACGGATAGAGGGCTGCTTCCGCAACGCCGATTTCGGCGGTTGCTGCTGCGAGATTGCGCTCGGCTGCGCGGATGTCCGGGCGGTTGCGGATCAGGTCCGCGGGAACGCCCGCGTTCACGCCACGACGAGCGTAAGGCTGGGCTGCACCCTTCTGGAGGTCGGCAAGCAGGCTTGTTGCGGGCAGGCCGAGCAGCAGTGAAATGCGGTGGACCGACTGGCGAAAGGAGATCTCAAGGCCCGGAATTTCCGCGAGCGTCGAATTGACGAGACCTTCAGACTGGACGACGTCGAGGCGCGAAGCTGCTCCGGCCTCGAGCTGCAGGCGTGTCAGCTCCAGTGTTTCACGACGCGAGGACAGGTTCTTGCGCGCGATCGCGATGCGTTCCTGGTAGTAGCGCGCATCGACATAGGCCGAGACGACACTGGACAAGAAGGTCAGGCGGGCCACATCGGCGCCGGCATAGGCCGCATCGAGGGTTGCCTTCGCGCTTTCCTTGGAACGGCGGTACTGGCCGAAGAGATCAATCAGCCAGGAAACGCCGAGCGTGCCGCTCGTCGTGTTCGTGGTGTCGCTATCACGGGTTCTCAGCGCGCCGCTGCCGTTCGTCTTCGATACCTGATGATCGGTAGAGACGTTCAGCTGGGGAAACGCTGCCGAGTCTGCCGCTTCGAAGCTGGCTTCCGCAGAGGTAATCCGCTCGATCGCCTGCAGTACATCGAGGTTCTGGGCGAGGCCAGTTTCAACCAGGCCGTTTAGACGGCGGTCGTTGAAGGCGCTCCACCAGGGAGCCGATGTCACGTCGGCCGACGCGCGGGCGCTGCCTTCGGAGAACTTGACGGGGAGGGCGGTCTGCGGCGCCTCATGGTTCGGACCGACGACACAGCCGGAAAGGAGGAGCATTGCGAGTGGTGCGGCGGCACGAATCTTGAGCATCACGTGTTCCTGTAAAAGTCCCCCGGTCTTGCCACGACGAGGTTTATCATGACCTCGAGCCAACGACCGACTTACACACGCAGGCTACCGCAGCAGCCTACGCATTAGTTGGTTAACATAGTTTGTCAATCACGACGACGACAGCGCTTCCTTCGGTTTTGCACCGCCGAAAATCTGCCGGATGATGACGAAAAACGACGGTACGAAGAAGATTCCTAGCGCCGTAGCCGTAAACATGCCGCCTAGGACGCCAATACCAATCGAATTCTGTGCTGCAGAGCCCGCACCGGTCGCGATCGCCAGCGGCACCACACCCAGAATGAAGGCGAGCGAGGTCATGATGATGGGGCGCAACCGGAGCTTTGCAGCTTCGAGTGTTGCATCAATGACACTGATTCCGGTAGCCTGGCGATCCTTCGCGAACTCCACGATCAGAATCGCGTTCTTTGCCGCTAGACCAATTGTCGTGAGCAGTCCGACCTTGAAATAGACGTCGTTGGACTGGCCGAAGACATAGGCAGCCGCGACCGCTCCCAGGACACCCACCGGTACCGCCATGATGACGGAGAACGGGATCGACCAGCTTTCATAGAGGGCTGCGAGGCAGAGGAAGACGATCAGGACCGAGAGCGCGTAGAGCATGGGGGCCTGCGAACCAGACAGGCGCTCCTGATAGGAGATGCCCTGCCAGGCTACGGTATAACCACCACCCAGATCGGCGGTCAGCTGTTCCATCGTCTCCATGGCCGTGCCGGAGCTCACGCCGCCGCCTGCTGCGCCTTCCATCGAGATGGCGCCGACGCCGTTGAACCTGCTGAGCGTCGGTGCGCCGCTGATCCACTGCGTCTTGATGAAGGACGAGAAGGGAACCATCTCGCCGTTGGCATTGCGGGCGTGCCAATCGTTGATTGCGGTTTCCTGCATGCGGTAGGGTGCATCGCCTTGGACATAGACCGGCTTCAGTTCGCCGTTCAGGGTGAAGTCGTTGACGTCACGGCCCGCAAAGATGGTCGACAGCATGCTGTTGACCGTTGCGATGTCGAGGCCCATGGCGCCCATCTTTTCCTGGTCGAGCAGAAGCTTCAACTGGGTTTCAGCCGGCGGGTTGTTCGAGCGCAGCGAGCTCACGTTCGGATTGGAGCTGCCCACCTGCATCAATTGCTGAGATGCGGCCGTCAGTGCTTCGGTGCCTCTATTGCCGCTGTCGACCAGATACATGGAGAAGCCACTCGACGTGCCGAGACCGGGGATCGCAGGCGGCGCCAGTGGGAAGACCATCGCGTCACGAAGCGTGAAGAAATAGCCCATGGCGCGCTGTACGACGGCAGGCGCGGCAAGCTGTGGGTCTTCGCGCAGTTCGAAGTCCTTAAGCTTGGCAAAGACCAGTGCGTAGTTCTGGCCGGCACCGACAAAGGAGAAGCCGGAGACGGAGAAGACGTCCTGGATCGCGTCCTTTTCCTTATCGAGATAGTAGTCCTCGATCTTCTTGATGATCTCTTCGGTGCGCGTGACAGTTGCGCCGTTCGGCAGCTGGACGATCGTCATCAGCACGCCCTGATCCTCTTCCGGGAGGAAGGAGGAAGGCAGGCGCAGGAAGAACCAGCTCATGCCAGCGATCACGATCGCGAACATCAGCATGACCCGAAGCGGACGCTTGAGAAGATAGCCGATCGACGAGACATAACCGCCGGTCGCGCGATCGAAGTTACGGTTGAACCAGCCACCAAGACCGCCCTTCGGCTTGTGGTGGTCGACCGGCTTCAACATCGTCGCGCAGAGCGCCGGGGTTAGAACAAGAGCAACGACAGCAGAAAGCAGCATCGCCGAGACGATGGTCACGGAGAACTGGCGGTAGATGATGCCGGTCGAGCCGCCGAAGAAGGCCATCGGAATGAAGACGGCCGTCAGGACGAGGGCGATGCCGACGATTGCGCCGGTGATCTCGCCCATGGACTTCTGGGTTGCCTCGAGCGGAGACAGTCCTTCCTCGGACATGATGCGCTCGACGTTTTCAACCACGACGATCGCGTCATCGACAAGCAGACCGATCGCCAGAACCATGGCGAACATGGTCAGCGTGTTGATCGAGTAGCCCGTCAACGCGAGGATGCCGAAGGTACCGAGAAGAACGACGGGCACCGCAATCATAGGAATGATGGTGGCGCGCAGGTTCTGAAGGAAGACGAGCAGGACCACGAAGACCAACACAATGGCTTCGAGCAGGGTGTGAACGACCTTTTCGATCGACAGCTGCACGAAGGGCGTGGTGTCGTAGGGGTAGGTGATCACCACGTTTTCCGGCAGCGATGGTGCGATTGTTGCAAGCTGCGACTTCACGCGTTCTGCCGTATCCAGTGCATTGGCACCGGTCGCCAGATTGATGGCGAAGCCGGTCGCCGGATTGCGGTTGGAGCGGGTCTTGGTGGCGTAGCTTTCCTGGCCGACCTCGATGCGCGCGACATCGCTCAGTCGCACGGTGGCGCCGTCTGTCTCGGTCTTCAGGATGATTGATTCGAAGTCGGATACGGACTGCAGCTGGCTTTGAGCGGTCACGGTGACCGTCAGCTGCTGACCCGCCGGCGCCGGCTGGCTGCCGAGGGCGCCAACGGAAACCTGCGTGTTCTGCGCCTGGATGGCGGAGGTCACGTCCGTCGGTGTCAGCTGGAACTTGTTGAGTTTGAACGGGTCGAGCCAGACGCGCATGGCGTAGCCGGTACCGAACACTTCAAGGCTTCCCACGCCTTCCAGACGCTTGATCTGATCCTCGATCTGCGAGGAGAAAATGTCGCCAAGCTCGACATTGCTGCGGGCGCCATCCGTGGACACCAGTGCGCCGACGAGCAGAATGCTCGAGGTCGAGCGCGTTACCGAGATGCCGGCCGACTGGACGATATCCGGTAGTTGCGACTGGACGAGCTGCAGCTTGTTCTGAACCTGGACCTGGGCAATTTCGGGATCGATCGAGTTGCCGAAGGTCAGCGATACGGAGGCCGAGCCGGTGCTCGACGATGACGTCATATACGTCAGGTCATCGAGGCCGGTCATGCCGTCTTCGATGATCGATGTGACTGACTTCTCCACCGTCTCCGCGCTTGCGCCATTATAGCTTGCCGATATCTGCACGGTTGTCGGTGCAATTTCCGGGTACTGCGAAATCGACAGCGTCGAAATCGCGAGCGCACCGCCGAGCATGATGATGATCGCGATCACCCATGCGAAGATCGGGCGTCGAATGAAATACTGGGCCATGGATTATCCTCTACGCCTCGATTGCCTTGTCTGTCGCACAATCAGGGTTGTGCGGCAGGGGCGGCAGCCGGCGCCGCAGTTTCCTGGACGATCCCGTTCTCATCAATCTGCGCTTCGACCGGCTGGACGGGGGCGCCGTCGCCAATCCACTGGAAGCCGTCGACGATGAGCTTGTCGCCATCATTGATGCCACTGGCCACGAGCCAGTTGTTGCCGGAAACCTGCGCTTCGTCGAAGATCCGGGTCTCGACCGTGTTCTCAGCCGTGACGAATTTTGCCGAAAGCTCGCCATTGGCGCTGCGCGTGGCTGCCCGCTGGGGGATCAGGAAGCCGTCTTCCGTGCCGACGGTCACCGTGGCGCGGACGTACATGCCTGGCAGGATAAGGCCATCGGGATTGTCAAACACAGCACGGATTGAATAGGTACCGGTCGTCTGACTGACCGCCATTTCCGACATGTCGAGCTTTCCGACAACTGGGTATTCGTGGCCGTCCTCAAGCGTCAGCCGGATTTCGGATGCGCCGTTTTCGTTGCGGTTGATGCGACCCTCGGTGATGGCCTCGCGCAGACGAAGAAGATTGACGCTCGATTCCGTCAGGTCGATGTAGATCGGATCAAGACGGCGCAGGGTCATAAGGCTGTCGGTCTGGTTTGCGGTGACGACGTTGCCGACCGAGTAGCGCGACGCAGTGGTCACGCCTTCGAAGGGGGCGCGAATTTCTGTGAGAGCGAGTTCGATCTCGGCGGAGCGCAGCGCTGCGTTTGCCTGAGCGACATCTGCCTCAGCCTCCAGAAGCGTCACACGGGCGTTTTCGAGTTCCACCTGGGTGGCGCCGCTGCCGACCAGCCGTTCCTGACGCGCAAGGTTGGATTGGGCCGTCGGCACGCCGGCTTCAGCCTTCTGCAGACTGGCCTGGGCCTGGGCCTGGGCGGCGCGGTACGTGTCGTCTTCGATCTTGTAGAGCAGATCGCCCGGCTGAACTTCGCTGCCTTCCTTGAAGGCAATTTCCTTGATGATGCCGCTCACGCGTGGGCGGATTTCTGCGGTCTGGAAGGCGGCTGCGCGTCCCGGCAGGGTACTTGTCAGCGGTTGCAGTGCCTTCTTCATCACCACAACGCTCACGGCTGCAGGTGGCCGTTCGCCGCCAGCCCCTGCGGCGCCGCCGTTGTCAGCCGTTCCCTGATCGGAGCAACCCGCCAGGACGGCGGTGCAAACGAGAATGGCGGAGGCAAGTCTGAAGCTTGGGCGCATCAAGGAATCCCACTGAGAAAGGTCACAGAACATTACAAGTCATGGACCAGCGCCGCTGAAATCAGGCACTGGCGAGACGGCGAGAAAGGGCGCATCCAAGGGAGGCGGTTCTCTTCAGTCGAAGTGACGTAAATGAACAATCGTCACTTTGCAAGTGGTGACCGCAGTGCAGTATCGATCAGGGCGACGACTTCCCGACAACGTGTTGCCATTATGCCAGCCTTCTCCATTCCCGTCATGACAGGGTGGATGACGCAGGCCAGTGCATCGAAGGATGTGTTTGCCAATCGCGGCACGTCGCCTGCATGGTAGACGCCTTCCCTAATGCCGGCATGGATGATTTCCGCGATCATGCCGACGACGATCTCGCGGTACCGATCGCCGCAATCGAGTTCCTCTGTGATCGTCACGAGGATCATCTCGAACACGAAGGGTGCATCCTTTTGCTCGGAGAGGTGCTCCTGCATGAGATGGTGGGCGAGGGCGTAAAGCCGTTCGGGGGCGGGCTTGTCGTTGGCCAGAGACTTCAATGCATGGAGCGTCTGCTCGATCGCGCGGGTGGCAATCGCATCAACAAGGCTCGTCTTGGTTCGAAAATGCTTGAAGACATTGGCCGGTGACATCGACAGTTCGGCCGCAATGTCTGCAATCGTGACGCTGGCATAGCCATGGGTCCGGAAAAGCTTCTCGGCGGTGTTCAGGATCTCTTCGCGCGTCTCCTCAGCGGGTCTGCGCGGACGACGCACGGGAACGCCGGCACCCTTGTCGGGGCAGCATGCGCCAGATCGTGCGCGAGGGTCCTGATCCATGGGGCCACCTTTCTCAGGGGAAGTACGATGCCAGATTCTGGCGGATACGGGCGAAGGGGCTTTCGCCTGTGTCATCAGGCTGGAACGGCAGCCCCGTGATCGCTTCGAATGCCCTAATATAGACCTTCGATGTCTCCTCGACCAGTGATGCCGGGATTTCCGGAATGGCATCGACATAGGGATCGCAACGTTCGGCAACCCAGGCGCGGACGAAATCCTTGTCGAAACTCTGCGGGCGCTCTCCCTTTTCAAAGCTCGCCTGGTAACTGTCGGCAATCCAGTAGCGGCTGCTGTCAGGGGTGTGGATTTCATCGGCGAGGATGATCGTGCCGTTTTCGTCCGTGCCGAATTCATATTTGGTGTCGACGAGGATCAGGCCGCGCTCGGCGGCAAGCTTCTGGCCACGGGCGAACAGTGCCAATGCATAGGTTGACAGCGTTTCCCACTGCTCGGCCGTCAAAAGCTTCTTCTCGACGATCTCGTCGGGCGTCAGCGGTTCGTCGTGGCCACCGTCGAATTCCTTGCTGGTCGGCGTGATGATAGGGGTCGGGAGCTTTTCGTTGTCGCGCATGCCGTCTGGCAGGCTGATCCCGTACATCTCACGCTCGCCCTTCTTATAGAGAGTGAGGATCGATGTCCCGGTGGTACCGGCGAGGTAGCCACGGACCACGATCTCGACCGGCAGGATCTCCAGGCGCTTTCCGATCACCACGTTGGGGTCGGGATAGGAGATGACATGGTTCGGGCAGATGTCGCTGGTCTTTTCGAACCAGTAGCGTGCCGTCTGGGTCAGAACCTGGCCCTTATAGGGAATGCAGGTGAGGATCCTGTCGAAGGCGCTCAGACGATCGGTCGAGATGATGATGCGGCTGCCGTCTGGAAGGTCGTAGTTCTCACGCACCTTGCCGCGATAGTAGTTCGGCAGTTCCGGATAGTGGGCTTCGGAAAGGATGCGCATGGATGTCCTCGATGTCTCGTCGGCTGTGGCAAGTTTGACGGTGTGCCCGTTGTCCCGCGGTACCCGAAAGAGGCGGCGGTTTCAAAGAAAAAGCGCATGAGGCTTGCCCATGCGCTTTCATATCAAAGGTGGTCAGACGGCTGCGCGATGCAGGCGACCGTTGAAGAGGCCGTTGTCCGTCGCCTGCCGAAGCGACTTGGCGGCGGCGAGCACGGCAAGGTCGACGAGCGGCTCGACCAGGATCACCATCATATAGGCGGCACCAAAGGTTGCGATGCTTGAGAGGCTCTCAGCCGAGAAGCCGTTGCCGTAGAGCGCCCAGAAGGCGACCCAGGCGACGATCCCGCCCTGATAGGCCGTGGATAGTGCAAGTGCATCCTTATAGCCGACATCCACATATGCCTTCTTTTCCGAAATGAGCCGCGCGGCGAGCTGACTGATGACAAAGAGCGGCACGATCAGTGTCGTGACGTTCATCCCGTATTGCGGCAAATCGAACGGCGCAAAAAATAGCCCCTGGAGCAGGAGGCCAAGAGCCAGGCCGATCGAGGCTGCGCCGGCCCCGAAGATTAGGAAGAGTGTCGAGCCGAGGATGAGATGCACTTCGGAGACGCCGACCGGATGATGGGGCAGGACTTCGAAGAAGGAGAAGACGAGAGCTGTCGTGATCAAGGTCCTGGCCGCAAGACCGGTCGGGGTCGCTTTCGCCTTGAGGTCGTCGACAACCATCTTGCCGATAAGCCCGAAGGAGAGTGCTGCTGTTGCGTAGCTGAAAGCGAGTTTGGCGCCGTCCACGACGCCGGGTTCAATATGCATAACTATGTCCTTTCGTCCGCGCCCACCGCGCGGGAGAGTGAATGCCGCGTTCACGGCGTCAAGCGATGGCAGGTCTCCTGGCTCACGGGTCAGGGCTTCGGTCCGCCTTATCAGCTGAAGGCCAATGGCTTTTCGGACGTCGCTCGCCGTTCACAGTTGCGGGGGCAGCCACGGTTTCGGCCCCTGATGGGTAGTCCTCACCGTATTCCCTCTTCGTCCGCCCTTCCGGTCTTGTCGGGGCGGAACCATCACAGAGGAGAGACTAGGTCCTGTCATGAAGCGATGTCCAGCAGTTTGCGACGTGACTGACCGGCAAACTGCGACAGTTTGGCAAAAGCCAATTTGCCACATTGTGAGTGGAGGGTAGGGGTGCCTATCTGCGGGCAGACCGCAGATGTAGAGAGGTTACGACATGGCTCAGATGATCTACCGCGTGCCACTGTTTGGCTGGATGTTGAGGGAAGCGATTTACGGACCGACGACCGCCAAGGTCCTGTTCGTGGTCAATCTGCTTTTGCTCTGGCTGCTCGCCATTGTCGCATTCGGCTATCCCGCGATCATCCTGCCGGCGCTTGCCGCAGTGCCGACCATGTTTGTGGTGCTGCTACTGATCACCAATGGGTAAAGGGGAAACCCGGTCTTTTAACTCTGGCCCAGAGTTCCCATATAGGGATTGACGAGGGCGCCAACGTGTTCACCCGGCAAAAGTGGGCAAATGCGTGGACGTGCAAGTCGGTGCCGATTTTTTCTTTGTAAAATCAGTCACTTGAAAAAAACGACAGTTTTTTGACAATT
>NZ_JAXHBX010000002.1:0-139536 GCF_042466255.1 Rhizobium sp. R86522
GAATCTGGCGGATCTCGTCCCGCTGAACTCGGTATGGTCAGGTAACACGGTGGCGCCGTGCCCGTTTTATCCGCCGAACTCCCCGCCGCTGATGCAAGTCGCTTCGGGCTCAACGCCATTCCGTCTCAACCTACATGTCGACGATGTCGGCCACACCCTGATCTTCGGACCTACGGGTTCGGGTAAATCGACCCTGCTCGCCTTAATCGCTGCGCAGTTCCGCCGCTATGATTTCGCCCAGATCTTTGCCTTCGACAAGGGCAACTCGCTCCTGCCCCTGACGCTTGCTGCCGGCGGCGATCACTATGAAATTGGCAACGACCAGAGCGGGGAGGGGAGAGCGCTGGCATTCTGCCCGCTCTTCGATCTTTCGACAGATGGCGATCGAGCATGGGCGACCGAGTGGATCGAAACGCTTGTCGCCCTGCAGGGCGTTACCATCACGCCGGACCACCGTAATGCAATCTCTCGCCAGATCGGGCTGATGGCGACAGCACCCGGAAAGTCGCTATCGGACTTCGTCAGCGGCGTGCAGATGCGCGAAATCAAGGATGCACTCTATCACTATACGGTCGATGGCCCGATGGGTCAGCTTCTAGACGCTGAAGAGGATGGCCTGACGCTTCGAGCGTTTCAGTGCTTCGAGATCGAGCAGCTCATGAACTTGGGCGAGCGTAATCTGGTGCCCGTCCTCACCTATCTCTTCCACCGGATCGAGAAGCGGCTCGACGGCTCACCTAGTCTTATTCTCCTCGACGAGGCTTGGCTGATGCTCGGCCATCCCGGGTTTCGCGACAAGATCCGGGAATGGCTGAAGGTTCTCCGCAAAGCCAATTGCGCGGTCGTTCTGGCGACGCAATCCATCTCCGACGCTGAGCGCTCCGGCATCATCGACGTGCTGAAGGAATCCTGCCCGACCAAGATCTGCTTGCCGAATGGCGCTGCGCGCGAGCCGGGCACGCGGGAATTCTACGAACGGATTGGCTTCAACGAGCGTCAGATCGAGATCGTTTCGGGTGCCATCCCCAAGCGCGAATACTACGTCGCCACGCCAGACGGACGGCGGCTCTTCGACATGTCGCTCGGGCCAGTGGCGCTGAGCTTTGTGGGCGCATCGGGAAAGGAAGACCTGAAGCGCATCAGAGCGCTGAAGGCGGAACACGGCCAGGAATGGCCGACCCATTGGCTTGAATCGAGAGGAGTTCACGATGCCACGTCGCACCTCAACGTCCGGTAACTGGATCGTCGCAACGATGACTGCGGCAATCGCGCTGTCGCCGATTGTTTCCGCCCATGCAGGGTCAGCAACGGGCGCTGCCACCGAATGGACGCAGCTCGCCAACAATGCGCAGCTCATCGACCTTCTGAAAAGCTCCGGCCTGCAGGTCGACAATCAGTTGACCCAGATCACGCAACTCGCCGAGCAAATCCAGAACCAGCTGAAGATCTATGAGAACATGCTGCAGAACACGGCGCAGCTCCCTGATCATATCTGGGGCCAGGTCGAAAGCGATCTCAACCGTCTGCGCAGCATTGTTGATCAAGGGCAGAGCATCTCTTTCTCGATGGGCAATGCCGACGACGTCCTTCAGCAGCGGTTCAATAGCTATGCGGATCTGAAAACCAACCTGCCGAACGCCGAGTCTTTCTCGAACACCTACCAATCCTGGTCGGACACGAACAGGGACACGATCGGCAGCACTCTGAAAGCAGCCAGTCTGACAGCGGATCAGTTCGATACCGAGGAGGGCACGATGAGTTCGCTGCGATCGATGTCGGAGTCGGCCGACGGACAAATGAAGGCCCTCCAGGTCGGACACCAGATTGCCGCCCAGCAGGTTTCCCAAATGCAGAAGCTGCGTGGTCTTGTCTCGCAGCAAATGACGATGATGGGGACATGGCTCCAGACCGAGCAGACGGACAAGGACCTCGCACAGGCCCGGCGTGAGAAATTCTTCAATGCCGACGTTACCACGATCCCGAGTGGCCAGAAGATGGAGCCACGCTGGTGAGCCGCCCGGTCCTCGTCATGGTGCTGGTCATGGTCGCTGCGGCGGCTTCCGCCACCACTTTTTATTTCGTCCAGGCAAACGCCCCGGCATCACCCGAGATGAGCGAAGAGCAACGGATCACCCGTGAGAAATTTTTCGGCACATCCAAGGAGCTGCCCCCGATCGAAAAAGGTCAGGAGATGCGGCCGCGATGGTAAAGCGAAATCTTGAGCGAGCCTTCGTGCTCGGCGGCATAGCCTGCCTGGTCCTCGCCACCCCAGCGTTCGCGCAGCAAGGACAGGTCCTGACAGAGCTTGAAAACCAGGTCTCTGCTGCCGCGAAGGGGTGGGAGACCACCATAATGGACGCGGCAAGGTCGCTATTCTGGATCCTTGCGGGGATCGAGGTCGGCATCGCCGCCGCCTGGCTCGCCATACAAGCCGCGTCGCTTGATAGCTGGTTCGCTGAACTCGTCCGACGGATCATGTTTATCGGCTTCTTCGCGTTCGTTCTAACCCAGGGACCAACGCTTGCGAGGGACGTCGTCAACAGCCTCTATCAGATCGGCGCTGGCGGCGGATCGGCTTCGCCGGCCGAAGTGTTCGATGCCGGTATACGGGTGGCTTCGCAGATGTCCGAGCAGGCGAAGTTCGGGGTGTTCGAGGACAATGCGCTTGCGATCGCCGCCGTCCTGGCGATGGGGGTTGTGGTGATTTGCTTCTCGCTCGTGGCCGCAATCTTCGTCGCGGTGATGGTCGAGATGTATGTCGGACTACTCGCCGGCATGATCATGCTCGGCTTGGGCGGCTCGTCCTTCACCAAGGATTTTGCCGTCCGTTATCTGGTCTATGCCTTCGGCGTCGGTATGAAGCTCATGGCCTTGGTCATGATCGCTAAAATTGGCTCGGAAGTGCTCCTCGGACTGGCACAAGGACCGACGGCGGAAACGGATCAGTTTATCACCACATTGGCGATCGCGGGCATCTCTGTCGTGATCTTCATAATCGCAATGTACGTTCCCAACATCATCCAGGGCGTCGTTCAAGGTGCATCCGTCACGGGCGGCATGGAAACCATTCGTCACGGCGGCCAGACGACATCATTTGCTCTCGGCACAGCATCGCTTGCCGCAGGTGCAGTGGGCGCAGGCGCTGCAGCAGCCCAATCCGCGCGGGCTGCGGGATCATCTGTGGCAGGTGCCACACTTCGCGGCATGAGTGCTGGCATCGGATCGGCAGGAAGGGCTGCAAGCTCCGCCGTGAAAGAAAAGGCGATCGGTTCGCCCGGCGCCTATGCCGGTTCGATCATGGGGCTCGCCAACGCCAAGCTCGATCAGGCTCGCACAGGGCATAGCAGCCCGACACCACCTCCCGAACGACACAACACCTAATTATCAGGAAGGCAAAAGCGATGGCAGCAAATCAGCCGCCCGACAGCCCTTACCTTGCCGCCCGGCAGGAATGGACGGAACGATATGGATCCTATGTCCAGGCCGCACGCGCATGGAGGATCGTCGGCATTCTTGGGCTATCGATGGCCGTGATTGGCTTCACCTATGCCATGTATCTCAGCACGCAGGTCAAGCTGGTGCCCTACATCGTCGAAGTCGATAAACTCGGCACGTCGGTGACAGCAGGCTTCCCCCAGCAGATCGAGTACGCCGATGCCCGGGTCGTTCGCGCAACGCTCGGCAACTTCATCACAAGCCTGAAATCGATCACGCCGGATGCCGTGGTGCAGAAGCAATACATCGACCGGACCTACGCGCTGCTCAGGACATCCGATCCTTCCACCCAGAAGATCAATGCCTGGTTCCGCGGCAACTCGCCGTTCGAAAAGGCGAAGACATCGACCGTCGCCATCGAGGTCAACAACATCGTAGCGCTGTCCAACCAGACCTATCAGATCGACTGGACCGAATATGAGCGCGATCGCAAGGGCAAGGAGACCGGCACGAGGCGGTTCCGCGGCATCGCGACGGTCGCGCTCACCGCTCCACAGGACGAGGCGATCATCCGCCTCAACCCGATCGGTCTTTATGTCCAGGACTTCGACTGGACTGCACAGCTTTAAGGGCAGGGGAATTGACATGCACAGAACAGGATTGATCGCGGCCGTCGGCTGCATGGTGGGACTCGTCCTCGCGGATTGCGCGGCCGCACAGAGCATGACGTCGAACGAGGTGAAGGGGACCAACCTCTCGCGGAAGTGGCGGGGGACGCCGGGTCTAGTCACGACGGGACCTGATGGCAAAGTGATCTTTCTGTTCGGCGAAACCCAGCCCTCGGCTGTGTGCTCGCCGCTTCAGGTTTGTGACATCGAGCTGCAGGGTGGCGAGATCGTCCGAGACGTGCTTGTCGGTGACACGGTCCGCTGGAAGGTAGAACCGGCGACGTCTGGAGCAACCGGTGGACAGGCGATCCACCTGATCGTCAAGCCGTCCGAGGCCGGCCTCGTCACGTCAATGGTCGTCACGACCTCTCGACGAACCTACCATATCCAGCTTAAATCCCATCCCAGCCAGTATATGGCGCGGATCGGCTTCGAGTATCCGGAAGATGTGTCGACCAAGCTGGCTGACATCAATGCCCGGCTCGAGACTGGCGGCACTCCCGGAACTGCTCCAGATAAGCTGAACTTCGCCTATTCGGTTAGCGGCGGAGCCTCATGGCGGCCGAAGCGCGTCTATTCCGATGGCGTCAAAACCTACATCCAGTTTCCACGGTCCATCTCTGGGCAGGACGCTCCGGTGCTATTCGTCGTCAGCGGCGGCCAGAACCGCATCGTCAACTACCGCATGAAGAACGACGTGATGATCGTCGACTACGCCGTCGACAAAGCCGTGCTTGTCTCCGGGGTTGGTTGGCGCCAGCAAAAGATCACCATCCGGCGCGGAGGTTGACCGATGAACAAGTCCCTTGCCGCCATCATCATCACTGCCATCCTTTCCGGTTGCCAGACTGCGGATGAAATGCAGACCACAAGCGCCACTCCGATTTCTGTTACAGGGGCCACCGCAAGCGCAATCGCCGGCGATATGGCGAGCCGCCTCGCCGAACAGGTCGGCCCGGCTGGCGCCACGACGCTCAAAATGGAAAAAGATACCTCCGAATACGCCGCCGCTCTTGAGGCCGCGCTAAAGGGATGGGGGTACACGGTCGCTACCGATGAGAAAGCCGGTAAGGATCAGAAGCCTGTCGAGTTTACGTGGTCAATCGACAGTTTCGACGGTCAAGTACTGGCGCAAGTCAGCACACCAGCCGTTGCGCTTGGTCGGGTCTATACGGCGACGTCATCAGGCGCGACACCTGCCAGTCCGCTTTCGGTCATGCAGCGAAACTGAGGGAAGGCGAGACAATGGTTCAATCGCTCCAGCTCGGCACGGGGGGTAGTTCTGACGATCAACAGAGCATGCGACGCCTCAATCGCCTGCCAATCATCGTCGCTATAGTCATCATTGTTCTGTTTTTCGGCGTGGTCATCATCGGCCTTTCGTGGCGTGGCCTTTCCCTCAACCGGGGAAACGAGCTCGACACCGGTACCACTGCGCCTGCCACTTCATTTGGCGATCAGCTGAAGCGTGGCGTATCCGATGGAATCATCGGTGAGCCGGACCAACGGGAAGTATTCCAGCCGACACCTGTCGTTATCGAGCGTGAGCGCGTGAGAGAGCCGGTGGTGGAACGTCAAGAAGTCACCCGAACGGAGCGCAGAACGCAACTCGAGCCAGAGGCTGAGTGGCGAGCGCGGCTTAAGCGCGAACAAGATGAGCAGATTCTGCGTGAGGCACAGCGCCAGCGAATGGCAAGCATGCAGGCTCGCGCAACAGCGCTAGACTCCCCGCTCAAGGTAGATGTGTCCGAAGTGCAGAGAAGCTCGTCGGAAACCGCAATCGATGCCCGTCAACCGCTCAATTCCATGACGAACAGCGCATCCGATCTTTACAGCGCCGCGATGAAGTCCGGATTACTCGGACAGAACGTCGATCAAAACGGCCAGACCTCAAAGGAAGACTTCTTCAACCAGGACATCAAGGATCTTGGCTATCTGGCAAACCAAGTGGTCCCGCAGCTCTCGCTCTACGAGCTGAAGCGTGGGTCTGTCATCCCTGCGACCATGATCACGGGCCTGAACTCCGACCTTCCGGGCAGGATTTCGGCACATGTCAGCCAGAATGTCTATGATAGCGCCACGGGCTACCGGCTGCTCATTCCGCAGGGGGCGAAACTCTTTGGTCGTTACGATTCCAAGTTATCTTTCGGGCAGGAGCGCGTATTGGTCGTCTGGACGGACCTCATATTCCCGAATGGATCGACACTTCAGCTCGGTGGCATGGCCGGCACGGACATGGAGGGCTATGGCGGCTTCAAGGACAAGGTCGATCGCCACATTTGGCGTACGTTTGGCTCTGCCGCGCTCGTTGCCATCATCGGCACAGGCATCGATATGTCGATGCCTGATAGCTCGACGCTCGCGACGCAGGATACCGCGTCTGACGCGGCCCGTCGGAATTTTGCCGAGAGCTTCGGCCGAGTGGCCGAGCAAAGCATCTCGAAAAATCTGAATGTCCAACCGACGGTCAGGATACGGCCGGGCTACAAGTTTAACGTATTGGTAGATCAGGACATCGTCTTTCCAGCCGCGTATCGCGACTAGCCGAACAGGCCTGCCCTGCAAATGCCACAGACAGATTGAATCGTTATGACCTAATGCAATCTTGCATGGCTAAAAACTATCATTTAATAGTCAACTTTAAAGCCGCATGCTCTTCTGCGGCGACTTATCTCGGAGCCATCGCGCCCTGAGCCGAGCGCATCTCTGGATGACTGCAACTGTGCTGCAGTCACACCCTCAGTCGAAGGAGGCTGTAAATTGAATCAATGGTTTGAGCACTTGACCGAGCAGGTCGCCCTGGCTCACGACGAAGCAGCAGTGAGGGCCACCCTGGAAAAACTCAGTCAGGAGGCAGGTTTTGGCGTTTATGCGTATTTGAGCCTTCAGGCAGAAACCCACACGGCAATCTCAAACTATGACATAGAGTGGCAGCAGCGATATCTCGAAAGAGCATATGCATTGATTGATCCAGTCGTACGAAGCGCGCGCGGCAAGCTTGAGGCCTTCGCGTGGTCCAATGAAGCATCAATGCGCATGAGCAAGGAGCGCAGGGCCTTCTACGGAGAGGCCGGTGAGTTCGGAATCCGATCAGGGATTACCATTCCGATCAAGGCGGGCTTCGGGCGTATGGCGATGCTTACACTTGCCTCAGCAGATGCGGACTTCGCCCAAGGACAACAGTTGAACCCCGTCCTTGCGGCTTCGGCGGTCGCGCAACTGCATGCGAGGATCGAAGGCCTGGGAGCGAAGCCAACATTTCGAACGCCAATTCGATTGAAGTCGGATGAGTTGACCTGCCTGCGATGGTCGGCCGAGGGCAAATCGATGCGTGCAATCGCGATCATCGAGAACACCTCTTATGCCAATGTCGCGTTCTTCCTTCGCAATGCCAAGGCTGCATTGGGTGCGACGACCTTGCCGCAGGCGACAGCCATGGCCACGAAATTAGCCCTTATTTGAGTTAGTGTCCCTTTGATCTCGGCATGTCCGGAATGTAACCCAGAATGTCGAGAAGCGTGGACACGACCGTCTGCTGGGCATGCACCGCAATCATCGCCCGTATATAATCTTGGCTTGCCTCGCGCGCCGTCTCTGAGTCGGTTGCGGCATCGACTTTCGCTTCGAGCATCACTGCGTCGTTGCGCAAGCGGCGATGTTTCTCAATCTCGCGCACAACATGGCGCTCGATCTCCTCAGGCGGTTGATCACTCATCAAACCGATGAGTGGACGCAATATGAGTTTGTTGTCAGACACAGGCCCGGCTGCACTTGTTTTAAACATGATCGATCCAGTTACTGCCCATATGCGGTCGCTGTAAACCGTCTTAAAAATCTGACATGCAGCGGGGCAAGCCGATATAAAAATCAGTTACATACTATAGTTGATAAACTTAAAGTATGTAAACAGTGATCGTCCGCGCATGCATATGCGCAAGCTGGGCGGCCGAAATTTCGCCCGCCTCCGTCGGGAAAAAGGCCTGACGCAGAAGGATGTCGAAGCGCGCTTGGAGTGAGCCAAATCGAACTGGTCACGCCCGACGAAACAGACTGATCAAGCGAGGCTCTCTTCACTGGTTAGTCTATCGGAAAGCTCTGCGATCGTACGGACTACCGAGGTCCCACTTCACAATGCGCAGTGAAGTCGCTATATGTTCTCTACAAGGAGAATGATTATGGCTCAGACGTCGCGTGCCTACACACCCGCAGAAGCAGCCGCCGTCAGCGAAATCGCCGTGAAATCGGTACACAACGCCATCGACAAGCGGATCATCGCACGACGGCGTTCCGAAGAAGAGGGTAGGGCACTCTCTGACGATGACTTGCTGCGTCTCAAGCTGTGGTACGGGGTCGGCTCGATCTTGTCCGCCGAGCGCCGCCAGCGGCTTTTCGACACGATTGACCAGAATCCGGACGCCGATACTGTACGGGCAGATGACTATCTGATCGTCGATGTTGCCCGCGCCCGCGAGCAGCTTGCTGCGCGTGCGGAGGCACTTCGGGAAGCTGAGCGGGCGATTGAATCCGTGAAGGGTGTCCTTAGTGGCGAACCTGTTTTCAACAAGACCCGCGTCCCTGTCAGGACGATTGCCGCAATGAAGGCTCAGGGTGCGAGCACCGACGAGATCGTCGAGGGATATCCGGCGCTTACCGCACGGATGGTTGAACTCGCGGAGATCTGGACGGCCGCCAACCCTGCAAGGGGTCGGCCTCGCAAGCTTTCCGACCTTGGCGCCACCATGAAGTCGTCAAGGCGGCTCCCACTTTCGAAGGCTGCCAACAGGCCATCAGGCAGCTGATACCCTGAAGTTCCAGATTGATGAATGCCTGCACACTTCGCTGGTGGCGTTGGATCATGCGGCATCATAAAGTTAAGCAACCCGCAGACCGATGGAGCTAGATGTCAGCAAACCGTCCCGGCCGCTATCTTGCGCAATCATCCTCCTCATACATGTTTCAGATCAGGCTTCCGTCGGAGCTTGATCACGGCCGACCGCTCATCCGGATCAGTCTGAAAACAAGGAAGCTTTCAGAGGCGCGTCGGTTGGCCGAAGCTTTAGCCGTTAAAGCGCGACTTTCCTTCAAGGCTGAGCTCCGGAAGATCAGGCAGATCAGTGAAGGACTTGTGGCGACACCATCCATCGAGGCTCCAGAGGCAGGTCGCGAGGAAGGTACGCAACTGGCTATCGCCACGAAAAACTGGCTGAAGGCTGAGCTGGCGCTCATGGGAGAGGGCCGACATCCTCCAGCGGACGGCGAAGGAGGAAAGCCCCTCTCGTCGCCTAACCATGATCTTGAGCAACGTATCAAACTTGCAGCACAGATGGCAGTTGACGAGTTCTTGCTGGAGGCAGCCGAGCGTGTCAGGCGAAAGACCGAAGCAAAGTTGGCAGAAGCTGCCACGCAAATTTTGGATGAGAGGTTTTGCCCATCGGTCACCCCAACGGCTGCCTCTCCGGGAAACTCTGATCCCTTACCGTCAAGGCGTAAAAAGCTGCCGGCATTCAAGCGAAAGCCGACTCTGTCATCTGATCGCTCTGAAATTGGTGGCGGCACGGTTCCCGCTTTTCTGCGCGATCGCAGGACAGTGCCACGTAAGAGGTCGAAACTTCCAAGGTTCAGCGTTGTCGTTGACGACTATCTGAAACTCCGGGCCATGGTCGCGTCTGGAAATATGAAGGACGTCCAAAGCGCGGGCTCAAGGATTTCGGTTTTTCTGGATCTGATCGGTGACCATCCGGTCGACCGCTACGAGGCCGCCGATCTGCAGGCCTTCGTCCTGCTGATGGCAGACTGGCCAGCCAGGCCAAGCCTGCGAAATCAAGGCTCCGCCTGGGAAGTGCTCGAAGAGGCAAGGCGGCTTGGCCATCGGCCCTTGGCTGAAAAATCAGTAAAAGACGGCTATGTGGCAGCAGTCCGGGCAGCAATGCGATCGGGAATGACGTCCCATTCCTATCGGGATCCCTTCCAGGATGTGTCCTTGCGTTATCCATCAAGTCTTGCCCCATCGCGAGAGACCGCTTCGCTCAGCGCAAAACAGCTGACGAGCCTTTTCCGCATCGGTGTTGACACGGGCCACATGGATGCAGCCATCCTGCCGCTGCTGGCGCATCTGACGGGGCGACGGCTTTCGGCTCTGATCTATCTCAGAGGGATCGATATCGTTGAAAAATTCGACAATGTCTGGGTCGCGCAACCGAAAAGCCTCGTCGAAATCGAGGGGCGGACGCGTAGGGTTCCCCTGAAGACCAAAGCGAGCTTAAGCTTTTTCGTGCTGCACGAGTTCTTCCACCGCATCGGTTTCATTGAGTGGGCGTTGAGCCGCGGCAATCGGTTTCTATTCCCGGATTTGGTGCGACTTTCTGATCCCTCCAAGAGTGCCTCTCAATACATGCAGCGCCTGTTCAAGAAGGCGGGGATTGAGCCCGGCTGTGGCGAGGTCTTCCATTCCTTGCGGGCTCAATACATCGACGATTTGCGTGATCACGAGGTCAGCCTGCGCGCAGGCAGGATTCAGGTTGGCCATTCGGTCGGGGCTGACGTCAACGCACATTACGGCTTGAAGTCACTTACCGAGGCATCAGCTATGGCTCTCGCTCGTTTGCCGATGAGATCAGATGTGGACTACTCTATGTTCGAAGCGCTCGATTTCAGGCGGATGTTGAGGAATTGGCGCAGCAAAGGGGTGCGTGGCGGTGTGCCGGCGGCGGAAGAGCAAGACGGCAAGAGTTCTGACTAGGTTCGGCTTCGGTCAAAACCAGATCGTTGCAATTGCTCCATCTCCCCGCTTCATCAAAGCCGGGACGCAAGACCGCTGACGCACTTCTGCCGGGCGTGCCCAAGCATAGCGGTGCCCATTGTCCTTAACGATGGCCAGCTCACTGCTGGATGTTCTGCCCCAGTCGGTCGGGAAATTGGGCGGTGGCGGGCAGCTCAATGCCGAGGCTCGCCGATTGCCGAAGCTGCGTTGTCAAACCCGCCGTCCCTATGGCGGTCGCAAGGCTGTGTAGAGTGTCAGGCGAGCCGAACGCCTTCAGCGTTGCGCCTAGATCGCCCAATCTGTTGACCAGCGAGACGGCAGTCTTGATGATCAGCGGCTGCAACCCCGCGCGCAGGCTGGTAGTGAGTGAGGTAGACATCGCGGCGATTACGCGGTTCCGGCCGTCAGCGCGGTTGCGATCACCGTCACCCCCTTCGCACCGGTCTCGGTCAGCCGCTAGCTCTTGTAGCCCCCTCGCGGAACTCGGCATTGACGGCCTGCCAGAACTTGGCGGCAAGGGTAGGCTCATTACGTTGATCATTTATGATGAAGGCTAGGCGGGGCGAGCTGGAGAGCTGGTCGAGCGAGGCGGGGATGTCGTCGCCGGCCTCGATCTCGACATTCCGGATGGCCTCTTCGACGCGACCCTGATCGCGCTCTTTCTACCAGAACAGATCTTCCTCGCGCTTGAAGTCCTCGGAGACGCTCTGGTTGGTGTCGGCCAGGTCGGTGTCGGTCAGAAATGCTCGCCAGCAGAATCGATGGCGGCTATGGCCGCGTCAATAGCAGCACCACGCCAGCAAAAAGCCTTATCGAGCGAGGCGGTTCTCGTCATCGATCACCATGAGACGAGATGGTGCCTCGTCGCCCCAGTGCCAAAGAACGAGATTAAGATCGCTTGCCGATGAACCATGCGCAAAACTCCTTACGAGCAATGCGTGATAGCCATCATTAATCAGTTGGCGAGCAAAGGCCTGTGTTCTTGCCTCCTCGCTCGCTTTCATCTGGTCGCGCCATGTGATGTCTGCGAGTGCTGCAGCATCCATCCCGTAAGCCGTCAGAGCGGCCTCGTTCGTGCTGTCGAAGACACGCTCGATGTTCGCCCTGTAAGAGACGATTGTTGTCGGCTGCAAGCTTCCGACCTGATTGCACTCGCGGATGGCGGTCATGATCGAAAGGGAAGTGTAAAGGGCAGGCACGCCCTTGTTGTTGAAACGCCCGCCATAACGTTGCGCCCCGTAACCAGATCGCGGTTCACGGGCGTAGATCGGGTTAAGTGCCCTGTACAACTCGCCCTTAAACATCGTGCAAAGCTCGACTAGGCGTGGATGCCGGCATCGACGGCGTCGATATAGTCAAGCACATCATCGGCCCTTCCATCTCGGACAAGCTGCATTGCAGTCAGGCCTGAAAAACCGGGCAGGGGTTGTGAACGATACCAGGCATAGGCCATGAGCGCGGAACCGAAACGAGGCTCGACCTTATTGATGATCTCCGCCACTTCGCGCAAACGTCGCTGCGTTTTGTCTGAACGGATCCGGTCCTTTCGTTGAACCGCATCCTTGCCAAGGCCCGCCGTTCGGGCGATGTCCTCGCTGGTCGTCCGCAAGGTCTCCGCAATCTTACGTGGCGAAAACAATCCGTTATCGGCATATTGGGCAAGGCTCATGGTCGCTATATCCACTGTCTTTAGCCGGTTATCTTGACGCAATATAGCGTCAGATTTGCTGAGCTTCAAGGGGAGCGGCTCGCGCGGCCAAGCGTAAATTTAAAGCGCGGACTCAAAAAGGCGTCGTGGCCGCAGTCCTCGCGACGGCTGCAGTGTATTTGCAAAACATTATAATGGCCTGTGACAGCCGGCCAGTTTTCGGTCATAGGCCCCGATGGAAAGCACGCCATGGCGCCCGGCAGTACAGCTTCCGCGACAATCGATCCCTGAAATCTAGGAGCGTGACAAAGCGTGATCGTGGCCCATATTACGTCTTCGTAAGGAGATGCGATGCGCAACGATCAGATCACTTCCTTTGTCAAAGAGGTCCTGAATACGGGCGCTACGCTCTATGCCGCGGGCGAAAAACACTATTTCTTTGGCGATCTGGATGTCCCGGATGACAAAGCCGAAGAGATTGTCGCGCGCGTCAACGGCATTTGTCAGCGTTATGGCCCGCGCGATCACCTGCGGACCGAGATTGCCATTCATCTCACAAGCCTTGGGCTGAGTATCGATGTCAATGGCGAGTGCCCCGTGCTGCGCTGGCTCGATCGCTCGATACCGTCAAAAACCCTTGCTGGGGACGATGTAAGCGGTGATATGCACACACGAGAGCCGGATTAGAGATGGCCATCGGCAACTGCGGCCTGACGAGCAAAAACGGGATGCAGCGATATCGCAGAATCTGTCGATGCTGGCACTTGTCCCGCACTTGAAATGGTACAAGCCGTACACTCGGAATTGCGGATTTCGGATCAATCGGTTGAGGACCGCTCCTTGATGCGTTTGCCCTCATGGTCAAAGACATGAAGGTGGTCGATGGGAAAATCGACGCGCACCTCGGCTGTCGCGCTGAGGACGCTGCGGTCGAGCGTGAAGAGCTTGAAGGGCAGCCCGTGCACCGAAAGATGCATGATGATGCCGAAGCCGGTCGGCTCGACAAGCTCCACACCGGCCTTGATGGTGCCATCAGGCGAGATGACCACATGCTCGGGCCGAATGCCGAGTGTCACTTTCTGATCTCCAGCAAAGGACGCTCGCTCTTCGACGGCAATTTCCGTTCCGTCCTTGAACCGGATAGCGGCTTTGCCGCCTGTGCTGATATATTGCCCTTCCAGGAAGTTCATGCCGGGCGAACCGATGAAGCCGGCAACGAAGAGATTGGCAGGGCGGTCGTAAAGGTCGAGCGGTGCGCCGACTTGCTGCACCACGCCCCCATGCATGGCAACGATGCGATCGGCAAGCGTCATGGCCTCGATCTGATCGTGGGTGACATAGATCGAGGTCGCTCCAAGCTCCTTGTGCAGCTTCTTGATTTCGGCACGCATCTGTTCGCGCAGGCGGGCGTCAAGATTGGAGAGCGGCTCATCGAAGAGAAATGCCTTCGGCTGGCGAACGATCGCACGGCCCATTGCCACACGCTGACGCTGGCCACCCGACAAGGCCTTTGGCCGTCGCTCAAGCAGGGTGTTGAGGCCGAGCTTTGAAGAGGCGCCGGCAACAATCTCGGTAATCCGCTCCTTGGCCGTCTTTCTCAGCCGCAGGCTGTAGCTCATATTGTCGGCGACCGACATATGCGGGTAGAGCGCATAGGACTGGAAGACCATCGCAATATCCCGATCCTTGGGCGGCAGATCGTTGACCCGCCGGCCCTCGATCGCAACCTCTCCGGAGGTAATCTGCTCAAGGCCTGCTATCATCCGCAAAAGCGTGGACTTGCCGCAGCCCGAAGGGCCGACGAGCACGATAAACTCGCCGTCTTGAATGGTGAGGTCCACCCCGTGCAAGACCGGGAAGTGGCCGTAGCTCTTGGTAGCTGCGCGGACATCGATGGAAGCCATGGTTTTTTGTCCTTTCAGCCTTTGACCGCGCCGGCCGTCAGGCCTTGCACGAGATAGCGCTGGATGAGGAGGAAGAAGAGGCAGGCCGGGATGAGTGCCAAAACACCGGCCGCCATCATCTGCCCGAAATTGACCGAGAACTTCGAGACGAAGGACAAAAGCCCGACTGGGAAAGTGGCCGCGTCATTGCCCGAGATCAGCATCAGCGCAAAGAGAAGCTCCGACCAGGCTGCGGTAAAGACGAAGCCGAGGGTGGCAGCGATTCCAGGAAGTGTCAGCGGCAAGATGATCTGACGAAAGGCGACAAACTGGGTGGCGCCATCGATCATCGCCGCCTCTTCCAGATCCTTCGGGATGCCGTCGAAGAAGGACTGCATCAGGAAGGTCGCGAAGGGGACGTTGAAGGCTGAATAGACGATGACAAGGCCGGTCAGACTGTTGGTCAGTCCAAGAGGAGACAGCATCTTGAAGATCGGGGCGACCAGCATGACCAGCGGAAACATCTGGGTCAGAAGCATCAAGCCGACAATCCAGTATTTCGCGCGGAAACTGAACCGTGACAGCGCGTAGCCCGACAGCGAGGCGATGACGGTCACGACGAGGGCGGTTGAGCCGGCAACGATCAGGCTGTTCTTGAAAAAGGTCGGAAAGGCGCTGTGGGCAATGACAAAGCGGAAATGCTCAAACGTCGTGCGGGACGGCCACATGCGCACGCCCTCGCTGTAGAGGAGGTCATTGGGTGTGACCGCGACCTTCAACAGCCAATAGAGCGGAAAGAGCGCAAGCCCGATATAGGCGAGGATGGCAAGCCGATGGGCGACAGTCAGAGCGATGCGGGACGACCTCATGGGCTCAGTCCTTGTTCAGAAGTGTCTGCCTGAGCAGCACGATCAGCATGGAATAGGCCATCAGCAGCACCAGCAGGACGAGAGCGATTGCCGAGGCATAGCCGAAGTCGAGACGCCTGAAGGCCTGGGTGAAAATGTAAGAGGCAACGATCTGCGTCCTGTCGGCAGGACCGCCATTGGTCATCACGATGATCAGATCGGCAAAGTTCGAGATCCAGACGGTTCGAAGCAGGATGGTGATTGCCATGGTCGGTGCGAGAAAGGGAAGCGTAATCGACCAGAAGCGCTGGAACGGCCCGGCGCCATCAATGGAAGCTGCCTCATAGAGATCGCGGGGAATGGCCTGAAGTGCCGCAAGCAGCGTGATGGCAAAGAACGGAACACCCCACCAGACATTGGCGATGATCGGCCCCCACATGGCAAGCGACGGATCCGAAAGGATATTGTTGGGTTCGCTCAAGACCCCCAGTGAGAACATCCAGTGGGGAAGCGGCCCGATCACCGGATTGAAGAGCCAGGCCCAGTTGAGACCGGCAAGAAAGCTTGGCACCGCCCAGGGCAGAAAGACAAGCGCCTGTGCAAGGCCTCGACCATAGAAGGGCTTGTCGAGCAAGAGCGCCAGGATCAGCCCGAAGGTGAACTGCAAGACAACGGAAGCGCCTGTCCACCAGAGCGTGTTCTTGAGCGCGCGGTAGAAGTCGGCGTCCTGACTCAGCACATTAAAATGTTCAAGGCCGATAAAGCCGCCTGAAAACGGATTGAGAAGCTGGATATCGCGAAACGCATAGGAAATGCCGAGCGTCAGCGGCACGAGCATCACCGCAACGATCAGGATCAATGCCGGCGCGCTGTAGAGATAGGGTTCAGACGCATCGGCCATGCGCTTGAGAAGCGTCCGCCGATCGCCCCGCTCAAGGGTCGCTGTCACTGTTCATGCTTCCATCTGATTGGACGTGTCATGTCGGGCGTGTCAGGGGCCGGGCAAAGCGGATCACTTTGCCCGGACTTGAGACGCTTTACTGTTTCGCCAGGTGCTTCTGCTGCGCCTTTGTCAGGTAATCAGCCCACTGATCAGCGAGTTCCTGAGGCGTGATATCGCCAAGCAGCGCCTGCTGAGAGGTCTTGATGACAAGCGAATCCTTGAAGAAGGCAAACTCCTCGAGATGCGTCGGCATCACGGTCGGCACCGCATCCTTGTCAGACAGTTCTTCGAACCAGCCCTTGAACTGCGCACTTGCATAGAATGGATCGCTTTCGGCCGATTTGAGCGCCGGCAGCGCTCCGGTCCGCTTGTTCCACTCGATGTTGCCTTGCCTGCCCTGAAGGGTGGCGATCAGCTTCCAGGAAAGATCCTTGTTCTCGCTCGCCGACATCATCGACCAGCCGGCATAGCCGATCGTCGGGAAGGTTCGGCCGTCTGGACCCTTTGGCATGGTCATGACGCCGTAATCGTCCTCGCCCATGTGTTCGGCAATCGCGATCAGGGCATCGGGGTCCTGATCGAGGAAGGCGCAGGTGCCGCTGTAAAAGCCGGCGACTATCTCGTTGAAGCCCCAGTTGACGGAATCCTTCGGCGCGTAGCCTTCTCTGTAGAGATCGATGAGCCAGGTGAGACCCTTGACCCAGCCTTCGGAATTGAAGGTCGAGGTGCCGTCTTCTGTGAAGAATTCATTCGAGCCGGCCATCGACGCGCCGAACATGACCCAGCCATTCAGGCCACCGGGTCCACCACGCAGGCAGTAGCCATACTTGCCAGGAAGAGCCGAGACCTTCTTGGAGGCATCGGCAAATTCGTCCATCGTCTTTGGCAGTTCTGTGACGCCTGCTTCTTCCAGGAGCTTCTTGTTGTAGAACATCGCTCTCAGATAAAAGCCGTAAGGCAGCATATAGGCGGTGTCCTTGACGTCGCGGCCAAGCTCAAGCGCCCGATCGGACAGGTCTGCCGTCTGATCCCAATCCTTCAGATAGGGCTCGAGGCTCTCGACAATGCCGTTATTGGCATAAAGCGACAGCCAGGTGTCGGGCATTTCCATGACATCAGGGATCTCGCCGGCCGAGACCATGGTTGCAAATTTCTGGAAGGCTTCACCCCAGGGCAGGGAAATGATCTCGACCTTGGTGCCAGGGTTTTCCGCCTCGAACTGCGAGACGATCGATTTCAGGGTCTCGGTGCGCTCGGGGCTGGTGATCACTTCCACCAGCTTCAAGGTGGTATCGGCAAGGGCCGTCCCCGCCATCAAGGTGCTGATCAGGGCTGCTGTCAAAAGGGCTTTCATTATCAGGTTCCTCCTCTGCTTCTTGGTTTGGTTCGACAGGGCTTATCTTTCCTGGGCGGCAGCGAATGCCCCCGCCAGGTCCCTCCACAAGGCCTCGGTTCCCTCGAGGCCGACATGAAGGCGCACGGACCGCGGGTTCATGCCAAAGGCATGTGCGGAATTCGGTTGGGCCTTTTGCTGAAGCACGACCTCGCCAGGGACCACCAGGCTCTCGTGGCCGCCCCAGCTCACGCCCAACTTGAAAAGCTGCAGGTGATCACAGAAACGCCTTATGTCGACGCCTTCGCGAAGCACGAAGGAGAAGAGACCCGAGGTGCCCGTCAGTCCAGGCGGCAGTTGATTGGCAAGACCCGGATGATTGACCTCTTCGACGATGTCGAGCGATTTCAGCCGCCGCGCGATCTCGACTGCCGAGGCTTCATGGGCCTTCATTCGGATCGGCAGGGTTCTTAAACCCCGGATCAGGAGCCAGGCATCAAAGGGTGACATCTTGCCGCCCAGATAGGGCAGGGTTTCAGTTCGGATCCGGTCGATCAGCGTCTTTGACCCGGTGACGACACCGGCCACCACGTCGCTATGGCCGCCGAGATATTTCGAGGCTGAATGCAAGACGATGTCGACACCGAGTTCGAGCGGGCGCTGGAAGACGGGACTTGCCCAGCTGTTGTCGATGACGCTGAGGGCGCCGTGTTTTCGGCCAAGTGCTGCAAGCGCTGCGACGTCATGGGTTTCCATGATCCAGCTGGTCGGACTTTCGAGATAAAGCAGGCGGGCACCGCTCAAGGCATGATCGACGGCATCGAGATCCTTGCCATCGACATAGGTGACCTCCACCTTCATCCGCTGCATCAGCGTGCCGAACAGGCGATAAGCATCGGGGTAGAGATTGCGGACAGCGACGATCCGGTCACCCGGCTCGACAAAGGTCAGGACGGTCGTCGAGATCGCCGCCATTCCGCTCCCGAAGCCGAGTGCATCTTCGCCGCCTTCGAGCTTTGCCAGCATCTCCTCGAAATGCCGCACCGTCGGATTGAGGCCACGCGAATAGACCGGCCGATTGCGTTCGCCACGGTAAGTGGCGACCATTTCGTCATAGGTCTCGAAGGTGAAAAGCGACGTCTGGACGATCGGGGGGACCACGGCCTCGAATGCGTTCGTTTCGTCATGGGCGACGGTAAGCGAGGCGTGTTCAAACCAATCGGAGCCGATGGTCATCTGGACATTTCCTTGATGTCTTCCTCGACGATGTCGAGGATCTTGATGGTCTCGCGTCTTGCAGCCTCTGTGTCCTGGGCGAGGATCGCGTTGAACAGGGTGCGGTGATAGGGAAAGGAGCGGCGCGCAAAGTCGGGGCGGTCAAACGGCGTGTCCCAGAAGCTTTCGAAGGCTTCCCGCATCTGTTCGAGCAATTGTCTGAAGAGCGGATTATGGGTTGCGTCGTAGATGGCGAGGTGGAAGGCCAGATCTTCCTTGCCGGCGGTCCCCTTTTGAAGATGGACACGCTCCATTTCCTCAAGCGCTGAACTGATGTGCTGGAGGTCGTCTTGCGTGCGCCTGCGGGCCGCCGCCATGCAGGCCTCGCATTCGATGCCGCGGCGTACCTCCAGTGTCTGCAAGAGTGCGTCACGCAGACTGCCCATGTTGACCGAGAGTGGCATATGGATCGTGGCCGAGGTGATCGGCTTTACGAGATAGGTTCCACTGCCCTTGCGGGTTTCCATCACGCCGAGCGCCTGAAACTGGCGAATGACCTCGCGGATCGTCGAGCGGCCCACCCCCAGCGCCGCCATCAGTTCACGTTCGGCCGGCAAGCGGTCACCTGCTGCGAGTTCAGCCTGCTGGATATAGGCGGCCAGTGACTCAGACACCTGGCGGCCACGGTCTGCAGGCGGAAGAGGAATGAGCGTGGATTTCACAATCGGCCTCAAAATTGGTCTGACATCATATCAATCAGCTTGAGTTCGAGATGTCAATTGTCGATTGGTGGCCGAGCTTGGGCCGTGTCAGGGAGGGGCTGGCGTGACCCCGTGTTTTGAAAGGAATGTGCGGTCGCGTGGGTACATGGTCGCCGGAGAATCTCTTAAATTCCTCTCGGCAGTGACTGAAAGCTGAGTGGGTGGCTGCCGTGTTGTGAGGGAAGGGCGAGGCGGAGCCACGCTCATGGTGGCGCGGCGCATGATCGGGAGTTGAGCCGAGAGGCCTTTCTCCGTCCATCCGATCGGTAAAGCAGAGCCGATGCGTTTATGCCTCGGACCGTGCGAGATGCATGCCAAGCCAACCGCTTGACGGGGTGAGTATCACCGGCATACTCTTCGA
The DNA here is from genome assembly GCF_042466255.1 of Rhizobium sp. R86522. NCBI lineage: Bacteria > Pseudomonadati > Pseudomonadota > Alphaproteobacteria > Hyphomicrobiales > Rhizobiaceae > Rhizobium > Rhizobium sp. R86522. Next base: position 19,856 of record NZ_JAXHBX010000002.1, read on the forward strand.
CGTAATCCAGAAGCCGGACCTACGACATGATCGACGAAAAACCGAACCTTGTGACCTCTGGCAAAAGCCGCAGGATTGTCATCGACGGCCATTCTTTCTCCATCGACATCTTCCGACTGGAGAATGACACGACCTGGACGTTGGAAGTGGTCGATCACCAGAACACCAGCCACGTCTGGGACGAGCAATTCGCATCCGACGAAGAGGCGCGGGACGTTGCGGTCAAAACCATTGAGGCCGAGGGTGCACTCGCATTCATGCGCGGCAACAATGTCATCCCGTTCCGACCATCATGACTGGACAGAGCCTCACAAGGGCGCCGACCGGAAAAAAGCGGCAACGCCTGCAAATGAGTTGAGGAACCGCGTCCTGATGCCTGGGAGGGTGCCGGGGACGGCAAAAAATCTCGAACGGGGTTGCCCGAGAGAATCTGGTTCGCTTTCAGAAAAGGCGATGCGCCATTGTGGTGTGTAGATCCAACCGCGCATCGCCAATTGGCGAGAGGCTGGCTTAGCGCACGACGGTCACGTTTTCTGCTTTGGACTTGCCGGTCTTGCGGTCCTGGCCCACGTCGTAGCTGACCTTCTGGCCATCAGACAGTGAGCCGCCACCTACGGCCGAGATGTGGACGAAAACGTCCGGTCCGCCATTGTCGGGGGTGATGAAGCCGAAGCCCTTGTCCTGAGCGAAGAATTTGACGGTGCCAGTGGCCATGATGCAATCCTCTATGGTTGTGCAGGATCCGCATACCGGTTGAGGGCAAAAACGGCAAGGCGCCTTGCCGACTGGCGTCCTACTCAATTTTGGCAGGGTCCGATCGATTGGCGAATTCAGGCCACTATCCTGGTCGCCGGAGATATGTCGGGAACGAACAAAAAGAAGTTTTAGAAGAAGCTGATAAAGACTGCTGATGCGCGTTTCAAGGCGCATCTGAAAGAGTTGGAAAAAAGGAGGCAGAGTGATGGCTGTATCCGCAAAAGATGTGTTTGCCGAAACGAGGCCCGAGTTGATCGAGGCGTCGGACCTGCGGACAAGGAATTGCTCAAGGAGTATGACACGGCTCGAAAGCTTCGCAAGGCGCTCGACCCTACGCGGGAGCATATCGGACGAAAGATGGGTACGAAGCAGGTTCGGTCGCGCAGATCGGAGGAAAGCCGGGTGAATTCTAGACCTCTGCCAAGGCACTGACGGTCAACACCTCAGCGTGGGAGCGATCGGTAATGGCGGAGGCGATGGTGGTCATGTTGAGGCTCTGGAAGTCGACGGCAGACACAGCGGATAAGCGGCCGATCACGACCGCTTGAAGATCAGAGCTGTACGCATGTCACCCTGAACACGACCCAGGTTCTTACCTGTAATCTAATGAGGATCCGATTGGAGTGGGATCAGATGGGCAGCGGCTGCCACTAGGCAGCAAGCGCCGCAGCCATCCTGCGCAACTCGGGCATCATCCGCGGCTCTTCAGGTTCAACGATTTCCGAGGCAATATCCATGACGATGGACTTGACCAACGTCGTCTTATTCAACGCACTCTTCTTGACGAGTTCGTTAAACTCGTCGCCAACGCGTGGGGTCACTTTCATCGAAAGACGCTTCGAGGGTGTATCGTGCCAGCTTTTCCACTTCTCGCGATGGACCTCTGCGTTTCTGCGAAGCTTCTCCACCAAGGAATCGTCGTTTACAGACCTGTGCACGAAGTACGCGATCAGTGACTTTCTAAGGATCACGCCAGCAGAAGGATCGATCCGATAGGACGCTAGGTCCAACGTGTCCATAAACGGCGCAGCCATAACCACTTCCAGGGGTCTGGAGGCAATCTCGCGAGCAACACGGATTGCTGGCGTCGACTGCGGCGGAATAGCCACAACGGTACCACACTCATCGCAAGTAGCCGCCATGATCTGCTTCGCTACGCCGATCCCGCTTTCGAATGGCACATCGTGATAGTCGAAAGTCGTCGCAACAACTTTCCGGCACGTTTCGCAGAGCGCCTTGCTCTTGTCTCCAGCATACCAGATTTTCATGTTCGCCTACCTTGATGGATGTACACTTATGAAGACCGTGTCCGGGTCAACGAAATAGAATTTTATGTACCAGCCATCTCGCTTGAGGATGTGTACTTCAACGCCCCTGAACTCATGGTGTTCAGAACTCTCATGATGCGTACCATTGCACCTGTCGATGATCTTTATCAGGTTCTCGGGGGAAATATCGCCTGTCATCAAGGCATTTTTGTCCTTGATGGCCCCGCGAGCCGCATGCTGATAAGTGCCGTCCTTCAGTGCCTTGATGACGCGATACGTGACGTCCTTGAAAGCCATCTCGCCCTCAATATACGAAGATCTTCGTAAAAATCAATAAGAAAGACACGCCGAAAGCGAAAAATTCGTGTGCCCGAGACAACCCCTACCGCGCAACCCTTATCAAACCAACAACGAATGCGCGCATCGGGCGCTGTGAGCACGCTTGGTGAATTTACTCTGCAATTCAAATGCGTAGGCCGCCAACTATAGTTTTTTCTACCTCATGCCGCGACCTTCTCCGGCCGTTCGTGAAGGCGTCTCCGTTATCCCCACATGCCGCGCATCTTGGCGGCGACGTCGATCCTGATCTGGCTGGCGCTGCGTCCCGTCGTAGTTGCTGCCACCTTCGGCCAGCTCGTAACCTCGAAGAACTGCAACAGCATGGCCGGGATGAAACGCGTGCGGGACGCATAGACATGCCGGTCACCGCGGCTGTTTTGTCCATGGGTGTAAAAGCGCTGCGGCGTGATCAGGCTCAGGCTGTCGCGGGCCCTGGTCATGCCGACATAAAGCAGTCGGCGCTCTTCCTCGAGCTCATCAGTCGTTCCTGCTCCAAGGTCAGACGGCATGCAGCCATCAACGACATTGAGCATGAATACCGCACGCCATTCCTGGCCTTTGGCCGAATGGATCGTCGAAAGGATTAGGTAATCTTCGTCGAGCAAAGGCACGCCCGCCTGATCGCTTGTCGCATCCGGCGGGTCAAGCGTCAGTTCTGTCAGGAAGCGCTCGCGACTTGGATAACCTGACGCGATCTGCTCGAGCTGCAGGAGATCGGCCTTGCGGGTCTCGGGATCCTCATGGATCCGGTCGAGATGCGGCTCGTACCAGAGCCTTGCCTGTTCGATGTCGCCCGGCCAGCCATGTTCATGCCTGCGGAGTGCAGTCAGCAGAGTGACGAAGGGCGCCCAGTCATCGCCGGTCTTCGGAGGCGGCGGGATCTCGGCAAGAGATAGCAAGGGTTCCGGATCTGCCCCAATCGTGTCGAGGATTGTGGCAGCTCTTTGTGGCCCGATCCCAGGCAGCATTTGCAACACCCGGAACCCGGCGACGCGATCACGTGGGTTTTGGGCAAAGCGGATGACGGCGACCAGATCCTTGATATGCGCGCTGTCGAGAAACTTCAGCCCGCCGAACTTGACGAAGGGGATGTTGCGTCTCGTCAGCTCGACCTCGAGCGTACCACTGTGGCTCGATGTCCTAAAGAGAACCGCCTGCTGCTTGAGCGCAATGCCGATCTCGCGGTTTGCAAGCACCTCTTCGACGATAAAGCCCGCCTGGTCGTTCTCGTCCTTGACCGTCACCAGGCGGGGCTTTTGTTCGGATTGCCTGTCGGTCCAGAGGTTCTTGGTATAGCGCTCGCGCGCCAAGCCAATCACGCCATTGGCGGCAGCCAGGAGAGGTGGCTCGGTTTGTCTGAACAGTTTCGGGCGTCTTGCTAAGTGGATTCCGCCTCGATTATGCCGCCACCATCATTGGTGCCAGCGCGTTGAAGTAGGCCTGATCCGGCGTCTGCCGGTCAAGGGATGAATGTGGGCGTCGGCTATTGTAGAAGGTCAGATAGCGCCAATGCCCAGGCGGGCCTCAGATACGGTCTTGTAGGCGTGGAGGTAGACCTCCTCGTATTTGATCGACCGCCAGAGCCGCTCGACGAAGACGTTGTCCCGCCACGCACCCCTGCCATCCATTGAGATGGCGATCTCCGCCTTCTTCAGCACGGCGGTGAAGTCGATGGAGGTGAACTGCGATCCCTGGTCGGTATTGAATATTTCCGGGTTGCCATAGCGGGCGAGCGCCTCCTCGACCGCTTCGATGCAGAAGTCCGCTTCCATCGTGATCGACAGCCGCCACGACAAAACCTTCCGGCTGAACCAGTCCACGACGGCGCAGAGATAGACAAATCCTCTCGCCATAGGGATGTAGCTGATGTCCATGGCCCAGACTTGATTGGGTCTGGTGACGGCCAACTTGCGCAGGAGGTAGGGATAGATTTTGTGACCTGGCGCTGGTTTGGAGGTGTTCGGGCGACGGTAGATCGCCTCGATGCCCATCTTCTTCATCAGCGTGGCGACGTGCAGCCGCCCGGTCTCCAACCCTTCTCCTCTCAAGAGCCCTTGCAACATCCGACTTCCGGCAAACGGGTAGTCGAGGTGCAGTTCGTCGATCCGCCGCATCAAAGTCAGATCGCCGTCGGATACTGGACGAGGCAGATAATAGACGCTGCCACGGCTGAAGCCGAGAAGCTTCGCCTGGCGTACGACGGAGAGTTTGTGCTCGCGGTCGATCATTTATTTCCGCCCAGCAATCCCGCCTTGCCGAGCGCACCGGATAAAAAATCATTCTCCAGTGTCAGTTCGCCGATCTTAGCATGCAGTGTTTTGACGTCCACGGTCGGGCCTGCCGGTTCAGCCTTGGCTTCATCGCCGAAAACGCCCGTCGCCCCCTCTAGGAGCTGATCTTTCCACTGTTTGATCTGGTTGGCGTGCACATCGAACTGCTGGGATAATTCCACCAGCGTCTGTTCACCTCGGATGGCGGCAAGTGCCACCTTCGCCTTGAAAGCCGGGCTGTGGTTCCGGCGCGGTCGTCTCGTCATGGTATCTCCTGTTCCCGACATCTAAGCCGAAGTCAGGCAGAAATTCCACTTATCCCCCCTGTGCAGATTTCCCGAGCCAGCTCTCCACCTATCAGGCAGCGCGTGGGGCTATGTACCGTGGTGCCACTAAGTACGACTCCCCCGGAAAAAGTCATGCCGTATCATTGCACCTATACAATCCCATTCAAAATGCCGAAGGCGTGGGGGAATGTTGAGCGGTGGGTAAAAGGCGACATGGTGACAACGGTCTCTTGGCATCGCGTTGATCTGCTACTGCTGGACAAGGACAAGTCTGGAAAGCGGATTTATCAGACCCAAGTGATTGATGAAGCTGATTTTCAGAAGATAAACGTTGTGCGCTCCACGGATTGGGGTTTTCGAATTTGACAAAGCACGTTTAAACACCTATCTTTCTAGTCGTGGCGGCTCTGCTCTTGTCATCCGCATTAAGACCCTACCAAGGGCCACTGGCCACCGGAACGAAAGCAAGTTTCAGGTCAGTGCTGTAAGGCCCCGCTTCGGTGGGGCCTTTGCTTTTAAGCGGCTTTGATTTCCAACTGCGTATCATTTCGCGCGCCTTACGCTGAGCGACGATAGTCGATAACGGTTGCGCTCGCGCCACAGCAGGCTGCCCGCTTCTTGCACCCGTCGCTCAGGCGGTCTCAACCAAGTCTGTGCGAAAAGCGTAGGCATGAGGACGAGACCCGCTGTGGCGGCAAACTCTATTCGTCAGTGTCGTCAAGCTGCGTGAAAACCAGACCTGGCGTGTCATCGACGACGTTGTCCGGCCGGATAAGTGCGTTGACGGCCGGCACCCAGGCCTGGGGAACGAAGACCAGTTCCATACCCAAGGCGCGGGCGATGTTAACCAGGGTGACTGCGCGCGCAGAGCTACGCCCAGCTTCAATATCCTGGTAGCGAAGCCGCGAGATGCCAGCCTGTTCTGCAACACGCTTTTGCGAATAGCCGAGTTCCTTGCGTGTCGCCTTCAGTTTTTGAGCGATGATCTGAAGGTCCTCGGATTCTGCTGTCACTACAATGCCTTGTATGGTCGAATTGCCTGGCCGATCATGTTCAGGACGTTCAAGTTCTTGTCAAGCACGTCTCAGCGTGGCGCTTTCAGTATCAACGCCGGATGTCCGCCAATGGTCCGGTGGCTTAAGGTTCGGTTTTGAGGTTGCTGCAGAGCGGCTTCAAGTGCGGCATCTCATGTTCGAACGCGCGTTCGATTGGTCGTTCCGAGTGCCCAGATCTTCGCTGATTGCCTTGACCAGTTCTGTCCCAAGGTTTGTCAAAGAGCTCGGCCATCAAAGAGAAGTCGATTCAGTCCTGCTTGCGACGAGGCGTGGACCGCGGTCGGTCCCGAAGCTTAGCTGTTGTGAGGAGGTTGTGCGGTGATCGGCGTCAAAGCCCGCCATTGAGCCAGACGTTTCTTGGTCGAGGGGAACTTGCTGGCCAACGGTGGAAACCGGGTTACCGTCTGCTCTACTGTCCGATGAAGCTGTAAAGGGCTCCGCCCGCTGAGAACAAAGTTGCAGCGATCAGCGCCATAATCAGGAGTATTTCCCACTTCATGGGTCGGCCGGCAGCAAGACCAGCTGTTCTTTTGGCAGCGGGCGCTGAAGATCTTTTGCCTCGGCCCAGGGAGCCTGAAGCCAGGTGTCCAACTCTTCCTCGGTCGTCAGGATCACCGGCATGGCTTTTTGATGGATGGGCTTCACCACCGCGTTGGGCTCTGCCGTCAGGAAGCCGAAGAGCTGATGCTGACCTGGCCTTGGGTTTTTCATTGAGCCACGCTCGCCCTGCCAGGACGTCCATATGCCAGCAAAGAAGGCAAGTGGCATCTCCTCATTGATGGCAAACCACCGCTTGGTCTTTTTCGGCTTGGTGTCTTCCCATTCGCAAAATCTTGTCCATGGAACCAGACATCGGTTCTCCGGTCCAAGCCAGCGGCGCCAGTGCGGTGAGCCGGTGTTGCGTATATTGGTCACGCCACTGTCAGGCTTGCCGTTCGTCACGGAAGTCGGCGATGGCATGCCCCATGTCAGGTTGGTGAGCTCGCGGCCATCAGCAGTTGATCTGATGGCAGGGGCCAGGCGGTCCGGATAGACATCGAGCGACGGCGGGAGGTTGCCGACATGGTCGATCATTGCCCGGGTGATGGCGCGGATCGCTTCCTGGTTGGTGGTGATGTTGTAGAGATTGCACATGACAAGGCCTCCCGACAAAGACTGATGTTGCCTTTCCATTGGGTTCTTCGCAATCCTTGCTCGTCAGCGTCGCTCGCTTGGCTGAGCTTTGTCCCGGGGCATGGCATTCTTCATTTGTACCGAGGTCGATAACTTGGGGGGGCCAATTATAAAACGCCGCGACGTCTTTGGCTGCAGCTTTGCTCTGTGCCGACAGATGAATTTGATGGATATCCGTGAAGTTCCACTTGAGAAAAACTTGCTGCTTTCGATGCCAGATGGTTGGCGCCGGCAATCGGTAAAATTTTAATAAACTACAGAAAATACTCGCTTTTTGCTGCCGAAATTAACTCCATTTTCAATAATGGTCGGTAGCGGCATAACCGGTTATGCGCATTGGGTTAACAGACTATTGCGCTCGCCCCTTCATCGCGATTTAACTGCGATCAACTTGTTAAGGGGTGAGTTACCATGTCCATCGAAGATCCGCGTCTGTCCAGCATCGACAATACTTCCGCAGCAGACGATTTCGACTCTGCGGTCGAGCAGCATCTGGGTTTCGCAAGCGAGACCATGGAGGGGATTGAGGTCGCCCAGGCACAAACGCCCGACGCCGGTCGCACCGACCGCCTGCCGGCCCAGCAGCCGGTTAACGTCGCTGCAGCCGTGATCCCGAGCGAAGTAACGCCCGACAACGAGAATGTCGTGACGCTGCCGGCCGGCATCGAACTCGACAACCTCGAATTCCAGGTCGACGGTGAAAACCTCGTCCTCGTCCTGGCAGATGGCACCGGGATCACCGTGATTGGTGGCGCTGCAAACATCCCGACCTTTGTGGTCGGCGATGTCGAGCTGCCGCAGGTCGCGCTCTTTGCCGCCCTTGAAGAGAGCAACATCAACGTTGCGGCCGGGCCGGATGGGACCTTCTCTGCTCAGTCGACGCCTGACGGCAACCGCAATTTCGAAGACAATCAGATCGGTGACGGCTTCGAAGAGTTCGCCTTGGCCGGCCTGCTTGACGGAACCAGCTTTGCCGATGAGGCGACTGCTGCTGCCACGTTTGGTGGCGATGGCCGTCCGTCGATTTTGTCCCCGCTGACGGCGCCATTCGTTTTCGATGAAGCAACGATCGCAGACACCATTGCCGGAAATCAGCGTTTCAGCAGTTTTCTGCCGTTCGAGGCCGGTCCTGATTTCGGCACAATATCGGCGGTTGGTTTCGCAGGCGCCATCAATGCTGATGAAGAGAGTGCTGGCCCACAAATCCTTGCTGGTTTCACGTCGGGCGGCTCGCTGATCTCGATCCAGACCTTCCCCGCCCCCACCGATGGAACGGTTTTGAACTTCCTGGCTCTCCGGGGTGTTGACGCGCAGGGGAACGTGATCTTCACGATCACGGTCGATAACCGCGTGTCAGGCGCTTTCACCTTCGAGCTTGTCGGCAAGCTCGATCACCCGGACGCGGGTCAAAGCGACCTTGCAGATTTGCTCCGCCTCGGCTTCACCTACACAGTTACTGACCGCGATGGCGATTTCGTAACGGGCACGTTCAATATCGATATTCAGGATGATGCGCCAGAGCGTGGGCAGGAAGTTCGCGGTCGCGTTGAAGACGAAGGGATTATCGGCGGCAACAACGAAGCCGACGGCCTTTCACTTGTCGCAAATGGTGCATTGAACATTCGCTGGGGTGCGGACAACGGTAACAGCAACCTTGGTGGCAATGGCGATCGTTCGGTTGCGTTTGCGAACAATAATGTGGCCGTTTCAGGTGCTTTCGGGGAGGCATTGACGTCCCTCGGTCAGCCGGTGAGCTTTGCGGTCATTAATGGCGTTCTGGTTGGTTACACCGGCGATAGCGCACCGGCGTCCAGCGAAGGTTCGAACGTTGTGTTCCGTGTTTCGCTTTCAGATTCTGAGAGCGGCTCTTACGTGTTCACGCTGGTCAAGCCCCTCGATCACGCTGCAAACGAGGGAGAAGGCGTCGAGAACGATCTGTCGCTGACCTTTGGCTACACGGCAACCGACAGCGATGGCGATACGATTACCGGCAACTTCACGGTTGACGTTCGTGACGACGTTGCAACGATCGGCACGCCGTTTGCTGGCGGTATCGTTGAAGAAGAGCAGTGGCAGGTTGCCGGCGACGGCAATGAAGGTGTGCTGGGTGACGGCGATGCCGACACGCTTTTGAACTACGATCGCACCACACATGAGACTGGTGGTACGCTTGCGATCTCATGGGGCTCGGACAATGCCAATGATGGCAATAGCCAGCCCGGCGACCGTTCTGTTCAGTTCGGTCCGGACGCACGCACCAATCTCGAGGCTTTGAACCTCACCTCCGACGGTGATGCGATCAAGTATACGACGGTGACGACAGGCAGCGGCCAGCAGGTCCTGCTTGCCTATACGGGTAGCGTGATCCCGACCACCGTTCCGGCCACGACGAATGCAGCGCTTGCCGCCAATATCGTCTTCTCGGTCGCTCTGTCGGACAATGGTGCAGGCTCCTATGCCTTCAAGCTCTATGACACACTGGATCACAAGGGTTCGGTGCAGGGTGAAGACAGCCAGGTTCTGACCTTCCAGTTCACCGCAACGGATAGTGACGGTGACGTCACAGAGCCTGCGACCTTCTCGGTCAAGGTCATCGATGACCAGCCATTTGCCTGGGGTACGCTCTTCGCTCGCGTTGTCGAGGAAGAAGAGCTTGCTGGCGGCAACGAAGACCGCACCTCCGGTTCTGGCGATATCGATGACGACTCGTCGCTCTTCGGCAATGTTACGACAGCCAAGGCTAACGGCGACCTCAACATCTTCTGGGGCGGCGACGATGGCAACAAGAACGTCAATGGTGGCTTTACCGGCACCCAGGTGGCCGGCGATCGCTCGGTCGTGTTCGCGACCGGCTCGGGCTCGACGTCTGGTCTTCCCCAGCGTCTGGACGCGACGGATGTAGCAAAATTCCTGACGGTTACCGGTGGTAATGGTGGCGTTGCCATCGGCGACCTGACCTCGGAAGGCAGGCCGCTCGTCTTCGCGCTCTCGGCTGACGGAACGACCCTGACGGCACGCGCTGGTAGTGTTGAAGGACCGCTTGTCTTCACGGTCAAGCTCTCGGATCGGAACAGCGGCTCCTTTGAGTTCGACCTCAAGGGCGTTCTCGACCATCCGGTCAAGGCCTCAGGCGCTTCGAACGAGGACGTCCTGTCCTTCAAGTTCACCTTCACCGCCCGTGACGGCGACGGCGATATCGTCAAGAACGACTTCACCGTAAAGGTCATCGATGATGTGCCGGTTCGTAGGGAAGAAGTTCGTGGGACGGCAGAGGACGAGGCTGTCAACGGTGGCAACAACGAAGCTGACAGCCTGTCGGCTGTTGCGACTGGCGCCTTGAACATCAGGTGGGGTGCTGACGACGCTGACACGGCTGCCGATCTCGGTGGTCTGGGTGACCGCTCCATCGCCTTCACCAATGAGACGGTTACTGTGGCGAATGCCTATAACGGTGCGTCGCTGACATCGCTTGGCCTGGCCGTTTCGACGACCGTGCTGGCAAACGGTACTCTGGTTGGCTACACGGGCTCGACCGTACCGACCTCGACTGCTGCAGCGAATGTCGTATTCCATGCCACTTTGTCTGACGACGTCAGTGGCTCTTACGTGTTCACGCTGGTCAAGCCCCTCGATCACGCTGCAAACGAGGGAGAAGGCGTCGAGAACGATCTGTCGCTGACCTTTGGCTACACGGCAACCGACAGCGATGGCGATACGATTACCGGCAACTTCACGGTTGACGTTCGTGACGACGTTGCAACGATCGGCACGCCGTTTGCTGGCGGTATCGTTGAAGAAGAGCAGTGGCAGGTTGCCGGCGACGGCAATGAAGGTGTGCTGGGTGACGGCGATGCCGACACGCTTTTGAACTACGATCGCACCACACATGAGACTGGTGGTACGCTTGCGATCTCATGGGGCTCGGACAATGCCAATGATGGCAATAGCCAGCCCGGCGACCGTTCTGTTCAGTTCGGTCCGGACGCACGCACCAATCTCGAGGCTTTGAACCTCACCTCCGACGGTGATGCGATCAAGTATACGACGGTGACGACAGGCAGCGGCCAGCAGGTCCTGCTTGCCTATACGGGTAGCGTGATCCCGACCACCGTTCCGGCCACGACGAATGCAGCGCTTGCCGCCAATATCGTCTTCTCGGTCGCTCTGTCGGACAATGGTGCAGGCTCCTATGCCTTCAAGCTCTATGACACACTGGATCACAAGGGTTCGGTGCAGGGTGAAGACAGCCAGGTTCTGACCTTCCAGTTCACCGCAACGGATAGTGACGGTGACGTCACAGAGCCTGCGACCTTCTCGGTCAAGGTCATCGATGACCAGCCATTTGCCTGGGGTACGCTCTTCGCTCGCGTTGTCGAGGAAGAAGAGCTTGCTGGCGGCAACGAAGACCGCACCTCCGGTTCTGGCGATATCGATGACGACTCGTCGCTCTTCGGCAATGTTACGACAGCCAAGGCTAACGGCGACCTCAACATCTTCTGGGGCGGCGACGATGGCAACAAGAACGTCAATGGTGGCTTTACCGGCACCCAGGTGGCCGGCGATCGCTCGGTCGTGTTCGCGACCGGCTCGGGCTCGACGTCTGGTCTTCCCCAGCGTCTGGACGCGACGGATGTAGCAAAATTCCTGACGGTTACCGGTGGTAATGGTGGCGTTGCCATCGGCGACCTGACCTCGGAAGGCAGGCCGCTCGTCTTCGCGCTCTCGGCTGACGGAACGACCCTGACGGCACGCGCTGGTAGTGTTGAAGGACCGCTTGTCTTCACGGTCAAGCTCTCGGATCGGAACAGCGGCTCCTTTGAGTTCGACCTCAAGGGCGTTCTCGACCATCCGGTCAAGGCCTCAGGCGCTTCGAACGAGGACGTCCTGTCCTTCAAGTTCACCTTCACCGCCCGTGACGGCGACGGCGATATCGTCAAGAACGACTTCACCGTAAAGGTCATCGATGATGTGCCGGTTATCCCGGTCCACAATCGGCCTGATTTCCGGATCATCAGCGATGATGACACGGTTGCTGGATTGAACGGCAATCCTAATGGTGCTGGGGACAGCGGTGAGTTCCATCAGTCTGGCAAGACGCTACCGCACTCTTTCGGTGCTGATGGCGGCTCGATTGCCTGGAATGCAGGTGCGAGCGTCGTCAACGTCCGGCCGGACAATGGTGTTGATGCTTCGACCATCTCGTTCGAGGTGGAAGCCGGCACTGGCAATCTTCTGATCAAGCAGGCGCAGGGCGATCCGGCAGCCGATGTTCTGATCGCTCGGGTTACGGTAAACCCGGCGACAGGGGCTTATACCTACACCCAGGTGGCAAACCTGCTGCATCTGGACGATGCTGCTAATGCCGAAAATGACGCTCACTTCATTCTTGGTTATACCGTCACTGACGGCGATGGTGACACGGTTGAGGGATCCATCGACCTGATCATCGATGACGACACGCCGGTTATCCCGGTCCACAATCGGCCTGATTTCCGGATCATCAGCGATGATGACACGGTTGCTGGATTGAACGGCAATCCTAATGGTGCTGGGGACAGCGGTGAGTTCCATCAGTCTGGCAAGACGCTACCGCACTCTTTCGGTGCTGATGGCGGCTCGATTGCCTGGAATGCAGGTGCGAGCGTCGTCAACGTCCGGCCGGACAATGGTGTTGATGCTTCGACCATCTCGTTCGAGGTGGAAGCCGGCACTGGCAATCTTCTGATCAAGCAGGCGCAGGGCGATCCGGCAGCCGATGTTCTGATCGCTCGGGTTACGGTAAACCCGGCGACAGGGGCTTATACCTACACCCAGGTGGCAAACCTGCTGCATCTGGACGATGCTGCTAATGCCGAAAATGACGCTCACTTCATTCTTGGTTATACCGTCACTGACGGCGATGGTGACACGGTTGAGGGATCCATCGACCTGATCATCGATGACGACACGCCGGTTATCCCGGTCCACAATCGGCCTGATTTCCGGATCATCAGCGATGATGACACGGTTGCTGGATTGAACGGCAATCCTAATGGTGCTGGGGACAGCGGTGAGTTCCATCAGTCTGGCAAGACGCTACCGCACTCTTTCGGTGCTGATGGCGGCTCGATTGCCTGGAATGCAGGTGCGAGCGTCGTCAACGTCCGGCCGGACAATGGTGTTGATGCTTCGACCATCTCGTTCGAGGTGGAAGCCGGCACTGGCAATCTTCTGATCAAGCAGGCGCAGGGCGATCCGGCAGCCGATGTTCTGATCGCTCGGGTTACGGTAAACCCGGCGACAGGGGCTTATACCTACACCCAGGTGGCAAACCTGCTGCATCTGGACGATGCTGCTAATGCCGAAAATGACGCTCACTTCATTCTTGGTTATACCGTCACTGACGGCGATGGTGACACGGTTGAGGGATCCATCGACCTGATCATCGATGACGACACGCCTGAGATCCCGGTCCACAATCGGCCTGATTTCCGGATCATCAGCGATGATGACACGGTTGCTGGATTGAACGGCAATCCTAATGGTGCTGGGGACAGCGGTGAGTTCCATCAGTCTGGCAAGACGCTACCGCACTCTTTCGGTGCTGATGGCGGCTCGATTGCCTGGAATGCAGGTGCGAGCGTCGTCAACGTCCGGCCGGACAATGGTGTTGATGCTTCGACCATCTCGTTCGAGGTGGAAGCCGGCACTGGCAATCTTCTGATCAAGCAGGCGCAGGGCGATCCGGCAGCCGATGTTCTGATCGCTCGGGTTACGGTAAACCCGGCGACAGGGGCTTATACCTACACCCAGGTGGCAAACCTGCTGCATCTGGACGATGCTGCTAATGCCGAAAATGACGCTCACTTCATTCTTGGTTATACCGTCACTGACGGCGATGGTGACACGGTTGAGGGATCCATCGACCTGATCATCGATGACGACACGCCTGAGATCCCGGTCCACAATCGGCCTGATTTCCGGATCATCAGCGATGATGACACGGTTGCTGGATTGAACGGCAATCCTAATGGTGCTGGGGACAGCGGTGAGTTCCATCAGTCTGGCAAGACGCTACCGCACTCTTTCGGTGCTGATGGCGGCTCGATTGCCTGGAATGCAGGTGCGAGCGTCGTCAACGTCCGGCCGGACAATGGTGTTGATGCTTCGACCATCTCGTTCGAGGTGGAAGCCGGCACTGGCAATCTTCTGATCAAGCAGGCGCAGGGCGATCCGGCAGCCGATGTTCTGATCGCTCGGGTTACGGTAAACCCGGCGACAGGGGCTTATACCTACACCCAGGTGGCAAACCTGCTGCATCTGGACGATGCTGCTAATGCCGAAAATGACGCTCACTTCATTCTTGGCTATACCGTCACTGACGGCGATGGTGACACGGTTGAGGGCTCCATCGACCTGATCATCGATGACGACACGCCGATCATGGACGCAAACCTTCGATCCGACGTCGCCGAAGACGGGGATACTTCGGTGACACAAGTGCTGTCCGGCCTGGCATGGGGTGCGGACAACGGTGCAAGCCGTACTTTGGCAGTATCCACCGCCGTTGCGGTCAAGGACCAAAACGGTGCTGCAGTATCGCTCCGCTCGAATGGGGAACTCGTCAGTTTCGTTCTCATCAACGCTGTCTTGGTCGCTTATGTTGGTGACGAACCAGAGAATTCTGGCGCTACGAACGTCGTCTTCACGGTCTCCACCAATGCCGCAACTGGCGAGTACTCCTTCAATCTCTTGCAGCCACTGGACCACACCTCGCCGACAGTGAACAATCAGTACCTCGACCTCCAGTTCTCGCTCACTGCAAAGGACTCGGATGGCGACTCTGCGACCGGCAGTGTTTCAGTGCGTGTCGACGCTGCAGGAACGATCAGCGGAAACACCGTCTCCTATGCGGCGCTTTCGTCGGACGTCTTTGTCAATCTGTCGGGTACCTCTGTTTCCCGTGGCGACCAGACCGTGGCAGCTGACACGGCAACCGACCGTACCGGTGAAAATGTCATTGGTCGCGACGGCATGGCGGGCATCGTCAACGCTACTGGCGGGACCGGAAACGATATCCTGGTTGGTGGAGACGAGAACAACACCCTGAATGGTGGTGACGGCAACGACATTCTCGTTGGTGGAAAAGGCAGCGATACGCTCAATGGCGGAGCCGGAACAGATACATTGGTCGTCTCGGCCGATATCGACGTGACCGCCAACTTCGCACCACGCACTTTCACGACGGGTGACGGTACGCCTGTGCAGATCGGTATCAACGGCAAGTCCGGTGAGGGCGACGCCCTGAACGGTGGGTCTGGCGTCGATACCGTTCAGTTCGAAGCGGCAAATGGAGCGAACGGCTTCGTCTTCGACCGCGCCAATGCATCTTTGGGCTTGGACAGCGTTGAGCACTTTATCGGCACGAACGGCGATGACGTCATTCTGCTGCCAAAGTCCTACTCGACATCCGAGATCACCCAGATCCGGATCGATGGCGGCAGAGGCAACGACATCCTGCAAGGTTCGAACGCGCAGGCTGACGATATCAGGGGTGGTTTCGACAACGACACGATCTCTGGCCTTGGAGGCGATGACACGCTCTATGGCAACGAAGGCGATGACAAGATCTGGGGTGGTGACGGAAACGACGTCATCGATGGTGGCGCCGGGAACGACACGCTTTATGGCAATGCCGGCAATGACCGCATCGTTGGTGGTGACGGTGATGACACAATCATCTACACCGTCGGTGATGGCTCCGATTACATCCAGGGTGGTCTTCAGAGCGGCTCGTCCTATCCGAACTATGACGAACTGGTGATCAACGGTGACGCCTCCACGCGTACATTCACCCTCGGCATTGCACCGATGCAGTCTCTCGGTGATGCTGCCAGCAAAGATATCGAGGTAGCCTACACGGGTCCGGATGCCACAAGCTTGCTTGCTGACGAGATGGAGCGCGTTACATTCAACCTCGGCGCCAATGGTGACACCGTAATCCTGAATGACGTAACGGACTCGGCGATTGCGCCGACTACGGTCGTCATCAACGGCGGTGCCGGTTCCGACACCATTGACTTGACGAACTTCGCTGGCAGCTCCGTGAAGTTCGAGGACAATGGCGCAGCCGACGTGAAGGATACAGTGAAACTCGCCGGCCTGTGGACGGACTATGTGTTCACGCAATCGACAGCCGACCTTTTCTCGATCTGGAAGGGCAATGCGCTCGTCGCTACGGTCAAGGGCATCGAACTGATCCAGTTCTCTGGAAACGGCGACGACCAGCCCGGCTACACCATGTCGATCGACAAGGTTGTCAACCTTGCACCGAACGGCGTTGAAGATCTCCGTTCTGTCGTTGAAGCAGGCGGCGTCGACAACGCCACCACCGGCACTAACGAGGCAACCGGCAACGTTCTTGACAACGACAAGGACGGTAATTTTGACCTGAATGGCAAGATTGTCGACAAGCTGTCCGTCACGAAGGTTGGCGATACGATCATCGATGCCAATGGTGAGAAGATCACCGGTATCTATGGTGACCTCGTGATCAAGTCTGATGGCTCCTATGTCTACAGTCTGGACAATGAGCGCGCTGTGACGCAGGCCCTGAAGGCAGGCGAGACCAAGATTGAGACCTTCACCTACACACTGGCTGACAACCAGAATCGGCCGGGAACGGGCTCGCTAAAGATTGAGGTGAAAGGGGCGAACGATGCGCCTGCGGCGATTGACTTTGAGTCGCCGTATGCAAGCCCCGGCTTCCTGGTTGAGGTTGGTCGTTCGTCAGTCGATATTGTCAACCTTGCGAATGCAGATGCACTGTTGGCTGGAAATAATCAGACTTCCAGCGAGCAGATCGTATCTTCTACAGTCAACTTCGGACCGAGCGGCCAGTTTAATGGAGGGGCTGATTTCCCGGGGGGGCCTGGTGATGATTTCGCAGTCCGCGCCAGCGGCACGATAAACGTCACGGCCAGCGGCACTTGGACTTTCGGAACGCACTCCGACGATGGCGTGCGCCTTAAGATCGACGGGCAGGTGGTTATTCTGGATGACGCGATTCATCCGGGGCAGAACAACTTTGGGCAGATCTACCTGACTGCCGGACAGCATACGATTGAGCTTGTCTATTTCGAGCACGAAGGCGGAGAGCTGGTGGAATTGTTCGCTCAGGCGGGCAATCACACGAGCTGGAACGATGGGTTCAAGTTGATTGGAGATGTCGCGAACGGCGGCATCGCTGTGACCAATCTGTCTATCGACGAAAACAACGAAGCCGGTGCGGTGGTTGCCACCCTGAGTGCTCGCGACGTCGATGCGAGTGATAGTCACACCTTCACCCTGGTCTCCGGCGAGGGCTCCGCAGACAACGAGCGCTTCACGATCGTCGGCAATCAGCTGAAGCTTGTGGGCTCCGCTGATTACGAGGCACAGTCGAGCTACTCAATCCGCGTTCGGACAACCGATGCGGCGGGAGAAAGTTACGAAACGGTCAGGACGATCCAGGTCAACGATCTGGTCGAAAACACTCCAGCCACTATCGGTGGTGTGTCCACCGGTTCTGTTACCGAAGACGCTGCAGGCTCTAGCCAGATCACTTACTCGGAAGACTTCCAAGCCGGGTCCAGCATCAACGGGTGGACCAACGGTTTCCTTGGTGGTGGGTTTAACGGCGGTTCGAACCGTTTTGTTAGCGAAAACAACTTCGTGGAGTTCGATAACGGTCAATCAATATCGAAGACTTTGGCTTTGTCTGCCGCTGCAACTCAGACAGTCATTGATTTTGACTTCTTCAAGATCGATAGCTGGGATCAGGGCGAGCGGTTGAGCGTCTACCTCAACGACCAGGTTGCATTCTCTTTCACCCCGGAGAACTCTGGGAATGATGGGTTGGACAATGCGACAGGTTCGTTCACGGTCGGCGGTATAGTTGCCACGTATGTGGTCACGTCGAGTGGCTCTGACAGCCAGCTAGGCGGCGGCAACTCGGGTGACCGAGTTTACCACATACAGATCACAGCCTCGGGTATTGGCGACCAGATAAAGCTCGGTTTCGGTAACAATCTGAACGAGCTCTATACGAACGAAGATTTTGGCATCGACAACATTGTCGTGCACGGGATTGAGCCGCCCGCTCTTCAGGCGACGGGACAATTGACGATCATCGACCCCGACGCCGGCGATGCCTCCTTCATCGAGCAGAGCAATGTCGAAGGCACATATGGTCACTTCACCATCGGTTCAGACGGAAAGTGGACCTACGTGTTGGACAACGACAGTCCAGTCACGCAGAGCTTGGCGGCTGGCGAGGTCAAGACGGAGGTGTTTGAGGTGTCCTCCAAGGACGGGACAACGCACGAGGTCGTTGTGACCGTCAACGGGACAAATGATGCGCCGGTGGCCGCCAATGACATCGTGCTGACGAATATTGTAGATGGCTCGCAGACCTTCATTCCGGAAGCAGCGCTGCTAATGAATGATAGAGATGTCGACCATGACGATCTGGATATCAGTTCGATCGGCAACGCGATGCAGGGAACAGTGTCAGGCAGCGTCGTTTTCGACCCCAGTAACCCGGTCGAGACAATTCTGAATGCTAAGTTCAACGGGAATGACGCCAACGGTTTCGTATATGAAGATGGCCGGTTTGGCGGACTGAAGCCGACCTCATATGCGGACGGCGAAGTGTCAGGTAGCAAGCTTGTGGTTTCTGTCGGCGACCTGACAAGGAATGACGTGAGCTTTGAAAATCGCGACGGTGGCTGGGCACGAAGCTTCAATCTGGCCACAGCTTCTACCGTGACGATCGCGTTCGACTACAGCCTCTTCTTGAGTGAGGGGACTGACAGGGGAGAGTTTGCCAGGGCCTTGTTCATGGTTGACGGCGTTCAATATGGCGTCGGTCAGAACCCTTACCTGGTTCAGCTGGACGGTAGTGACAGCGGTGGTGCGAAGAACGCTAGCGGCCAATTCGAGATTACCCTGAATCTGTCAGCAGGGTCGCATGAACTGGTTCTGGGAGCCTACATCAACGAGTTTGACGGGGGTCGAAACAGTCGAGAATATGCAAGCGCCGAGTTTGACAATGTTACCATCACGGGCCCTGCAATTATCGCCGACGGGTCTTTCGAATACACTGTAAGCGATGGCGATGTATCCGACGCAGCCAGCGTCACGGTAAAGGCTGTAGCAAGCAGCACAATCAACGGAACTGGTTCCGATGAAATCCTGATTGCTGGCGATGGTCATGACATCCTTTATGGGATGGGCGGCAGCGACTATCTGAGTGGCGGTATCGGCGACAATTTCCTGTATGGCGGGGATGGAGACGATATCTTGGTTGGGGGGCTCGGCCTAAACACGATGAGCGGTGGTGAAGGTGACGACACCTTCGTCTTCGATGCGAGCGCGCTCGATGATCTCGATGTCACCGATGTTATCACCGACTTCGATGGTGATGGTGACGTGCTGGATGTGACGGCGTTGCTCGACAGCTTGCTGGGCGAGGTGTCCGTTACCACGCATCTGCAGGCGATCAAGGACGAACAGGGTAACACCACCGTCAGCGTGCAGACGGATGCGAACACCTGGAAGGATGTTGTGGTCCTGCAGAACCACGACACGGCCATCAAGGTGCTGTTCGACGACAAGCATGCGGTCGTTACTCCGCACGACTAAGACGGATAGTCCAGAGACCAAGAAAGGGGCGCCTTATCGGCGCCCCTTTTTGCTAACGGCGCTTGGACACTGTTGCTTGTTTACGGCACTGCTGTGTTTTTCCGCTGAGTTCTTGGGCATTGTCTGAGTTATATGACCGAGCGGCGTTTAAACCGACAACAGTCCTGGTGTATGACCAACCTCAGCTTGAGAATTGGGTAGGGGCAGACCTTTGTTTACCAAAAAGACTTTATTCGCAGCCTTGTACACCTCGGCAGCGTTTGCCATTGCGTCTGTTGCACCTGCGAGCGCCATGTCGCTTCAGGAGGCCATTCAAAAGGCTCTGACGACCAATCCGCAGATTTCCCAGGCGGTTCAGAACCGTGAGGCGGTCGAGTTCGAACTGCGCCAGGCGCGCGGTCTTTACCTCCCGTCGATCGATCTCGAGGCAAGCGTGGGAAAGCGCCGGCTCTCGAACGACAGCACGGGAACCCTGACGCGGGACTCCGAGGATTTTAATTCCTCAGAAGTCGGCCTCACGGTCACTCAGCGGCTCCTGGATGGCGGCGGCCGCCGGGCCCAGGTCGATCAGCAGGCCTCGCGCGTCGATGGTGCGTCCTTCCGTGTTCTGGAGCGTTCGGAAACGATCGCCTTGCAGGTCGTTCAAGACTACCTTGAGCATATTCTGCAGGCCAAGATCGTCGGTGTCGCACAGCAGAACGTCTCCTTCCACAATGGCATTCTCTCTGACATCAATCAGGGTATCTCGGGTGGGGCGCTGACGGAAGTCGATGCGGTCCAGGGGCGTGAGCGTCTCGCGGCTGCCCAGGCCCGCCTGCGTGAAGCTCAGGAAGAGCTGGAACTCACCAAGATCCGCTTCTTGAAGACGGTGGGTGAGCCGATCGTGAATGCAAAGGTTCCAGGCTCGGTTGCCAAGTTCATCCCGCGCACGCTGGATGACGCCATTGCAACCGCAAAGTCCAACAATCCGCGCATCTATTCGGCCCGCGCCGATATCGATGCGGCCGACGCCGCTGTGCGCGCTGCCCGCTCCAATTACGCCCCGACCGTCGATCTCGAAGGTCGTGCAAGCGTCGGCAATGATGTAGGCACCAGCCAGGGCAACACCAACGACGTTCAGGTGCGTCTGGTCGCCCGCTGGAACCTCTATCGCGGTGGTATCGATCAGGCCCGCGAGCAGGAGCAGATCCGCCGCGCCAGCGAACAGCGCTATGCATCCGATCAGGTTCATCGCGAGATCGAAGAGTCTGTGCGTTCGGCTTGGAATGAGCGCCGCAGCCGCGGCGAGCTCTCCCAGATCCTGAACTCGCAGTCCTCGCAGAATGCCCAGCTCGTCTCGTCTTACGGTGAGCAGTTCAAGATCGGTCAGCGCTCGCTTCTGGATGTTCTCGACGCGCAGAACACCCGTTTCAACACCAGCATCGTCGCCGAGACGGCCCGCGTCGCGGCTCTGTTTGCGGAGTACAAGATCCTGGCGGCTTCTGTCTCCCTGCTGAAGACCATGAATGCGAAGCCATTGGGCCAGACCGACGCTTACGCGCGTAACGGATTCTCCGTGAAGACGACCCCGAATGGGGCCTATGTCGAGCGGGATCCGCGGCAAAAGGCGGGAATTCCGATGGACCTCCTGGCGCCGCTCCAGTAAACGCCCATCCGATAGGATGACATGTTAAATTCGTTGATCGAACCGGCGGGCCCTCGTGCGTCATTCGGCTGGGCGCACGAAAACTCTATGTGTTCGAGTTCTTGCCGGCGAGACCGCGCGTTAATCCGCTTGCCAACAATTGAGACGTGACGAACAAAGATATGAGGGCTGAGAAGAGCCTCGTCTTCACGCGGCAAAGCCACCCTTAAGTCGAGTGATACTTCAGCGCGGCTTCAATAATGATGGGCTTACCGAAAATGTCGCTCATCCGTGTCACGACAGTTTCTCGCTGATCTCGTTCGTGTCATCTGGTCTCGTCACTAATTCCGCACCGGAATGGACGGCAAAACGGCCGGGCAGGGATGTGGTCCTGAAGTGAGCGGCATCAACCTGAACATCGGGCTCGACATTGGATGGAGCAAGGATGGTCCAACTGCCGCCCGCGTTGGCATCATTGACGTTGCGAGGATGCCTTGGGCGGCCCGGCAGGTGAGGGGGGGATGGCGCTTATGGATTCTGCCAAGCTCACAGGCTTTTCATGCGGAACGCCATGGCCGGGGGAAGTCGGTCCCGCCTGACCCTGAAGGGTCGCTCCGCTCAGGCTCCTGCGGCTTCCCTCGGTCGGGCCCTGTGACCTGAGCCCCTGACCTTCCTCCAGAATTTGGTAGAGTCCGTCACATCAAGGAGACGGACGGATGAAGCGTTCACGGTTTACGGAAGAACAGATCATCGGGATATTGAAGGAGCAGGAGGCGGGCGCGAAGACGGTTGATGTCTGCCGCAAGCACGGCATCTCGGATGCAACCTTCTACAAATACAAGGCGAAGTTTGGCGGCATGGACGTGTCGGATGCCCGCAAGCTGAAGGCGCTCGAGGACGAGAATGCCAAACTGAAGAAGCTGCTCGCCGAGGCCATGCTGGACAATGCGATCCTGAAGGATGTCACTGCAAAAAAATGGTGACGCCCGATGTGAAGCGGAATGCGGTGGCTCACGTCTGTGCGCAGCATGGAGTGAGCCAGCGTCGGGCGTGCGAGGTTCTATCGTTTGATCGGTCGAGCATGCGATATCGCAGTGTGCGACCTGACGATGCGGCCATTCGGGAGGCGATGAAGAGGGTGGCATCCGAGCGGCGGCGCTTCGGTTACCGGCGCATCCACGTCATGCTCGACCGGCAGGGGATCGTCATGAACCTGAAGAAGCTTCGACGTCTCTATCGGGAGGAGAAGCTGACGGTGCGCAAGCGTGGCGGCCGAAAGCGGGCCTTGGGGACAAGGCGTCCTCTGGCCCTACCCTCGCGCTCCAATGAGCGCTGGAGCCTGGACTTCGTCAGCGATGCCTTCACCGACGGTCGCCGCTTTCGTGTTCTGGCCGTCGTTGACGACTTTACACGCGAATGCCTGTGCCTGGTCGCCGACACATCCCTGTCGGGCGCTCGGCTTGCCCGCGAGCTGGACACCCTTATCCTCAGACGGGGGAAGCCGAAGACGATCGTCTCGGACAACGGCACGGAGATGACCAGCATGGCCATCCTCAAATGGTGCCAGGAGACCAAGGTCGAATGGCACTACATCGCCCCCGGCAAGCCGATGCAAAACGGCTTCATCGAAAGCTTCAACGGCAGCTTCCGCGACGAGTGCCTCAACGAGACCCTGTTCTCGTCACTCACCCAGGCCCGCGCAGCCATCACCGCATGGAAGGAGGATTACAACAGGAACAGACCGCACTCGTCGCTGGGCAACATCACCCCCAGCGAGTTCGCAATGAAAATGGCTATGGAAAAACAGGCCGCATGAGGCCAGATTGAAAACCCAAGACTCTCTCGAAAACTGGAGGGAAATTGGGTCTCAGGTCACCTGACGTGACGAGAATTCCCGGCCTCCCGGGCTTTAACCCGGCGCTATGCTGAGGCCTCCGATGTTCTTCATTGCCTGACCCGGATCTGGCGCAAGCGCGGCTTTGATCCGGACTGTGGCTGCGGTTGTGTGCGCGTACATTCTCAAGGCTGCTGATCCGTGCGAAACCAACCTTGGGTCAGACGCAGAGAGTTCGATTTGCGTAAGCGGCTCCTCACCGGCCGTCTGCAATGGTTCCTCGTTGTCAGCTGACAACAGGTTGAGATCAGCTGGAGGTGGTTTTGTCGCACCATGGTGAGGTGCGCCTCGGCTTGATTTTTGGGCCCGCAGTTGCCAGGCGCTCTGTGAGATTGTCTGCTTCAGCAGTGATGTTCCACAATACCGCTCGAAACTGCGGCAAACTGGCAACCGCTGAGCAGGACCTGCATAGGATTCCAGTCTGTGTCGCACCGAGGGCTTCGCGCATATCAGCGGCTCATCGAACTTTGGTGATGCGCTGTACAGATGATGGGGATGCGCCGCATAGCGGGCGGGGAGAGAAAGACGTCGAGCGCGACAGCCGGTGATCTTCGCTGCCTGTACCTGCGAGACTTGTGAACGTCCGACGCCAGAAATCGACATCTGGCAGACCAGATAAGCACTGATCTGCGACAGCCATGGGACTGTCACGGCCCTCTCGAACCTGGTCGGCGACCATGATCAGCCGTCCGGTGTTCGTTTCTCGTGCCGCATCTGTTTTTGAGTGTCTCGTTCAAACGCCGGGCAGACACTCCCTGTGTCCAGTGGAGGGCATATCTGCTCCGATCGTGGTGAGTGCAGATGAGCCTTCATGGGTGGGCTGCTCCTGGTGAGGCAGATGGTGTGCGGCTCCGGTGAAGGCAGCGTGGTTGACGGGCAATAGCAGTTGTCGATGTCCCTGCTGCGGGGAAGCTCGTTCTTGTCGCAGCATTGCGGGCTTGCGGGAGCAGACTGTACCGCAGATGGCTTTGCCGGTTTTCAGGGGCTGCGAAAGTGCGTCAGCTTTGCATTAGCGTTCTGCCCGTTTGATGAGGCTGCGGTGATTCAAAGACTGCTTCGGACCGGTGAGGCGGGGAGAGATGCTATGCGATTGTTGCGCCCGCAGGGCGGTGGGTCTGCCTGCGTGTGAGCCATAAATTGAGGTACTGGACGCAGCCGTTAGCAGGGCCTTGGAGGCTGGCTGTCGGCCTTTTTTGCAGCATGCGAGCTGATAGTGCGGCGTTTGGGAAAAGGAATTGAAAAACAGTCACATTCGCTCTTGCATGGGGGGTGAGTTGCCGCTATGAGACAGCCCGCGCCACCGAGCGCCGACCAATGTGACCGGAGAGGTGGCTGAGTGGTCGAAAGCACCGCACTCGAAATGCGGCATACTCGCAAGGGTATCGTGGGTTCGAATCCCACCCTCTCCGCCACTTGAGTTACCACTTAGCGTATAGGCTTAGTGAGAGATTCTTAGCTAGGTATCGTTGATGATCTTAAGCCGAACCTAGTGCCGAGGGCTACAAACAGCTCAGTAATACACTGTTTCGCTCTAGACAGCGCTTGAAGCTGACACTGCAAGTGCCTTCGGGTTTCGTTGGTCAAAGCTAACTGGGTTTGATGTCAGCTCAGAAGCGGTTTGCGCTAGCTACACACTGAACACCGCGATTGCAGTCGGATCATATGGAGTGATCTGATAGGATCCCGTATTAACGTCAGCGATGATTCGATTCTAGATAAACGTAAACTGACGTGATGTATGATCTTGAACGTGTGGTTTGCTCGTCAGCGATGGCGGCTCAGTTGCGTTTAGGCTCTCGGACACCGGCATAAGGTGAAATTATTGTGTTTGGCAGCTACGAAAGCTTTGAGAGTCTTGCCACGCGTGTGGACCTTCACATCGCAGACAATAGGCTAAACGAAGCTCTCGAACTGATCCACCATGTTGTTGAGGCTGCGCTTGACGAACCAGCCTTGGTTGGCGTTTTTTTGGGTTCGCGACGTTTGGATGCTCAATGTCGAGAGATTGGGATACTTGCCGAAGAGTCGCTGCACTCCGATAATGATATTCAAACTGAGAAGGGGGCTCAGACTGGGTGTGTCGTCTACATCGTCACTAAGCTTCAGGTGTCTGGCGGTCACACAAAGGTCATTCGAGACTTCATTAAGGCGAAGCCGCTTCAACACCATGTAATCCTGTCAACAGAGCTACTAGGTCCGTCGGAATTAACATCTGTTAATGCTGACTTGTCGACAGGGCCAAATGTATCGTTTGATGTCGCTGTTGGTGCAACTCATTTGCAGCGTTTACAGTGGCTGCTCCGTGAATTGCGTGCACTTGCGCCGAAGCGAGTTTATCTGTTCAACCATCACCAAGACAGTGTTGCTGTCGCAGCGGCAATTTGTCGATGTGATGTTCCCATCTCGTTTTATCATCACGGAGACCATCATCTGTGCCTCGGTGTGTTCTTATCTGGCGTCCAGCACATTGATCCTCACCCGATGGGTTACTGCAACTGCCGGGAAAAGCTGAAGATCGACAGTCAATACGTCCCTTTGATAGTTGAAGATCGGCTGGCGACCAGATCGAGCTTTATGGAAAATGGATTCCTGACGACTTGTACGGCTGCGCGCCTCAACAAGATCGAGATACCTTATTATGTAGATTACACGGATGTGATACCCGAACTCCTCAGCAAGACCGGTGGCAGGCATGTTCATGTCGGACATCTCACCCCGTGGGCACTCCACAGGATTCGACGCAACCTCAAGAAACTACGTGTAGACCCGACGCGCTTTGAATACGTGCCTTGGGTGCCGAGTGTTTGGGATGCGCTCGTGGAGAAAGGTGTGGATCTTTATGTTGCCTCGTTTCCATACGGCGGCGGCCTGACGCTTATAGAGGCGATGGGGGCGGGAGTACCAGTCGCGCTACACCGTCACATGTATTCGCCTATACTGAGTGGATTGAGCTTAGGATATCCGGGTGCTTTCAATTGGCATCGTCATGATGATCTCATTCAGTTTTGTATGACGCTTGATCGTGAAGCTCTACTGCGTGAGGGTGCCAATGCACGTCGGCACTATAAAAGGTATCATCAGGCA
This sequence comes from Rhizobium sp. R86522, assembly GCF_042466255.1. NCBI lineage: Bacteria > Pseudomonadati > Pseudomonadota > Alphaproteobacteria > Hyphomicrobiales > Rhizobiaceae > Rhizobium > Rhizobium sp. R86522. The sequence goes on from NZ_JAXHBX010000002.1 coordinate 46,269, forward strand.
GAGGTTCTCGCGGGCTGTCTCGCGGATGAGAATTCCGTACCTAGCATGCCTGATGCTGCCGTTGACGAACAGGTGCAGTTCGATTTGGAGGAATGGGCCCAATGGATAAGCAATTCGACCAGCTTGCGAGGAGTTCTGAGAAAGAAGGTAATAAAAACATTGAAATCAATTAGAAGCTTAGTTTTTATCGCTGTGCATAAAATTCGTCGCTTTGGCAATTTTAGCAAAGGGCGCCGTTCATGAAAATTCAAGAACAAGAAAACATCTTAGCGGACATGTGCGTAATCGCTCCCACCGTGTATCGTGATAATAGAGGTTGCTTTTTTGAAAGCTGGAACGAACGCGAGTTCTCCCAACTTACCGGCGCTAATTTCCATTTTGTTCAGGATAATCGCTCTGTCTCCAAGGCGCATGTGCTGCGCGGTCTGCATTATCAAGTGTCTCGCCCGCAGGGGAAAATTGTAACAGCATTGAAAGGAACAATCTTCGACGTCGCGGTAGATTTGCGCAAGTCGTCGCCTACATTTGGAAAATGGTTCGGTATTGAACTCTCGGGCATAAACAAGCTTCAAGTGTGGATACCACCTGGATTTGCCCACGGTTTCCTAGTGTGTTCCCCGGTCGCAGAGGTCGCTTACAAGACGACTGATTATTATTCGCCCAAAGATGAACGCTGCATTGTTTGGAACGACCCAGTCCTGGATATTGACTGGCAAGCGCGTGACACGCCAATACTTTCCAGCAAGGACGCAGCTGGTGATCCGTTCGAACTCGCGGAGTTGTTTGAATGAGGGTCCTTCTGATTGGTTCATCGGGCCAGATAGGCTTTGAATTGAGCCGTCTGTTACCATTTGTCTGCGATCTATCGGTACTTGAAAAGACCCATGTCGAACCTGCCAAGCCTGATAATTTGCTAAAGGCGGCAGAGCGCATCCAGCCTGACTGGATAATCAATGCAGCTGCCTATACTAAAGTTGACGATGCGGAAGCAAACAAAGACGAAGCCTTTGCTGTCAACTCGGAGCTGCCTGGCGTAATCGCTCGAATAGCCAATATGCTTAACTCCCGTCTCGTTCACTTCTCGACGGATTACGTCTTCGACGGGACCAAGCCGTCACCCTATTTTGAGACAGATCCGGTTTCGCCCATCAACGTTTATGGTGCCAGTAAAGCTGCTGGTGAGATCGCTGTACGGCAATTTCTAGAGCGTCATCTAATACTCCGGACTTCTTGGATCTACAGCCGGCGCAGGACAAATTTCCTACTCACCATGGAGCGCCTCATTGCAGAACGTGATCAAATTCCCGTCGTTTGTGATCAGCTTGGAGCGCCCACGAGCGCGATATCTGTGGCACGGGCGACAGTGCATGCAATTCTTCATTGCGGAATTTCGCCTAATGAAGTGACAGCTCCACTCTGGGGATCTTACCACGTGACCTGTTCAGGGGAGACCTCTTGGCATGGGTTTGCCGCGGCAATCAGATCTCGCCTTCAGGGTTCGAAAGCCGAACTCAAAGCTATCCTCTCTGAAAAGTACAGAACAGAGGCGCGTCGTCCACTGAACTCAAGACTATCCAACATGAAGTTCGAAAGCGCGTTCTCTTTTGTGATGCCAGATTGGCGCGAAGCTCTCGACGAGGTCTATGCGATCGGAGAGACTAAATAATGGATGTTAAAATGGCACCAGATGTACGTGTTCGGGCTGGCCATAGTGTGACGGTTTCGATTGTCAGCCATCGTCACGGCGAGATGGTTGGGAACTTAGTCCGCCAACTGCTTAACTTTCCACTCGTGGAGCGAATCCTTGTCACCCACAATGTTGTAGAAGAAGCGCATGTTCCGACTGACAGTCGCGTCACTGAGATTTGGAACTCGGTCCCCATTGGCTTTGGTGAGAACCACAACACTGCTTTCAAGCAGTGTCAAAGCGAGTACTTCTGCGTATTGAATCCGGACATTGGGTTTTTGGAGGATCCGTTCCCGTGTCTCCTCGAGACGATTACGAGTTGGGACGGTGCCATGGTGGCACCACGTATTGTCAATCGGAACGGACAAACTGAAGATAGTGCTAGGCACTTTCCAACCCTAAGTAGGATTCTGGCAAAGCTGGTCGGCATTTCTGACGGGCGTGAGCTGCGTGTTTTCGGCGATAAGCCTTTTTGCCCGCAATGCGTCGCAGGTATGTTCATGTTGTTCAAGAGCCAAGAGTTTAGTGCGCTTCGTGGATTCGATGCGCATTACTTTCTTTACTACGAAGACATGGATATCTGCGTCAGGCTGTGGAAGCTGAAAAAGAGGATCGTATTAGATCCACGCACGCCAGTAATTCACGACGCTCAGCGGCAAAGCCACAAGTCACTCCGGTTTCTGTCCTGGCACCTCGCCAGTATGTTACGATTTTTGTTGCGATACCAGTGGCGTCTGCCGAAAGTGGGCCCATGGTCATGCTCTGATCCCCAAAAACTGGACCGTTCATAACTGGAGTTTTCCGCGATAACTTCCCGGCTGGGAAAAGGAACGGAAGCATGAAGGCATCGAAGTTTTCGGACGCCCAGAAGGCGTTCATTTTGAAGCAGGGCGATGATGGTGTGCCGGTGGCAGAGATCTGCCGGAAGGCAGGGATCAGCCAGGCGACCTATTTCAATTGGCGTAAGAAGTATGCGGGTCTGCTGCCCGATGAGATGCGTCGATTGAAGGCTCTGGAGGATGAGAATTCCAGGCTGAAGAAGATCGTCGCCGACCTGACGCTGGACCGGGAGATGCTCCAGGACGTGATCCGCCGAAAGCTCTGAGGCCTGTTCGGAAGCGCCAGCTAATCGATGGGATGCTGGTGGACTGGGGCATATCGATCCGACGGGCCTGCAAGGTCCTGAAGTTCGATACATCGACCTACCACTATAAATCCCGCCGCACCGGACAGGCCCCACTGGAACGACGCATCAAGGAGATTTGCGAGACACGCGTGCGGTATGGCTACCGCCGCGTCCATGTGCATTTGCGCCGCGATGGTTGGAAGATCAACATGAAGAAGACACGCAGGATTTACAGCGAGTTAGGGCTTCAACTGCGCAACAAGCATCCGAAGCGCCGGGTGAAGGCAAAGCTCAGAGATGATCGCCAGGAGGCTGTCGGGCCGAACGATGTCTGGGCAATGGACTTCGTTCACGACCAGCTCGCAACCGGCAAGAAGCTGCGCATACTGACCGTGGTCGACACGCACTCGCGCTACTGCCCGGCCGCCGACGCACGCTTCACCTATCGCGGCGAGGATGTCGTACAGACCCTAGAAGGCATCTGCCGGAAGACCGGCTATCCGAAGACGATCAGGGTGGACAATGGCAGTGAGTTCATCTCCCGTGATCTTGACCTGTGGGCCTATGCCAACAACGTCACCCTGGACTTCTCAAGGCCTGGCAAACCAACTGACAACGGCTTCATCGAGGCCTTCAACAGCAAGCTGAGATCGGAGTGCCTGAACGCCCATTGGTTCCTGACCCTTGCGGATTTGCGCGAAAAGTTGGACACTTGGCGTCGATACTACAACGAGGAACGTCCTCACTCGGCGATCGGATATAACGTCCCGATCGCTCTGCATAATCCCGGTGGCGCCACCAGCCAGCCATCGTGATCAGAACCGGAAAACTCCAGCTTCCGGCGGTCCAAGGTTTGGTCCCAGAGCAGTCCCCTTCCTAGTTAGTCATTAAATGGTACCCACTTCAGCCTTTCAAGAGGTTGAGCAATTTTGGTTTTTCTTTTTGGAAAGCCTCGCGTGTCAGTATCATATATTGATCATCAGTTGACTTGTGTGTTCTGATCGCGCCCATCCTTTCGTGAAAAGCGATAACACGAGTGTTTTCGAGCCGGACGTCGAAATGACTTTGCTCGAAGCCTAGTTTATCGAAGCCAATTTCGTAGACAAGCAGCGCAGATTGTATCGCAGCATATCTCGTTTTGTTTTCGTCCAGTATCCAGCTGCCCCAACAGAAAGAATTCTCTTTAAAGTCGTAAAGTCTTACGGTGCCGCAGGCTGTGCCATCGATCCGTTCGATAAGAAAGTAGTACTCGGTTCCAGCGGCTTCACGCTCCGTATATGTGCTGATCCATGCACCTTGGCTGTCAGCGGAAGCAGGCGCAGGCGAGAGATGCGTGTTGTATTTCGGATTAACGCGGAGCGAATATATGTAATGCCGGTGATGTTCACGCACGGGAGTAAACCTGATGGATCCTAGCTGCAGGTCATTTAACCAAGCGAGAGATGACATTTACAAATCCTCGAGATAGTACGTTTGAAATTGCAGATAGCGTTCGTTTAAGCGTGTGGCCGCGCTATTTCCACAAGCTTCCAGAGGCTGATCCAGTCGCAAAACGGTAAGGTTACAGAACGCGCACTGTTATCTTTAGGTAGCGGATGCTGACCTAAAGTTCAGAACCGTCTCGGCAACGTATTCTATTTCAGACGGGTTAAGTCCTGGATACATAGGCAAACTCAAGACTTGCGCTGATAGCTGATCGGCGAGAGGTAATGGTTGTGTGGCATACTCAGCGTAACAATGCTGTCGGTGGGGTGGAATTGGATAGTGAATGACCGTAGAGATGCCCGACTTGGCGAGGTAGTCCTGAAGTGCATCTCGCCTGTCACAGCCGACTACATATAGATGCCATACGGGCTCCATGTCGTCTGGAACATTCGGAAGTGTAAGGCCGCTGTCAGACAGCAGTCCGCTGTAAAGCGCAGCAATCTGGCGACGCTCTTCGTTCCACGTGTCCAACATTTTCAGCTTTGCTCGGAGAAAAGCTGCCTGCATCTCGTCCAGTCGACTATTGTATCCGACGATGTCATGCTTATATTTCAATGTGCTACCATAATTGCGTAGCTCTCGTACTTTGCTTGCTAACACGTCATCGTTAGTCAGCACAGCGCCACCGTCGCCTAAGGCGCCTAGATTCTTTCCTGGGTAGAAACTGGTCCCCGCAGCGTGGCCCAGCGAACCGACCCTCCGACCCTTGTATCTCGCACCCTGCGCCTGCGCGGCATCTTCCACGACTACCAGCCCATGTTCCACAGCAAGGGCATTGATCGGATCCATATCTGCCGGCTGGCCGTATAAATGAACCGGCATGATTGCCTTGGTCCGAGATGTTATTGCCGCCTTGATCTTGGTCGGATCGATATTGTGGTTCATGTCGGGCTCAACTGCGACAGGCGTTGCGCCGCAATGTGAAACAGCTAACCAAGTCGCAATAAAAGTATTTGAAGGCACGATTACTTCGTCGCCTACGCCTATGCCGTAAGCTCGCAGGATGAGTTCCAGTGCATCAAGTCCATTTCCAACTCCAATGCAGTGCTCCACCTGAGAATATGATGCAAATTCGGCCTCGAAAGCTGAAAGCTCAGAGCCTGTGATATACCAGGAGGATTCGACGACACTCGAATAGGCCGCATCCAAGGCAGGACGGATGCTCTGATGCATTCTAGCGAGGTCAAGAAACGGAATTTTCATGTGCAGGCTCCTTGCCGATGTCTTCGCGGAATGAGGCGTAATTTCTGTAGTAATCATCCTCGTCATAGTATGCTGATGCCAACACCATGCACACCGCCCCTGATGAAAAGTTGTCTATTTCACGCCAGATCATTGGGCAAACGTAGAGGCCGTAGTAGCTCCTGTTCATGTGCACCGTTTTCTTGCTGAAACCATCGTCCAAATGAATATCGAATGAACCAGACATGGCGATGATCAACTGGTGCAGCGCCTTGTGAGCATGGCCGCCTCGCTCGGCGCCACCGGGAACATCATAAAGGTAGTAGACGCGCTTGATCTCAAACGGAATATGTCGACCGGCCTCCACAAATGTGAGATTGCCGCGAGGATCGGTGACACGTGGTAAGTCAACTATCTTACAATTGTCCAATATCATTCTAAACCTTCCAACTAGGTCTGAAAACTCAATGCAGCTCAAATCAGCTTGCCTAAGGACATGTATGCGATTCGGCTGGGCGCTGTTAATTGGTTCACATCCTGCCGCATGAGAGAACCTGATGACGCTACGGTCTTGGCATACACGTCCGAGCGGGTTGCGTTACAGTGAACTAGGAGACGCTGCAGCGCTTGCTGCATCGTGAAGGTCGAGTTCGCTCAGGAACTGCGGGATGTCAATACGAAAATCCGCGTGGATGGCGGCGCCAGCTGTCGCTTCAATTTCTCCGAACACATAATTCACGCCGCAACCCACAGCAGTAGCTATGTTCTGCCAGTACCAAAAGCTAGTGCCCTGATGGCGGCCGATCATAATATATATATTTGCAGAAGTGTTGGCGAAGATTATGTTCGCAAGAGCAGCCCCAGATGAGCCGACTATCGTTTTGGCTCTAGCGAAAATTTTAACTTGGTCGATGAAATTCAGTTTCTCCGGTTCGATGATGGCGTATCCACGCTCCACCAGCGCTTGCTCAAGTTCTGATGAGTTTAAAACTCTTCTGGTTCCCGAGTTTCGACGAATATAGATCTTTGAAAATTCCTGCGTAGTAGTTTCGGAGACGGCTACTGGGATGACAACGTTGCGAATGAGGGCGAATGCCGCTGGATGAAAACGACCTTGAGAATGACCATGCGCTCCGCTCCCGCTTCTTCGCTCGAACGGCACATACCCGGTTGCTGAGGTCACGTATACCTTTTCAGCCGTGATTGAGCGCCCAATGGGTAGCGCATAAATCTCACGACTTTCCGCGGTAAAAAAGGCTATAGACTCGAGTATGTTATCATGTAGCCCACTGTCGATGACGATCGGTATGCCGGAGAAATGCCGGTTGGTGCAAAAAAGAGCCAACCGTGGGAGTACTTCCGTGAGCCAGTGCGCGTAATTGGGCGCGCACGCATCCACAAATGGCGCTGCCTCGGGGAGGCGCAGCGGAGTTAAGTCCCTGCTCCTAAAGCGCAACTTTGACTTGCGCACTGATATCAGTGCGCGACCATGAAGCTCTTCGCTGGTGTAGTCGCGCTTCAAATCGAAAAGGTCGTGACAGACAACCTTATTGGCAAACTGTAGCAGGTTGGTTCCCCCACTGATCGTTCCCTGATCCATTACTCTCACCGTAACGTCAGGTATATCGTATCCCTCTTGTCGACTGACAAAATGTTGGTCCTTCACCGGCAATACGGTTGGCACGTCCGTCTTAACTGAGACGGCGTCTAGGAGCTTCACTGAGGCTAAGGCCTGCGGCTCTTGGTATTGGGAGAACGAAACTAAAGGGCGCCATTTCGCAATTTCCCGATCAAAACTAAGTAGTGTCGTGGCCCTCAGATAGGCCGGATATCCCACCTTCCAGATTCGAATTGCGACGTACCGGACTGGGGGAATCTTTTTTAAATATCGCCGATACACCCCGACGATAAATAATTTCGTATGGAGTATAAGCCGGTTTTTTCCCTGCTCTTTTTCACTTCTTCCGGGAACAGTGACAATTTGTAAATTTGCCGTTGTTTTTCTCATGGTACTCTATTCTAGGGAAGTTTACAGGGTCAAGTGACGCGTCCGTTCAACCCCTATGGTCATAGACAAAGGATTACTGTCCAGCCCGCTTTTGACTCGAAACATACCGCCCAATTACATCTGCAGGTTCACCATCTGCAATTAGGCGCCCATGATCCATCCACAATACGCGATTGCACAAACTCTCGACCAAATTATGATCGTGAGACACCATTATCATTATATTCGCCTTGTCGATCAGGTCTGTCATCCGTGCGCGCGCTTTTTCCATGAAAGCAGCGTCACCGCCGGCAAATATCTCGTCGAGTATAAGAATGTCGGGGTGCATGGCCGTCGCTAACGAAAATGCCAGCCGCATGTACATTCCGGTAGAATAATATTTTACAGGGGTGTCGATAAATTGCTCAAGTTCCGAAAAAGCAACAACCTCTGGTTCAATGGCCTTTAGCTGGCTTTCGCTATAACCAAGTATAGCTCCGTTTAAGAAAATATTCTCGCGTCCTGTAAATTCAGGATGAAACCCGGCGCCGATTTCAAGAAGCGGTGCAATTTTTCCGTTGACGCTTAAGGTTCCTGCGGTCGGTTCGTATACGCGGCATAATGCCTTCAGCAGCGTACTTTTTCCTGCGCCGTTGTGCCCCACAATTCCGACGCGGTCTCCTGCCTTGATCGTGAAGCTGACGTCTCGAACTGCCCAAAAATCAGATACAGTTTTGGCGCTGGAGCGGCTAAACAATCCCGCGAAATAGGCTTTGAGCGAGGGTGAGGTGTCGTGATATACAAGAAATTTGACGGACAGGTTCTTTGCTTCAATTACTGACATGGAGTTTCAGAGCCTGAACACAATTTTTTTCTCGTTCATCATGAAAACGATGAACCCCGCCGTGATCGACACGACAGCGAGAGTGAGGGCGGAGAGGATAACTTGAATCGGAGGAAGAGTTCCGTAGTAAAGAGGAATTCGAAATAATTCAATAAATGGTACTATCGGGTTCAGCTTAACAAGCAGACCTATATTCCCGTCGAGTGAGTCGACCTTGTACAAAATGGGTGACAGAAAGAAAAGCCCTTGCATGGCGATCTGGGTAACGTGCTGAAGATCCCTGAAGAAAACGGTTGCTACCGACATGATCAGCCCAGAGCCAAATGCGAACGCGAAAAGCAGGCAGTACGATACTACTATGAAGGGCAGGGCAACAGATATCTCTGCCCCTAAAGCTAGCATTATGACAAACAAAGCTACGAATGATAGTAGGCTGTCGATTAGTAAAGCCACAGCCAAGCTGATTGGGAATACAAGTTTTGGAATATAAATCTTCTTCATCAACCCTTCATTGTTGATGAAGCAACCTCCCGCCTGAGTCGTTAGTGCGCTGAAAAAGTTCCAGGGGATCATTGCGGCGAAGAGGAATATTACAAAGTCGTTAAGGTCCGATTTCAGAAGTGTCGCGAACACCGCAGCCATTACTGACATCATCAGAAGAGGGCTGACTAGGGTCCATAAGTAACCCAGAAACGTCCTTCGGTAACGAAGTATCAACTGTTGCGCGATCAGTTTCTTGATCACGCTACGCGCGCTATATGCCTCTAGTATCGCGTTTGTGAATCTAGTAGTCAACGGTGCCACTTCTCATTGGCTATGTTGACGAGATATTGGCCATAAGCGTTCTTGGCAAGAGGAGCAGCCAGTCTCAGAAGTTGTTCCCGATCTATCCAGTTGTTCTTGAAAGCAATCTCTTCGGGGCAAGCCACCTTTAGCCCCTGCCGATGTTCGAGCGCAGCAATAAATTGGCTCGCTTCTAGCAGGGAATCATGGGTGCCGGTGTCGAGCCAGGCATACCCACGTGAAATGATCTCGACGTTTAGATCACCGGCATCTAGGTACAACCGGTTGATGTCGGTTATTTCGAGTTCTCCTCTTTGAGATGGCTTAAGAGATTTTGCGTATTCGACAACTTTTGAGTCGTAGAAGTAAAGGCCTGTAACAGCATAGTTGGAACGAGGGTTCTTGGGCTTCTCTTCGAGACCTGTAGCTTTGCCATCTAGGTCAAATTCAACTACACCATAGCGCTCAGGATCCGTAACTCGGTATCCAAAGATCGTAGCTCCCTTTTGTGCCTGTGAAGCGCGAGAAAGCAATTCGGACAGGTTGTGTCCGTGGAAAATATTGTCACCCAAGACAAGGCAAGACGGTTTATCGTCAATGAAATTCTCACCGATAATGAACGCTTGAGCGAGTCCATCGGGCGACGGTTGCACCGCATATTCGATGTTTATACCCCACTGCGATCCGTTGCCTAACAGCTGTTCAAATCTCGGAGTGTCCTGCGGGGTCGAGATCACCAAAATCTCACGTATACCGGCAAGCATTACCGTTGTCAGTGGATAGTAGATCATCGGCTTGTCGAAAACAGGCAGCAATTGCTTGCTCACGGAAATTGTGGCGGGGTAAAGGCGCGTACCTGAGCCGCCCGCCAAGATAATTCCTTTTCGGGTCACCCGAGATGCCCCCCTCTGTATTGCGTTTCAACCCACTGGCGATATTCGCCACTTGTTATGGCTGCCGTCCATTGCATGTTCGCAAGATACCATTCCGCAGTTTTCCGCAGTCCCGACTCAAAAGTTTCAACGGGCTTCCATCCAAGATCTCGCTCTATCTTTGAGGCATCGATTGCATAGCGGCGGTCATGCCCGGGACGGTCTGGAACGAAGGTAATCTGGTCTTCGTATGAGCCAGTGTTCAAAGGTCTCAACTCATCAAGGATGACGCACAACGCTTTTACGACATCAAGGTTCGCCTTTTCATTCCAGCCACCTATGTTGTAAGTCTCACCCAAACGGCCCGACTCAAGCACACGGCGAATTGCTGTGCAATGATCTGTTACATACAGCCAGTCGCGAATCTGTTGGCCGTCTCCGTAAATGGGAAGCTTTTTTCCCGACAAAGCGTTGTGGATACAGAGAGGAATCAGCTTCTCTGGGAATTGATACGGCCCGTAGTTGTTTGAACAATTTGTCGTCAACGTTGGGAGGCCGTAAGTGCTGTGATAAGCACGAACGAGATGGTCTGATGCAGCTTTGCTTGCTGAATAGGGGCTATTCGGTTCATATCTGTTGTTTTCCTGGAAGGCTGGCTCTGAACTAGAAAGGGAGCCATAAACTTCGTCGGTTGAAATGTGCAGAAAACGGAAACGTTCTTTTTCGACATCCGGTAGGCCGTTGAAATAATTCTTCGCTGCTTCAAGCAGCTTGAATGTACCGACAACGTTCGTCTCGATAAATTCGGACGGTCCTTCTATGGAGCGGTCTACGTGTGATTCAGCTGCAAAATTCACTATCGCGCGTGGCTTATATTCCTGCAGTATACAAGCTAGCAACTCGTTGTCGCATATATCGCCCTTCACAAATATATGTCTGCCACGACCCTCAATCTGCGATAAGTTTTGCAGGTTGCCTGCATAAGTCAGTTTATCGAGGTTCACAACGGGTTCGCTGCTGGCGGCGGTCCAATCGATCACAAAGTTGCTTCCGATAAAACCGGCGCCGCCGGTTACGAAGATTGTCATATTTTCGTCTCTCTAGCAGGTGACGATGTCTGAACGTTAGTAGAACGTTGCATCGTGATAGTAGGCTGATTTTGTCTGCAAACCTCGTATCAAGCAGGCAAGAGCAGTACTAAACGCGCCATACAGCATGTCAGTCGTCAGGTCAAACTAGCCGAGAGACAACATGCAGCTGTGGTGCTCTGATCCCCAAAAACTGGACCGTTCATAACTGGAGTTTTCCGCGATAACTTCCCGGCTGGGAAAAGGAACGGAAGCATGAAGGCATCGAAGTTTTCGGACGCCCAGAAGGCGTTCATTTTGAAGCAGGGCGATGATGGTGTGCCGGTGGCAGAGATCTGCCGGAAGGCAGGGATCAGCCAGGCGACCTATTTCAATTGGCGTAAGAAGTATGCGGGTCTGCTGCCCGATGAGATGCGTCGATTGAAGGCTCTGGAGGATGAGAATTCCAGGCTGAAGAAGATCGTCGCCGACCTGACGCTGGACCGGGAGATGCTCCAGGACGTGATCCGCCGAAAGCTCTGAGGCCTGTTCGGAAGCGCCAGCTAATCGATGGGATGCTGGTGGACTGGGGCATATCGATCCGACGGGCCTGCAAGGTCCTGAAGTTCGATACATCGACCTACCACTATAAATCCCGCCGCACCGGACAGGCCCCACTGGAACGACGCATCAAGGAGATTTGCGAGACACGCGTGCGGTATGGCTACCGCCGCGTCCATGTGCATTTGCGCCGCGATGGTTGGAAGATCAACATGAAGAAGACACGCAGGATTTACAGCGAGTTAGGGCTTCAACTGCGCAACAAGCATCCGAAGCGCCGGGTGAAGGCAAAGCTCAGAGATGATCGCCAGGAGGCTGTCGGGCCGAACGATGTCTGGGCAATGGACTTCGTTCACGACCAGCTCGCAACCGGCAAGAAGCTGCGCATACTGACCGTGGTCGACACGCACTCGCGCTACTGCCCGGCCGCCGACGCACGCTTCACCTATCGCGGCGAGGATGTCGTACAGACCCTAGAAGGCATCTGCCGGAAGACCGGCTATCCGAAGACGATCAGGGTGGACAATGGCAGTGAGTTCATCTCCCGTGATCTTGACCTGTGGGCCTATGCCAACAACGTCACCCTGGACTTCTCAAGGCCTGGCAAACCAACTGACAACGGCTTCATCGAGGCCTTCAACAGCAAGCTGAGATCGGAGTGCCTGAACGCCCATTGGTTCCTGACCCTTGCGGATTCGCGCGAAAAGTTGGACACTTGGCGTCGATACTACAACGAGGAACGTCCTCACTCGGCGATCGGATATAACGTCCCGATCGCTCTGCATAATCCCGGTGGCGCCACCAGCCAGCCATCGTGATCAGAACCGGAAAACTCCAGCTTCCGGCGGTCCAAGGTTTGGTCCCAGAGCAAGAGCCGTGAAGCTCTAATTCCCGGCGGTCCGGGGTTCGGTCCCAGAGCAGAAAACCTAAGACTTTCCTGAAAGCTGAATAGAAATCGGGTCTCAGGTCAATTTGAGAGATGCCGAGAGGGAGATTGAAAACTAACCCGTAGTCCTTTTCGGTTATTCCAGTTTGGAGGCCCAAATCTCAATAGTTTCGTTGCTAAACGGAACGATCAAGGTGCCACAAAAGGCGTATTTCTCTTCGATCGGCTGTAATATATCTGGCAGGCCGCCCCGCGATATTTGTGCTTCGGCTGACAGCGCTAGGACCGTACGTCCACTTGGCTTCCACCCTGTGAACAACGTTGCCAGCTGCTGGGGATTGGTAATCCAAGGAGAAATCGGAGGTACGGCATTGATTAGCAATGCGAGTCCCGGCACGTTGTAGAGCCCAAAGAAGGACGCCCCAGGTGCGATTTTACAATTGTCGCGCGCTACCTCCAGCGCCGTAAGCATTTGCCGAGTTTCGAGATCTACGCGTACCGCTCCGAGAACGGGCACCTCGGTCAGTTCGCTCTGCGCAAAAATGGGTTGGGCTAGATGATACGGATCACGGCCAAAGCTGCTTAAGACTTGCACTACAATTAGCGTCATCATGACTAGCGCTAGACCCTGGGCAGTTGTTCTAGCGGACGGTATGTTGGTCCTTCCGTTGGCCAAAAGGAGCACAAGGAGTGGCCAACTACCTGCTGTTACGATAACCTGTGTAAACATTGAATTGCCTGTGCCCATAGCGACGGCATAAGGTAGGCAAACAAGCAAGAGCACCAAGCTGGCCGCTTGGCGTCTCGAGCTCCACACGTGAAACGTCACTAGAAGTGTCATAATCAACAAGGCAAATAAGGCTTGGATTTGCTGTTGATATTGTGTGCGGCCACCTAAGTAATGCTCGCCATATACAATAGCGCTCAGCGCGAGGGCCACAATAGCGGTTGGCATCCACCGTCGCGGTGCCCACAGCATGCGGAGGCTGAGGGCCAGCGCTGGGGCAAACCAAGCCAAAGAGAGAATTGCGGACTGCACCATCGTCCCACAGTATCTCCAAAGACGGACGGCAATTGGCTCTGTCTGTACTTGGCGGAACAGGGTAAACCCGGTTTGTAAATGTTCGATCATCGCCCCGTTTTGCCAATTGAAAGCCACCATGGCACCCAAGAACGAAGAGCCGCCGACGACGCCCGCGGTAATTGGAACCCATATGCGGCGCCGATCGCCTAACGTCACGATGGCAATACATGCGAGAAGGGCACAGCACACGCTGGCGGAGGGTTTGTTTATGAAGGTGATTGCTAGCGCAACACCACACAAAGTTCCGCAGATAACATCCAACCTTCGGCTTTGCGACGTCGCACTAATGAAGGCCAACCCCAGTGCAGCGTAACCACCAGCCGAGGCCAACAAATTGTAAGACGGACTGGGTAAGATTGTAGCGACGTAGAGCAGCGCTCCGATACTCCCTGCGGCCGCCAAAGCAACAATCAGCAAGGGTGTTTTACACAGCAAAGCTTGCTGTGTCGCTACGCGATAGCTGCCGTAAGCCAAGAGCGTGATGCTGGCTATCAAAGTGGCCGTGCCCACCAGGCGGAAATGTTGTAAGGTCCCTGATAGGTTCCATAGCGGCGCTAGCGCCCAATGCTGAGCAGAAATGTAAGCGGTTATCGTATTGGGATGGGCGCCTGACAATATGTAATAGGCCTCGTCCGTGATGTCGATCGCACGATCTGACACCCATATCACAACGGCCAACAATATAACTGCAGCCACAATGGTGGTTGCGTTAAGTATTCTGTGCGAATTATGCTGTGTTGAGGAAGTCATGACACTAAATTACTGCGACGTAATGACCAAAATTTAGCCGTCAAAAAATTGAAAATCACTATGAAGGGTATCAAAGCTAACTGCGTCCAGAAGGGATCCAGTGCCAAAAATTCAACCAAGACATGTAGTGCAGCCAAGTTTAAAGAAATGGACGCACTTCCTGCCAAGAGATATTTTACGAACCGCCGTCCGAATTGAAGTTGTCCAGACGGTCTAAAAACCCAGATGAAATTCCATATGTAGCTAAAGAGCATTCCGAGAAACCAAGAGAGCAATAGCGCAGATAGATAGTGTAAATCTAAACAGTGCAAAGATAGCAGAAATACGGCCATCGTGAGCCAGAAATTAATCGCGCCTACTGCTATAAATTTTACTGCCTGCGATCCTAATAGCATGTCCTGCGCCAGCTGGTTCTAGAAAAATTCTTCGGATCGATTCGACGAAATGGCCTTTGTAGAGGTCTATTCTTCGACTTCTGATGTAAATGTTGTGTTATGTTCTGAAGATCAATCAAGGTTATAATTCGTCACGGATAACATAGTTGGGTCTCTTACGCACTTCTTCATTGATGCGCCAGACATACTCTCCGATGATCCCAAGCATTAGCATGATGGCGCCGCCGATCATCAAAACGGCGATCATCAGTGGCGCCCAGCCATCAAACGGTGCATCACCGATGCTCCATGCGACAACAATCGAAATAGAATACAAGGCCCCCACCAGAAAGGTGGCGACGCCACATAATGAGATGAAGCGGATTGGCAAGAATGATGCGTCAAGCATTGCGTCGATGAAGTTTTTCAGCTTCTTCGCGAGATTATACTGCGATCGCCCTACGACGCGCTTCCGACGCTCGTAGGGTATGAAACTGGTGCGGCGCCCACTCCAAAGAAGATCGCCTTGAAAGAACCGGTGGCGCACATCCATCGTGTTGAACTCATCCATCACCACACGGTCCATTAACACGTAGTCAAACCCACCTTTAGGGATCTGTGGCACAGCCATACGCATCAGCCGGTAGGCCACGCTGGAAAACAGGCGGGCAGTGGGGGGATCGTTTCGGCTGGTGCGATAGCAGACCACGATTTCCGATCCTCTCAGCCAACTCTCTATCATCTCCTCCATCAGCTCCACCGGATCTTGAAGATCGGCAGAAATGTTGATAACCGCTTCGCCCGTCGCCGCTTTAAAGCCTGCGAGCATAGCGGCCATCTGACCGAAATTTCGTGTAAAAGTTATCACTCGCACTCGATCATCGTTGGCGCGAATTTGTCGCAATTCGTCGAGCGATCCATCCGTGGAGCCGTCGTTGACAAAGACCCATTCCAGCGCGATCTCTGGCATACTGTTAGCAAATAGTTCTGCAATCTCTTGATGGGTCTTGGTTAGCGAGCCTTCGTTTTGATAGACCGCCACTACTACGGAGACTTTCTTCAGTCGGTTTTCAGCCATCTGATCCAGCCTCGCAAACTAGGTAAATACTCGAACACAAATCTGGATAGCGCTGACCAAGTTCATAGCAGCCATCGAGGTATTCCGGTGATATAATGTCCGTGGTCAGCAGCCTATCCCATTGGAAATTGGCCATAGCTTTAAAGAAGATGCCTGAGCGATGGACTATGTTGAGACCGGCTTGTCTGGCATCACGCTCCAATGTATCGAGACTGTAGGTTATGCGGTGACCGTGCTCTGCCTCTGCCGGAGTCACTGCGGCGTTGTGGCTGATGAGCCCCATTGCCACAGCGATCTGACGCGAGGGTGCATTGGCGTTAGGGCACGCTACAAAAAGCCGTCCACCCGGGGCTAACCAATCGGTGTTGATGCGCTTGAGCACCCCTATCGGATCATCGAGATGTTCCAGCACGTGGGTCAGTATAATGTTGTCATACCGTTTTTGCAGAGTGACTTCTTCGAACAGTGACTGGTGAAACGCGATAGTCTGGGGCAAATTCTCTTTCGCTATTTCTATTGCCTCGGCCGACGCCTCAACACAGGTAATATCAGGGAAGTAATCTACTAAGCGTCTCGTGAAGTCTCCTTTAAAGCTGCCCAATTCTAAACAATTTCCGGAGCGAAAAAAGCTTCGGAACGCTTTGATCATATAGCTATGCATGACATCGAAATCGAAATCATAAGCATATTTACGCTCGGTATTGTCTTTAAACTCGGCGTCGTAGTCTCGTGTTTGGCTCATCTTCGATTCCGTTTGTGTGGCACTTGCGCGGATTAAAGCAAAAACGGTGAGGGGTAAACGCCTCCCTCACGCACAATCAGAGGGTGACCTGCAGCAAAAGCGTCCCGCCCTTTGCGCTCTGCAGCAAAAACTCATGTTTCGCGTAAAGTCGGCGCGCTGCGTGTGCATTAACATCTACTTCGAGCGCTACAGCAGCAAAACCACAGCTACGAGCATGCATAAGGGCTGCGCGCAAAAGAGCGTCCGCCAAGCCCCGTCCCCTCTGATCCGAACACACGCTTAGATTCGTGATGAACGCTGGAGCCCCTGCCGGGGTGACGCAATAAATCGCGAGCAGGCCAACGAGAGTGCTTTGATCCCAGTGCTCGAACCGCTCCGCCTGGGTGCAAATACGTTCGGCATAGGTCGGAATCTCCAGTCGTGCCGACAGCGGAGGGCTGAAGTCCAAATCGCAAGCCGTGAGTAACGCAGTTACTTGTGAAACGTTGGCTATGTTGCGCGTGAGACCGTGGACGGACGTCATCGCTTCAGCCGGGCCAAACCAAACCCCTCTTTACCGAAGGCATTCCCATTGTAGAGAAGGCACAGCTGATCTTGGTGCACAAATATATGCGGATAGCATTGCATGTCTGCGTCCCAGTCGTCTTTTGAGCCCGCTAGTCCAAGCACGCTATCATCGCGCCGCCAGGACTTTGCGTCGGCAGAAACTGCATAACCCAAGCGGTACCCTTTGGTCGGCTCAGTGCGGAAACCATGCGCATAACGATAGCAAAATACCATGTGATAGAAGCCGCTGTGGTAAGCAACACTGGGCAGAGCTTGGCATTCGTTTGGCCCCAGTATGTCCGGCAATATTGCCTGGCCACTTTCGCGGTACCAGTTTTGCCCGTCGTGAGACGTGGCTTGTGCAATCTTATAAACCCGGTCTGGCTCAGCCGTCTCATCCTCGCGCACCCACCTTTGACCGAAAATATACCACATATGAAAGCGCCGCCCGATTTGCCGCACAAAGCCATCGCCCACGAGAAAGGGCTCATATCTCCCGGCGCTAAGTACAGGACCGGTGCCCACTCGTTGAAACGTGCGTCCGCCGTCGAGGCTTTTGACCAAGCCGATAGCGGTGTCGACTGAGACAGATACGCGGCGCGTCCATCCTGTGGTGTAACCCCACACCTCATCGCCGATACGAACTGGATTCAACGGAAAGATTCCATGTTCGTCAAATGCTCCAAGTTGACCGCGACCCAAAACGTCATGTCGCGCGACATTCACTAGCGTGGTAAGGTCATCTTTGAAATCGGCATAACAAACATAACTAATAAACTTACCCGTATCTCCATCCGTTGACCGCGTTGAGAAGTAGATCCGAACGTTTCCGTTAGGCAAGGCAAGCGCCTGAGGTGATTGCGCGAAGAAGCCGGGTCCATCGTTTAGTATGTGGACACTTGGGTCAAATATCTTCCCCAGTTTCTCAATCGTGAAGCAAATCATGGGCGGGCCTCAAGCCTTGCTATGCCAAACCCTTCTCGTCCCACCCCGTTGCCAAGATAGGCAATATAGGTGTGCCCATCGACGCTAAAGACATGTGGGTAAGATACCATTTCACTATCCCAGCCCGCCGCTGAAGGTAGTAAACCCGCGCGCGCATCGTCACGATACCACGTGATCAGATCATCGCTGTGGGCATAGCCGATGCGGTATCCTCGAGCATGGCTGCGATACCCAGTAGAAAAGCGATAGCAGAAAAACATGTGATAGCGCCCATTGTGATAATGAACATCAGGGCTGGCTTGGGCCTCGTCCACTTCCACCACTGTGTCGATTAAATGAAGATGATGTTTGTACCAATTTACGCCATCATCAGAATACGCCATCCGAATACGGTAGATGGGTTCAGGTCGTCCGCCGTCGATTACCCATTTGGTGCCTGCAATGTAGAACAAGTAGTATTTATCGTTAAACCTACGAATCTTCGGACCGCTCATCACAAAGGGTTCGTCCGGCGATCGTCCAATGATAGGTCCTGGGCCCAATTTTTCAAAAGTTGCCCCCCCATCAATGCTGAGTGCCGCTCCGATAGCTACATCAAAAGGTACACTTTCGCAGCGTGTCCACCCTCCATAAAAGCCCAAAATTCCCTGCTCGGTTTCAAGTACTGAAAATGGGTAGGTGCCGAATTCGTCAAACGTACCTGTCTCGCCAAGGCTCAACACAGGGTTGTCAGCTACACGTATAACTTTCGTTAAATCCGCGCGATCTAAATCAAGCCACGATGTATAGCTTTTGAACTGGCCCAGTGCATCTCCCATCGGTCTGGTGGAAAAATAGACACGGACATGATCATCGCGGATCAATGTCGCTGGCGCCTGGGCAAAATTCTCCATCCAAGGCCGCCCGGGAAAATCCCTAGGATCGAAGACCTTACCCAGTTTCTTCCATACAAACATATCAGTCATTTTTCGGGCTAACCATGGTGAGATGACTTAAAATAAGCTCTCGGACCTCCGAAAGCGAGTTGAACATCATCACATCCAGAATCGACAAGTCTGGCACAAACGGGTTGCCAAATTGGCCGTAGCTTATGTCGGTTCGACGTATAAATTGCAGATCGATTCCCTTGTCGCGAAAAGCATCGGCCTGGTAAAGTTCAACGCCGCCGATCGGATTGATATAGTGCGTGGCTCCCAACGCTTGGCAGATCGCCAGAACTCGATCTTGCCCCTTCAACGATTTGGTGTCCCCTAAAGACGAAGAGACAATGATCGGTGTGTCAATCTCGAGCAAGGCAGTAAGCCGGACTAAGCTCTGATGAATGAATTCAAACAGGTTGGTCTCAGCTGTAACGAAAATGTCTTCGATAACAGGCATCATCGTTTCAAATTGTGGAGCTCTCCTATAGGCGTTTGAGATCTGTGCTACCATCTTTATTCCGTTGTAGTCGTCAGACAGTTCACGGTCACGCACATCAGAGTAATCTGACCCTTTTTTTAAAGGCAGGGTGAACAGCACCGGCTCGCCGTTGCGTAGAAAACGGTTGCGATGGATCCAACCCTTTTTGGTAAACTGCACATCATCATATATTACAAATACATCAGCCTGCTGTATCAACTGAAAATAGCCGATATAAGGCAGGAAGTAAGGCTGCATGATAGCGACGCGCATCGGGTTTCGACCTATGTACCCTTTGTTGCTGCCTCGTGCAGCATCGCCACTATGCGGGTCACCGAAGCGTCATCTAAGTCTGGATAAATCGGCAAACATAGTATTTCTTCGGCTGCCGCCACTGCGTTTGGAAGACCGGCAGGATCCGACGATGGCAAGCTTCGGTACATAGAGAAATTCGATATCAGCGGATAGAAATACCGCCTCGGATGCACGCCGCGCTCCTTCATGTAATGAAACAGGTCATCGCGGTTCATGGGGAAGGCGTCCCCAATACGGATCGGAAAATAGGAGTGGTTCTGGCGGCTTTGGCCAGTATCAGTCAAACATTGGACGCCCGGCAGTCCGGCAAGTTCAGCCCGATAGCGTTTGTCAATCGCAGCGCGCCTGCCGATCGCCTCGTCGACATATTTAAGCTGCAGCAGACCAAAAGCCGCGTTGATCTCGCTCATCTTGCCATTGATGCCGGTTTCTATAACAGATGTTTCCCCATCATGGCCGAAATTCTTAAGCTGGTCGATATAACGCTTCTGTTCCGGCGTCCTACAGACAATTGCTCCGCCCTCGAATGTATTGAACACCTTGGTCGCGTGGAAGCTCAAAACCGATAAATCCCCGTGGGTCAAGACAGAACCACAATGACATTCCACGCCAAATGCATGGGCGGCGTCATATATTACCGGTATACGATGTTTTAGGCCTATAGCGTCAATCGCGTCCACGTCCGCGGGGTGGCCATAACAATGGACAGGCAAAATTGCAGCGGTATTCTCCGTGATGGCCGCTTCAATTCGAGCTGGGTCGAGGTTTAAACTGACGGGATCCACATCGACAAAGACCGGTGTGCAACCCATCCATAAAATTGCATGAGTCGTAGCCACAAAAGAGTAGGGCGTCGTGATCACTTCCCCTTTGATCCCCAGCGCTCGCAAAGCGACTATCAAGGCGACGGTGCCATTGTTGAAGAGCGAGATATGCGGCACGTTCAGGTAGCTACACAGGCTTGCTTCGAGCTCTTCATGGTAGGGGCCGCAGTTGGTTAATACCCCTCGGTCCCAAATTTTGCCCAGCAGATCTTTGAACTCTTCGAGCGGAGGCAGGTGCGGACGCGTTACATAAATGTCATCTGTCATGTCTGTGTGCAATCTTGTCCCGGTAGTCGTGCCTAGCTCTACTTACTCGTTCGCTATAGGTTCCGCAATGCTGAATCAATGTGTGGGTCGTGAACGCGTATGTGTGAATTGCCCCCACTTCGCCGGACAGTTGTGACAACACAATTCAGAGATCAACATTTTGCCCTGCATGGCGAACCGGACGGCCATCTCCTGACCGGCAAGAGAATTGACTTGAACACTGACCTAAATTGATGTCTGTCTGCGGGTCACGATTGAGCTTTAAAGGGCTAGTGTATGGCCAATGACAGTTTTTCCTCCCTTGCATTCAGCGGCCTATATGAGGACGCACTAGCAGCATGCAAGGCTTCTGTTGCTGACGTCTCACATGATCACGCGGCGAGTTTCATTTCGGGTTATTGCCTCTTCCACCTATCCCGCCCAGCGGAGGCTGCCCATCATTTCTCGCGCGCGCTGCAACTTGCGCCAGGCGATACCTTCGCTATGTCCTATCTGGTTCAGGCTTTAAGTGTTGCTGGAGATGCCGATCAGGCTATAGCGCGTGCGACTGATTACATTCAGCAGTGGCATGGAGACTGCGCATCGGGTCCTTTTAGCGATATCGTGCAGGCGGGTTTAACCAGCCTAGCTGTTAGCAGCAACCCCTCGCTGCGCTCAGGATTTGTCTCGGCGCTCAAAACCCGCAGCGCGGAGGTGCCCGACAGTAAGACGACAGTATTGCCTGCCGCCACTTTAATTGTCGAAGGTCTCGATGCGACACGTCGCTACATTGGATCTCAGTCCACGAACACCGTCTGCTTGGCCGCAGGGCCAATCATCACAATGGCGACAGGGGTTGCCAACGGCCTAGGTGAAATGCTCTGGCAGGACACGGCAGACACGATTCGGTTTGCTGAATTTGAAGGCGCACCTGTTGCCACAACGACCGGTGTCAGAGCTACCGTTGCAGGTTATCCGGCATATGTGGCAGAACTGCGTGATGTGCTTGTCTGCGCTAAATCCAGCGCCGTATTTGGGCCAGGGGATGAGATCCTGTCAGACACCTATGCCGATCCGCGTTTCGGCGCTTCTGTGGATTTGCGCGCAGATGCAACGATCATTGCTAGAAGTGGTGATGCGGCTATTTTTTCCCTAGCCAAACCTACCCGACGTCTTGACCGCGCCATCAGTCTCGTTGGACCAGCTTCGAAACACTTTGGCCATTGGGCTGCCGAATTTCTTCCGCGCATGCGTCACATCGCGCGACTGGACAACAGTTCCGATATCGCGATACTTGTCAACGACGACATGCCTCGCGCCCACTATGAGTTTCTTGCTTTACTTTGTGACAATCCTTTGGTCCGCATCGCGCAAGACGATGTCGTTCAAGTTGCACGTTTAATTGTAGCCCCAACCATCGGCTTCTTCCCATTTGACCTACTCTCAGGCCATTCCGTGCCACTTGAAGAACAGGCATCGTGGTCCGGACCAGCCATGCGCTATATGCGCGATCGGGTCTTTGCTTCATTGGGTAACCAACCAGCCGCCGAGGGAGAGGCTATCTATCTCAGCCGCGAAAGTAGCTCGTGGGGGCGCCCTCTCAACGAAGATGATCTATTGGCGCAGGCCCCCGCGCTGGGCCTTCGGCCCGTACGTCTTGAGACCATGCCTTTTGCTGAACAGGTCAGGACAATTCAACAGGCCTCTACCATCGTCGCTCCGGCTGGGTCGGCTCTCAATATGCTGATGTTTGCCAACTACGACACCAAGTTGCTAATCTTTTCTCAGAAGTACCCGCACAATTGGGGGGGCTGGGTCGGTCCCCTTCGAGAAATTGGTCTGAACCCATGCATGATCATGGCCACAACGGGCGATCCGGTCAGCAAACACGCTAGCTATGGCATCGACATTGATCTTGTGCGGACACTACTCCTTAACACAGCTCCATAAACGGCGGGTCCTGAAACGATCGAACTTCCTGGTCTGAACTCTAAAGGGAAGTGAGCTCGGGCACTTCAGCGAGAAGAATGCTCAGAGCGCATAGTGAGAAGATTAAGTATTCCGATGCAGAGTGACCTCGCCCCGCTGAACTAATCCATTTTGAAGTAAGCTCTGGCCTATTGAGAGGACCAGAGAATGAAGCGCAACCGTTTCACGGACGAACAGATTATCGGCATACTGAAGGAGCACGAGGCAGGCACGCCGGTCTCTGAGCTTTGCCGGAAGCATGGCGTCAGCGATGCCAGCATCTACAAATGGAAGGCCAAATTCGGCGGCATGGACGTGTCTGAGGCTAAACGGCTGAAGACTCTTGAGGATGAGAACGCGAAGTTGAAGCGGCTTCTGGCCGATGCAATGCTCGACAATGCGGCTTTGAAGGACCTCTTGGGAAAGAAGTGGTAACGCCCGCAGCCCAGCGGAACGCTGTCGCGTATTTGATGCACTCCCATCAGATGAGCGAACGGCGGGCGTGTAAAGCC
Organism: Rhizobium sp. R86522; assembly: GCF_042466255.1. NCBI lineage: Bacteria > Pseudomonadati > Pseudomonadota > Alphaproteobacteria > Hyphomicrobiales > Rhizobiaceae > Rhizobium > Rhizobium sp. R86522. Next base: position 69,531 of record NZ_JAXHBX010000002.1, read on the forward strand.
AGCGGCTTTTGCCGAATGACGATCCGTTACGAAACCAGGCGCGGCGACGATGATCGTCTTCGCGAGCGGACGAAAGCATTGGCGCATGAGCGCCGTCGCTTCGGTTATCGACGCATCCACGTGCTGCTCAAGCGCGAAGGGCACCGTGTGAACCACAAAAAGCTCTTCCGGCTGTATCGGGAGGAGAAGCTGACGGTGCGCAAGCGCGGCGGTCGGAAACGAGCCATCGGCACACGCGCGCCAATGCGGGTGCCGATGGCGGCCAATGACCGCTGGTCGCTGGACTTCGTGTCGGATCAACTCACCGATGGCCGCAGGTTCCGGGTCTTAACGATCGTCGATGATTGCACGAGAGAATGCCTGAGCCTCGTCGCCGATACATCGCTCTCGGGCCTTCGGGTTGCTCGTGAGCTGGATCAGATCATCGAGAAGCGTGGCAAGCCTAAGATGATCGTCAGTGACAACGGGAGCGAGTTCACCAGCAACGCGATCCTGCAATGGACGGACCAGGTCAAGGTGGAATGGCACTACATCGCGCCGGGCAAGCCGATCCAGAACGCCTTCATCGAAAGCTTCAATGGCCGACTGCGGGATGAGCTCCTGAACGAGACGCTCTTCTCGTCACTGCCCCATGCTCGGTCATCGCTTTCAAACTGGCGCAGCGACTACAACGATCATCGACCACATTCCGGCCTCGGCTGGCTCACACCGGCCGAGTTTGCTCAGACCATCAACCCGCGACGTGATGCGGTGCTGCGCAGCCGGAATGGCTCCGCACCGCAACCCGCCGCTACTGCCCACAATGCCGCAACCCAAAACCGCCGGAGCGAACTCAAAACTGGATAAAACTTGGGGGCAAGGTCAATGGCCTGCGCGGTTACCCTTGTGATAGAGAATATGTACGATTGGCGGTCGACACCGTCTCCGTGATGGCTGCTGTAAATTCAAACGGCTGTTTCCACGAGAATGTTTTACGAGTCTCTTGATCGTCAATCTCAAGGCTACTCAATAGCCGTCGTAGTGTTTTATTGTTGCCAGTAAGAGTATCAGCTAGGTCCAGTAACACTCGCGGAACAGGAATGGCTCTCGGAGCACGACCCGTTGCAGTCCTAAGTTGGGCAAATAACTCGTCGGTTGATAGTGCGGGCTGATCGCTGATTAAAAAATGCCGTTTGACGGGGTCGGCATAGCTGATGACGGCAATCACAAAGTCGGTGAGGTTGCCCACATAGATCATCGAGCGTTTGTTTTTAACATGTGAGAATAGCGAGGGGCAACCGCGTTCAGTCCACTTCATCAAAGTGGCAAAATTACCCCCCACCCTTGGACCGAAAACAAGAGGCGGTCTTATAATGGCAACGTCCATTTTAGTTTGCCGTCCAACGTCCAGCAAACCCACCTCTGCCTCTGCTTTAGATATCGCGTAAGGATCTTGCGGATTACGCGGATCCAAATTCGTAAATGGTTCTCCAGGCTGGGTTTCCTCACCGTTTACTTTTACAGTACTCATGAAGATGAAGCGACTGACACCAGCGAATGCCGCTTGCCGCGCTAGGTTGAGTGTCGCGTCGACATTTGCGATGCGAAATACATTGAGCGGATCGGCTTCAGTATCTCGCATGACATGAACACGAGCTGCTAGATGTACGACGGTATCCACTTCATGCAAGAAAGGGCGCCAATCGGTCTCTGGCGCATAGGATTGGATCTTGGTTGATCCTTGGCTTTCGCTCCGGCTTATAGCCCTGATAGGCATGCCACGGTTTCTCATGTCCGCTGCCAAATGCGAACCAACAAAACCTGATGCCCCGGTAATCAGTGTTAATCCCATGCTGGCTTCTCAGAATCTGCGGGGGCTGCGCTCATTTGATTGTTGAGAATCTTATCTTTACTAAAGACTACGTCGAATAGGATTTTTCTAATTAATTGTTCGTCACCAGTCTCTAGAGCTAACTGCAGCTTGTTCAACGCTGAGAATATCTCGTAGCTGACGATAGATGAGGAATTGGCCCTCTGAATTTTGGGATGATGCGTGGGTTGTGCGTTTTGGCTGTCGTAAAACAACTCTTCGAAGAGTTTCTCTCCTGGCCTTATGCCGACATACTCAATCGCAATTCCTCCATCGGTTGCCTTGTCGTCTTTGACAGAGAAACCCGCGAGTCGGATCATGTTTTCTGCGAGTTCGCGTATGCGGACTGGCTCGCCCATGTCGAGGAGAAAAACGTCGCCACCCTCTGACAGAGCGCCGGCCTGAACGATCAGTTCGGCTGCTTCAGGAATAGACATGAAGTACCGTGTCATTTCCGGATCCGTGACTGTGACAGGGCCGCCTTTTGCGATCTGTTCCTTGAATAGCGGCACAACCGAACCGTTGGACCCGATTACATTGCCAAAGCGAACGGCGCAGAAGGTTTGTTCATATCCATCTTTTTTTGCGTCGACCGCAATCTGACGAACGATCAGCTCGGCCCACCGTTTTGTCGCTCCCATAACATTGGTCGGGCGCACAGCCTTGTCTGAAGATATCAGCACGAAACTTGCTACATTCTGTTCTGCCGCGGCTTTCGCGATGGTCAAGGTGCCGAAGACGTTGTTGCGGATGCCTTCCAAGACGTTGGCCTCAACCAGTGGCACATGTTTATGAGCGGCTGCGTGGTAAACGACTTCAACACCGTTATCTCGCAGTGTTCTACGCACAAGTTGGGCATCGGTCACGGAGCCCAAGACTGGAGTTATCGGTGTTTTAGTTCCGCTCAGCAGCTCTTGCTCAATGCGGTACAGCGCGAATTCACTCGACTCCAGGAGGATCAGCTTCGATGGCTTCCAGGATGCGATGAGGCGACAGAGCTGGGAGCCGATGGAGCCGCCGGCGCCCGTCACCAGCACTGTCTTGCCGGTCAACGCCTGAGCCAGAAGCGCTTTGTCCGGCGGCACGAATGATCGTCCGAGAAGCTCATCGATCTCGATCTCTCTAATCTGATTGACGATGTATCGGCCGTCGACGATATCAGAGATGTCGGGAACACTACGTACCTTAACCCCAAGTCCAGCAACTCGCCCGATGACTGCTTGCCGGCTTTCGGCAGGGATCGACGACATACTGAGAACGATCTCGCGAATTCCGTACCGTTCAACAAGGCTTGGCAGCTGTTGGGGTGGAAAGACCCTGTAGCCCGCTACATCGCGTCCATGATTCGCAGGATCGTCGTCAATGAGGCCCATGACATATCGGTTTCCATGACCCCGTAACGCACGTGCCAGCTGCGCTGCGGTTGGGCCGGCTCCATAGATAAAGATCGGCTCCTCGTTGCGTCGCATGCCTGTCCCCATGTTCAGGATCCATTTGGCGACAAAACGGGAAGAGCCGACAAGCAGTGTGCCGATCAGGAAGTAGAGGAAAGGGACAGATCGGGGAACAATGCCCTGGCCTGCCATTTCCATCAAAAAGATGATGATGATCCAACTGACCGTCGCGATCATCATGGCCTGGATTATGGTCCAGACGGCGGCCTCCGGGAGATAGCGAATGACAGATCTATAGAGGCCCATGCGAATGAAGACTGGGATCGCAACGAGTGGCGCGAATACTGCAAGAGTCAGGCGCTCCGATGTGATGGCGGGTAACCAGTCAGACAAACGAAGCGCATATGCGGCCCAAAGAGCGACCAGCAGAGAAATGCAATCCATCAGGATCATCAGCGCCCGTTTCCAGCGGCGCGGGGTGCGGATAATCGTCTCGCGAATTGTTCTCACGACCACTTTGTCGACCAGCTTGCTTTTGCTCATGGCGCTGTGTGCTTTCGGGCTGGATGGCGCATTAATGGGACACCCCCTTGGCTCGGATGACCTTGATGACGGTCAGCATCAGAATCCGCAAGTCGAACAGGAAGCTCTGGCGCAGTAGGTACTCTGTATCAAAGGCCACTTTGATGGGTATCTCGAGTTCGTCTCGACCGTTCACCTGAGCCCAGCCCGTTAATCCCGGCCTCAGCTGGTGCACCCCTTTTTCGGTGCGCGCGGCGATAAGGTCGTCCTGGTTGAACAGCGCAGGTCGGGGGCCGACCAGACTCATATCGCCCACAAGGATGGACCAGAGCTGCGGGAGCTCGTCCAGGCTCGATTTGCGCAAGAAACCGCCAATCGGTGTGAGATGGCGTGCGGCATCGCCCAGCAGATGGGTGGCAACGACCGGCGTATCTGTACGCATGGTGCGAAACTTTGGCATCAAGAACAATTGGTTTCCCCGTCCCACTCTTTTCGACCAGTAAAGGGCAGGGCCGGCGGACGTCATCCTTACGGCAAGCGCAATCAAAGCCATCGGCACGCAAATAACGACGAGAGTGGTCGCGGCAACTACAGCGTCGAAAAGTCGCTTCATACTCATATTGCATCCGTTGCTCTTAAAACGAGACTTGGCTCAATAATCCAATTGCTGGTCTGCCGCCAGTGACGTTTGGCAGCGCGAATGGATAGATACATAATTGGCGGTTGCGGCGTTGCCTACCGTGATTGCCCATCTGTCCTTGTCGGCGAGGTGGATCAGACGATAGTTCGTAACGTGTCCTCAGCCACTGTTTGCCATGTCCTTAGGTTTGGTCTGGCGAGGTTGACCGTGCGGCGCAAATCGAGCCTGAACTCTTCATCCGCCATAAGGCGTTGAATGATCTTGGCCAGGTGGGTTGCATCATCAGGTTCGAAGTAAATCGCCAGATCCCGGCAGACTTCCCGCAACGCTTCTGCTGTTGAGCAGATTGCCGGTGTGCCGCACCAGAGCGCCTCGCCGGCTGGCAGGCCCCAACCTTCCAACTTGCTCGGCATTACCAGAGCGAGGGCTCCCTTGTAGAGCTTGACAAGATCGGTCTGGTTGGGGTTGTCGATGAAGATCAGCTTGTCCTGAATGCCCTGAAAAACTGCTCTCGATGCATAGCGACGCAGGCGCTTTCTGTGCGAGCCGGCGATCACGAGTTGCGGCACGGGCTTGCCGTCAGCCCGCATTTGTCTGAGGGCCTCGAGCACGACCTCTATGTTTTTTCGGCCCAGATTGAGAGCAACCGTCAGCAGGTATGGTTCCGTCGGCACGGAGATTTCAGATGTTTCTGTGCCATCAGGACAATGGTGGACGAGTTGCACCACATCGACCGGCCCGCGCGGTGTGGGAAGCATGCCCTTTTCGACGAAGCTCTTGAGCTCTTTTGCGGTGAAGTGCGAATTCGTCAGAATCCGGCCAGCATGCTCGATCAGGTATTGGTTGTCGGCCAGGAAGTTGCGGTCGAGTTTGCGGAATCGTTTCGTCGCTCGGTCATGCAGGGGCATGAAATCATGCAGCAAGGCCACGATGGTCGCTCTTGAACCGCTCTCACGGAGAACCCTCACCATGTCCACGATCAGTTTCGGCCGTGCTGCGGACAAGAAGATGCCGCTTTCGATTGCGACGGGCTTCAGATGTCCGGCGCGTTTAAGCCAACTGGCCCTGTTTTTCTTCGGCGTCATCAGGTTCAAGAGGCTGAAGATCAATGGCAGGACGGGGTTTTTGCCGAAATACGACCTCACCCATTTCTGACCGACATCCTTCGGCAGATCGAACTCGACGCTTCCGTCCTCTCGCTTCTGCCAGGTGACTTCGTAGAATTCCTGCATGCCAAAGGAGAAGACAACGAAGCGGATGTCTTCGCTGAGCGCGGCGGCTTCCCGGCCAATTTCGTGGACCGTGCGGGCAATGCCGTAATATTGCGTGCGCTTGCCCGATGTGGAGAGCAATGCCTCGGTGAGATCGAAATAGAGAGGTCCGCTCATGTGGATGCCTCCTCCTGCATACTGTTTGACAGGGCATAGAGTACACCGCAGAGCAGGCAGAAGTAATGCGTGTAGAATTTCAGATTCAGGAACGAATCGAACATCATCGCAATCGCCCAAAAGAGTGACACTCCTGTTGTCAGGAGTAATCTGTCGGCAGTCGACAGACCCTTGGAAACAAACCAAGGGATCGCAAGGAAGATCAGACCGAGCGTAAGCTGCAGCACTCCGCCGGTTACGAGCCAGGTGAGATACTGATTGTGATTATGCTCGAAGCCATAGGTCGCGTGTATCAGCTTCTGCAAATAGAGTGAGCCATGACCGAAGACGGGGCTCTCCTTGATCGCCGCGATCGACGTATCCCACATGGCGAGCCGAAGTCCGATCGAATCATCATTGGTGACTTCTGTCGATTGGCTAAGCTCGGACGGCGTTGCTGTTGCTGGCTCGGAGTTATCCGGAATCTGCACCGCTTGTGGTGCCGGGGCCGCCTGTGTTGGGGAAGTGGCTTCCTCATCAACTGCGATGAGCTGTGAGGTAATCCTCCCCAGGGTCTCAACTGTCGAGGAGAACCGGCTTGCTGGGCCGCAGTCCGTTGCCAGGCCGATTAGGACGGAAACCACCGCTCCCGCGGTTGCCGCTGTGGCCAGCTGATAGAAGCGTGGTGTGCTTTCCCTCAAAGAAGGCAGGAGGCTCAGGAGCATAAGCAAGCCAAAAACGCCAACTTGCGCCACGGCCACGCCGCGGGAGCCTGTATAGGTCGTCGAGACGATGATGCTCAGCGCGAGCAGGCCGACCCGAAGCCAGCGCTCGCGATTGCCAAGCCTTTCCCACCCGACCAGACAGATAAACGTCAGTGTCGAGAACAGGAGAGCAGGGATGAAAGGCCAGGGCGCCAGTCCCCTTACACGACAGGCGTCCCTGATCCCGGCAAACATCATATAGGACAAAACGGCGAAGCAGGCGACGAGCAGCCAGGGCATCAGTCTGCGAAACTTTGAGGCCAGGTCTTTGATCTGCAGGCTCCGCACCAGTCCGACGGCGAGCATGGCAATCGCGATAGAATATGATTCCAAGCTTGGATTGACCGGGCGGGGATCTGAAGCCTCAAGCCCTGTGAAAAAGAAAAGGACGAACAGGCAGTATGCGAAGTAGATTCCGAACGGGACCAGCAGCGTCCAGATTGGCACCTGATAGTGCCTGTTTTTGAGCGCATGCAACAAGAAAGGGATGGGGAGGACGCCTGCGACGACCAACAGTGGCGTTACCTTGCTGCCGAGAAACAATGCGACGGCAAGCCCAGTGAGAAATAGGATGTCCGAGGCATGCCACAAGCGGTCGATATGGGTCTTCATGGTCCCGTTCCAGATGTCTCAAGGTTTGAGGACGAGAAGGTCAGCTGTTGTGCCGGCTCGAAACGTCCTGTCACGCTTGTTCAAGCGCGAAGTGCATAGGCCAGTCTTACAAAATCATCCCGTAGCCTTCGAATATAGGTCCCGAGTCGTTTCCACTTCGGGAATTTGACGGAGCGGTAGATATCGCGCGTTGCAATTGTCGTGCCGCCGCGCGCTATATTCGCCACGTTCTTTCGCGTCGTGTAGACAAGCCCACTATGGTCCCAGCCCCGTTCGAGGGCTGCGTCCCAAGGGTAGCGCATGACCGTCAGGTGTTCGATCAAGAGCGCTGCTCCTCGCCGGGAAACGGCATAACAGGCCGATGAACCGAGCGGGCCGTGAATGGCGCGACCGATCTCGTCACCTTGGCTTGATGTGTTGGTCTTTCGGAATCCGACGACACGGTGATTGAAGAACTTGATCACGTCTGCATCCGGAACCGCGTCGAACGCGGCTTGCACCCGATCCTTGAGATCGGCGCTCAGTTCGACGTCGTCTTCAATGATGAGGGCGATATCGTTGGTCGTTGTGAGGAATGCGTTGAGCGCCCTGATATGGCTCCTGTAGCAGCCATACTCGCCGGCGAGCATCAGGCGACCCGTGTTGCGGCGGAATGCGGCATCATCGACTGCCTCCCGCTCTGCTTCCGGTGTCAACTTGCCGTCGACTGCCGAGACGCGGGTGAGGGACAAGCCTAGTGCGCTGGCGCGATCCGCCAGGATTTCCCAGCGGTCGGTTGATCGATCCAGATTGATCGCAAGAGTTGCGACATTCATGTTCTCATGTCCTTGCATACCCTCATCCTCTTTCGAGCAGGAGGTAAGGGGAGATGTCGATGCCTGTGTCTTTTCGGCCTTGGAGATTGCTACAAGTTTCATCGGCAATGACAAAGTCGGCGTCGACGTCGGCTTGTTTGGCAATGCTGATTTTGTAGAAGCGCTGCATGTAGGTGTGAAGCGCCCAGTCCTGCCAGGCAATTTGGCATGCGCTGATCACGGGCTTACAGTTGGCTTCATTCGTACACACCAGTTCCCTGATGGCTGCAGCTTGCTCGATCGTTCGGGCATCGGCGCCTGGGCGGCCGAGATTTGCGAGCACGATCACGATGGAAGTTGCGAGGAATAGCAGTGAACCAAACCTCAGAAGCTTACTGCGCTGTTCTGTCAGGCGCGACAACCCGTCCATGAGCGGGGGCGCCACCAGCATCGCGAAGCCTGACGAGTAGAAGAGAAGCGACGTGTTGAAATAGAAGTTCGCGACCCTTGGGCTGAGGCCGATTGGCAGTGACGCTGACATCCCAACCAGGATCAAGAATGCAGCGCGCTTCAGACGCGATCTATTCACCTCGGGGGCACTTTTGCCAAGCTTCCAGCGCCATCCCGCGAGAGCTGCGAGTGCCAGGATTGCCAGCGAGTATCCGTTGACACCAAGGATCTTGCGGAAGACGTAAAGGCCACCGCCATAATGACCACGGGCGCCACTCAGGCTCGATAGGAGTTGCGCGGTAACGTATCGATCAATGGCTTCGCGTGACGGGTCGAATGCGTAAAGTAACCCGAGAAACAGTCCGATGACGAGAACAATAACAACACTATCGATCAGCATTGCCAGGAAGGACTGCCGCCGGAACACCATCCAGTGGATTGCAGGGACTGCCAGGGGAAAAAGGCCGACTGGTCCCTTGGTCATCAGCGACATGCAGATCGCGAGACCGGCGGCTGAAACCAGAGCGAGACGCCGTACAGATGTAAGGGGCGCCGGCCGATCATAGGCGGCAACCAGCAGAAGCACTGAAGTCAGAGAGAATACGGCGAGCAGGTTGTCCAACAGGCCATTGGCAAAGCCCCAGTTTACCCGGCCTGCGATGAGGGCAAGCATCAGGGCGAATGGGAATGCCGCCTGTACGAGAACGTCGTCCTTGTTCAGCCGCTTCCAGATCTGAAACAGCAACACAGCGCAAACGATGAAGGTTAGAAAAGAGAAGCCTTTTTCGACTGCGATGCTGTCACCGAAAAGCGCAAATCCGATCGCCTGCAGCCAGAACATCAGCGGAGGATGTTCGGCGAAGGTCGGAAACAAAGTGTCTGAAAGGTACGGTGCCCATATCGATCCACGCCCCTCCGCCAGATTGCGCGCAAGGGTCGCATAGATGCCGCCGTCGAAAAACATGGACACATGAACGAGCTGAATAAGGATCTGCAGGCAGATGGCGCCAAGCAGAATCAACCAGACGGCATTCATGACTGTCCGCGAAGGCATGGGGCTAGGACCGGCTTTCGTGCTCATTTCCAGATGAACCTATTGGCGATGACAAATTTCCAGACGGTGTCGATCGCGATGCCGGCCAGTGTTGCGATGAAGACGACGTGGATGAGGTTCTCGTAGGCAAGGGTGGCGGCGGAAACATTGGCCACGATGCCGACGGCGGAGACCGCCAGAAACTTCAAATAGCCCGACAAGAGCCGCATCCCGTGCAGTCGCCTGTCCTGGAATGTCAGGAGGTTGTTGAGAAGGAAATTGCTCGTCGCGGCAATCAGCGTGGCAATCGTCTGGGCAACGGCAAAGGAAGCCGAGGCCGCAAGTGCCGAGTAGAGCACGGCGAAATGCACGAACACCCCGGATCCACCGACAAACAAGAAGGAGATGAGGCTCGCCGGAACGATGCCTCTCGTCATCTTGCTCATCAGAAACGTTGCGAATTTCCAGAGAACGTAGCTGTCCAGCTTTGAACTGCCGTGGAGACGAGTTCCGAAATCGAAGAAGACTTCCCCATGGCGCAGGGTCTTGTCCGTGTAGAGGATGTCCAGGAGCAATTTGAAGCCGGGATCACCGAGGTCGGGCGCGAGCTTGAGGAAGCGGTCCCGGCGGATCAAGAAGAAGCCCGTCAGGGGATCGGAGAGTTTCCGTCCGATGACGAAGCTGCTCAGCGCATTGCCGATCTGCGAGAGTTTGCGGCGAAGCGGCGATAGTCCTTCCAGGGCCTGCTCGTCTTCAAGCCGGCGGGCGGCGCTGACGATGTCGAGACCATCGCGTTCCATGCGTTCGACCATTTCGATCAGCACTGCCGGATCGTGCTGTCCGTCTGCGTCCATGACGCAGAGCAGGTCTCCCTTGGCCGAAAGCATGCCCTGGATGCTCGACTTTGCGAGGCCTCGATCGGCAAAACGAATGACGGGACGTACTCGCGGTTCTATCTTGCCGTAATCAAATGCCTTTTGAGCCGTACCATCAGCGGAATTGTCGTCGACAAACAGCAATTCCCAGTCGCGATCTGCGAGTGCAGTCTTCACGCGTTCGGCGAAAGGTATGACGTTTTTGACCTCATTGTAGGTCGGAGCAATGATGGAGATACGTTTCGACAGCACAGGTTCAGCCTATCGAAGGTTTCGCTGAGGATGGGAGCCCATGCGGGGACCCTGGTCCTTTGAGCTGACATGCCTGTACCGAGTGCTCATACTCATGTTCCGTAGACCCCGTCCGGGCTTTTTAAGCCGCATTCCCTCGTTTCCACGGCTCGGTAGCATTTGGGCGCTGATGCAGCAACAGGCTGTGGTCATCTTGCCTGTTGAGGACGATTGATGGCCGATTGCTTGAGTTTCAGGCTGGTGCTTCGACCAGCATCGACCGGCCGAGAGAAGTGTTTGCTGGGGCGCAGCGTTTGAAGGATCGTGAAGCTCTTCTTAGCAGCCCTTGCGGCACGACGAACACCATACGATTTGAGTGCGGAAACTGCGTTGAGTACACGGGCTCGCGTGACTGCATTTGACAAGAACGATAGCGGATTCTAGACAAAATGGGCGGAAGCTGTAGGACAGGTTGTGTCGTTCTGGATGTTGTCATCGATGGCTAGTCTTGATTTTGGCAGTGATGGTCGGGTTGATGGCGTAATCGGTGCGCTCACCTCTTATATCCGAGACCACGAGCTCTGCCCTGGAGATAGCCTGCCCAGCGAACTGGCGCTTTCGAAAGAACTGCGCGTCTCGCGCACTGTCATTCGGGAGGCCTTTCGCTCTCTTGCAGCCATGAGACTGCTAGACCTGCATGTGGGAAAGCGGGCGCGGGTGGCGGAGCTTGACCATGGCGCCATGTCACTGATGATTGAACATGGTGTGGGTACCGAGCAAATCAACGTTCATCAGATATATGATGTGCGGCGGACGATCGAAATGCGGACAGCTAGTCTTGCTGCCCTGCGACGTACCGAGGAAGAGGCTCGCATTCTCCTGGACCATGCGACCGCCATGGAGACACAGTTTCTTCTGCCTGAGAAGGTGATGGAACATGATCTCGCCTTCCACCTGGCCATTGCCAAGGCGTCGAAGAACCCGATTTTTTCGCTGATCCTTGGCGCGTTTCAAACTGTCTCGCGACAAACCTGGCCGATTGGGTGGCGCAGTCGCTCTTCGGACGAGGAGCGAAAGGCCATGAACTCACTGCATCTGTCGATCGCCGAAGCTATCCTTGCAGGGGATCCGCAGGCAGCAAGCCAGTTGATGGCAAAACATTTTGATGAAAGCGCCAAGGCGCTCCTCGCTGCCGGCATTGCTTAAGGAAGCCCCCATGAAAATCACCAAGCTGGAAACCGTGCGCATTGCGGAGCGGCAAAATCTCCTCTGGATCCTGGTCCATACGGACGAGGGTATCACCGGGCTGGGAGAGACCTTTTTCGGGGCAGAAACCGTGGAGGCCTATATCCATGAATATGTCGCCCCTCGCGTCATTGGCCGCGATCCGCTCCAGATTGATCTTTTGGCGGCGGATCTCGTCGGCTATCTCGGTTTCCGCTCTTCCGGAGCTGAGGTGCGCGGCAATTCCGCCTTTGATATTGCCTTGTGGGACATCTTCGGCAAGGCGACCGGGCAGCCTATCGCCCAACTGCTGGGCGGCTTCAGCCGTCGCGAAATTCGGACCTACAATACCTGCGCCGGCACCGAATACATCAAGAAGGCGACGGGGCAGACAACGGCGAATTATGATCTGTCGACATCGGCGACAAGGGCCTATGATGACCTTAACGGCTTTCTTCTTCGAGCTGATGAGCTTGCCCATTCTCTGCTTGAGGACGGCATCACGGCCATGAAGATCTGGCCCTTCGATATGGCCGCGGAGAAGAGCCGTGGCCAATACATCTCCATGCCGGACCTGAAACGCGCGCTTGAGCCGTTCGAGAAGATTTGCTCGGCCGTCGGCGACAAGATGGACATTATGGTCGAGTTCCACTCCATGTGGCAACTCTTGCCAGCCATGCAGATCGCCAAGGCTCTTTCGCCCTACCAGACCTTCTGGCACGAAGACCCCATCAAGATGGACAGTCTGTCCAGCTTGACGCGATATGCTGCAGTCTCTCCGGCTCCCATCTCCGCCTCAGAGACGCTTGGTTCACGTTTTGCATTCAGGGATTTGTTGGAGACCGGGGCAGCCGGCGTCGTCATGCTGGATATCAGCTGGTGCGGTGGGATCTCGGAGGCAAGGAAAATCGCGGCTATGGCCGAAGCATGGCATTTGCCCGTTGCACCTCATGACTGCACGGGCCCGGTGGTGCTGTGTGCATCGACGCATCTATCGCTTAACGCCCCCAACGCTCTGGTCCAGGAAAGTGTCAGGGCTTTCTACAAGACCTGGTATCGCGATCTGGTGACGGCACTTCCGCAGGTGAAGAACGGCATGATTACAGTTCCGCCAGGTCCAGGGCTCGGGATGGAATTGAATCCTGATCTGGCGCGGGTGTTTACCGTGTTTCGCCGGACGTCAGACGCCACGAGCCTTTAGGGCGCCCTTCTCTCATCAGACGAGCCAGGTTCTGCAGTCGTTTCGGCAGATGGTCTCGCAGGTGATGTCTCGGGATGCGGTTCTGATGACCGGTATGCGATTATGACATTCGATCGTCGGCAGTCAGATGATCCCAGGCGGCGGTTTGCGGCTTGAGCAGCACGGGGCGCCGTGACCTTGCAACGCCCATGTTATGTCGGCCGGATGATGGTGTCGAAATCGCGAGGAAAGCCCGTCCAGGTCGAAGGGCGGGTGCCTGACCTTCGGCTTGGGTGCATTGGAGAGGCCAATTAGGGACGGGACTCATATGGCAACTACAGGTGGCGCGGCATTGCGCGCTAGCCACCATGGCCCTATCCTCGAGGCAGTTGGGGCAAAGGGATCAGCGCATGAAGAGGGAGCATATCGTCGACCAGATCAAGGATGAGGGAAAAAGCATCATCATCGACCAGGTCAAGGGGTTCGTTCGGGAAGGAATATCCCAGATCCTCATCGGTTCAGGGCTGTCCCTGACCTTGAGGTCACTTGGTGCGATGGTGCTCGGTTCGTCAGAGCGCCCCCCATTTCTGATCAAGAAGCGCAGAAGCCGCTTTCTGATCGAGGATCCAGATTTCGCCGTTCAGCAATACAGCGCCGAAAAGCCGATTTCGCCGCATATTCCTTACGTCGAACTGGCCAACTTCTCGAAGCTCCTCGCCAAAGGGAAGAAGCCGAGGATCGAGCTCGAGATTAAGCGGGACAGGTTCCAGTTGCGCAGATGGGACAACGAAGAGACGGATTGGCTAGTCGATAGTGCCGTGGGGGCGCTGAAACAAGAAAACCGGCTGACCCGTGATAGCGCAGTCGTGCGGGTGAGTGAAGTAAAGCCGACGAAAGAGGGCTGCGTTCTCGTCATTCAGGAGGCTAGATACAAAGATCAGGCAATGTCCAATCTGATCCTGGACTTTGATGAATTGCCGAACGGCCAGAAGTCAGATGAGACGATCAGAGCGCAGCTTCTGAAGGAATATGGTTCCAGGCTGCCGCCCTTGAATGACGACCGTCTGGTCAATTCTTTGGGCTGTGCGGTTCTCGTGTTTTACGAACTGGATGGAAAGCTTGTGCCGCTCCAGGTCATGCGTTCGGTCGATACCGCAGTCTTTAACGGCGGAGGATGGCACTGCACGGCCTCGGGTGCTGCTGAATGGCCAAAGGATCCGCGGAGCACCGAAGACAGTTTCCAGGCCTATATCGAGGACGACATCTACAGGGAGCTGCGCGACGAGGTCGGTTTTCCGCCTGGCAGTGTGAAGCTCGAGCTAGTCGGAGTATGCCGCGAATTGATGCGTGGCGGAAAGCCTCAGCTCTTTTTCATCGGTTTCTCAGAGCAGGCCCCCGAAAAGATCGCCAAACAGATGGAGGCCGCTAGACTGGAGCAGATCCGCGCGCGAAACGAGGTCAAGTTTGCAGAGCCCGTCGAGGTTCTGAGGCATCCCTATCTGCACGAAGCCAGGGAGTTCAAGGGGAAAGATCATCTCGAGGCCTCAGCGCTGAAGCTTGGGTTTACCGCCGAGGCGACGGCCTGCCTCTACTATTTCTTCGACATGATGAATGCGGCAGAACACGAGTTCGAAACATGGTAAATGTCGCTACCCAGACGGCTGATAAAGATGGGAAACGCTTGCGCTTCAGCGGGTTTTTGCTTCAAGAACTGCGAGATGGTTTTGGCACGTGGCTTCGACAGCCCGCTGGAGCTGCTCAGTCCGGAGGATCAGCCATGAAAGTGCCTCGTCGCTGATCTCGAAGTGTTCTGAATACCGTGCCTTGACATAGGCTTCGTTCAAGATGTTGTACCAAGCGTTGAAGCGATGTTGGTCGCGTGGCCAGACGTCGACGAGCCCACGATCGAGTCCCTCGGCGAGGCCGCGCAGGAACTTGATGTTGTGCGATGCTGGGCTGTAGTTGGTTAGCGTCAGCAGGATGCAGGAGTAGGCAGTTTCGACGGCCTGATGCAGCAGAAACGCCGCCCGCTTTTGCCAGCCTCTTTCGAACGCGAGCCGCGCTAGTTCTGCAAATTCATCTGAAGCTGGGAGCTGTTCGCGGAAATGTCGCTGGCTCTGTTTGTATGCTTGGTCTGCCGTCAGGTACTGCGGTTCCGCCAGTGGCTCATCGTCGATCTCATGCAGGACGATGCCTTCGCGGCGGATGTCGGCGAAGAAGTACTGGCCGTCTTTCAGAGCCTTGTTGACCTCGCGCAGGCCATGGACGATCAGGCCGACCGGTGTCTTGACGCCTGGATCCCATAGGAGGCGGTCTTCCGCCTTGTCCCAGTATTGCCGATCGGCAAGCTTGGCCGTGTTGACGATGACGAGGATGTCGTAGTCGGACCGGTAGCCCTTCATCGTATGAGGTTCGTCGACCCAGGTGCCTCGCGCATAAGAGCCGAAGAGGATGATCTTCAGGATCCGGCCGCGCTTCTTGAACTTGGCTTCGGCACCGGCCAGCGCGTCGGCGAATTCTTCCTCGAGGATCTCGACGACACGGGCAAGCTCACGCTGCTTCTTCTCGGGGAGGTGATCAAGGCTGGATTTCATGGCCAATCGATAGGACAAAGGCTGTGCTCCGTCTACTCGCACATTTTACGGTTTGTCGTCGGCTGCGTGTTTTTGCAGAAGCTTCAGCTGGCTGGCTCTCGCGACCGCCTCCTTGATTGTGGAGACGCCAAGCCTTTCGCAGGCATCGCTCAGGTGACCTTTGATCGTCGGCATGTCGGTGCCTTCGATCATCGCCACTTCCTTGAGTGTCCGTCCCTCGGATACCCAGCGCAGAGATATGATTTGGTTTGTCGAAAGTCCGGCTGGTTTCTGGTCTGTTTCCTGTCCTTCATGCATGGGCATCACGGATCTCCTTGTTGATGGTTTCGAGCGCTGCGCAGAGATCGCGGATCTCGGCTTGGCTATGCGAGGCCGTCAGGCAGATGCGAAGCCCGGCATCGCCGCGCGCAACAGTCGGAAAGAAGATTGCCGAGGTGTAGAAACCGAGCGCCAGCAGCTGTCGTGCGGCCGCCACCGAAATCAGCTCGTCGCCGAAGCGGATCGTGCGGATCGGCAGATCCTTCGTGCTGTCACGGGTCGGCAGCAGCTCATCAAGCAAAGAGAGGTTCTGACGCAGCGACCGCTGCCGTTCTGCCAGTTCACCGCTTCTGTGAATGGCAGCCGACGCTTTCGCCGCACCGATCGCGGCCGTGTTGAGCGAGGCCGAAAACGCATGCGCCACGGCAAAGCGACGGAAGAGCAGTTCCTGCGCAGCCGTCCCCAGCATCAGGATGCCGCCCGAGGCGCCAAAGCCCTTGCCGAGTGAGGCCGCGATAATGGTTTTGTCGCCAAGTTCGACGAATTCCGATCGGGCATAGCCGGCACCATTCTCACCGAACAGCGAAATGCCATGCGCATCGTCGATATAGAGGAAGAGACCATATCGGTCCTGCAGCGCCCGAAGTGCCTTTAACGGTGCGCTGCCGCCCATCGAGTAGACGCCGTCGCAGACATAGGCCACGCAAGGGTGGCTGCGGCAAAGCGCTTCGAGCGCGAACATGTCATTGTGCTGGATCGTCTCGACGCCGGTCTCTCCGGCAACCGTTGCCTTGTGCTGGGCAAGCGTTGCATGCGCCGACCGGTCGAAGACGACAAGGGGTTTGGTCCCTCCGGTCAGATGCCCGGAGGCTAAAAGCGGCAGCGCACTCATATTGGCCGCAAGCACCGTCGTAAACGTGATGACCCGCGCCTTGAAGAGGTCCGACAGGTCCTCCTCGAGCTCGCCCAGGATGCTGAAGTTCAGCCGTGTGCGTGCGCAGGACCAATGCAGCGCGCCTGCATCATGAACGGCCTTTTGCGCAGCGGCGACGATTTGCGGATGGTTGTCGAGCCCGAGATAGGAGCAGCGAACAAAGTCACGGATCTCTCTGCCGTCTTGCGCAAGCCGAACCGTGCGTCCAGGCCCGGGTGCTGCGTAGAGCGCCATGATGCCCTGATAATGCGCCGCCTCAAAATTGGCGCCGGCGGCATCGATCATGGTTGCCGTGTTGCGGAAATTGGGTGGGCGGCTTGCGCCGTCCGGTGGCTGACCTCTTTTGTTCATCATGGCCTTCCTCGCTACCTGAGCGAGCATCTGGCCTTGGTTTGTTTGTCATGACAACGAAGCTTTCGCAAAGAAAACTTCAAGTTTGTTCAAAGAGACCGTCGGTTCAGCCGGGGGATCGGCCTGCAATCAGGACGTAGCCGCTGGAGCGCACCGTGCGTATGCTGGTGTGCCTGGTTGTGGTGGCGATGTCGCGTCTCAGATTTGCAATATGCACGTCAACGGTACGCGCGCTCACATGGCCCCGTTCAGGCCAGGCAGCCTCGATCAGCTCGGCGCGTGACACGACCTGTCCAGGCGTTTGAAGAAGCCGCCGGAACAGGCTGAACTTGATCGGACTGAGATGCGTTGTCCGATCCCCGTTCTTCAGGCGGCGTGTCTTTGTGTCGATCTCGAGCTCACCAAACCGGCTGACGTCGTCGATGGGGGATTGAGGCCTGTCATTGTGGCGGCTCGTGCCAGTCAATTCATGCAGATAGATGAGGATGCGCTCAGGTGAGGTGGGACGCATGAAGACCTCGTCGATCCCTGCCTTCAGCAGCAGGAGATAATTCTCCTCATGGCGGGCAGGGATCAGAGCGACGATCGGTAATTTTGATGTCTGGCTATGTGCCTTTGCCTCTTCGCAAAAGCGGGTCAGGCGCTCGATCCCGTCGCTCGTGTCGACAAGGATGGTGATGGCGCTCGAAAGGGGCGCTGCCAGGATCGCCTCCAGGCCGTCGACTGGCGATGTCTCAAAGCCGGATGTCGCCAGGATATGGCTCATCAGCATGTAGAAGTCGGGATCCTTCGAGTAGATCAGTACAAGGTTGGCCATTGATCTCGCTCGCCTCCATGGGGTGCCAGGACCGTTGGAGCCAGGCACTGTTCCCATGCCTGGTCCTGTCGTGCTGTGGGCATTGCTGCCGGTGACGGTGCTCGTATCGGCTGTTTGCCTGCCTTTACCGCACCCAGCTGTTCCATTGCTGCAGCAGGGATGCTGCATTGACGTTGATCCACTCGGCGTCCGGCACAATCACATTGCGGCGCAGGTCTTCTGCCGTCGGCATGGATTGTCGGGTGGCCTCGGACATCAGTGCTAAGGCCTCCGTGCTCGGTGGCGTGCAGGACAGCACATCGCAGGCCTTTGCCTGGACAGCCGGGTTGTCGAGCCAGTAGGCAATCAGTTTCAACGCGTTTTCGCGGTTCGGCGCCCCCTTCACCAATGCGACGCGGTCGCCGACCAGGAAGGAGGCCTCATAGGACCAGGCGATCGGCAGGTCCTCGTTCTTCATTGCACGCGCGCGCGTCAGCCAGATCTGTCCAAGATCATATTCCGCGTTGCGGAACCCCTGGACGCTCTGGTCACCGGTCTTCCACCACACGGTCACATCGTCGCGGATCTCGTCGAGCTTGGTGAAAGCGCGCTCCACATCGAGCGGAAACAGGTCTTCCTTCTTCACGCCGTCTGCCAGAAGTGCGGCAGCGAGCACCCGCCAGGGATCGTCGAAGTTCGGAAAGGCACGGCCTCCGGGAAATGTCTTGGTATCCCACATGTCTGCCCAGCTGCGCGGTTGCACTGCCCGGTCATCCTTGATCCTGTAGGCCAGAAGCGTGGCTGTCGATTGCAACAATGCGCCGCCGGCCGTGCAGGCATTTTCCGGCAGATCTTGCCTCGCCTGGAACTGACGGCAAAACTCTGTCAGGTCCTCCGTCGCCAGGCGGTGCGCCTCGGATGCCGCCTGGATCTCGCCTTCAAGGTAAAGGTCCCAGGTGACATTGCCGGCCTTGACCATGGCTGACGCCTTCGCGCGCATCTCGGCATTGGTTGCCGAGACGATCGTCACCGGAATGCCAGTCTCGGCGGTAAAGGGATCGAACCAGGCTTCCTTCAAGGCGCGGTCATAGGCGCCCCCGGTCGACGCGATGATGATCGGGTCTTGAGCCCAGGCCGGCCGATCTGCGCAGGCTGCGCCGATTGTGAGGCTGATAGCGAGGCCGAATGCGGATGTCGTCTTCATTGCTGTTCCACTCCTTTTTGGTTCTGAGGGTTTCTGGCCGTGGTGACCAGATGCGTGAGGCCGATCAGTATGAGGGAGGCGATCACCGTGACGCTGGATGCGGCCGCAATCACCGGTGTCAGGTTGAAGTCGATGTCCTCGAACATCTTGCGGCCGATCGCCTTGCCGCCGACATCCGAGATGAAGAAGGCAACCGTCGCCTCGTCGAAGGACGCGAGAAACGCAAAGACGGCCCCCGAACCGACGCCCGGGGCAATGTTCGGAAGCGTGACGTAGCGAAAGCTCTGCCAGCGACCGGCGCCACAATTGAGTGCGGCAAGTTCCAGTGCTGGATCGAGCCGCTTTAAGGCTGCCGTCACCGTGATGATGACGAATGGGACGGCCAGCACCGTATGGGCGATCAGAAAGCCGATCAGCGTGCCGGTCAGCTTCAGCGGTGCAAAGACGAGATACAAGGCAACGCCCATGACGATGTGCGGAACGATCATTGGCCCCAGCGCCAATGCATTGACGAGCCCCTTGTAGGGCAGTTCGCCGCGCTCGATGGCAAGGGCGGCCATGGTTCCGATGACGGTCGCGGTCAGCGATGTGGCAATCGCGATCCGCAGGCTGAACCAGGTCGCGGCCATCCAGTCGGGATCACCGAAGAAGGCCAGATACCAGTCAAACGTCAGCCCTTCCGGCGGGAACTGCAGATAGGTCGATGTGCTGAGCGACATCGGCAGGATCATCAAGGTGGGCAGGATCAGGAAGAACAGGATCGCAAGCACGCCAAGCGTGCCCAGCACCTTGATGGCTGCTCGCAGACCATTTGCCGCAAACCTGATGGACGGATTGTCGGGCTTGTTCGCGGCCATGACGGGATTGATCTTTCTATCAACGTACACTGTGAAACCCCTTGTTGAGTGACAGCGCCTTGCGGAACAGGAAGACGATGACGAGCGTCACCGCGAGCAAGACGGTCGACAGGGCGGCCGCAAATGGCCAGTCGAGGAGGACGGTGGTCTGCTGACCGATCAGCGTCGCCATCAGCATGGAGCCGGGCCCACCAAGCAGGGCCGGCGTGATGTAAAAGCCGAGCGCCAGGACGAAACACAGGAGACCGCCGGCAAATACACCCGGCAGGCTCAAGGGCAGGATGATCCTCAGGAAGGTCTGAAGCCGGTTGGCACCGAGATTGGCAGCCGCGCGCCGATAGTCGGGCGACAATGTCTTCAACGTCGCGAAAATCGGCAGGATCGCAAAGGGCAAAAGCACATGCGTCATGCCGAGAACGACGGCACCATGCGTGTAGAGGAGCTTCAGCGGGCCATCAATCAGGCCGTGATCGGCCAGGAAGCTGTTGATCGGCCCGTTGCGCTGAAGAAGCAGGATCCAGGCATAGGAGCGGATCAGGACCGACGTCCAGAGCGGCACGAAGACGCAAGCTGCAACGACAAAGGCCGTTCTCTTTTGCAGCTGAGCCATCACCAACGCGACAGGATAGCCGAGAACCAGGCAGAAGCCTGTCACGATGGCTGCGGTCACAACCGTATCGAGGAGGATGTTCAGATAGAGCATATCCTCCCAGATGCGCAGGTAGCTTGCGCCACCATCGGCAAGACTCAAAACCACGAGCCTTGCCACCGGGTAGATGAAGCCAAGCGCCAGTGCGGCAAGCAGAGGTGCAGCAAGCAGTCCTGAGACCAGAACTGAGAAATGGCCTGCGTCGCGGGCCTTGATGAGACTTGCGAAGCGCGGTGCAGAAAGAGGCGAAACCTGTATCGTCATCGGGACCTCCTCAACCCGCATCAAAGATCAGGGCGGCACTCGGCGCGATGCGCAAGGCAACCTTTGCGCCGCGCTCGGGAAGCGCTCCGAGCTGCGCGGGGAGGGAGGCCTTGAGAACGATCCCGGGGGCGTCGTGAAGCCGGATCAGTGCCAATCGTGATGCGCCGGCAAAGATGATCGTCTCGACCGTGCCCGTGAGGCCGGCACCTGGATTGGACACAGAGCGTGAACCACCCCGTGCGGTGCTGAGCGCTCCGTCTTGAGGCAGAGTATCGATCTCGAGGTGCTCTGGTCTGACGCCTATCCGCACGCGCTCGCCGATATCAGGTGGTGCGCCGTCCTGGAGATTGGACGGGCTTGTCTCAAGAAGCGCCGTGCCGCAGCGGATCGTGACCGATGATCCCGCAGACTGGCAGATGATGCCGGGGATGAAATTGATCGAGCCGACAAAGTCAGCGATGAAGGCCGTCTTCGGCCTTGCATAAAGCTCAACCGGAGTGCCGATCTGCTCAAGCTGGCCGCCATGCATGACGGCAACCCGGTCGGACATGGTGAGAGCCTCTTCCTGATCATGCGTGACATAGATCACGGTCGCGCCGATGCGCTCCTGGATCTGCTTGATCTCGACCTGCATGCTTTCGCGCAGCTTCTTGTCGAGAGCGCCAAGCGGCTCGTCCATCAGGATCACCGGTGGATCGAAGACAAGCGCCCGGGCGACGGCAACGCGCTGTTGCTGGCCGCCGGAAAGCTCATGCGGATAGCGATGTTCGAGCGCATCGAGCTGGACAAGATCGAGCATGGCATCGACGCGGCTGTCAGCGGCTTTGCCTTTCGCCAATCGACGCATCTTCAGCGGGAAAGCAATGTTCTGCCGGACGGTCATGTGGGGAAACAGGGCGTATTTCTGGAACACCATGCCGATATTGCGGTGATTGGGGGCAAGTGCCGTGACATCCTGATCGCCGACGAGGATGGCGCCCGCGGTCGGGGCTTCGAACCCGGCAATCATGGTGAGCAGTGAGGTCTTGCCGGAACCGGATGGGCCGACGATCGAGACGAACTCTCCTGGTCTGACGTCGAGACTCGTATCCTTGACCGCCCAGACGGCCCCGTATTGTTTCTGGACATGGCGTAGCGCCAGTGGCTGTCCCATCGTGTACCCCTTGTTTTTCTTGGAATGCGACCTGTTCTTCTGCGCCCGATACGCTTGGCGGCTGTCTGGCCGTGCCCTTCGCGGGAGGTGACTTGGAATGCGCAAATTGCTAATGTTTGTTCAGACAAACTTTGCTGAAACTTCACAATTCCATTTTTGTTACATCAAAAATTGAAGCTGTCAACACGCTCTGGGGGAAGAATGACGGAGACTGGTTCTGAATACTCGCGACGCGAGCAGCCGCCGAATATCGGAGATGCCACCTATGCGCTGCTGAAGGATCGCGTCACGCGCGGCGCCTACAGGCCCGGCGACAAGCTCTCCATCCGCTCTGTGGCGGAGGTGCTGGACGTCGGGCTGTCGCCTGCGCGCGATGCGGTCAACCGGCTGGTTGCCGATGGTGCGCTTGTTTACGCGGGTCCGAAGACCGTCATCATTCCGGTCCTGAACGATGCCGACCTGAGAGAGGTGACGCTGATACGCATTGCCCTTGAAGGGCTTGCGGCAGAAAAAGCGGCCATGAACTGTTCGCAGCAAGATATTGATTTGCTGAATGAAATTCAGGGCCGCATCAACTCTGCCCTGGAGGCTCGCGACTATGGCGATGCGCTCTGGCACAACAAGGAATTCCATTTCCATGTCTATGGCCGCTCAGGCCTGCCGCATCTGGTTTCGATGATCGAGCCGCTTTGGCTAAAAGTCGGTCCGTCCTTTTATCGTCTCTATCCGGAATTTGCCGAGGCGCGCCATGGCGTGCGAAACCACGAGATGGTCATCGAGGCGCTGATCGACCGGGATGGAGGCGCGTTGCGGGCGGCGATCGAGAACGATATCCGCGACGGCTATCGGCGGCTACGCCAGGCTTTGCGCGAGCGGTAGGGCTGGAATTGTAAAAATTGTTATACGAGCTTGACCTTCGGATTTTTTGTTATATCAATTATGGCAACTTTGCAAAGTGCCTGATATTGAGCAACACAAAGGCAAGCACCCATGTTACCAGAAATGGCAGTCGGGACTGCGGCGCTTAAGCGTCCGCGGTCCGCCGACCTCTATCACCGTGGCCGCGCCGTCTTTCCCGGCGGTGTCACTCGCGCCACGATCGAACTGGACCCTGAGCCGATCTACCTGGCTTCCGGCTCCGGCGCTTATGTCGAAGATGTGGATGGCAATCGCTTCCTCGACCTGAACAACAATTTCACCACGCTTATCCATGGTCATGGTTATGCACCGGTCGCAGAGGCGGTCGGCGCGCTCCTGCGCCAGGGATCATGCTTTTCCAATCCGACCCAGCATGAAATCGCGCTTGCGGAATTGCTGATTGATCGCATTCCGGCGGTCGAGCAGGTCCGCTTCGTCAATACCGGCACCGAGGCCGTGATGTTCGCGATCAAGGCAGCCCGTGCCTATACCGGGCGATCGGCGATCATCCGGTTTTCCGGTTGCTATCATGGTTCTTACGACTGGGCCGAAACGGGGCAGAACGGTGTGACTGCACCGGGCGGGGTCCCCGGTACGATCGGTGTTGCGGCCTATGCCGGCGCACCGGCCCAGTCGGCAGACGACGTCGTCGTGCTCGAGTTCAACGATGTCGAAGGGCTGGAGCGTGGCATCAAGCGCCATGCCGATCACCTGGCGGCTATTTTGATCGACCCCATGCCGAGCCGCGCAGGTCTGTTGCAGCCTTTGCCGAAATTCATCAAACGTCTCAATGCTCTTTCCAAGCGCCATGGCATCCTGGTCATTGCAGACGAAGTGTTGAACCTTCGGCAAAGCTTTCGCGGGGCATCGCGCCGCTATGGCCTGGAGCCCGATCTTCTGACTGCCGGCAAGATCATTGGTGGCGGCTTTCCGATCGGCGCCATCGGCGGGCGGGCCGAGGTCATGGCCGTCTTTGCGGGCGATGGCCCGCTTGTGCCGCAGGGCGGGACATTCTCGGCCAATCCGGTGTCGATGGTCGCAGGCCTCATCGCCATGCAGGCGCTGACGCATGAGGAATTCGACCGGCTGGAGCTCATGGGGCAAAGGCTCTGCGGGAACTTGCGTGATTGTGCGGCAAGGCTTGATCGTCCGTTTTCGGTATCAGGTGCGGCTTCCCTGTTTCGCATCCATCCGAAGCCGGTCCTTCCCCAGACCTATGCCGAGACCCGCATGAGCGAAGCCGAAAAGGCATGCATGCAGGATCTCACGCGGTTCTTCCGTGAACGACGGGGCATCCTGCTGCCCTTCGGTGCCGCTGCCTGCCTGTCAACGGCAATGACGGATCAGGACATCGACCAGGTCGCCTCCGTCTTCGAACAATTTCTCAAAACCTACGATTTTAAGGACTTGGAGCCAAAATCATGAATGCACACATTGTCCAGGAGACCGTGGCCGATCGTGTGGCCGACGCTTTGTTGCGCCACAAGGTCGACTATCTCTTTGCCCAGAGCCTGCCCTCGGCCGTCGTTCTTGCGGCAGAAGCCCGTGGCATCCGCCAGATCTCCTATCGCCAGGAGAACATGGGCGGCGCGATGGCCGATGGCTATGCTCGGATCTCAGGCAAGGTCGGCGTGGTCGCAGCCCAAAACGGGCCAGCTGCAACCCTGCTCGTGCCGCCGCTTGCTGAAGCCATGAAAGCAAGCGTGCCAATCGTTGCCCTTGTCCAGGAAGTCGAACGTGATCAGGCGGATCGCAACGCCTTCCAGGAACTCGATCATGTCGCGCTCTTTCAGTCCTGCACGAAGTGGGTTCGCCGGGTTCAGGTCGAAGACCGCATAGAAGACTATATTGACGCTGCCTTCACGGCGGCGAATTCCGGGCGTCCAGGTCCGGTCGCCCTGCTTTTGCCTGCCGATCTCTTGCGCGCCAAGATCACGTCTCCTGTGACATTGCGGCGTGCGAGCCTTGGCCATTATCCGCTTGATCGACAAAGACCTGCAGACACACTGATTGAACAGGCAGCCGACTGGATCGCGTCTGCCAAACGTCCGGTGGTGCTTGCGGGAGGCGGCGTCCACGGCGCTCGTGCCTCTCACGAACTGGCCCGTCTTCAGCATCTCGCAAGCCTTGCTGTCGCCACCACCAATATGGGCAAGGGAACCGTCGACGAGCATCATCCGCTGTCCCTTGGCGTGCTCGGGTCGCTGACCGGCCCGGCATCGCTTGGGCTGCACACTGCCACGTTTCTCGCGAATGCCGATCTGATCATCCTTGTCGGGACCCGCACCAATCAGAACGGCACCGACAACTGGTCGCAGATCCCACAGAGCGCGCGGCTTGTGCATATCGATATCGATCCGAGCGAGATTGGCCGCAACTTCGAAGCCCTGCGGCTCGCAGGCGATGCACGCGAAACGCTTATCGCCCTGAACGCAGCCCTTGCAAGGCGTGATCTTGGTCTGCGAAGTGCCGGCCGGCCAGACCTCGAGCGTGCGGTGGCCATGTGCTGGCAACAGTTCGAAGCGGCGCGCGCCTCCCATTATCAGTCGGAGCGTTCGCCGATACGGCCCGAGCGGGTGATGCGTGAGCTTCAGCCCTGGCTGAACAAGGACCTGACAGTTGTCGCAGACGCCAGCTATTCGTCCATGTGGGTCACGGGACAACTGCGCTCGGTCTCCTCGGGCACCCGGTTCATCACCCCGCGTGGGCTTGCCGGGCTTGGCTGGGGCCTGCCGCTTGCGATCGGCGCCAAGCTTGCCCGTCCTGACGCACCGGTGGTCGCTCTTGTCGGTGACGGCGGCTTTGCCCATAGCTGGGCCGAGCTTGAAACCATGGTCCGCATGGAAATTCCCGTCACTGTCATCGTTCTCAACAATGGCATTCTCGGGTTTCAGCGTGATGCCGAGACGGTCAAGTTCGGCCGCTACACCACGGCCTGCCATTTTGCGCCGGTCGATCATGCGAAAATCGCGGAGGCCTGCGGATGCCGATCGGCGCGCGTTGCGGACCCGGCACAGCTAGCTGAACGGCTGAGTGAGGGGATTGAGGCTGATGGTCCCTATCTGATCGAGGTGATGACGGATCCGGATGCACACCCACCGCTCTCGCTGTTTGCCAAGATGGACGAGGCAGCCTGATGGATGATCTCCCGCAACGCATCGCGGTTGTCAGCGGCGGAAGCTCAGGGATCGGGCTTGCCGTTGTCAAACAGCTGCTTGCTGCGGGATACAAGGTGGCGTTTTTCGGACAGAACATCACCCATGTCGATGCAGCGCTGACCACGCTGCATCGACAATTCGATCCCCGAAATGTCATTGGTCGGTGCGCAGACATCGCCGTGCCAGAGGATGTCGCAGCGTTCTTTGCCGAGGTGGCCAGGATCTGGGCGACCCCGGATACGCTGATCTGCAATGCCGGAATATCGCCGAAGCGGCCCGACGGTCAGGCGGCATCTTTTGCCAATATGGACCTGGACGAATGGCAAAGGGTCCTTTCGGTCAACCTGACCGGTGCCATGCTTTGCTGCCAGGCCGTCATTCCATCCATGATGTCGAAACGCTTCGGCCGCATCGTCCTGGTGGGCTCGATCGCCGGCCGCGCTTTGCCGAAAGTTGCGGGCCCGGCCTATGTCGCCTCCAAGGCCGGGCTCTCGGGCCTTTGTCGCTCGCTGGTTTCGAGCTGCCGCGGCAGTCAGGTCACGGTCAATGTCGTCGCACCGGGGCGTATCCTGACCGAGATGGCCGGACCAGCGAACAGTCCGGTCAACTTGGCTGCCCTGGAGCGTATTCCCGTCGGGCGGCTCGGCACAAGTTTTGACCTCGCACACGCCATCGCGTTTCTCGTCTCGGACAAGGCAGGATTTATCAATGGCGCAATCCTTGACGTGAATGGCGGCGAGTTCACGCCTGTCTGAACGAGAGAAAGTCATGTTGAAGATCCTTATCTTCGTGACGGATGCCCAGCTCTTCCTGATGCTTCGGTTTCTCCTGAACAGGGCAGGGTTCGAGGCTCTACTGGTAACGACACCGGCGGAAGTTTCGGTCTTGGCCGGCAGCCGCCAGATCGTGGCCATGCTTGTCGATAGAGGAGCAGGAGACGCCGATCTGAATGCGGGTTTCAGTCATGCTCGGACACTTTTCCCGCAGGCTTCGGTCATCCATCTTCTCCGGAAAATGCCGGGCAGAGAGATCTCGTCGGATGCTTGTGATCTGCTGTTGGAGAGCCCGCTCGATCCTGCTCTTCTCATCGATTTCCTTCAACGTCTGAGAAACCGGTCGATCGAAGAGGAGAGGGCGGATTCTGGTGCAATCCTTCGGTTCGCCGATCTGTCGATGGATCTTGCAGCCGTCAAGGTTCAACGCGCCGGCCGCGCCATACAATTGACGGCTCTCGAGTTCCGTTTGTTGCGACGCTTGCTGCAAACGCCCTTGGCGGTTTGTGACCGCGATGTGCTGATCGAAGCGTGCTGGCCGCAGACTGCCGAAGTCGAGCCACGCACCGTCGACATCCATATCGGACACATCCGGCGGGCGCTCATGGGAACCGGGCCAGATCTGATCCGCACGATCCGCGGACGTGGCTACGCGCTCGAAGTGCCGAGCTAGTTGCTCAGTCTTTGAAACAGGTGAGCCAAAGATCGATACTCCACCTCTTCGCCATCGAGCCAGGCGTCCAGGGCGCAGAAAGCAACCACAGTTGATGCTTCCGAACCGAACAGCACCCGCGCGTGTTCTGTTGTATGGGCCGCGCCTTCACCGCACTTCGAAGGCGGCTGAGGCAAAGCTTGGGTGATACGCCTCGATGGAACTCGCGACAAAGAACTCTCCCTGCGTCCGGCAGAGGAGTTGAACCGAACATGTGCCGGACGGTGTCGCACAGCGCATGCCCAAGATTGAGCATGTGTGCCGTCCCTGGCTGATCGGGGCTCAATGAGCTTTGATAGGTTCGATGATACAGGCCATAGGCCGATTGGCAAGAGCGGACGTGCTTCCCATTGCACGGATCGCCTGGGTTGCGAGCGAGCAAGCCTTGCATCAAAGGGGCGGTGGCTGTGAAGTCAGACTATCCGACAGCGGAACG
Organism: Rhizobium sp. R86522; assembly: GCF_042466255.1. NCBI lineage: Bacteria > Pseudomonadati > Pseudomonadota > Alphaproteobacteria > Hyphomicrobiales > Rhizobiaceae > Rhizobium > Rhizobium sp. R86522. Next base: position 97,523 of record NZ_JAXHBX010000002.1, read on the forward strand.
GAACGAGGTGGATGTCAGGTGCGGCTGAATCCCATCGAGGGATGGCTGCTTTCGAGACAGCACGTGTCAGTCGCCATCCGATGAAACACTTGCCCTATTCGCTACCAAGACATGTTCATAAAGGCTGACAAAATTCCTCGAAAAGCCGATGTCGATCAATTTTGCAGCCTAATCGCGGTTTTGCCTTTTACGTGTCTGAAGTTCCGTCCAATCTTAAGCCGAAGTCCGTCTGATTTAAATCAGATAGTCCTTCGATCTGAAGCAGCATCACTTGTGGCCCCGAATGCGTGTAAGATCGATCCAGATACTCGCGTCGTTAGGTTCGGTCTGTGCTTGATCCGGCACCTCAACGATTTCGTCTTCCTCTTTATGGATAGCATTGTCCATCTCGAACACGGACCACTGTTGCAAGACCGCTCCACCAGGATCCTCAGCCTGAAACACGCTCTCCCCTTCGAACTTGCCGCTTAGCCGGGCGTGGATCGCATCGTCGAACAGCTGCGGGAACACCTCTTCGCTTGTTGGATTTCCGTACCACTTGGCAACGATGCGAAGGATTTTGGCGAACATCGCTGTGCCCATCCGCAGATTGGCGCAAGGGTCGACAAGATCGACCTTCAACTCCGACACGTCCTTCAACCCGATCCCTGCAGGGATCTGGGTGAGACCCACCCGCACGACAGAGCCGCCGATGCTCTCACGAACGATATCAATCGCTTCTTCAGGCGTCTTCGGTTTGGGAACGAGGATCAGTCGGCCGCCAGATTTGACGGTAATCGCGAGCGGGTCCTCGGAGCCGACCGCCCGGACAAACTGTTCGACGATATCAGGTTTCAACGATGGGTCGGTACATTCCTTGATCAGCGCAGCTTCCAGCATCCGAGCTTCAGACGTTAAGTGTTGAACGATATCACGAGCGGCAGTCCGAACAGACGGGCCCAGGCCTCGCTGCTCGCCCGCTGAATGTCGATGATCGATGTCCCTGCGGTCCACCAGCCGTTTCCGACTGCGACGACGGCGTCAGGCCGGTGAAAGGCCGATTGCAGGATCGGCCAGACGAGAAGCAGCTCGTAGCAGATCAGGGGCGCCACACTCTGGTTACCGACCTCAACGACAGGGTTGGCGAAGAAATGTGCCCGGGCGCCGCCTCGATCGCCGATCCAGGCTCGCCACGGCTGCCACATCGACCCCGGGACCGGCATTCGCTCGCGGTAGAGAATATCGGCTCCATCAGCCGACAGTTTGACGAGCACATTGTCGTAGCCCTCACTGTCGATGAAGGCAGCTCCAGCGATGACCGTCAGTTCCGTCCCAGCGAGCCCATTTTGCCAGAAACGAGCAACTGTCGGCGTCCAGAAACCAAGAGTGCTTTCAGGCAGCACAACCGTAGTGCCTGGCGCTTGGGCGCGCACAACGTCGATCAGCTCCTGTTGCCGCTCGAGGCCAGCTTCGCGTCCGAGAGATGCGCCCATTTCGAGGTCGACACCTGTCCACGACGCACGTAGAATTGGCGGCGTCCACTCAGCGGCGGACCAGAGCCAGAAGCCTGCCATGGCCAAGGCTGCAGCCGGCCGATACCGCGTCGTCATGACGCCCAGGCCGGCTGCCATTATTGCCAGACCCCACCATCCCCAGCCGGTAAACAGAGTGCCCGCGGCAGTGATCGGATGCGCCCATCCCAGAATGCCGAAAGGTGGGATCGCCATTACGACGCAAGCAGACAGGTAGCGGATCGGCATTTGCCATCCCTTACGATCCGACCAGAGCACCGAATGGACTGCCACGAAGGCGGAGGATGCGACCAGCCATAGCACGAGACCAGGCCAGATATCCGAAGAATAGAAGTTCGCCGCCCCCTGCGGCAGTCCTCGCGATGCAGCAAGGAAGTACGCAGCAGAGATCGCCGTTGCCTGCAGACGTGTCCGTGCCATGGACCAGAGCATGGGGAAGACTGCAACCAAAGGAAGGAGGAGCATGTGACCGCTCCAGCCGGTCCACCCGGCGCTTGCAGATAGCGCGACGAGGACACCCGTTCGGAAAAGCTCACGGCGCATAGGTCCAAACCTTTCGCGCCAGTCCTATTATTCCCTCCATCGGCAAAGGACCGAAATACCGGCTATCGAACGATCCCGAAAACGCAGAATGCAGGAAGACCGTTCCAGGCGGAACGACGCCCCCGTCGTAGCGCAGCATCTCACGCCCCTTACCGTCCACCCTCGCAACACGGGAGTTAGGCAGCGGCCGACCATCGACGCGAACGTCATCAACTATCTCGATCGCCTGTCCAGATGTTGCCGCTACCGTTTTGATCAGTGGTGCGACCCAACCGGCGCAGAGGCCGAAACGCAGATACTCCCGCGCACGCGCCTCACGCATCGTGTCGGTGTTCGGTGGGCAAATGAAGACCAGATCGCCGACCAGGATCGGACGATCGGGTTTGACGATCCGCCACAGGCCCAGCGCTTCGCTTGGTGTGAGATTGACCCTGAAACCCTGACCTCCGAGCAGCACAATGAGGCCAAGTTTGAAAAGGCTGACGCTGCAGATACGATAGAACCAGACGAGCCGCTTCATGCGCCGCAGCACTCTGTGTCGATGACGAATTTTCATTTGAGGGTAAGCCCCTGCGATCTCGTCTGACGCAATGCTTCCGCCTGCTTGAGTGCCGTCACACTGCGCTCGTGGGCCGACAGCTGCTGCACGGTCCGCATCGTGTTCCAGGCCTGTTGCACTTCGTTCTTTTGGACGGCATTCATCCCCGATGTGACCCGCTGGAACGCCTCGCCATTGGGGTCCTTCGCGGCAAGGGGCAAAAACGTCCTCTCTCCAAAACGTTCAGTGACCGCCTTCGCGAAACCTTCGAGTTCGGCCTTCACCATTTTATCGGCGAGCGTGTATTCAAGACCCGAAGGCAGGTCGTTGCGGTCGATGGCATCACGCACACGCTCAAGCACGCTTTTGGCATTGGACGAGAGAGCGGGGATATCCAGCGCAACCCGCCGACGCACCGCCAGCTCCTCGGCATGATTTCGCCGCTCCGCATCGCCGCGCTGGCGGAGATAGTCGCTGATGCTGTCGGCGAGCGGCGTCACGTTCTTCAGTGCACGGTCGCGGTCCGCCTTTTCGCTGCGGCTCGCGAGCAGGCCCGTCTTACCCTTGAGGACACCGAAGGTTTCAGGCTCGCTGGCAATCCTGGCGATCGTCTTTGCCGCCGTTGCCTGATCCCGCAACATCGTGTCGACATCGATGGCTTTGAAGGCGCTTTCCGGCTGCGCGTAAACATGGTGGAAACGCATGGAGACTTCCTCCCATTGCTTCTTGAGCGCAGGGTCGGATGCGAGCTTGTCCTCGACTGCCTGATCGATCGATTTGGGATAAGTGGTTATACCGGCCACCATAGGCTTGGCCTCCTTTGCTGACGTTCGAGTTGTGCCGGCTGTCGAGGTGGCAAAGCCGAGCTTGGCACCGATGGTCATGAGACGCCCGGTGAGATCAAAGAGCTTCTGTTTCTGCCGGACCGTCCATTCGAGACGGTCGCGCGCGACGGTTCTGGCGACGTTGACGACGTGCATCCCGCGCGCTTCGGCAAAGCGGAGTGCTTGGCCGTAGATGCTGCCGCCGGCATAATCGAGCGTCGTTTCCTTGGAATTCCTGCGCGACAGGATCTCGACCAGACCGCCGGCCTTGGCGAAGGATCGGCTGCCGTAATAGACGCCGAGATCCTCGCGGTGACGGGTCATCGCGACATAGGTCAAGTGACGATCAAGGGAGAGGGACGCCAGCACCTTGACGCGGTCGACGGTCGCACCCTGGCTCTTGTGCACCGTGGTGGCGTAGCCGTGATCGACATTGTTATAGAAGCGCTGCTCGACCGAAACCTGGCGACGATCTTCACCTTCGCCGATCACGGCCACGATGCGACCGGGCGCTGCTTCCACCAACTTGCCTAGCATGCCGTTCTTGACGCCGATCGAGCCTTCATTCTTCAGGAATACGATCTGGTCGCCGGCAGCAAAACGTCTGACACCGTCGGAGGTCTTGAACGGCGAACCGTGGTCGATGATGCCGCGCTCGATGAGCTTCGTGCGCGCCAGCCCATTCAGCATGCGGACGTCACGGCGCAGGTGCGCGAGGATTAATGTGGACTTGGCAGGATCGTAATCCCGGTTCCAGTCGGCGATGAGGTTCGTGACAGCCTCGGCCTTCAGCTCCGAGCCGATCATCTTGCCATTCGACTGATAGGCTGAGACGGCTTTGCCAACATTGGTACGCGCCAGATCGTGCGATGCGTCGCGCATCCATTGCTCACGCTGGCGATAGATCGTTTCGAGTTCCGCATAGCCGATGCGATCGGCAATGGCGCGGAAGGCAGCACCCGCTTCGATCGGCTGAAGCTGCTCTGGATCACCGACAAGCACGAGCTTGGCGCCAGCCTTTGTGACTGCTTCGACAAATATCGCCATCTGCCGCGACGACACCATGCCGGCCTCGTCCAGAACGAAAACGGTCTTGTCGTCGAGCTGCCCGCGCCCCTGGCTCCAGCGGAGTTCCCAGGACGACAACGTGCGGGAGATAATACCCGCTTCCTTCTCCAGACCTTCCGCCGCCTTGCCGGCGAGAGCGCCACCGACGACACGGTAGCCGGCTGCTTCCCAGGCCTCACGCGCCGCCTTCATCATCGTTGTCTTGCCAGCGCCGGCACGGCCGATCACGGCGGCGATCCGCTCGACACCAGCAACGTGTTCGATGGCCGCCTTCTGCTCGTCCGACAGCCGATCATGGCGCGCAAACGTCGCCTCGCGCACTGGCTGCTGGACGCCATGCGACGACCGCTGCGAGAGCCAGATTGCCCGGTTGACCATCTCGGCTTCGAGGCGGATCAGTTCGCGTGTCGTGTATTTTGCCGGCGCCCGGACCCCGGTCGCGAAGTCCAGGCGCTCGCGGTCGAGGCGAAGGGTTTCTGGGCTCTGCAGGATGCGTGCCATTAAGCTCTGAAAGAGGCCCGCATCGTCGATATAGCGATGGAGGATCTTCGCGACATCTTGGCTGTCGAACACGCTCTTCTCCCGCGTGATCAGATCCAGCACGATCTCCGGATTGCGGTGGATCCGGCGAGCGTTCTCAGCTCGCCGCTCTTCTTGCAGCTCGAGGCGTTCGAGCACTACCTTCTCGTCCGCCGGCCCATTAGCGCCGGCCGCCTTCTTCTCGATCGCCTTCGTACCGACGCCAAGATGGATGGTTGGGGTCAGCTCAATTCCCTGCTTCTCGAAGGAGCGACCATCGATCCTGATATCGAGGCCGGCAAGCGCGAGATGCCGGTTCTGGCAGGCGAACCAGCCGTCGCGAAACGCATTGAACTCATCAATGCCACCGGCCCAAAGCTCGTAGACGATCTTGCCGCTATCGTTGCGCAGCGTTTTGCCGTCCGGTCCAGTGACCGCCAGCTTCTTCGACCCGAAACCGCTCCCGGTGAGCGGCCGCAGCGTCGTCATCAGATGGATATGCGGATTGCCCGGCGCGTCGTGGAAGACCCAGTCAGCCACCATGCCCTGAGCCGTGATGTGCCGCGCCACAAAGTCCCTGACGAGCTCGATGTTCTGCTCGGCTGAAAGCTCGATCGGCAGAGCGATGGTTACGTCCTTAGCGAGCTGCGCATCCGATCGCTTTTCAAACTCTTCGACCTTGTTCCAGAAGGCTTCCGATGCACCCGACACGGACCGGTCAGCAATCATCGATTGCAACCACTCCGGGGCATCGGCGGGAATGACGAACTCCTCGTGCAGCAGTCCTTGCTTGCGCGTGTAGTCGATCGTTCTCGCTTCCCGCTCATAGTCCATGTTGGCGCAATGCCGGTAAGCCGCCGACAGCACCGCACTGCGGCCGGAGCCGCGGGCGACGATGCTGACAGAGAAATGCGGGACGGCCATGACAAAAAACACTCCTGCGATCGAGCAAAATCAACGTGTTCGCAAGAAGTGGACGGCCCCGCTAGGGGACAAAAGCAGAGCGTCGCATCAGCGACGTATAATTGCGCCCTTCGGATCCGTCCTTGCGAACGGTCGGGATGATGCTCAAAAGCGTAGGCTTCGCCTACTCGCATTTTTGTTAGTAGATCGGCACGCCAATCTGAATGACTCTGGCTGCGTGAACCAAGACATGCAGCAATAGAGGACAATCCAGAGATGAAGAAGCCATCCTCCAAAATCCGAGAAGAGATCGCGAAACTCCAGGAGCAGCTCAAGCACGCGGAGACAAGAGAGGCAGAGCGCATTGGCCGCATTGCACTCAGGGCAGGGCTTGGTGAGATCGAGATCGATGAAGCGGACCTCCAGGTGGCGTTCGAGGATCTGGCGAAACGCTTTCGCGAAGGCAAGCCCGGCACGAGCGGGAGGAAAGGGGCAGGTGAAAGCAACACGGGCGGCGGGCAGTCCGAAACGGTCGCGTCTGGTGCGGCTTCGGGCGGCACTGCTGAGGCTTGAGCGCATGAGCAGGAGCGTAACATCTGACGCCCGGAAGAAGGACACGCGCGACAAGATCGAACTTGGTGGCCTGATCGTCAAAGCCGGCCTTCGCTTCGAGAAGCGCGCCCTTCTGCTCGGCGCGTTGATGGACTTGCAGCAGCGGCTGAAGTCGGACGACAGAGAACGGACACGGTTGACGGCAATCGGGACGAAGGCGTTCGGCAATGAAGGTGAATAGGATCGTTCTCGTCCTTTTGCCCGTGGCCATGATGGTAGCGACCGTGTTCGCGATGACCGGGATCGAGAGCTGGCTTGCCGGGTTCGGAAAATCAGATGCGGCAAAGCTTGCTCTGGGACGGGCAGGGATCGCTGCACCCTACATGACGGCGGCTGCGCTCGGCCTGATTTTCCTGTTTGCGGCGGCCGGCTCTGCAAGCATTCGCGCCGCAGGCGTTGGTGCTGCAATCGGAAATGCCGCGGTCTTCCTGATAGCTTGCTTGCGGGAAGGCGTGCGCTTGGCAGAGCTCTCCTCTCAGGTGCCGGCGGGAAGATCCGCGCTCTCCTATCTCGATCCATCGACCATGATTGGCGCGGCCGCAGCAATGATGTCCGGCTGCTTTGCGATCCGCGTTGCGATGGTCGGCAATGCCGCCTTCGCGCGTCCTACGCCGAGACGTATTGCCGGCAAGCGTGCCCTGCACGGCGAGGCCGACTGGATGAAGCTTGCCGAAGCGGAGAAGCTCTTCCCAGGCTCTGGCGGGATCGTGGTCGGCGAGCGTTATCGTGTTGACCGCGACAGTGTCGCCGGTGTCTCGTTCCGTGCCGATGCCAGCGAGACCTGGGGCGCCGGCGGCAAGTCTCCGCTGCTCTGCTTCGACGGCTCGTTTGGCTCCTCGCACGGCATCGTCTTTGCCGGATCGGGCGGTTTCAAAACGACCTCCGTGACGATCCCGACAGCGTTGAAGTGGGGCGGATCGCTCATCGTACTCGACCCCTCGAGCGAGGTCGCGCCCATGGTCTCGGACCATCGGGAAAAGGCGGGCCGGCGTGTCAGGATCCTCGATCCACGCAAACCCGCGACAGGCTTCAACGCGCTTGACTGGGTTGGCCAGTATGGCGGTACGAAGGAGGAGGACATTGCCTCGGTCGCGTCATGGATCATGAGCGACAGCGGTCGCGCGAGTGGCGTCCGCGACGACTTCTTCCGTGCCTCCGGCCTGCAGCTCCTGACGGCGATCATTGCCGATGTCTGCCTGTCCGGTCACACACCGACGGAGAAGCAGACGCTGCGCCAGGTCCGCGAGAATCTTTCCGAACCCGAGCCGAAGCTTCGGCAGCGCCTGCAGGATATCTACGACAATTCGGGATCGGACTTCGTGAAAGAGAACGTCGCCGCTTTCGTCAACATGACGCCGGAAACCTTCTCCGGTGTCTATGCCAATGCCATCAAGGAAACGCATTGGCTCTCGTATCAGAACTACGCAGCGCTCGTGTCCGGTTCAACGTTCCGGACGGAGGATATTGCTTCCGGCAAAACCGACGTGTTCATCAACATCGACCTGAAGACGCTGGAGACCCATGCCGGGCTGGCACGTGTCGTAATCGGCTCGTTCCTCAACGCGATCTACAATCGCGATGGCACCATGGACGGTCGGGCCCTGTTCCTGCTCGATGAGGTCGCTCGTCTCGGCTACATGCGCATTCTGGAGACCGCGCGGGACGCGGGTCGGAAATACGGTGTCACGCTAACGATGATCTATCAGTCGATCGGCCAGCTGCGCGAAACCTATGGCGGGCGTGACGCGTCCAGCAAGTGGTTCGAGAGTGCGAGTTGGATCAGTTTCGCCGCCATAAACGATCCGGAGACCGCAGACTACATCTCACGTCGATGCGGCATGACGACGGTCGAAATCGATCAGGTCAGCCGCAGCTTCCAATCCCGCGGGTCGTCGCGGACGCGGTCGAAGCAGCTGGCCGCCCGGCCGCTCATCCAGCCACACGAAGTGCTTCGAATGCGCGCCGACGAGCAGATCGTGTTCACGGCAGGCAACGCGCCGTTGAGGTGCGGCCGCGCCATCTGGCTCCGGCGGAAAGATATGACAGCCTGCATTAAGGAGAGCAGGTTTTGGCGGCGCGAAGCGCCTGCAGACGAACAATGAAGAGCATCGGAGAAATCAGCATAGCGACGACCGACAGGGTGTGATTTCGGGAATTCTCGTCATGCTTCGGTCGGATACCGGGCAGCCGCAGGAGGCTTAGCATAGCGCCGCGTAAGCGGAAGCCGGGACCGACTGCCCCCGACCGGGGCATTCCGCTTCAGACGGTCGCTTACTCGCCGGAGACATCCTCTGTCAGTCCGTCGAAAACCTCCATCATCGCGTTGGTTATGGCTTGGCCAAGAGCATTGCCAGCCATGCGGACGTCGTCTTCAGAACCATCGCGAGCAGCACGGGCAAGTTCAAACCCCTGATCCGCGACAATCTGCTTGGCCACTTCGATGGCCCATAGGCCAAAATCGCCGCGGTTGTCGATCTGGATAGCGTCGTCCATCTGCTCCTCCTGAAGTTGGCAGGCGGCTTCATTCCATAGACGTTACCCAATGACAAGCGCGAGGTACTGATGTTGGCCAGGTTGCCATTTCAACAGATGGAGGACTGCCGTTGTCCACCGAGACATCACGAAATTGAATCGATTGCGTCTGAACGATTCAAAACTCTCGTTGGACGGGAAGCGTTGGAGACAGGATCATGCCGGCATGATCACCCAGCCTTACCATCTCTACGTCGAGAGAACGGACGCCACAAAAAACATGGCCCGTTTCTATGCGATGGCCATCGAGCCCAACCTGTTCGGCGAAGCGTGCCTGACACGATGTTGGGGACGTATCGGAACGAACGGCCAGACCATGAGTCATCATTTCGAAACCGAGCGAGAGGCCGTGGCCCTCTTCCTCGATCTCCTCCGGCAGAAGAAGCGCCGCGGCTACTCAGCAACTGTCCGTCAATCATGCCCCGATGTGCGGTAGATGGCGCCGGAATTGGAGTGACAGGCATGGAAAACGCATCAGATAATGTTGTGCATGGGCAAATGCGGAGCGTCATAAATTAATCCTGTCGCTGATGTTCGCAGTTCCTCCAGCTGTCTCTGTTTCGGCTGAGGACAACGTTTATGCGTCCGGGGCCACATCGAAGGTGAGCGGGGTCTTCCAAAAATGTGCCACTGGCACGCGCCAAGCATGCGTCGTCGACGGAGACACGATCTGGTTAAGTGGCCAGAATATTCGTGTCGCGGATATCGACACACCAGAGGTGAGTGAGCCGAAATGCTCGTCTGAACTGGTTCTTGGGAAACTCGCCATGGACAGAATGCTTGAACTCATCAACGAAGGTTCGTTCGACCTCAAAGGATGGCCGGCTCGGGACACCGACCACTATGGGCGCAAGCTTCGCGTGCTGGTTCGCGACGGTCGGAGCCTCGGCGATGTCATGGTTTCAGAAGGTCTCGCCAGGACATGGAGCGGGCGGCGAGAACCTTGGTGTTGAGCTGTAGATACCGGCCCGGCGAACCGGGCCGGTATGGCGTTTAACGCCGTCGGTTCCAGTCGGTCACGAAATTGATCTCGACCTCGACGAAGAACGGGATCTTGATCGCGATTTTCAAACCGAGCTTGCCCTTGCGGAAGAAGTGAAAGATCACCCTGGCGAGGATGCGAAGGCGGCGGCCGGTCGCCTTGAGGAATTTGGCGAGTTGTTGCATTTGGTTTCTCCTGTCGATTGCGTTTCGTCGCGGGGATGAAATGCGGATCGGGAAGGAGTGCTGCACCGGAACGGCCGAAGCGCAGCGCAGGACCTGAGGACGGCTGAATTTTGGGCCGCGAGGAGCCGCAGGCGGGGAAAATTCTGACGGCGTGAGGTTGCGGCGGGACGCACGATCCGCATCATTCCCAATGTCGATAAAACGGGATCGCCAGGGAAGTGGAACAGATCGACGCCGAAGTCACGCGGGCGATGACAGCCACCTCAGAAGGGCGGCTCTGCTTCTAGAAGGCCATCCATCTAGGCAGCCTCGATGGCCAGTTCCGCTTGGGCGATTTCGAGCTCGGCCTGGATTTGACGGTGCTCGGCGCCATCGACAGCGTTGCGCAGCTCGGCCCGCAGTTCTTCGATCTGGATTTCGAGTTCGTAGGTCATCTTCGTCTCCTTGACGTTTGTGAAAGATGACCGACCGGTCCGAGAAGGGGATGCGGGGGTCACGGATCGCGCCAGCGACCGGCAGAGCCGGGGAGTGGGGGAGCCGAGTTGCGCAATCTGCCCTTGAGGGCAGGTGGAGCAAATTGGGGGAACCGCTCATCCTTGAGGCCGGCATTGCCGCTTGGCACAATCCTGCATTTTGAGCAGCTTCTCCCCCTCACCGCAGACCACCAAAAAAGCCGGACCTGGCTCGATGCCAGATCCGGCTTTGATCTCTCGACGGGAGAGAAGGCCCCGCCGGTGGCGGAGCCTCGTGATCCTGATCAGTCCCGGTTCGGGCGGGACCAGATGAGTTGGAGACCATCCTCGCCTTCGACCTCGGCGAGTGTCGCGTAGATCGGAGCCGGGAAGCTCGGATCGTCAAGCTTGACCGAGAGGTAGTCGCGGCCCTCACCGGAGGTCTTCTGCCAGGCCGCGCCGAGTTCAACGCTACCGGCGTAGACGCGGAACTGCGGGCCCTTGTCGGAGGGGTTTTCGACCCGGGCTATGCGGGCCTTGACGTTGAGAGCGAGCGTGCGGATGGAGCCGGTGAAGCCGTTTTCGGTGGAGGTGAATGTGCCGATGGTTGCCATTGTCGTATTCCTTTTCTCGTGTTCGGGCCGCGCCCATCGCGGCCTCGATAGCTGTCGACAAGACCGGAGACGATCGGACCGCACCCAATAGGGCCGGAATGAAATGGAGGGCGGCAAGTCGCAGATTTGTTAGCGGGAGAGGAGGAGGGCGCAGCCTTCCGGGGTAAGAAATCTGAGCCTTGTCGTTGCGAGAAGACGATCGAGGCGCAGCCGGTCTCCGGTCAGACATGCCTCATCGAGCCCGCAGATGGGCTGCCTGAAACTCTGACGTGAGAAATATGGAAATGGTGTTCCGCCGCACTCGCCCGGGCACGAATGTTCTTGCGCCATCCCCCACTTCTGCCGTCGTTGCTTGTTTCAGTCGGGGACTGGAAGCCCTCACATGGTAGACCCGCTTGCCCAGCTTACACTGTGCGATATCGTTGCACTCGCGAATCGCAGCCTGGAGGATCAATGCGCCAGCAGACAAAGCCGTTCATCATTGAGCGCAAGCCATCCCGCAAACCCAAACCCGACGCTCAAAAACCGTCAATCTGGGGAAGGCTGGGCGGTGACATCGCACAAGGTCTCAAGGACGAACGGGATGAGGAGCACGCGGTCGCCACAGGTGGTGACAACCGCGACTGAGCGTCAGGCCGCAGCCTTCACCTCCGATTCCGGCTGTAGGGAATGCAGGAAACTCACCGCGCGCTGCGCATGGGCTGCCGCCTGGAAGATCGCCCGCTTGTCGTTGGCCAGCACCGATAGCCAGGACTGCAGGTAGGACGCGTGATCGGGCCGCGGCTCGAGCTCTGGCGCAATGCCGAGATCGGCGCAAAGGAAGCAACTTCCAAGCTCGGCAATCAGTTCTTCGCGGGCGCGGTCCGTCCGGTCCTTGGTATAGCGCGAGAGATCACGTCCGACGCGATGCGCCGCCGCTGTCCAATGGGTCAGCTCATGGCTGAGGACGGCCGCGTGCCCAGCAGCATCGCGAAACGCCTCGAAGGGCGGCATTTGGATGTAATCCATGATCGGCGAATAATAGGCCTGGTTGCCGCCGTATCGGATCACGGCGCCGGTGTTGCGGAAGAAGCGATCGGCGCTCTCTATTCGCTCGACAGGATCCCGGACCTTGGCCGGCGGCGCATAATACGTGTCGGGCAGATCGTCGATCTGCTCGATATTGAACACAGAATAGGCCTTCAGGAACGGGATCTCTCGATCGACATCATTGCCGTTTCCGTCGGCCACCGACTTGGTGAACCTGCTGGCGAAGACGACTGTCGAGCCCGTTTCGCCTTTCCGCACGGCCCCGCCCAGTTCCAGCGCCTGTTTGAAGGTCATCCACATCGAGGAGGAGAAACCGCGCGAAACCTGCTCCGACCACAGGAGCAGCACGTTCATACCAGAGTATGGCAGGCCGTTATGGCGCATTGGCCGAGTGATGCGCCCATCGGTGCTGGCTGCACTCCATGGTTTCATCCAGGGGCGCACGCCCTGTTCGAGATCCTCTACGATCCGTTCGGTGATCCGCGTATAGATGTCGATGCGATCGTTATCCGTTTTCCTGCCCATGACTTCTTTCTCCATTTCTCAGAACCGCGCCTTTCGCGGTCCGTCACGGAGGTCTGAAGTCAGGGGCCGATGGTGCGCCCATGCACCGGAACGGCCGCAACAGCGTGGAGGACGGCGAAGCCGTTGCTTGGGTGCCCGGCTCCTGCAGGACCGCCGAGCGGGACGGGCCGCGAAAGGCACGTCTCCAGCTTTACTTTCGACAAGGAAAAGGCCGGCGCTGTCTGGCGCCGGCCCCGGGGAGGAGAAAGGGGCGGGGTCATCACCGCCGGTGGTGTTATCCGAGAGCCGCCATCTGCGCTTCGGCAGCCTTACGATCAAGAGAGGCGCCGGGGTTCTCGACCGGCCGGTCGAAGGGCTTCCAGGTCTCGCCGACCACATGCTCGTAGGCGGCAACCGCGCCTTCGGCTGCCATTCGGAGCGAGTGGGACTGGACGCCCATGTCGGCTGCGAACTCGCGCTTGCGCTGGGCCGCGCTGTCATAGCCGACCGGACCGTCTAGGTCCTCATCGCGGGCGTCGTTCGACGCCTTGGCGGTCGCGTCGCGCGCCTCGGTGACGGCGCGGGAGTAAAACTGCCCGGCGCCATGCGCGGATCCGACGAAGGCTCCGACGATACGCTGCAGATGGATCTGCATGGCCTTCTCGCCGATGCCATCGGAGAGGCTCTCGGCGGTCTCGACGATCAGCCGCTCATGCAGGCTACGGATGCCATCGCTGTCGACGATTGCCGTGCCGAAGCTTGTCGCGATCTTATACGCCTGGATTGCATCGGGGCAGGAGAGGCGGACCATTTCGAGGGTGGTACCGCGGCGAGATTGCGAGACCCGTGGGTTGGAGCGGTTGGGGGTGGCGGGCTTGGCCATGTCTGTTCCTTACTTGGCTTGCGAAGCGGTTCCGGCCCGTGCCGGTCTGCCCTTCGATGCGGGCGACCAGGAACCGGCAAAGGGCGGGCGGCTTCAAAGGTCCGATCCGGCTGAGCCAGCGGGGCAGGGTTGCGAGCCAGCAGGTCTTGACCTGAGCAGACCGCGAGCCTGCCCTCGCGCAGAGAGGCTGGATCGGCCGCCACGCGGCGCGACAGCGGCCTTGAAACGATCGGCCGCCGGTTCAGACCGCAGCGACAAAGAAGGGCAGTCCGGCTCGGGTCCGATATCAGACGCAAGCATCGGAATGGCGACATGGCCAAATCCGCCACACCCTGGCTAACTCCGGAGATGCATGGGGGTGAAGAGCCACCTCGCAGCCCATTCCACGTCGGTTCCACCTATCCCGCGAGAGGCAAAACAGGCGCGTGTCCGTGAAGCTCGTGCTCATCGATGATCTGCTCTTGCACCACCAGCCTGCATGTGAGCGTGTCGAGTTCGCTCCACCGCTCGAAGGCCAGGCGCTCGACAAGCTCCTGATGATAGAGACGGCGACCGGATCGCCGGCGCGCCCGGCTCCTGGTCTTCACCGTGATCGCCTGCCGTCCGGCCCGCGCCGCAATCTGGCGGGTCAGACAATCCAGATGCCGCAGGGTCTCACGCCGGGCACTGACTGCCGTCGCCAGCGATCTCGATGCGAGGACATCAATCATTACCCGATCCCCCGGCTTCGCCAGCCGAGGAATGAGGATGGCCCATGATATTCGGCATGACGGTCGGGATCGATCACAAATCCGAACCTACCGCGCCTGGCATATTCGTCGCTCGGCACAAGGAAGCGACGTTCATTATCCCAGGCCTTTCGGTCACCCGCCCCTCTATCACCGGCGACGACCGCCACGACCTCAGTCATTCCGGGGTTCTTATCGGAGAAGATTGCCGAGGTGACGACATAGTCTGACGCATGACGTTCATCGAACGCCCGGCGATCCTTGGCCCAGCTCTCACCCTCAGCCAGCTTGCAGCTGCGGATCGCCTCCCATTCATCCGGCCAGGTATTGCGGATGGTCTTATTCGCCAGGGACCGCTCATAGGCAGTGAAGAGGTCAGGGAAGGTGATGGCGACGATCGCCCATTCGCAGTCTTCCTCGTACCAAGTGGTGTTCTTCCGCAGCAGCGGATGGACTTTGGAATTGCGGTCGGAAGAGAGGTGAAAGCCGCCGTGGCCGGCCGTACTGTGGGCGACAACGCCTTCGGCGTAGACGACCGCCATCTGTGAACCGCCCCAGGGCGTGCTCGCCGACATGCGGGTCTGCACGCGGTTGAGCTTGGCCAGATCGTGTTTATGACCGGCCGTCTCGGCGACGCGCATTCGAAACTCGGCCTCATTGGCCACCCGGCCGTCGTGGCCGATAAAATCGGCGCGCGTCAGCTCTGCGAGCGGGCGACCGAGAGCGATGGCACTTGCGAGATAGGCGAACTTGCTGTTCGACGTGACCATGGCAAGGACCAGATCATCGATGCGAGCGACGGGCATGCCATCGGCGCTGGTGGCAAACTCCACCCCCGAAAGATCGGGGGTGGGTGCTGCGATCTTCGACGTGAGGGCGGCAGTCATGCTGCTGCCCTCTGATCGAAGTCCTGGTCGCGCTCGTCATCGGCTGCGACGTCTGTATCCTGCAGAGCATCGTGATCTGCATCCTCGTCGATCTGCTCTTCCTGTTCATCAGCTGGGTCCTCAGCTTGTCCGCCGTCGCCCCCGCCCGCGCCGATGACATCCGTAGCGGAGCTTGCCCGGATCCAGTCGAGCAGCTCGTCGCCCGGCGGTGCGAAGCGGCCGGATGGATGGACGAAGTGCTCGTTTGCGAAATGCTCCACAAGCGCTGCACGGGTTTCGCGGACCTTCTGCCGCGGCTGGACCGATGCCTCGGCGCAAGACGCTTCCAGTGCCTGCCGCGACAGGCACAAGAGGAAGTCCTCGGAACCCATGTTCGGCAGGAATTCGTCGGCGCCGATCGCCTCGCCGGCGATGCGCGCGACCATGCCGCTGTTCGACATGCCACGGCGGCACGAGAGCACATCGATCAGCACAGAGCGAACGGCGACCCGGAGCGTATCCTGATCGAAAGCGAGCTTTCCATGCTCGTCGAACAGGCCGACCGCATGCCGCGAGAAGCGCTTTCCGCCATAGAACGTCCCGTCGGCGCCGGAGTCGACGCGAACGTTTTGCCCGGCGAAGGCCAGCACCATCAGCGCCATCAGCATGCCGTCCTCGATCGGAGCGCGGCCGAGCGCGTCGTGCAGCGCATCGGTGCGGAAATCACCGATCATGTCGTGACCCTTCTGGGTCACATCGGGCCGGACCTTCGGTGTGGCGATTGCATCAGCTTCATCACCACCAGTGGCCGATCCATTACCACCGGCGCCCTTCGGCTTCGCCGCCTCGGGCATGCGGAAGTGAACCGCCTGCACCTTGCCATCGCGATCGAGATACATCGCCTGATGGTCGGACTTTGACGGCTTGCCGTAGACCTGGGAGGCTTTCTTCGGCAGCTCCGGCTGGCCCCAGTTGTTGACGTCAACGATCGCACCGTTCTTCGGCAGATTGTTAATCATCCACTCGTGCTGGGCACCGAGGAACCCTTCGACGTTCGTGGTGTAGCGACCATCCTGATCGGCCGGCGCGAAGAGGTCCTCGACCCATTCGATACCGTAGGCCTGAGCGAGATCGTCGCCGAAGCTCGCATCTCTCGCGTACATCCGCTTCTTGGTCAGCGCGTTGGCGATCTGCCACCAGGGCGCAGTGTCGCCCTTCTTCGGCTTATGCGCTTTCCAGACCTCCATCTGGTCGACCTGGACGGCGGCGGCAATCACACGCAGTTGCTGCTCTGACGGCATGTCGCCGAGCGCCATCTGCTCGAGCATGGCCGGAAACACATTGGCGAGCAGGCGCAGCTTGCGGATCTGGCGGACGGGAAGGGCGAGAGCAACGGCGATCGCTTCCTCCGTCCAGCCGAGAGCGACGAGCCGTTCGATGCCGCGCCATTGATCAACCGGGTTGAGCGCTTCGCGGACGCTGTTTTCGACCATGGAACGCATCGCACCATTGTCGCTGGCGGCGTCTACGACGAGGATTTCGATCTCCTCTAGACCAGCGGCGATGGCCAGCCGGACACGGCGATGGCCGGCGTCGATGATATAGCCGTTGCCACCATCGGTTTCCGGCGCGACGACGGGTGGCTGGACGATGCCGACGGCCTTGATTGTCGCCAGCATCAGCGCATCCGCCTGCGGCGAAGACTTAGACTGACGCATCCGGTCGGGGTTTTCCTTCAGGGCGCGCGGGTCAACCTTCATGATCTGCATGGTATATGTCCTTTCAGGAGCGTTCCGGACCGGCGCCTTGCCAGCCCTTCCTGTCTTCATTTTTCTCGAAGACACCTCCCGGACCGGCGATCGGCCGGACTGGCGCAACTGCGACCGAGCATCCCTGCGGCGAAGGACAAGCGGGGCTGACAGCCCTGCGAAGGACAAGTGGCCGGGATGGCGCAGGTGGCGGTTGAGCGACAGCGGCGGCAGGACGGCAGATCGGCGACCGGTTCCTTCCTCCTCCCTCTCGTCCGTTTCTCTCTTGCAAAACCGCCGCGCACACGCTGCGGCCAGAACAGTACGTGAAAACCTCGGCTGGAAGCAGAAACGCAAAAAGGGCGCTCGACCCGCGAGGGGAGCGCCCTTTTTCTTATCCCGGACGACATCGAAAGCCACCGCAAGAACGGCGGCAGGACATCATCTGAACGGGAAGTGAACCTCAGATATTATCGGGGTTGAGGAATTTCAAGCATCGGCCTGTCATCTGGTCAAAGCCTTGACGAGTGTGGAGCCCAGGCGACAAGAGCGGCCTGGGCTTACGAGTGTCATGCGGCGATCTGGTCCGCTTCGGTCATGGCAGAGGCCGCCAGTTCTTCCTCGATCTCGCGAAGTTGCTTCCTTTTTGCGCCAAGCTCCTCAGCGAACTGGAAGGTAGCGCCGATGCGTGATTGATACGAATTCAGCCGGCGTTCGGCCTCTTCGAGCCGCCGGCGATACTGGCGCTGCTCCTCGTCAAAGCCATCAAGCCCATGCTCCAAACGTGAGATCGCGCCAAGGGGCGTCACCGTAATCGCGAGGTCGATCTCGTAAACAGCCCCGGTACGCTGGAGCACGGTCTCGTAGCGATAGCCGTCACCCTTGCCGACGCGCTCGCCCTCGTAAACAAGGTCGAACCCGCTGATCGTGGCCAGATGCACCTCGCCCTGCTCCTGACGTTGGAGCAAGGTCAGGATTTCCTTCATCAACGCGCGACCGGCTTCCTTGCGCTCGGCATGTTCTTTGCCGAGCACCGTCATGGTAAAGGCGTCGCCTGTGGTCGACTGTAGCCGCGCGATGTCCTGGCCGATTTCGTCGATCCGCCGGGTTGAGACCTCGATCTCGCGCTCGGCGTCGCGCATCTGCCGGCGGACGGCGTATTGATCGTCCTCGTGGGCCGCCCGCAGCCGTTCCAGTCGTGCAATGTCGGCCTCAAGCCCAGCCTTCTGCATCAACCGTTCATCGCCAGAAGCGATGGCTTTGGCCATGGCGAATTGGTTAGCCGCGCCTTCACCGACATCTTCCAGTCTGCGGATCGAGGTGTCGCCGGACAGCGCTGCGGCGATGAACCGTGCCTTGCGCTCGTTGTTCTGCCACATCGAAGCGTCGAGCGATCCTTCCGTGGCGTAGGCGAAGATATCGACCTCTTCGTGCTGATTGCCCTGCCGTACGATCCGGCCCTCGCGCTGCTCGATCTGCGACGGCAGCCATGGGACATCGAGATGGTGGAGGGCCTTGAGCCTCAGCTGGGCGTTGACGCCGGTGCCCATCGTCTCCGAAGAGCCGATGAGAAACCGGACCTTGCCGGCACGGACATCGCCGAAGAGCCGCTGCTTGGCCTCGGCCTTTTTATAGTCCTGCATAAACGCGATCTGCGCGGCGGGCACGCCGAGCTTGATCAGCTCGTCGCGGATAAAGCGATAAGCCGAGAAGCCACGCGATTTTTCGACATTGATCGTGCCGAGATCGGAAAAGATCATCTGGGCGGCACCCGGCAGATCGAAGTCTTTTCCGTCGGGGCGGCGATAAATGGCGTTGCCGGTTTGCTTCCATATCCTGTGGGCATTGCGGACGAGTAGATTTAGCTTGTTGCCCGCCTCGTTCTCGGCCGCCGGCATGACGAAGCGAAGATCGATGGCGGCGTGGCGCCCATCGGTGATGACCGAAAGCAGAATATCGTCCCCCGGCTTGGCTGGTCCTTCCCGCTTCTCGATCGCCTTGATCCGGCCTTCGAGCATCTTCTGATAGGTCTTGAACAGCGACGTCGGCTTGGCTGTCAGGATCTGACGTCGGCCGCTCGAGATGTTGGGGACTTTGACAATTTGCCGGAGATCGTCCGGCATGACGACGTCGGCGAAGGAGCGGAACATGGCGATCAGCTCCGGGACATTGACAAAGCTGGCGAAGCGGCTGACCGGCTTGTATTTGCCGGATGGCTGGATCTCGAGTTCCGTCGCCGTATCGCCAAAGCAGGATGCCCAGGCGTCAAACTCATGCAGTCCGCGCTCGGCAAGCGCGGAATGGCCGAGCAGGCGCTGGATCGAGAACATCTCGCCGAGCGTGTTGGTGATCGGCGTGCCGGATGCAAGGACCAGCGCCCGGCCGGGATTCCGTGTTTCGATATAGCGGGATTTGACATAGAGATCCCAGGCACGCTGCGAGCCGTTCGGGTCGATGCCCTTCAACGTCGACATGTTAGTGGCAAACGAGAGCTTTCGAAATTCCTGCGCCTCGTCTACGACGATTTGATCGACACCGATCTCAGAGATGGTGAGAAGATCGTCCTTGCGGGTGGCGAGACCTTCCAGGCGCTCCTGCAGACCTTCCTTCAGCCGCTCAAGGCGCTTGCGCGAGACGCGGTCCTCGCTATCGACCTTGGCCAGCAGATCCTCATAGAGCTGCAGCTCGTCCTGGATCATCTCCTGTTCGAATACCGATGGAACGGCGATGAAGCGGAAAGCGGAATGGGTGATGATGATCGCATCCCAGGTGGCGGTCGCCGCCCGAGACAGGAAGCGAGCACGCTTGTCCTTGGTGAAGTTCGTCTCGTCGGCAACCAGGATCCGCGCATTCGGGTAGAGCGCCAGAAATTCACGCGCTGCCTGCGCCAGGCAATGGCCCGGCACTACCAGCATCGCCTTCGCGATCAGGCCGAGCCGGCGCTGTTCCATGATGGCGGCCGCCATGGTTATCGTCTTGCCGGCGCCAACGGCATGGGCGAGATAGGTGGAGCCATCGGCGATAATGCGCCAGATGCCGCGTTTCTGGTGCCCATACAAAACAAAGGCGCCAGAGGCGCCGGGAAGTTTGAGATGCGAGCCGTCGAATTTCCGCAGCGCAATATTGTTGAAGCGGTCATTGTAATCTCGGGCCAGCCGGTCGGTACGGTCAGGATCGGTCCAGACCCAGTCCTGAAACGCCTGCTTGATCCTCTGCAGTTTGTCGCGGGCGGCCTCGGTATCGACGACATTGAGGACGCGCCGCTCGCCATCGACATCCTTGAACACGTCGAATATCTGCGGGACGCGGCTGTTGAGTGCATCGGCGAGCAGATCGCCGGCATGGCGGCGGCTGGTGCCCCATTCGGATGTACCGGCGGCGCTATAGCCGAGCTGCCGCGCTTCGACCGTCCAGGAGCCGAGCTCCGGCATGTGATGGATGCGGATATCGGCTTCCATCTTCTCCTTCACGAAAGCCACGATATCGGCGACCGGGATCGACGGCGCGCCAAGACGCGCTGTGATGTCGGAGGGGCGAAGGTCGGCCGGCTGGACATCCTGGAGGGCGCGGACATTGCGCTCGTAGGCCGCATCAAGCGCGGCCGCAGCCTGGGCGGCCGCGAGCTTGGTGCGGACGGCCCCTGAGAGATATCCGTCAGCCGTCTTCCACGATCCATCGGCGGGATCGCGGAACACGGCCTCGCCCAGCTCGTCGATCACATCAGCCGGATCGCTATGGAGCAGCTCAGCGATATGGTCGATATCGACGGCGCCGCGTTCATTCAGCACGACGGCGAGTGCATCCGCGGGAGATGTCATCGTCGGGGCAGCCGGCGGCGCGATCACGCGTTCGGAAAAGATCAGACCGGGCTTCGCCGTGTCGGTCTCCAGATCATAATCTTCGATCGAGGCGACCAGCCAGCAATCCGGATCATCGCGGAAGGGAGCCAAGTTCGGCTGGCGGTGGGTCTCCTTGACCTCACCCGTCTCGGCATCTTCCTGGATAGAGACTGTTGTGTGGTTGATCGGCCCGAAATCGCGCACAAAACTAGACCAGGCAATGCGCAATCGCACCTGGAGATCGCGCCATGGCCGATCGGTCTCCTGCGCCTTCAGCACCTCGCGAACCGCGTCGCGGATAGGGATCAGCTTTGAGATGATCCGAACGTGTTTTGCCGGGATCCCATCGCCCGAGCGACCTCTCCGGACCGTGACCGGCACGGCCGATCCATCGAGCATCTGCATCAAACCCTTCGACCGGTCAAAGAAGAAGCTGCCTTCACGGATAGCGCTGCCCTTCGGCTGCAAATCGACGATCTCGGCGAGTTCGTCCTCCAGTTCGATATCGATCGGTGTCGGCTCGCCGTCATAGAGATCGGACGGCAGGAGATCGATGGCAGTGGCAAGGGCGGTTTCGAGATCCTCTCCATCGCGTGGGCGGCATGTGTAGGTCTCGCCGAACGGGCCGGAGGTCAGCGCGTGGGTGCCGAGCACAAAGTCCGGATGCCGACCAAACCAGCGATTGACCCTGATGGCACCGTCGTCGTCGGTGGCCGCCCTGATCTCATCGACATCGAGCCACAGCTGATTTCCCTCCGGCTCTCCGGGCTTCCGCTTGCGGAAGAAGAGGATGTCGACGACGACATCCGTGCCGGCGTCACAGCGAAAGCTGCCCTCGGGCAGACGGATGGCGGCGATCAGGTCGGCGGATTTGGCGATATGCTCCCGCGCCGTGGTATCGGCCTTATCCATGGTGCCATGCGATGTGACGAAGGCGGCGAGCGCACCGGGCTTCAGCAGGTCAATCGATCGGGCGATGAAATAGTCGTGCAAACGAAGGCCGAGCGATCGGTAAGCGCGGTCCGAGCGGACGGTGCGATCGGAGAAGGGCGGATTGCCGATGGCGAGATCGTAGATTGGAGCCAGATCGGTACGGGCGAAGTCGCCGTTGATGATCCGCGCCTTCGGCTGAAGCAGGCGGGCGATGCGGGCGGTGACCGGATCGAGCTCGATCCCGGTCACATAGGCGACGTCGCGATACGGCTTCGGCATCAGGGCAGGGAACAACCCCGTGCCGATTCCCGGCTCTAGCAGCCGACCACCGCGCCAGCCGAGTTTTTCGATCCCGGCCCAGATCGCCCGGATGATGAACTCCGGCGTGAAATGCGCATATTGGGTGCAGCGGGCAAGCGACGCGTAATCGCTTTCGCAAACCGCGGTCTCGAGCGAAGAACCAATATCGTCCCAACCCTTTCGGAAATCGACCTCGCCCGGCCGACGGAACATACTATTGGCCAGTTCGCTGGCACCAAAGCCGGTGAAGCGGATCAACTGCGCCTGTTCCTTTGCCGTCGCGGGCCGGTCCTGCTTGGTAATGCCGTCGGCGACGAGGATCGCTGCGACATTGGCGCGGGCGCGATCCCTCCAGGAGAAGGCGAGCCCCCGGTCGCCGTCGAGATAGAAGTTTGCCCGAAGCCTCGCACGCTGGACAGGCGTGGCCGCGACGGGAAGGGCAGGTGCTGGCGCCGGCGGCACGGGATCCGGATCGTCGTCATTGGCGGCATCAGGCGAAAACCTGCCGAACGCTGTCACGCCAAGTCCGAGGCCGGACGAAAGCGCGCTCGAGCCGAACATGTCGAGCGAAAAGGGATCGTTGCTCATGAGAAAAGCTCCTTTGGGTTGAGAGCGTGCGCCATCGCTCGGCCATCGAGAAGGCCGCTTTCGGCGCGAAATTTGCGAATGATGATCCGGCTCAGGCGGCCAGCGATGCGGGGAGGTGACGCAGATGGACCGGCAGCTTGGCCGCGATCTCGTCGTCGGACAGGGTATCGAGCAGTTTCAGGAACGTACCTTCACTGCTGCCATAGAGCATCACCGTCCGACGGCCCTGCATCGCCGTCGGCCAACCCTCACCGGCATAGCCACGATAGTCGTCGGTGGTCGTGCTCCAGATGTGCTCCAGCCGTTCTTCGCGGCTCATGGCCCGGACCGGTCGGGTTTCGCGGTCGACGATCGCGACCCGCATTGCCTCCACAGAGTTCGGGTCCGCGAGATCGCAATAGGTATGAAAGTAGCGGACCGCTTCATCAATCCGGATCGCATAAAACACCGATGTCACCGAACCGGTAATGAACTCCCGCATCGCAAAGATCGGCCCGCGCATCCAGAGCGGCGGCAGAATGTCGAGCATGTAGGAATAGGAGGTCTCGTCGATCTCGAACCATTCGCCCGCATAGACCGCAGACTGGTCACCACCAAAGCGGTCGGGACGCCTCGCGTACCTGTCGAACATCCGGAATAAGTCGGTGCGCTTGGCCACGCCTTGGAAAATTTTGCGGGGAAGGGCTATCGAGGTCATCAGCTTGATCCTTTCGGGGTTTTGGACCGAAGGCAGCACAAGTCGTTTCGACCTCGCCAATCTCTTCAGTCCTTCATGACCCCTCCCGCGTTGCTGCGTCCGTGTCCGGCCGGGTCAAGGGCCGGCGCATGCCGGGCGGAGCCTCCCTTGATGCGGCCGGCGCGCATGCGGCAGGCCCCACCTTTTTCTCGATGTTCCTTTTTCGTTTCTCCTTCTCCCTGGCTTTCAGAACCTCGTTCCAATCCTCCGCCGGCGGACATAGCCGCTGCCAGTCGCAGCCGGACGCTTCAGCGAGCGCCCGCAATCGTTCTCCGTAGACCTCCCCTTGGGAATTGGCATCCGTCGCCGCGACCAGTGTTAGTCCCGGCCGCGCAGCAAGTTCTGCAAGCGCCGCATCTGTCGCCGGAGACCACCCACCGCCAGTGCTGAGATAAAGAGTTTGCTCCCGCGGACCTTCGAGCGCCGCGAGACTCATCGCGTCGATCGCAGCTTCTGTGACACAGAGTCGGGACGCATCGCCTGGTCCAAAGCGGAAAAGAACCTTCGAGCCCCCTGTGGCAAAGCCACGCCAGTCGGGACCGCGCTCTTCCCAACCCACCACCCGGCCGAGGCCATCGATATGGGCCGCCCACAGACTGCCGAAGGGTCCTTCCCGCAGGACACCCTCTCGAATGGCCTTCCGGACGATGGCCGTCGGGATCCAGCGCGCCCAGCACAGATAGCGCCAGGCATCGGATCCGGGCGAAGGCGTGCGCCGGCCGCGCCAGCGGTCGGCAATATCTTCCAGAGGCACGGAAGACCGCGAGGACCTCCATTCCGGCCGGGAAAGTTGATACCCGACAATTGACGCAACCGCCCCCGCTGCGGACGGGAATGGAATTCCCTCCAGGAACATGGCAAGGCCGAAGACATCGCCCTTTTCGTCACTGAGGGGATCGAACCAGCCGCGCCCGTCATGCGTGACAATGACGATGTTGCCGCCGCGCCGGTATTTTACGGCGCGGCGGGTGCTTTCCTTCAGATCGATTTCGTAACCGGCCTGCTCCAGTACGGCCTCGCAACTGACCTTGGCGCGCAGCGCCTCCAACTCTTCTCGTTTCATATTTTTTCAGCCGCCTAGCGGCCGTCCCTTCTTCTTCCCGCAACTTGCGGGTCACCTTCCACCCGCCGCGAAGAGCGAAGGGGGCAAGGGCGCAGCACGCAAATGACAAAAGTTGCAACGACGTGCTGCGGCAAAGCTTCCCTTGCGGCCGACAGATCGCCAGCGGCAGGAACAAGCGGGTCTCAATGAGACCCGCGCGGGAAATATTCATGCACGATCTCAAGATCGTCTTCGTCATCGAGTTCGTCGGACGGAAGGACGCCGAATTCGCCGCCGGATTTGAACAGTGTCACTGGAACCATGAGGATGCGGGAAAGCGAAAATGCGTGGCTTTGAGCGAGTGCAAGATCCTGTGCCATGTGAGAAACCTCCGTCCGGAGCGGGCCGATCCCGCTCGATGGCTCCTCAAAGGACCGGGGACGGTCGCGATCACCGCGAAGACGAAGGCGGAGCGGCGGCAGCTTGCTAGCCGACCCCGATAGTGGGTTGATCGACGGAGATCCGGACATGGTCCAGGACGCCATCCATAAAGAGCGGGATTGGTTTGCTTCGGCGGGAATTGAGGTATTCGGCACAGATCGGTCACGGAAGCCAGCTCAGCATTTGTTGCCGAGCACCTCTGTGACCAACCCAGCAGTCAGCGATGGCCAACATTCTCCTGATCGGACAAGGCTTTGAGAACAGCGAAATCCATCTCAGCGCGTGGCTCTATACGGGCGACTTCGTTGGCGACCTTCG
The DNA here is from genome assembly GCF_042466255.1 of Rhizobium sp. R86522. NCBI lineage: Bacteria > Pseudomonadati > Pseudomonadota > Alphaproteobacteria > Hyphomicrobiales > Rhizobiaceae > Rhizobium > Rhizobium sp. R86522. Next base: position 122,761 of record NZ_JAXHBX010000002.1, read on the forward strand.
CCCAGTGCCAGAACTGGTCGAGATCACCAGCGGACCGACTATGAAACGAACGGCGCTGTGCTTCGTAGTAGGACGCGGCTGGATCCGAAATTGCGAGAAGCCTGGCGTCAGCCTGCCATCGCGGTCTTATTGCCCGGCGACGTGCGAGCCATCGTGTGAGGAAGCGGATCGCCAAACTCTCGAGACCGATGGCGATAGAGGCATGTTACCACAAAATCCGAATGATAGAGAGGCGCAATTATATAACTTATTTCAATATCTTAACAATGTGGCGGAGGAGTTGGAATGTCCGCTGTGCTGCAAAGTAGAAATGTCCGCAGCAGCCACCACACAGCACCACGATAAGCCCCGATCTGAGCGGCAGACCCGCTTGCAAGATCAGATCGGGGCGGGTGGGGAACTCCGCTTCGGCTTTAGCTTTGAGGGTCCCATTTTTCTATTTACTCTGCACCTGCGGCGCCGGCAGCACTTTCTTGCGAGGCTTACTGATCTTTAGATTGTCGAGAAAGTTCGCTCGCCGGCCAGGGCCGTGCGCCCGCTTGATGTAACCGTTCTTCTCGCTGTTGGTCTTTACAACTGGCTTTGCCTGCTGATCCTGACGCTCCTTGATATAGGTCAGCACCTCGCTCAGTCGCTTGTTCTCCGTGATCGCCGCATGTGTTACCCGCTGCTCCTTGTCAAACACCGTGTAGGGTAGGGAATATCCCTTCCAGCGCACATCGAGACGACCATCCGCATAGGCATATGTCTCGACATCGCGGCCAGCCAGACCGCGCGTCACCTCGCTCTCCTCCAGCATGATCCGCTTGCGCTCGAACGAAAACGTCAGCTGCGATCCGACATAACGCTGCTCGCGCTTGCACAGGATCTCCGTCAGCCGATCCGACGCCAAATTCAGTGGCCGATGCAGGTCATCGGGCCGGGCAGGGACGATCGCAAACCGCGCATTGTAGTCCTCCATGAAACCAGGCAGAAACGCATTGCCGGCCTCCATGCTGTCGATGCCACACAGCCTGAGTTCCTTGACCAGACGGTCCTGCAGCGTCCGGTTCATCCGCTCGACGCGGCCTTTGGCCTGGCTCGAATTTGCACAGAGAATCTCGATGTTTAACTCACAAAGCGCACGCCCGAACTGGGTCATGCCCTGGCCACCCTTCGCATCTTTCTTCGCCACCCTAAACACCGAATGCTTGTCCGAGTAGAAAGCAACCGGCATCCCGTGATTCTGGAGATAAAGCTCCAGGGCCTCGAAATAGGTGAAGGCACTTTCGGAACGCACAAAACGCAACTGCATCAGTCTGCCCGTCGCATCATCGACAAACACCAGAAGCGAGCACGGCGGCCCGCGGTCTTCGAACCAGCGGTGATCCGAACCGTCGATCTGCACCAGTTCACCATATGCCTCGCGTCGCAACCGCGGCTGATGAAACGTCCGGCGCTGCTTGCGTGACAGCCACAGTCCGGCCTCGGACATCCAACCTGAAGGAGCTAACCCAAGTGCATCATGCCTGCCCGAAGGGTAGGGGATCACGCGCTTCCGTGCAAATTGGCAATGAAGACCTCGGCCGGCGTCTTGTATCCAAGGCATTTGCGCGGCTGATTGTTGAGATGCCTTGCAAGCGTGGTCAGGTCGCGTTGTGACACCGACATCAGATCGGTATTGCCGGGTAGATAGCGACGAAGACGCTTGTTGGCGTTCTCGACCTCCTCGACTGCCCGGAAGACGGTATCCTTCCAGCGTAGATACTGGCCCCTCGTTTCTGCCGTCTGAATGTCGACTTCAGCGCGCAGACGGCCGCCGTCGAAGATGGGAGCAAGAACAGAAGGGCCGAAAGCCCATGATAGCGCATTGCCGGAGACGCCCGACGCGATTAGCCGAGCAAAGTCGATTGAACCAGATAGACTGAGCGCCGGGTAAAGCCGAGATCGGGCGATATCAATCCGCGCCGCCGCTGCTGCCAGAAGCCTTTCTTCGCGCCGGATATCCGGACGGTACCGAAGAAGATCAGCGGGGAATCCGGTCTTGGCCTCGAGGGCAAGTTTAGGCAGTCCGCTTTTGACAGCCACAAGCTTTTCAATCTCGGTGTTCGCCGTTGCCAGCAATGTGGCGAGATGATTGACCGCCTGTTGGCGATCACGCTCGAGCGGCGGAATGTTCGCGCGCGCATCGTCTACGAGTGCCTGTGCCTGGGCGACGTCAAGATTGCTCGCGACACCTGTTTCCCGCATCTCCTCGGTAAGGTTCAGGGTTTTCTGGAAGGAGGCGAGATTTCGCCTCGCGATCAAAAGTGCCTCCTCGTTGTAACGAAGATCGACATAGGTCGCCGTCAAGTCCGTGAGAAACGCAAGACGCACGAGTTCAACATCCGCCATGGCCGCAGCGCTGTTCTCCCGAGCTTCGAGCCGTGCTGCGCGGCCGCCGCCAAACATGTCGAGCGTCCAAGAAAATGTGGCGCCTCCGCCGGTAGAAGTTGAAATGCTGGTTTGTTCGTTTCTGGTCTCGGAAGAACGGCTGGCGGACGCCCTCGCTTCCATTTGAGGCAGATAACTCGACGACGCCAGCACTTCTCGAAGCCGCGCAACGTCAAGCCTCTGTCGGGCCTGCTCAATCGACACATTTTCCTTCATGCCCTGGTGCATCAGACTTTCGATGACAGGATCATCAAAACCGCGCCACCAAGCATGCAGACGGGGATCTTCATTTGTCGCCGCAATTGAGCCCGTTGAGAAAGTATCGGGAATTTTGACATCCGGTGGAGCAAACTTCTGAGTTTGTGAACAACCCAGCAACACGGTGGCGATGACAGAGAGGGACGCAATGACCACGGGTCTTTTCATCGACGGAGATACCAGTTTTGCTTTCGTTAACCATAATGCGCAGTAGTTTAGTAAGCGTTAATGGACCGCAAGAATGGTCAAAAATCATCCCCGTTTGCAAATGACTTATTCATCCTGAAAGCTTGGATCTCGAATTTGAGCCGCCTCCCGAACTGACCCCTGAAGTCGTCATTTGTGGACTGTTGTAGCCCTAAACTTGCGCGCCGCTGTCAAAGCGTTGGTTTCCAGGGAGAAATGCGCCCAACCGGCGTTGCGCATGGAAACCAAAACTACAGGATCCCCCAGGCCCGAAACCTCCCCCTCCCCGTCATCTCCCTCAAGCCCAACTCCTGCACGATCCGCCGCGCTCCTTGCGGCGTGACCTCAAGCGTCTTCGCCACCATTCCGGCGGAGATCAGCGGCCGCGCCATGACGAGCTCGACAAGCTCCGGCAGCCTGGACGACGTCCGCCGCCCCTCCAGTTTGCGCATCATCATCTGCCGCGCCAGCACCAGCCGGTCATGCTCCTTCAGCCCGGTCTCGGCGGCATTGATCAGCGCCTTGGTTATTGCCAGCAACCGTGTCTCCCGATCACGATGCCGGCGCCGATCGACAGGAATGGCCTTGAGCCCCAGATTGATCGCCGGGAGATGTCCGCCGGTGGTAACGCCGCCCTGGCGCAGGACCGAGGCGGCCAGCAGCCGACCGAGCCAGGGCGCATGCTGTAGGACGGCGATTTCGTTCCAGGCATCCAGCGCCACGATGGCCTGCAGGACCGGCGGCAGATCCTGGGTCCGCGCCAGCACAGCCTGCCACTGCTCCAGCCGCTCGTCCTCATCCCAGTCGAGGTCGTAGACAAAGGGATCCTTGTGCCGAACGTTTTTGGTGTGACCCGGTGTTTTCGCATCTTCGATCGCGGCCTCGGATCGGGCAAGCACCGCATCGATCGCGGCAAACGCATCACTAAGACCGTCGGCATCAGGATGTTCGGCCTCCCCTACCCCAGCCCCAGTGCCGCCCACCTCAACATTGCCATCAGGCACCCCTTCCCCGTCTCCTCCCGATGATGCCGCGGGCCACGCCCGCCCGCGGATGGAGGCGAGGCCGGGACCCGAGAGCGCCCAGGCGGGTGGATGGGCGACGATGCGGCGGCGCGTTTTCAGGATGTCGCGGGCGATGGTGAGTTCGTGGGTGGGTGCGCGGATGTCGCGGAGTGCATCATGCAGGACGAGATCCTCGAGATGAACGAGTTCACCATCGACCCAGAGCGAGGCATGCGCCTCGAGGAAATGCGAGCGCTCCAGAAAGCCCTCACCAACAGGGGAACGGGCGATGCGCTCGTCAAGACGGGCAAGCGCGACAGCGGCCTCGGAGATCGGCCGTAACAGGCCTGGGATGGGCAATTTGGTGAGATCGTAAGACATTGAATTTATGGTAAATGATTCGTTAAGCGAAAGCTATATGGGTAATACGGTTCTGTACCTCGCACAAACGAGGCTGGGGTCTGTGACCTCCGATAAGTAACCCTTATCGGAGGTTAGATGGTCAATACATTGACCACCCCCGCCTTCTGCTATAATTTGATCCTAAATCGCCGCACGCCATGCGAAGAGGAGCCGCGCCGTGACGCAAATCGTGAAGGTTGCCGAAGCCAAGACCCATCTGTCTGAACTGCTGGTGCGCGTTGAAGCTGGCGAGGACTTCATCATTGCCCGCGGCAACGATCCTATAGCACGACTGGTGGCAATGAACGAGCGACGCCAGCGTCTATCAGCAATTGAAGCCATGCGCTCATTCCGCGCCAAGAGCAGCCCCGTCACACAGGATGAAATCCAGGCCTGGAAACAGGACGGGCGTCGCTGATGCCTTTCGTGGTTGATGCTTCTGTTGTCGGAGCCTGGCTTCTTCCAGACGAAGAGAACGCGCTTGCCGATGAAACACTGGCGCGAATGGCAGACGACGATGCATTCGCACCAGATCTCCTCATCCATGAAATCCGCAGCATTCTCCTGAGCGCCGAACGTCGCGGCCGCATCTCCAGCGATTTGATATATTCAGGCCTGGCAAGGCTACGGGCCCTACCGTTGCAGTTATCCGGTCCCGGTGACGACTCCGAGGTTGTCCGTCTGTCACGGGAATATCAGCTCAGCGCTTATGACGCCGCATATCTCACCTTGGCTGTCCTTGAACAGCTCGAGCTTGCTACACTCGATCGCAAGTTGGCGGCGGCCGCTCGCAAGGAGAGCGTAAGGCTGCTTGGGCCTCTTGCCTATGGAGACTAAACGGTCAATCCAGACTGCAGTGGATCGGCGCTTGGACGAGCTCGACACGATCGCCGCGGTCCTGCCGATCGAGCGGCGTGACGAGCTAGCCGAGCTGCTGACGGATCAGGATGTCGAGACGCTTCGTCATCTGGTCAACGAGGGCATGGGCGCCAATACGCTGCGGGCCCTGACCTCCGATCTTGCTTATCTGCAGGCCTGGTCGCTCGCTGCGACCGGCCGATCGCTCCCCTGGCCCGCACCCGAAGCGCTGCTTCTCAAGTTTGTCGCCCACCATCTCTGGGATGCGGAAAAGCGCATAACGGATCCGGATCACGGCATGCCAGCTGACGTCGAGGAAAAGCTCCGCATCCAAGGATTGCTACGATCGCCGGGACCGCATGCTCCTGACACCGTGCGCCGGCGCCTTGCCACCTGGTCGACGCTGACGAAATGGCGCGGGCTCGATGGCTTTTTCAGCTCCCCTGCCCTTAAGTCCGCAATCCGACTGGCAGTGCGTGCGACACCGCGGCCAAGGAAACGCAAGAGCGCCAAGGCCGTCACGGGGGACATTCTGTCCAAGCTGATCGCCACCTGCAAGACGGGAAGCCTGCGCGATGTCAGAGACCGTGCTGCCCTGATGGTCGCCTTTGCCTCGGGCGGGAGGCGCCGCAGCGAAATCGCGGGCCTCAGGATTGAGCAGCTGCAGCAGGAAGAGCCGATTCCGATGGACGGCGACCCTTCTCTGCCCTCTCTTTCCATTCATCTAGGCCGCACGAAGACCAGCAGTGCTGACAATGATGAAGTTGTTTACCTCAGCGGTAGACCGGTAGAGGCGTTGGACGCGTGGTTGGTGGCTGCAAAAATAGACAAGGGCAGTGTTTTCAGGGCGATTGATCGGTGGGGCAATGTATCACGCCGGCCGCTGGACCCGAAGGCGATCAATGACATCGTCAAGCAGCGCGCCGCATTGGCCGGGTTAGATCCTGGGGAGTTTTCAGCCCATGGCCTCCGCTCAGGCTACCTCACTGAGGCTGCCAACCGCGGGATACCGTTACCTGAGGCTATGGAGCAATCCCGTCACCGATCTGTCCAGCAGGCGTCGAGCTACTACAACAATGCTCAGAGACGCAGCGGTCGTGCGAGTTCGAATTCTCGACTAACAGTGCTCATGCATGCTAGTCACCAAATCATCATTTGAGAAGCTGGAGCCGAGTCGGCCAGCGTCATCAAGCTGCCCATAGGCAGCAGTTCTCACGGTATCACGTCCTGCGCACTTGGCGGCGTAAAGCGCCTGATCTCCGATTTCCAGCAAGCCTGAGGGGTCACCGATCGACCCTCGTTCTATTGTTGATATCCCGATCGAGACCGTTATTCGTCCCCTGTCAGAAAACGCGTGGGGGATATCAAGCTCACGAATTGATTCTGCGATCCGGCCTGCGGCCTTGCGCGCCACCGCTTCCGAGGCTCCTGGCATGATAACAGCAAACTCTTCCCCGCCGTAGCGCGCAACCAGGTCGGAACCACCCCGACAAGACGTCTGAAGTGCTTTAGCCAAAGCTCGCAGAACCTCATCACCTGCTGGATGCCCATAGGTATCGTTGTAAGCTTTGAAATGATCGACATCGACCATCAGAAGCGAGAGTGGATCGCGCGAACGCTTGGCAATTTCGACGGCGGCGTCTAGTCGCTCATTGAAGCACCGTCTATTGGCAATACCCGTCAGGCCGTCCTTATTCGCGAGCCCTTCCAGCTGCTCAATCGCAGCCTTCTTCTCTGTGATGTCGGCATAGAGGGTAACCCAGCCCCCATCCGGGAGTGCGGTGGTCTTTTTGGACACCCACCGCCCACTGCTCAGCAACAACTCTGATGCCTTGGCCGAGGCACTGCGTTGGACCTCATCTTCGACCCAATCCGCCGGTGTTATGTCCGGAGAGATCGCGATCTCCCCTTTCAGGACACCGGCGCTCAGGATCTCGGCCAGTGTTCGACCGCGGCAGCTCTGTGCGTCAACATACGGAAAGAGCGATGTGTAGCGCTTATTCCAGACGGTGAGCCGGCCATCCTGATCGAACATCGCAAGACCGTCGGCCATTTCGTTCATGGCAGTCTGGAGCAGGGCTTGGGTTGCCGCCAGTTCCGACTGTAACGCTCGTTGCGCCGTCACATCCTGAATAACTCCGATCAGACGCGCTGGTTTGCCAGCGAAGTACTCGATCTCAGCCAGAGTTCGAACCCATAGCTTCTTCCCGCCTACCGCGATAAATTCGCAATTGTAGTCGAAAGGCTCGCCGGTGGACAGAGTTCGCTCGATGCGCGAGAGTATTTCATTGCGCGCCTGCCCAGGATAGGCATCCAACGCGCGATCCAGATCCAGCGGCTCCCCCGGCGGAAGATTGTAGATCTCGAACACGGCATTCGACCACGTCGTTTGCATCGAGGGCAGCTCGATCGTCCACCCACCGATAGAGGCCATGGTCTCGATTTGCGACAGCAGCTTGTTCTTGGTTTCAGTCAATGCCCTCGCTGCCGCGAGCTCACGCTCGCGATTGCGCCTTGCGGAAGCAGGATAGAAGACAAATATCATCCCTGATCCGTGCCGCTTCGCACTCACCAAAACATCAGAGACATCAGAACCTGCCAGTTGCAGAGCGACTTCTGCAAACTCGCCATTCAAATGCAGTATATGTCGGAGTTGGGTCTCAAAAAACGTTGAACCGCGCCGGGTTTGCCGGAGGCCATTTGGTTTGAGTTATGCGGCCATGGCTGTTTCGTCCAGCATGGCGTAGTAGCGTTCTTCGGCTTCGGCAGGCGGTATGTTTCCGATGGGCTGCAGAAGTCGTCGGTGGTTGAACCAGTCGACCCATTCCAGAGTGGCGAATTCCACCGCTTCGAAGTTCCTCCATGGTCCGCGCCGATGAATGACCTCGGCCTTGTAGAGACCGTTGATCGTTTCGGCGAGGGCATTGTCATAACTGTCGCCGACACTTCCGACAGAAGGCTCTATGCCAGCTTCTGCCAGCCGCTCGGAGTACCGGATGGAAACGTATTGAACGCCCCTGTCCGAATGATGCACGAGCCCGCCGCCATGAACGGGCCGCCGATCATGAAGTGCCTGCTCAAGGGCATCGAGGACAAAGCTCGCCTGTGCCGTCCGGCTCGCCCGCCAGCCGACGATGCGACGAGCGAAGACGTCGATGACAAAGGCCACGTAGACGAAGCCCTGCCAGGTCGCGACATAGGTGAAATCCGAAACCCACAGCCTGTTCGGCGCAGGGGCTTTGAACTGGCGGTTCACCCGGTCAAGCGGGCTCGGAGCCGTCTTGTCCGAGAACGTCGTGCGGATCGGCTTTCCCCGAATGACACCTTGCAGGCTCATCGACCTCATAAGCCGGGCGACAGTGCAACGGGCGATGTCGTAGCCTTCTCGTTGTAACTGCCGCCAGACTTTACGCACGCCGTAGACCTGGAAGTTCTCATTGAACACCCGGCGTATCTCGATCTTCAGGCCGATATCGCTGCGGGCGCGAACCGACAGGCGACCGACATCCAAGCGCTTGGCGACGTTCTCGTAGTAAGTTGATGGGGCAATCGGCAAAAGCCTGCAGATCGGCTCGACCCCGAACACGCTACGGTGTTCGTCAATGAACGAGATCATCGTTTGAAGGGGCGGTCGAGCTCCGCCATCGCGAAATAAGCAGACGCCTTGCGCAAAATCTCGTTGGCCTGACGAAGCTCGCGGTTCTCCCGCTCAAGAGCCTTCATCTTCTCGGCCACATCGCTCGGCAGACCTGCTCGCTTGCCGCTGTTAACCTCGGTCTTCTTGACCCATTCATGCAGCGTCGCTGGCGAGCAGCCGATCTTGGCCGCGATTGATGAAACGGCAGCCCACCGTGACGGATGTTCTGCTTCATGATCCAAGACCATGCGGATGGCACGTTGACGGACTTCAGGTGAAAACTTGTTCGTTGTCTTGCTCATAGTGGCTCCACTCTCTCAGAAGTTGGAGCCTCCGGCAAACCCGGTGCGGTTCAAAGCCTTCTATGCACCGGCTACAATTCAGACCTATGCGCGAGGGCTCACGCCGATGTTTATCCGATCGAGCACCACAACCTGGTGCGTCGGCACGACACCTCACCCCGTTTTCCGATCGCTGTTCGCATTTGCACGCATCAGCGACATCAGCATTGGTCCTAGCCCGAACTCCCCTACCCTCGCTCGGCGCGTGAGATCGCGGAGATATCCACCTGCCGAGTTGATATGCCCTGCCCTCTCCAGAATCGCTGCCACAGCGACTGCCGCGTTCTCCGGCCCCATCACCTCGCAAGCTTCCTGGTACGCCGACGGGCTGACGCCAAGCATTGATCGAACCACCACCGCGGCCGCCATCAGCTCGCGCCAATGGGAGATCGTCCCGCCAGGCCCGTAGTCCAAAATCTGCGGGCAGGCTTTCAGGACCATCGACAGCGGGAACGCCTTCATCTGTTCCGGCTTTGCCAACGGCTGAGCAACCGCTTTGGGTGCTACTTCCAGCTCGACGGCCCCGCCCTGCTCTTTTCCAGAGCTAGGTTCAAGTTCATAGATGGATTCGGGTTTTGAATTCTGTATGTGGCATCCGTTTTGGATAGCATTGCCATCCATATTTTGAGAATTCAGCTGATTTTCCAGAAGGTTGAGGATTTCGGCGCGCAGAAGCTGCATCTCGTCTAGAATTGCCTCCACCTGGTGACGGTCAGGATTGCGGGGAAGTCGGCTGACAATGCCGACATACATGTCTTCGATAGCTTCCCAGTTGCCGTCAGCCCCCTCCTCCATAGCGGCGGAAATTAGCTTGCGCACGTCACGCCGGCAGATAGTCAGTGCCTCTTTGGCTCGCCTGAACTGCAGGCGTTCGGCAGCGACTTCCTGTGCCAGGATTGCAAGTTCCGCAGCACGAGCCAAAAGCGGAGAAAGATCGAACCCAAAGGCTTGCTCGATATCGCCACCCTTGTCCCGGTGAGCGTAGCGCTTGCCGTTCGGACTATCCTTGCGCTGGATGAGCCCGGCTTCGACCAGGGCAGCCAAATGGCGCCGCAAGGTCGTTCCAGTGATGCCGTGTGCTCTGACAGAAAGCTGGGCGTTCGAAGGGAAGACCACCAATCCGTTATCGCAGTTAAGCTCGTTTTCCGGATAAAACGTCAGCAATGCGTCCAACACAGTCAGCGCCCTGTCCTGCAGGCCAAGGCGTTCACGGGCCTCACAGGCATCGCGAAACACCTTCCATTTTTCGACCGGGCGATTTGGTTCCGTCTCGGACGTCTGGAGCTGCCTCTTTACGAGAGCAAGTACCGCCGGCCGCCGCCCAAAAGGCGTCGTTACATTTCCACTTTGCATCTTTTTCGCCTCAATTTAGGCAAAAGAAGACGGATCACCAAAACGGCGCCAATGACTCTTGACTGCGATTCATGAAAATGCGATTCTCAGGCTGCTTAGACCAATGAGAGAGGCTTCCATGACGGCGACGTTTGGGGGCCTTTTTCTTTTGCTATTTCCCTTCAGTCTCTTTGCTCGAAGATTGAGTTTGGTCTTTGAAACTTACGTACAGTTCCGGAATCTGCTGCATCACGAATGATGCGAAGGTTTCATCACGAGCTCGATCAATCTGAATTTTGCAAGATTTGCCAGAAACGGCCAGTCTTGCGATCTCAGTGCCATCGGAGAGTTTCGCGACCAATGTGCGATTTGTCGGCGCCGAGCTGGTCTCATTCTTCGCCTTCGCGGCACGAAGGACGACCGCAAATCGCTCATCGCTGTCCTTATGCCGAAAAGTGGCGTGCTCGATGGCTTTTCGGATTTTTGTTTCCGCACCTGTTTCCTTCAACTGTTCGGCCAGCTCCTGCCATCTTGGACGACCAATCTTTGGAGCTCGACCGATCGCCGTGACTATCCACTGCGGAACGGCCCGGGCCACCGTTACAAGCTTCGAGGCTTCCTGGCGGTCAACAGAGAGTGCTGTCTGAATTAGAGTCCGTTGGAAACCTCCGTCTTCAAGCCTTAAAGCAAACGTTGCACGTTCAATGAATGTCAGATCTTCACGGGCTGAATTCTCGACGCCTTGTGCAACAATGAGCCGATCATCGTCCAGCTCCCGGACGTAGGCTTTAACTTTGAGACCAAGATCCGAGGCCGCTTTTGCTCGCCGATGGCCATAGGCAATTTGATAACGACCGGGAGAGGTTGGATGAACTCGGACAAGGATCGGGATTTCCTGACCATGCTCCTGAAAAGACGTTTTCAGCGCCTCGACGGCCGCCAGATCCTGGTCAGCGAATCTGTCAGCAAAAGGGGAGGGGTCGAGCAATTCGGTATCAAGCTCGACAGGAACCGCGCCGCTTGAAACCTGACGCTTCAGCTCTTCGTAGTCCCTTTCGACCTCGGAGAATGTATCCTTCAATGAGCGAACTGCTCCGGATGCGACCCGCTCAACAGGAGGCCTGAGACCCTCTGCGGAAGCGGAGCCAGATTCCGCTGCGAAAAGAGATCGGATCGATTGTGTGCGTTTACTCATCTTATCCTCTCGGGGCCATCAATCCAGACGCCGTCTTCTGTAGTCAGCTGACAACAGCTTAAGTCGTTGAAAAATAATGAGTCGAACTAGATTTACCGCTGCCATACCTGGTTCAGGAGCCCAACGACTTCTTCGTTTACTGCGTTGATTGACTCCATGGCTCGATCATAAGTGGACCGCCCGACCGCACCTCTAGTCAGCTCGTAGAGCGACTGTTTTGTAAGCCCAGCATTGGCAATGGCAGTCGACTTCCATGCGGTCGCAGACATCACGTCGGCACCAAATACGTCTCGCATCAAACCAACAATTTCTTGCTCTGGAACGTCGCGAGGATCATGCCGCGTGACCAGGAAGCGAAGGAAGTCGTAATCTAGGCGACCACCGGCTTCCTCGATCACGGAGACCAGGTCGGAGGTCATCAACAAGAACTGACTCATGGAGGCGACATCAACCATCTGGGGATGCACGGTGACGATCATGCCAGTGGCGGCATTCAAGGCGCCCATGGTAAGGAAACCCAATTGCGGTGGGCAATCGACGACGACAACGTCAAAGTCGTCCTCCACCTGAGCGATAGCCCCTGCCACGCGACGGAAGAAGAGATCCTCCGCTTTCCCCCTATTCTGCAGCATGAATCTTGGAGTCTGATGCTCGAACTCCATCAGTTCCAGGTTGCCGGGCACAATGCTAATCCCTGTGAAATAGGTCGGACGGACCACGTCCTTCATGAGTACTCGTTCTTCATCGTACCGGATGGCACCGTACAAGGTGGTGTTCTCGGCGACGTCAAACTCTGGCTGATAACCAAACATCGCTGAGAGGGATGCCTGCGGATCCAAGTCGATCGCGAGAACCCGGTAACCCTGAAGAGCGAGCCCCTGTGCGAGGTAGACAGAAGTAGTCGTTTTGGCTGACCCACCCTTGAAGTTTGCGACCGTGATCACCTGCAACTTTTCACCGCTGCGCCGCTGCGGGAAGAATCTTACAGCTTCCTTGGGCCGGGCAGTGGCGAGATAGCGCCTGAGTTCATTGATCTGTTCAAGAGAGTAAGATCGGCGCCCGCCGTTACCCAAATCCGGTGTTGGCCCCAACCCGTCAATCGACAGCTGTCGAAGATAGCCGTCAGACACGCCAACAATCTCTGCAACTTCCCCGGAGGTAAATGATCGCAGGGACTTCTGTGCCGTTGGTGGGAATGCGCGCTCTCCTACGGCTCGGAGCCTCGCTGAAAGCGCTTCAGCGCGCTGAGTAATGTTGGCTGAAGTTGATGGTTTTCCGATGTTGCGATCGATCACGTTCACTTTTGCCTCTATCCTCAGACGGTTTTTTAGCGTCAGACGCGCTATTTCCGTCTCAAGGATAAGTCACGATTCCCGTTGGTCTGCAAGAGAAATAGGGTTAACAAAACCTTAACAGCTCAGGAGGGAGCTCACACGCAGATCGTTCGGCTCAGCCATTCCGCTTTGCGACCAATAGCTTAGCGGATTCTGCGACTTCGCGGTCAGAGCGTCTTACTAACACTTTTGTTAGTCACTGAGGCATCCCGCCGAACGCGAAACGATAGGTTCGCAGCCGACTGAGCTAGAATCAGCAGCTGACACTTTTGGCAGTAGATCAAAGCTGGATGCCCCGGCAAAGCTCCTCGCACCGTCAGAGGAGGGGAGATTTGCCCGATGCGCATCGTTGGGATCAGTAATCCAGAGACCGAAGCAGAACACCGCCTCATTCACGACATGCACCGTCTTCGCGCCCGCATCTTCTGCGGCAGACTGGCCTGGAACGTCCGTTGCACATCCGGCCTCGAGATAGACAGCTTCGATGAGCTAAAGCCGACGTACATCCTATGCATTGACCGTTCCGATGCTGTGATTGGCTGTGCGCGGCTCCTGCCCGCCACGAGCAGCACGATGTTGAAGAGGGTATTTCCGCAGCTTCTAGAATCGGCTCATCTGCGAGTTCATGCCCGCATGATCGAAAGTTCTAGATTTTGTGTGGATACCGAAGCCGCTGGAAGGCAACAGCAGTCGGGCCTTCACACTGCGACGCTCGCGATGTTCGCCGGTATCGTCGAGTGGAGCATACTTAATGGTTACTCCGAGATCCTCACAGCAACGGACGTCCGGTTGGAGCGTATCCTTCGTCGCGCCGGCTGGCCGCTCAAGCGCCTAGGCTCACCCATTCAAATCAATGAGACGCGAAGTATCGCCGGAAGGCTTCCAGCAGATTGGGTGAGCTTCGATCGCCTTCGCCCCGGCACCTATTCATCAAACTTCTCAACCCTCAAAAAGGAAGCGGCCTGATCATGCTCGGCACACAAAACCGCTCACTTCCCCGCCTCGTCAGCAAACTGGAGAACGCGCTGGGAGACCATGTTTGCATAGCTCTCGAAGACCCTGGTGTCGTTGAGATCATGCTAAATCCTGACGGTCGGCTGTTCATCGAAAGGCTTGGTCACGGGATCGCCGCAGCAGGAGAGATGACACGGTCTGCGGCAGAAACCGTCATCGGCAGCGTCGCTCATGTTCTCAACTCCGAGGTCGATGATGATCGCCCGATCGTTTCAGGCGAACTGCCAATCGGCGGGCATCGCTTTGAAGGACTACTGCCTCCCGTCGTTTCAGGCCCGTCGTTCACCATCCGCCGTCGTGCGTCGCGCCTCATACCGCTCGACGACTATGTGTCCAGTAAGGTGATGACCGCGAAGCATGCCGACGTCATTCGAAGCGCAATTGCTTCGAAGCTCAACATCCTGGTTGCCGGCGGCACGGGTTCCGGCAAGACCACGCTGACAAACGCGATCATCGCCGAGATCGTTGCAAGTTCCCCCGATGACCGCTTGGTCATTTTGGAAGACACCGCTGAGATTCAATGTGCCGCGCACAACGCAGTCAGCCTGCACACCAGCGACGCCGTCGATATGTCGCGTCTCTTGAAAAGCACGATGCGCTTGAGACCAGATCGGATCATCGTCGGCGAGGTTCGCGACGGCGCAGCACTGACTATGCTCAAGGCCTGGAACACGGGACACCCCGGCGGGGTCGCAACAATCCATGCAAACAGCGCACGATCAGCGCTGCAACGCCTTGAGCAGCTGACGGCCGAGGCCAGTCATCAACCGATGCAGGCAGTCATCGGAGATGCGGTCGATCTTATCATTTCGATCGAACGAACGGCCAAAGGACGCCGGGTCAATGAGATCCTTCATGTGACCCGCTTTGCCGGGGGGCAGTACCTAACTGAAGCTTATGCCGAGGACAGCCGCGATGCAGCTTGAGAAGTCAGCCCCAACCATTGCGGCTATCGCTATCGCAGCGATCGCCGTTGCATCACCGACTTTCGCCAGTTCAGGCGGAAGCCTTCCCTGGGAAGGACCGCTTGAGCAGATCCAGGAGTCCATCACTGGTCCGGTTGCGGGGTATATCGCACTCGCCGCAGTCGCTATCGCCGGAGGTATGCTGATTTTCGGTGGCGAGCTCAACGACTTCGCTCGCAGACTGGTCTATGTCGTCCTGGTCGCCGGAATCTTGCTTGGTGCCACGACGATCGTCGGCCTCTTCGGCGCCACCGGTGCGTCAATCGGCCTACCGAAAGAGCAGGTCACGCAGGTCATTTTGGACAGAGCGGGGGAGGGGGCTACGTGAGCCTCCGCCGCAATCGCATTCATCGCGCACTGTCTCGACCAAACCTCCTGATGGGTGCCGACCGTGAGCTGGTGCTGATCACCGGGCTTGCGGCCGTGATCCTAATCTTCGTGGTGCTGACGGTCTATTCGGCGCTCTTTGGCGTGGCCGTCTGGATCGTCATCGTCGGACTACTTCGAATGATGGCCAAGTCTGACCCGCTGATGCGGCAGGTCTATGCCCGTCACATTTCCTACAAATCCCACTACCGGCCGACGGCCGCGCCGTGGCGCAAGTACTAGAGCTGTCCAATGGCTGCCCTCAAACATTTCCGCGCAACAGGTCCCTCGTTCGCTGATCTGGTTCCCTATGCCGGCCTGGTCGACAACGGCGTCCTGCTTCTGAAGGACGGCAGCCTGATGGCTGGCTGGTATTTCGCGGGTCCGGACTCCGAAAGCGCCACCGACCTCGAACGCAACGAGCTTTCTCGGCAGATCAATGCGATCCTGTCGCGTCTCGGGACCGGGTGGATGATCCAGGTCGAGGCCATCCGAGTGCCAACGGTCGACTACCCCACGCCTGACCAGTGCCATTTTCCCGATCCTGTCACTCGCGCGATCGATTTGGAGCGGAGAGCCCACTTCAGGCGTGAGCAGGGGCATTTCGAGAGCAAGCATGCGATCATTCTCACCTACCGGCCGCTCGAGTCGAAGAAGACCGCGTTAGCCAAATACATCTACTCGGACGAGGAGAGCCGGAAGAAATCCTATGCAGACACAGTGCTATCAGTGTTTCGAAACGCGATCCGGGAAATCGAACAGTATCTGGCCAACACCCTGTCGATCGCCCGCATGCAGACCCGCGAAGTTCGCGAGAGGGGAGGGGAGCGGGTCGCGCGCTATGACGACCTCCTGCAGTTCGTTCGTTTTTGTATCACGGGGGAGAGCCATCCGGTCCGGCTGCCGGAAGTCCCGATGTATCTCGACTGGCTGGCAACGGCTGAGCTGGAGCACGGCCTGACGCCAAAGGTAGAGAACCGGTTCCTCGCGGTTGTCGCCATAGATGGCCTGCCTGCCGAGAGCTGGCCCGGCATCCTCAACAATCTCGACTTGATGCCGCTTACCTACCGCTGGTCGTCGCGCTTCATCTTCCTTGATGCGGAAGAGGCACGCCAGAAGCTCGAACGCACGCGGAAGAAATGGCAGCAGAAGGTTCGCCCATTCTTCGATCAGCTTTTCCAGACGCAGAGCAGATCGGCCGATCAGGATGCCATGACCATGGTCGCCGAGACCGAAGACGCCATCGCTCAGGCTTCGTCCCAGCTGGTTGCATACGGCTACTATACACCGGTCGTGATCCTGTTTGATGAAGACCGCGACGCCCTGCAGGAAAAGGCGGAGGCTATCCGCCGGCTGGTCCAGGCCGAGGGGTTCGGAGCACGTGTCGAGACCCTGAACGCGACAGATGCGTTTCTCGGGAGCCTGCCGGGGAACTGGTACGCCAATATCCGTGAGCCGCTGATCAACACGAG